>CAYFMN010000048.1:9500-38542 GCA_964344185.1 uncultured Nitrospinota bacterium
ATTGGAAACCACGATAGCATCGGCCCCAGCTTCAATTGCCAAAAGAGCGGTTTCGACATTCATGATTCCCTTTAAAATAAAGGGAACGGAAAGATGCGATTTTAATAATTTCAAATCTTCAAGAGTTTTGGGGCCAACGGTTTGCTTTTTCATTGTCATTGTTTTGAAAGAAGCTGCGTCGATATCAACGCCAACCGCCAAGGCACCAGCTTCTTGAGCTGCTTCAAACCGTTTGATAATTTCTTGATTGTCGCTGCGGGGTTTGAAAACCGGAACTCCCAATCCGCCAGACCTTTTAATTGCCTGTAAACCAATTTTGTACTTTTCCGGACTGGCGCCGTCTCCCACCATTCCAATTATGCTAGAGTCAATACAACCGTTAATAACCGCGTCGGCATATTCTTCTTCGCTCATACCGCCGCCTAGGTTGGTTTCCATTCCAGTAATTGGAGCCGCAAGTAAAGGCAGGCTTAACATTTGGCCAAAGAGTTCGGTTGTCAGATTTGGAGATCGAACGCCGTGAATCGTGCGAAGATTAATCATGTACCTGTTTAAAGCGGTAAGATTAACTTTGAAAGATTCTCCTGTTCCAATACCCCCAATTCCAGGAACCCGACCGGCGCATTCATGACCGTCGCATACAATACAAGCTTTGCAAGCCACATAGAATTTTTTCCGAGCGTTGTTGCGAATAATATCCCAAGTGAGATCGTCAGCGGGGCCTGTTTCGATACGAATAGTTTCTCGCGCCATATTATTTATTAAAACGGCTTCCTGACGGTCCTTTGCGGCGGTTATTACATAGCCAACTTTTCCCATATTGCTTTTCATCTCAGAAACCATATCGCCTGGTTCTTTAAGCAAAATCACTTCCGCAACGCCTTTAATTTTTCTTGCCTCATCAACGCCTTTGATTGAAAGAATTTTTCCGGGTTCGGCTATTAATGCGCGCTCTGCAGAAACCCAATCCTTCTTGGGCTTTAAGAAGCTTGGTTTACCGCCTAATATAATTTCGATCGCCGCCCTGTATAAATTAACCCCAGTAGATAGTGGGTATGTATAAGCGGACATCCAACCGCCGCTAAGCCTCGAAGCCACTTCAACGATTTTTGGTCCTTCAGAAGTTAACCGGATGTCGCCTTTTCCCGCTCCAATGGTGACTCCCAAAGCGCGAAGGGCTGATTTGAAGACGTCAATGGCTTCGTCTAACTCAAACTGGGGCCGGGCCGAAGGCATGGTGTGCCCCATCTCAACAAAATAAGGAGGTTTTTCAATAATACGGTCGGCAACGCCCGTGATTTCAATTTGTCCGTTGTGAACCAGCGCGTCTATGCTTAGTTCAGGACCATCCATATATTCTTCTAAAATAATATTGCCGCTCACCGACGCTTCTTTGGCTTCTCTAAAAGCGGTCTTTAATTCTTCGGGTTTTGATATTTTTTTTACTCCGCGCGCTCCCATGTTATCGCAGGGTTTGACAACTAATGGAAACGGCATCTCAGACATGGCTTTTTCGGCTTCTTCATAAGACCATACATCCCGAAAATCCGGCACTGGAACGCCCGCTTCTTTTAAACAACGGCGCATTTTTATTTTGTCAGTGGCTCGTTCTGCGACGGCAAAAGGGATCCCGGGCAAGCCCAGAGCGTTTGCAACGGCGGCGACGGTTTGCGAAGCGTCTGTGCCAACGGTCATGACCCCGCTTAAGGGGCACGAGTGATGAAATTCTTTAGCGGCGTTAACTGTGAGGTTAATATTGCGGGTGCTGACAACAAGGGGATGGTCGGCCAGGAGCATTCCGGGCGCGTCTGCCTGATAGTCGGTAACGACGACTTTTACCCCCATTTCTTTGGCGGTTTTGATGCAGGGAACCTGAAAAACTCCCCCGCCAATCACCATCAAATACTTTGCTCTTTTCATCAAAACCTTTCGGTTTATCGATTGGTTTAAAAAAGAATTTGCCTTTATTTATCGGAAAAATCGAGGAATTCCTTTAGTTTTTGAAGGGAGCAAAACCAAATCATTCAAAAACAAAAGTCTCATAATTTAACATTATTAGCAATTATTGGGTAGCGGGATTGAATTAAGTCTTAAACTTGGGTAATTCTTTTGAATTTTTTGGGGAAAGAAAGTAGAAATATATTAAAACTGTTTTACAAAAAAAGTAAAAAACTCATTTTTTAAAATATATTGCATTTATCTTCAGACATATTAATAGTAGCGTTACAATCCCAAAATTCTGGGTTTGGTATATCCCTTTGAGGGACAATCAAGTTTCTAAATTTGTTAAAATTGTCGGGACTAATTAGGCTACTCCATAAAATATTTCCAATTTTTGGAATTCTGACATTTCTTTCTCTTGTTAAATTACCGATGGGTATTTTCCCTCCCCCAGCAATAGAGTTTAAACCTTGGACTACAAACTGACCTTTCTTATCTCCAATTCCAAGTCCCGATTTTTTTTGGTAATAAATCCACCACCTTTGATCTTCATATCTCACAAATGCAAAAGCACCGTCCCCTGCGTTTTTAAAATAATCTCCATCTCCTAATCCGCCGGCAAAGCCAATTCCATGATCTTTATTTAAATATTGGAAATGAAATTTACCTCCTTCGACATGATAAACCTTATAGGTATCATCCTTTATTTGGTCAACTAAAAGCGAGCACCCCGTAAAGTCAGGGGTGAACACATAATTTGCCCCTGTAGATACAACTGGGATTTCAACGGAACCGCCTTGTGGACACCAAATTGCTTCGATAGTTGGATCATTTTCTATTCTTTTTTTTATATTTAAATTATTGAGAAGAACTGCCTTACCTTTTATAGAAATAGTTTCATCCATTCCCTGTTTATATAGTGAAGTTATTTCAAAGTCATAAGGCGATTTTAAAGGAATTTGACTTTTACCCAAGGTCCTTGTTGATATATAGTTTGCTGTTAAAAATATTTTTGGGTTGTTGATGAACTCTTGGTTTAAACCGCCAGACATTTAATTCTCTTTTCTAAAAATAATGAACGACCCCGCCGCAAGCGGACGGAGTATCCTAGATAAATCTTATTTTTACGTGGCAAGCCACGGGGAATTAAACCCACTTGTGAGATTAAATAGCAGATTTATTTCTCTAATTTATTTTGATCTAAAAACCAATAAGTTCATCGCAATTATATCAAATTAATTTTAATTTTTGCATGCAATAATTTAAGAAGGTTTTAGGAAAAGCGATTAAAACGCTAGAAAATTAGAGAAAGTCGTATGTGGGAATTGCGGAAGAGAGGCCGCAAACCGCTTTAGAAAATTAATTGGCGTGAAATTCCAGGCTTTTTAAATAGCTGACAATATCGGCGATTTCCTTCTCGGAAAGTTTCTTTTTAAAATCTTCCGGCATTAAAGACTTATCGGCGAATTTAAACTTATTGATGCGGTTACGATTTATTGAGTTTACTTTGCCTTTTTCATCTACAAGATCAAAAGACTCAAATGTCTCATTTTTTTGAATTCCGTTATAAAACTTTCCGTCTTTGGTGATAACTGAAACTGTATTAAATCCGGAAGTTAACACTTTATTCGGGTCAACTATAGACTCCAGTAAAAAACCTTCCGCCCTGCTCGACCCAACAAAACTTAGATCGGGTCCAATTTTTCCGCCTTCTTTGTTGATGGAATGGCATTTAACGCATTTGGCTTTGCCCTTTAGATCGAAAAAAAGTTTTTTACCGTTTTCTGCATCACCCTTTGGGGTAGTTTTTAGTTCTTCTTCGTCTTCTCCAACCAATCCCATGAGAAATGCTATAACTGATTTGATTTCTTTATCGTTCAACCCTTGATCTGGCATTTTAGTATTGGGTTTGATCGCTTGAGGATTTTTTAACCACTGAAAGAGCCACTCTGGAGAATACAGTAAACTGGCGCGTGTCAGCGCAGGGCCCAAAACTCCCCCCTCGCCTCCAATTGTATGGCATGCAGGACAACTTTTCTTGTTGTTTACCAGCAGTTCGCCAAAGACAGCGTCTTTATCCAAACCTCCAGATTTTTTCCAAGCGTTAAAATCAGACCAATCTTTTTTACCGATTTTTTTTATTTCGGGCCTTTTACCATTTAAGTCCTTTGGGAACTCTTTTAAATCCATTCCAGAAAGCGTTCGGACATAAGCGACAAGCGACCATATTTCTAATTCCGATAAAGTATTTCCAAAAGAAGGCATTAGATTGGACTTGCGAACTTCTGGTCCTCCTTTTTTAATCACTCGATATATTCTGCTATCTTTCCTTTTCGCCATAAATTCAGGATCGGTCAGATTTGCAGGTTGTCGATCCATATAATCAGCGTTAAAACCTTCTCCATTACCTTTGACGCCATGACAATGGGAACAATAGTGAATAAAGAGCGGTTGTCCTTTTTTCACTAAAACGTCTAACGTTAATTTCTCCGCAGAAACATTAGTAACGGAGAATAGGAATAAGGCTATTGCAAAAAATAGAAATCTAATTTTAAATCTGATCACTGCACACTCTCGGAAATTAATAGCTGTAGGCTACTAATCATTATAAGGAAACCTATAGCGACGTTCAAAGAAACAATGGTCTGGTTGAAAAAAAATGGAAACGTTGATTCTTAATTTCGAGCCTACCCCTTTTTAAGCGAACTCCCCTTTCGACTATCCCAGCGAATAATATCCGGACTTGAAACTTGTTTTGCTGAAGCGGTCCAATAATCATAATGCGCATCTAAACTTAAAATTTCAACGCATTCGTCTAAACCATGAGAACCGGCAACGTGGGCTCTTAATTTTATAAGGTCTTTCAAAAACTTTCCATGCTCAGACTTGTACCTTTCCTGTCCTTCGGCGATATTAGCTAAAGTTCTTTCTGTCTGAACGTTGTATGTAAAAGTCAATCTTCTGATTTGGTCGTAGTCGACTTGAAACTTAACGTATCCCCATGCAGTCAGAGGTATAAGCGCTAAAATCGCTAAAGCAACTTGGAGTTTTTTAGAATTCAAAAAGGTGGAAAGAAAAACCATTCCTAGTCCGCCTGCAAGAGAGAAATAAGCTATTTTGTCATAGGTTTCAATAGGCGTAATTTTTTCTCCACAACCGGTTGCAACTCCTATTAAAAGAAAATTTGTTCCATAGCCTTGGGTTAAACTTGCGAACGCTTCGGGGAAACACCCTAAAGTAAGGGCTAAGATACTAGCAAATGACAATGAAATTTTTACCGCTCTCGAAAAAAACATTTATTTTCTCTTGTTGAACCTAAAATTAAACTTAAACTTAGTTTTCTAGCAAATTTTATGGAAAAATCCAAAAATTTTTTGATACTTATTTATCACTAGTGTTCGGTAAAATTTAGTTTAACATTTTCAAAACAACTTATTTTCCGATATCATTACTCTGTATTTTGATTGGCTTAATTTTTAATCTTAAGAGTTGGGATTATGAACGATACTGCTAGATTTATTAATAATGGAGATGGAACCGCAAAAGACACTGAAACAGGTTTGGTTTGGAGCATTAAAGACTCCTGGCAAATTGAACAAGACTGGCTGGATTTTAACGAAGCGATGGCTTTTGTGGATAAAATGAATAAAGAAGCTTACCTTGGTTTTTGGGATTGGAGAATCCCTGAAAAGGACGAAGCTGAAAAATTATATATGCCTGATTCAACAATTATGGCAAGGTCTAAGGCAGAAATTCACATCGATCAGATATTTGAACCCGGCGGCGGGAACGGTTGCTGGTGTTTGCCTTTCGACCAACAAGCGGCTTTTTATATGTCATACGCCAGCGGCATGGCTCAAACCTTTGACAAAGACTTCTCTCAAGGATACGTTAGGCTAGTAAGATTGTATGGGGATTAATTAGATCGGACGGAACAGGGAATGATTTTGGGCATTTCCTGAGGAGGTCTTATGACTTGGCGTATTTTTACGCCCTCTTCGCTGTAATCAATTAGACCGATTTGATAGCGTTCTGGATCGAAATCTGGTTCTTTGCCTAAATACTGGATAATCCCGGCTCGCAAAGCCGACCATTCCAGGTATAGAAAAAAACGGTCTTCAGGGTCTTTTAACTTCAGCGCTTTAGAAGCTTTTTCAAAATCAATATCGAGTATTTTTTCCGCTTTCATTCCTTTGCAATGTTCGTTATAACCCGTCCCTCCCCCTATTTCTTTATTACAAGTGATTTTAGAAAAATCAAAATCGACCAAATGCTCGTTGGAGTCCAAATGGATAACGCATTGTGAGGAACTATCTTTGCAAGGCATTTCATATCCTGTGTCGTTAACGCTACCTTAAATTATACCACCTTAGCTCTATAAAAATCTCATCGATATATCTGCCGCATTGAATGAATGGGTCAAAGCTCCTATAGAAATATAATCGATATCAAGTTCGGTTAAATTTTTAATACTCTCTTTATTTATACCGCCTGAAACTTCGATTTCGGCTTTTTTATTGATTTGACGCACGGCTTCTTTCATTTCGTCTATCGTCATATTGTCGAGCATAATTCTATCTACATTACTTGATAACGCCTCATTAACTTCATCTAAATTGGTTGCTTCAACTTCAATTTTGAAAGAATTATTTAAATTGGCTCTGATCTTGGAAACCGCTTCTTTTATCGATCCAGCCGCTTTAATGTGGTTATCCTTTATCATGACGGCGTCAAACAAACCGAAGCGGTGGTTCTCCGCGCCGCCGCAGGCAACGGCGTATTTCTCAAAAACTCTTAAGCCGGGGGTAGTTTTTCTGGTATCTAAAATTTTTATTTTGCCGGCTAATTTAACAAACTCGTTAGCCAAGGTTGCAATTCCACTCAACCGTTGCAAAATATTTAAAGCGGTGCGTTCCCCTTTTAATAAAACGCACGCTTTGCCTTTTAAACTGAGAATTTTTTGACCCGACTCAACCAAATCGCCGTCGGAATAATAAGGTATCGTTTCAATTTTATCGTCGAGAGAAAAAAAAGTTTTTTCAAAAAAAGGAATTCCGCAAATTATGAGGTTTTGCTTGGCTACAATTTCCGCTTGCCACTCCAAATCATTGGAAACTATATTATCTGTAGTGATGTCGCCTTCGCCAAGGTCTTCTTTCAAACCTCTTTCAATCCAGTCGCGAATTTGGTTTTGATTGGGGACGTATTTCATCTAACTTTTTAATTTTATAGCGTCTACTTCGTTTAAAAATGAAAAAAATAAATTAGCATTGAAAATGTGAAATAACCACTGTTTAATTGATTATATGAAGATCGAACTGCCTAAGAAGTTAGAAGCTGAAGAAATCGTCAAATCCACCGACGAGAACTCGTTTTCATCGCAAAGAATCCCGGAAAACCAATTTCGGTTATTCGACCCGGCAAACAATCAAACTTGGGGTTATGTAATAGTAGATCACACGGGACGAGGTCCCGGTTTAGGCGGTACCCGGATGGCAAAAGACATCTCTATGCAGGAAATCTCGCGCCTTGCCTATATCATGACGCATAAAAACGCAGCCGCAAACTTACCGTTGGGCGGAGCCAAGGCCGGCTTGGTAGCAGATCCCGATTATTTTCGCGAAGACCCTGAATTAAAAGAAGAATTAATGTCTCTTTATGCGGATGTATTATTTCCCATTGAGAGCTATATCCCGGCTCCGGATATGGGAACCGATGAACGCGATATGCAGGTAATTTTTAGTAAATTCTCGGAAAAATTAGAAACCAATAACCATATGCGCGGCGCGGTTAGTCGCCCATACGAAACAGGCGGCATTCCGATTGACGATTGGGGGTTGACTGCTTGTGGGTTGTTTGCCGCCGCAGAAACTTTAGAGTCGTTAATTGAAGGCTTTTCTATAAATAACTCTAAAGTAATCGTTCAAGGGTTTGGCAATGTTGGAGCGGAAATCGCGCTAAAACTCCAAAATGCTGGGGCGATAATAGTTGGCGCTTCGGATATCAACGCCGCTCTTTGGAACCCCGATGGTTTAGACGTCAACGCTTTAAATAAAATACGAAAGTCCCCTAATGGAATCGCAAATTATTCTTCAACTGTCGAAAAAAGATTTTCTCATGACAATATTGACCGTGTGCTTGAAGCTCCATGTGACATATTGATTCCCGCAGCTCGCCCCGACGCTATTACTTCAAAAAACGCCGACCGGATACAATGCAAATATGTTATTCAAGGAGCTAACACGCCAAGCAGCAAAATGACAGAATACTATTTGCAAAACAGGCGCAATATACTTTCTTTAACCGATTTTATCGTGAATGCTGGAGGCGTTATTGGCTGTGCCGTTGAATTAAAAATGACTGCGGATAAAAACTATCGAGATAAAAGAATCGCGGAAGGACCTCAAAGCTATTTAGAAAAATTGATTTCTCATACCATTTCTCAAAATGTTCAGGAAACCTACCAAATCATGCGCGCCCACGAAAAAAAAGACTTAATATTTAGAGAAGCTGCTTTACTCTTAGCTGAGAAACGTTTAGAGCAAATAGAAGAGTTTTGGATCTGACTGGTACAAGTTAATACTCAAATTTTGAAGGAACGATTATCACAGATTCAAAAATATTTTCTGTATCCATTTTATTTAGAAAATTAAACTCCATTTCTCTTCCATCGTTAAAGGCATCTCTCTTTTTAAGTCTATCGTCTGGCAATCCTGGGTGAGTCATGATGATCCCATTTTCTATGGAAGACATTCGCAAAAACCTTTTAAAGTTTTGACCAAATAACTCTGGTTGCCTCCAGTCGTAGATTCCCATAAAGCTGGAATTGGTTTGGACCTCATTTGACTGTAATAATTTTTTATAAGGCGTTCCCCATAGGTTGATTGGAAAAATTTTTAAAAAATTCGCGCCTTGTCTAAAAGCTTTTTTAAAAGGCACCGAAGTGTTTCTTACGTAAAACCTTTGTCCCTCTAGTTTTTCTATGAATAACTCCAGCAACGCCTCTTTAACTACAGGGTATTGATGCACGTTATGATGCCCGTCTATATAATGAGGAGCAAAACCAAAAAACTCTACAAACCTATCGAATTGCTTGTAAAATTCACGTTTGATATCTTGCGATTTTATATTTTTAAGAAAACATTTTTTTATAAAATCGCCCAGACTTGCCAGCTCTCCTTGTGAATTGACTAATGACGGAATTTCTTGAGGAGAGGAAATTGGGATAGCTCCCGTCAGGGTGAAATGGAGCCCTATGTCTATCTGGTTTTGAAAATCAATTAAAGATTTAGCTTCTTGCGACCAACCGTCGAAACAAACCATGACGCTGGTAGCGGATATTTTTTTATTTTCGGCTAATTTGAGGATTCCTTTTGAAACGCCAGGGCTTATGCCGAAGTCATCGGCGCAAATTATTACTTTTTTTTCCAGATTGCCGGTCATTTTAGCCTTATGCCCGCGTAGAGAATTGAAGCTTTATTAATCGTCAATTAAAAAAGATAAGATAACTTTGCAGGCTTCTTCCGCGCCATTTTGTTCCCAATTTAATAATTTACATTTTTCGCGAAAGTCTTCAATTTTTTGAGTAACGGTTTTAATTGAATCGGCCATATCATCTGCCGAAGCCATAAAGCCAATGCCAAGGTTTTCCACCATTTTAGCGTTTATGAATTGTTCTGCATGATTTTCAACGGGAATAACAATCAGGGGTTTTCTCATACAGACCCCTTCGGAAACGGCGCTAAAACCGGCGTTAATAACAAGAAAATCCGCTTTATTTAATAAATGAAGGTTGTTTACTAATTTCCCATGGAAGGTTAAACCTTCAGAGTTCTCTCCCTCGCGACCAATTACGTCTATTTGGAAAGGAAATTTTTCGCCATGAAGGTCAACGTTGGATCCAAAAGTTGAGCCGCTCAACATGATAACTCCATTTTTGATGTCTCCATCAAGCACGGTTCCCTGGACATTTTTTCTAACAATTGGCGGAACCTTTATAAATTTTCTTCCAAATGACTTCGAACAATCCAAACGCGGGCTAATAACTTTGTTTGCGACAATTAAATGAAATAAAAAGTCAAAAAACTCGACCAGAAAGAATTGCGGGTATATAGAAAACGGTTTATTTGGAAACTTTAAAAAAGACGTGACGACCATGTCGGAATTATTAAGGGCGACAATGGGTGTTTTGGAAAACCACATTGGCAAAAAAACATACTCAGAATCAGTTACTACAATTGAAGGTCGGTTTTCTTTTATATAGCGTTTAACCAGTTTATTATTTTCTATATAAACCTTTGCCAGTTGGAAAATACTTAGAATTGTTTTAAACGCGCTTAATTTACCGCTGGCATCTTTTGCATATTTAAAACTATTGGTTTCAATTAAACGGTTTATGCTCTTACCTTGTTTTTCCGAAAAAAATTTAATGCCATTGCCTGAGGTCATGACATCGACAACCGCTCCGTTTTCGACAAGCTTCTCTATTACTGCGAAACAGCGAGTGGAGTTACCCATACCCAAACCATTAGCTAAAAATAAAACTTTTTTCTCTTTCATATCCTACCTATGAACAATTTTTAATACATAAGTCATTGGCGTTGGGCACGTTATTGCTTTGAGTTGAAATCCAAATTTGCGCATTTTTTTCTCCAGCTGTCTATAAGAGAATAACTGAATAGAAACAGAATGCGACCAATGAAAAAACTTATAACAAAACCCCCAAATGCCTCTTTTGGGTAACAAAATAGTCATTAAACCGTCTTTAGCTAAAAGCTTTTTGGCGTTTTCAAGAAACGGATCTATATCTTCTAAAAACTCAAGAGCTCCGGCGCATAAAACCCGATCAAAAGGTTTTTGAAAAGACACTGTTTGTATATCCGCTTGCGCTCTTAAGATGTTTGTATTTTCTAATTGCCTTAACATAGTTAGCGAGCGGTCAACTCCTACTATGAGCGAAGGGGAATAAGTTGATAAAAGTTTGGCGTAATACCCTGCGCCACATCCTAAATCGATGCAATTCATGCCTTTAAAGGGTTCCAAGGCTTGTAATACGGGCTCTCTTTCTTTTTGTCGTAAAAAAGCCCAAAAACCTTTATCAGAGTTTTCGCTATATTTATTTGCTTGATCGTCAAAATAGTTTTGGTAAGCCGGCATATTTTCTAATAACAGGAAAGAAACTTTTAGGATGGAAAAAGATAAAAAGAAAAACGGTTATTAATCGAGACAATAAAGATAGGCTCCAAATCTCAGTTTTGGATGTCTGTAGATTTTTATATCTTTATAGCCAACCGCTTCAGCAATTTTTATTATTTCGTCCGTAGTATGGTATTTGGGAACGTAACCTTGAGATTTCCAGCCATAAGAAATAAAACAGTATATAGCATGTATCAAGCGAGTAACTGAAGCTGTCCTTTCTGAAATCGCAAAAAGGAATTTTCGAGGATAGGTTTTTTTGAAAAGCGCTTCTATTTCGTCGTTTTCCAGCCAATCTAAAACGCCCAGGGCAACGGCTATATCGCATTCCGGAAAATCAAAATCTTCAATAGTACTTGCAAAAAGAGAACATTTTGGGCCCTCAAATTTCTTTTTCCCTTCCAGAATCGCGTTTTCAGCAAAATCGAATCCATAATAGTGATCTAAGTTGGTGTCTTTTATTTCATTATAGAAAATTCCGGTGCCGCATCCTATATCGAGAATTTTTTTTCCATCTAAATAGGGTTTTAGTAATTCAGCAGTTGATTCAAACCTAAACTGTAAAGAAGAACCAGCGATATGGCTAGAGTCTGTTTTCACCTTACTCTTATCATCTTCAATTTGATACCTATCCTTTTCCCAAACTTGAATTTTATTTTCCCAAAACTTTTTTTTATCAATGCCCATGGTTAAATCAACCTTAATTTTTAATTAATTCATTAATTTAAGAATATCTGAGAGAATTCACCAGTGGAAATCTATCCAAATAAATTTGAAAACTTGTTTGGGGATAAAATAAAACAATCAAAGATGATTTGGGAGATTTACTGAAAAAACAGAAGTTAAAACTAGAAGGAAATAGCCAAAAAATGGAGTTTTTAGTTAAACTTGGAAATGCCAAACTTATTGGGATATATTAACACTTTTTTTGTAGAAAAACCCTAATAACTTCCTATTTTTTTAATAAGTTCTGAAAAAAAATTTACTTTTAAACGCTTAATTTTATGTACAAAATTATTTAAAAAGAGGTATAATGAGATGTCCCAGGGAAGGGAGTGTTTCAGCGTGTATGGAGTTTTGCATTATTAACCACAACCCTTTCCTGAGGTGAAAAATGGTAGACGTAAACGTACAAGGATTTAATGCGATAGATGCCGCAAGGACTTTTGGCGTCAGGAATACTGCCGCTTCCCAAGTTCTTCAAGCAGATCCAGTAGATACCGAAGATTTTTCAGAAAGTAATGGCGATCTCTCTAGAACTGCGGATCGTATAAGTTTAAGAGGCGGCGTTAACCGCTCTGTTCCTCGCGTAGAAGATGATTTAGGAAACGACCCCCCGACAGTCGTTGGAGAAATTGTTTCTGAAACCAACCCAGTTAGCTTTGCGGTTCAAAATGCGGTTGAACAACCCTTTGAAAGGCAAGGCAGTTTGATCGAAGGGTTAGCAAGAGTTAATACAATAGCTTAATTTTTAGCTATAAATTTATAGAAACGGCGTCTTAAAAAGACGCCGTTTTTTTTTGCCTTTTAAATCTTACCTAGGCGCTTGGAAAATTTTTCTCCATACTAGTGCAAATTCCGCACTTTTTCAGTAGTAACCATCCAGTCAATTCTGTTTTACCCTCTTATAACTCATTACTTTATAGTGAGTTATAGAAATTAAAAAAAAGTTCTTTGGTGTTGGCATGCTCTTTGCTTTAACTTCGTAGTATTATTAATTTAGCTAAGGAGAAAACAATGAGTTCGATTCTAACAGACCTTTCAAACGAAGTAGCCGGAGCGGCGGGTGAAACATGTATGGATGAAGAACAAGTTTTGGAAATGTATCTAGAACACCTTAAATCTTTGATGATTCAAATGATTGATAACGGTTTTTTAACCATCGAAAACTAAATTATTTGGTAGATAATTTAGAGACTTTTAGTTTTTAAACGCTTCTCTACTTTTATTTAACTTTAAAAATTTTCTACTTGTTTAGGTATTTCCCCTTTATATCGCTAATCGCCCCTACTGTATTGGAGCCTATTGGCTTTCTATGAGATATCGTTATATTTTAAGGATATCCCTTTAGTGTTTTAAGTCCTCCACCTTCTTTTCTATAAATTGTTATATTAATTGGGTTTTTCGCCTAATATTTTGCTCTTTAATTTTCTGCATGTGAAAATTTTTTCTAGTATCCTTAAAAGATTTTTGATACTTTTGATTTTTTCAATCAAAGGTAAAAAACTCCATGTTTCCAACAACGCACCCAAATACAAAGGTTTTATGGAATCTTTATAAAAAAGAGAATGCCTATTCCGGCGCAAAAGGAAGTCACATCAAAAAAGTTTGGGTCGGCGAAGTAATGTGGCTATCAGGAAAAAAAGCAAAGGGATGGATCCGTATAAAAAATAGGGATCTATGTCCATGCAAATGTTATATTTTCGAATTTAATTTAGATGCATCAAAATCTATCCGAACATTAGATGATATTCTAAACACAAAATATAAAGACGATGATTTTGTCTTTGGAACTTCTCCAGAGGAATCCCGCAAACGTATGGAAAGGTTATTTGATCAAACTTTACGTCAAATGACCGAATTAAAACCATACAAAACACCCAAGGATCATCTACGCGAACAAATTTTATCTGACATTTCGGAATTAGAGAAAAAATATCGGCAAGCTCCAAGCGAAAGCCCCGAACAAAAAGAAATCATAAAAAAACTAATCAAAAAATACGATCAATTACCCGCCCAGAATTTCTTTGAGTCGCATAACGCACCCATAAATAAAAAATGGCCAACGCTTATAGATTATAGGGCCGAACCCCACGAAGGTTCAGGTTTTTTAATGCATAAAAACTGGACCGGTCGTATTGATTTTAAAATTGATGTTACAACAAACGAATTTTATATCGAAGAAATCAATTTTATAGACCCAAAGAGCAAGCCCAACCAACTAAAAGAAAAAATTTATATTGAAGCTTTACCTAAAGAACTTTTTAGGAGACTGGCAGTTCTTACTTGCGTTGGTAATGTTGGGCCTATAGGAGTAGCGCTTAAAAACAAAGGGCATACGGCAATTATTGTTGGTAACACGGTGTATTCTTTTGAAATAGGAGGTTGGCTAAAATATTCTCCAGTTCGAGATTACTTTTTCAAAGAATCAGCCAACTTGCAACGTCCGATTGTTGTTCAAGAAATTGCGACCTATGATGAAAGCTTCTATTACAAAGTAGATAATGCCGCATTTTCAGGAGAATATACTTGGCCGCCTTATGTCATAGCCTATTCGCTGCTTTTAGCCCCACTGATGCCTATATTAATTCCAGCTACTTATCCATTTTTTTCACCAGGAGGATTTTGTTCGGACCAGGGCGCAATCCTATTAGGCGTCGATAACGTAGCAAATACTCCAAGAAGCGTTTTTGGTCAGGTAAAAAATTTACTACCTGTATTAAGAACCTATTTTATTTCATCAAAATGCGAATTAATGAATTTGCGCTCTGATAGAAACCGATGCATAAATGAAGAAGAAAGAAAGGTCAAGGATTGGATTTACGAGGCTATCCCCCCCGCCCCAAACACGAATGTTTTGTCTTGGAAATAACCTAATAATTTTCTCAACGTAAAAATTATTTTTCTAATACTATAATAAAATCTTATTTATAAAAAAAAGATTAAATTTTAACAAAAATAGCTTGTTTTTATTCTGTAATCAGATAAAATTATCGAAAACAAAAATTTCTATTTAAGGGGGTATTCTAATGAAGTTTTTGGTAACAAGTAACACGTTTGCCGTAGGACCAACAACGTACGATGGTCTGTTGCGGTTGCTTTATTACAATAGGCAGGTACGCAATCGATCAAGATATCATTTACGTCGAATACAAAATGCCAATGATGCAGATGAAATAAGGCAAATAGTTGAAGATGCCATAAACAACAGAAATACTTTTTTGCTTAATACTAGGAGATTTGTAACCCCAATTAGCGAAGTGATTTCGCAAATCATTAAAGAAGAAGGAAAAACGTTTAATTTTATCATTGTTAAAAGCACAATAAGGTTTTTAACAACTGCCCGACTCACAGAGCCTTACATATTGGCCGCATTGCAACAGCAAGGAGCGCGAGCTCAAATAGCGGGATTTATAAATCGTTTAGAAGTTCACTTAAACGTTCCGCAAACCGACTGGAATGACGGTCATCAAGATAATCAGTTTGCCCACGATGCAAGTGGTGCATTGGCTCGATTGAGACCCAACTTAACCCTTGAAACCGCCAGAACATTCTATAACAATTTACAGCAACCTGGAGTAAATAACGCTCAAAATAGAGCTATATTAGCAAGAATTATGGCCAGTCCGGAAGTAGCTACTGAGGCAATACAAAGCGCTGGCCGAACAAATGTATTAATGACGCGTCTTGCTAAGTTTTTTGTTGGGCTTGGAGGCGTGGTATTGGTAACAGGTACGGCAATAACTATAGTATATAAATATTCTGAAGACGCCATTTCTCCAGATGTCGCCGCTAGTTTTGGACTCCCCGCAACAGTGATAACCACGCTTGTGTCGGTACCTGTAAATATAGGTTTTCAGCTTATTTCTGGATGCATTTGCAAGTGTATAAGAAGAGACCCTGTCCCTGTAGACGTACATCCAAATCATCTGGATCAGGAATTAGAAGAGCAACATCCAGAAGAAATGAACATCGTAGAAATTCATCAGCCAGGAGTTAACAAAAAGCAGCTTTGTTGCACGATAACGTTTCACCTACTAGCAATGATAATACTAAGTTTGATTATAGGATTCATAGGAGGGCTTTTTGTAACAAACGATGACGCTCAGTGGTAAATGAGACCGGTCTCCTTTTCGCTTGAATCTTAGCCCTGTTATGGTGTTCCTCAAAGATCCATCATCAAGAATCCGCAAAAAGCGGGATTATTTGGAGACAGGCTTTTATTTACTTTTGTCTTCAATTCCTTAATTTGCTTTCTGTATTTACTATAAAATTCCCAAGTTGGGGTTGGTTTATACACAAGATCTAAATCCAATTTTTCAATAATAAGTTTCGTCGTCGATGGTTTAACTAAAACTTCTTTTTGAGGTCGATAATAGGTCTGAGCAACTGTCGCTAATGTCCATTTAGCCAGTTTTCTTTTTTGGAGTTCGGAAACTAGAAGCTCAAAACCTACTTTTTCTTTCCCATGTAATAACTCGTAAAGAGATTCTACAAAGATTTCTTTATCTTTTTTATTTAATCCTTTGATCATTTCTTTGAATTTTGGTTTCTCAAACATGGATATCAACGTTGAACGCCCAACAAGCTTGCAGGTTTCGGAAAGAATGAATTCTGTATCGTCAAATTTTTTTTTGGCAAAGCTTTCTTTTGCCATTTTCTCCAGTTGTTCCATTTTATGTTTCTTGCCTAAAGCCACCATCTCAGGATGAGTAAAACCTCCCGGATATTTTTTCAGAAATTTCTTTTCAGCTTCCTTAAGCGCTTTTATATTCAAAATAATTTCCCTTGGTTAATAATCCCATTCCATGTTGACGCCAACATTGGAATCGTTGTTTGTCATATTGCTCTCCACTTTTACTTTATCCGACACTTCCACTTGAACGACCACTCCCGTTGAGTTTTGATCCGCTCCTTGCTTAACTCCAACATATACTCCTTCTGCAACATATTGACCGGCCTCTACTTGAGTTCCTGTTCCTAAACCTCCTTCAAACTTTAACGTATCCAATCCTAACGCTCCGCGAATTTGGTCTACTATCCCCGGTCCTGAAGAAGTTAACCCGGCAAGTTCCGCTGCCGCGTTGGCCAATTGAACGGACTCTAAAGGCGTCATAGACCCTGCGCTTTTGCCAAACAACAACCGAGCTAAAACTTCGTCTTGGGGCAATTCAGGTGTGGAACTCAGATCTATGACGGGTTTTGAAACGGGTCCTGTAATACCCGCATGAATAATCCATTCTTTCGCGGCTATGTCCGCTTTAAAATCCAAAGTCGGTTCTAATCTTGGAACGCCGTCTAAATTCACGGAACCTTTGTTAAAGGTTAATTGCCTCCCCAACAATTCCATCGTGCCTCGTCGCATATTCAATCCGCCATTTATAACAGGAATATTAGTATTTCCCGTTACGCGAATATTTGCTTCCATTTCAGTTTCTAAACCGCGTCCTCGAACATAAATTCTTCTAGGAGCTTTTATGGCTAAATCCAAATCAGCCTTAAAGGGAGCTTCTTTTTCGGTTTCTTTTTCTTTTATTTTGGAGGTTTCTATACTACCGTCGGTTTTTTCTGTGACTTCCAAAGCGACAACTGAAGGAGGTAAGTTTTCTGGAATTCTTATTTCAGCTCTATCAATCTGAATTACGCCTCCCAGTTTCATATCATTAAGAGAGCCTTTGGCTTTCAAATTAGAGCTTACCTGCGTAGTTAAATAATCCAAGGCAACCATCTGCGCCTGTCTGGAGTCGATTGAGATATCCGTAAAGATTTTTCCGTCGGACTCCCTATTAACCGCACCTGATATTTTAATCGCTCCATTATTGGGGGTTTTTGCCGTGAATCTCTCGATCAATATACCTTTGTTATCTGCTTTGAGAAGCAAATTAATATCGTTTATTAAAGTTCCAAACTGAATGTTTTCAAATCGACCCTTTTGTAACGATACATCACCGTTAAAGTTTATTTTGTCAAGGGAACCAGAAACTCCCGCTTTAATTTTTGCCCTGCCCTTTATTGAGTTACCACTAGCGGATAAAATATCGTTTGCGAAAGATAGATCAACAACGCCTTGCACATCTCCGGAAATGGGTCTGGTTTTGGGAAGATCAATTTTGTACGTTATAGGATCTAATTCTAATGGTACATTTCCTTTTAAACTAATCTTACCAACTTTTGATTGCGACACAGAACCGTTTATACTGACTTTTCCCAATAGCCAATCAGCGTCAATATCTGCTCCGGCGGCCCCCACGCCCGCAGATTGGCTTCCCGGCATTTTGAAATCTCTTAATCTCACTTGAACGGTTCCTCTAGGATCAGAAGCAGAGCCGCTTAGGTTTGCGTCTACGTTTAAATTACCGGAAAGAGCTAATGTAGGATTTATCGTTCCCGCCAAACTTAAAGGAAGTTTTTTAACGTGCAAATTGCCTTCAAAATTTTTCCCGCCAAACTTTGCATCGCCTAAAACTTTTCCGTCCTTAATACCTAAAGCCAAGTTTTTTAATTCTAAATTTTTTCCGGATTGACTGAAGCTGGCTGGCTTTAATAACTGTACTGGGATATTGGCGGCTTTGGCTTCCAGCTTTTTTAGAATCACTCGCTTTAACGTAGTGTCATTTCTTAGGCTTCCTGCGGCTTTTAAAGCCACAGGCTTATCTACTTTCGCCAGCAAATCTATATCCCATTCCACTTCTTTTAAAGAACCATTCAATTTTAGACGCATCTTATTGAGGGTTTTCCCGCCTTGATTTGCGTCTGCCAGAAAAATATCAGCGTTAACTTTTGGATCTTGAAGGATATTTGACGCGGTTCCCGCAGCCTGAAACTTTTTTAAGGACGCTTTAATTTCATCGTTCAGCTCAAGGTCGTTGCCAACAACCATAAAACGAGCAGACTGTCCATTATCCTTAGTTAAGGAAACATTAAAGTCCAAATCACCTGAAAGATCTTTTTTGGCTAGCCTGGATATTTCATTGAATTTTTTCACTTTTCCTTTTAAATAACCCTCAATTAGTTTTTCGCCTAAAAACACTTCCAGGTTACCGGTCAAAGAAGAGTTTAGAGCTTCCAGGCTAACTTGTTTTAGTTGTAATTTATCTTTTCTTTGATTAAGAGAAAAGTCTGTAGAAAAAACCCCTGTTTGTCCCATTAAATTGGCTTTTAGATCAACAGATCCCATAGGAGCTTCTACTATATTTGAAACGTTCGTATTTAGTTTTAAGTTTTTTATTTCGTTAGTTCCAAATCCTAAATTATTTCCCACAGTATTAATAAAAATCCTGGGAGATTCCATCGGACCGAAAGCGCGTCCTTTCAAAATCAAATCGCCTCTTATGTCTTGTTTTAAAGGTCTCGATAAATCGGCTAAATGAGGTATATCCAAAGCCCAGTTAGCCAGAATTTTTTTATCTGGTTTTAAAACCGCGCTTAAGGCTAATGAACCTATGGGAAGCGTTGTTTTAGAATCGGTTAAACTGATGTTTCCACCTAAATCCTTTTTTATATTTCCCTGAAACCCTACTAGCCCTTGAGAAATATCGTCGGCTAATTCGATTCCAGTTCTTAACCCGGCTGTCCTTAACGAAATCTGCGATTCCAAGCTCTTCCCATATTCATGTGAGGAAGCTCCTAAATTTAAAGACAGCATTCCTTTCAAAGGAATATTGGCGATTTGGGAAAAAGAAGATAAATCAGGCAGCTTAACGCTTGCGTTGACAATCGCAGTCTTACCCCATTCTTCTATATTCCCCGTCGTAGTCAAATGAGCTGTTGGCAAGTGAACGCCTAAATTTTTTATTTGGACTCTTTTTTCAGACGGGTTTATTTTCCCCTTAAATTCCCAACGCGCATTAGGAACTAGCCGACTTATTTTGGGCTCCAATCCTGTTATTGTCGATACCGAACCCCTAGCGTTTAACCCCCAATTAGTTTTTTTGTTATCTAAAAAACCATCCGGAACGGCGTTAGCTCTTAAATAAACTTTTCTTATTTGATACTCTTTTACCGAAGAATCGAAGACCGTCAACTCTGTTTTAACATTCGGCTGTTTTAAATCTCCTGAAGTTTGAGCTTTTAGATAAACTTCTCTAATTTCAACGTCTTTAGTTCTAGGATTTTGTACTTTAAGGTTAGTTATTATATTTGGAGATTTTAAAGAGCCTGAAGAACTTGCTCTCAAGTCGACTAATTGCGCGGAGAAATCCTTCGCCTCGGGGTTGCTTACCGTTGCATTAACGATAACGTTAGGAGCGTCTAACTTTCCCTTTGAAGCGGCAATAACAGAAACGCTATCTGCAAAATTATTTTCGAAACTTGGTTTTTGCAGCTTCAACTTCACATAGATATTCGGTTTCGACAAATCGCCCAATGCTTCTCCTGAAACAAAAAACGATTGCCAGTTTACTCCTTGCGCTATTTGTTCAAATGGTTTTGAATCTTTATTTTTAATCTTAAACTTGACATTACCTATATTTTGAGAAGAATCAAAATTTCCAGACGCTTCTATATTTGCGCCTGCCGAATTAACCGCTAATTTTTTTACTTCAACAACACCTAAAGGATCAACCGACGCTGTTGTTTTTACTTTAACCTGATTTCCCAGCAACGGCCTCAATTTTGGTTCTAATAAAATTGAAAAACCGCTTTGTAGATCTAACTCTATGTCGTATTTGGCTGGGTCTTTAACGGCTATAACGGAGGTTGTCCCTCTCGCCCATAACTCAGGACCCGCTTTTATATTTAACGTTCCTTTCCAATAATTTAAAGTACCCTTTCCCTGAACGCGAAATTCCGTTTTGGGCAATCCTGGTAGCTTCAATTTTTTAACCAAAATACCGCCTTTAGGTTCTCCGGCTAAAACGTTTAATTTGATTTCTCCTTTAATTGGGTTAAAACCCAGATTGGCTTTCAAATAAGCTGGAGGTCCGTCTAACCTGTTTACGGCGGCGTTAAACTCTATGCCCTTTTTAAAATCGCGATATTCGCCGTCGCTTTCAATTTCTAAAACTACCGGCTCGCCGACAAGTTCCTTTCCAAGAGAAATTTTTTCAAATTTTAATTTCTGTAACACTACAGGAATTGGAATGCCTTTAAAAAACGCTTTACCACTTGTTTTTGGATCGGCTTTTATTTCAACCGATGGTTTTGAAGATTTAGGCGACCTTTGTATACTGATACTTTTCCCAGAAATTTCAACAATATTTAATTCAGGATTTAAAAGAGCTAGCGGTTTCCACTCTAAACGAATATTTTTCCCTTCCAACCACATTCCTTCTTTATCGGAGATTTGGAGCAAACCCAGCTCTATTTGAAAAGGCAGTAAACCGTCTAAAGATTCCAGTTTGATTTTTAGATCGGGAGAATCGGCAGCACCGCTAATAAAATTCTCTAAAAACCTTTTTCCAAAATTAGTTTGCAATGAGGCAAAAGTTGCTCCTAAAGTTAAAATCAAGCAAAGAACGCCCCAGACAAATGCTTTAATTAAAAATCGAAATAGTTTTTTAAAGTTCTTTATCAAAACGATTGTCCTAAACTGATATAAAACGCAAAATCTTCGTCAAATTCTCTTTTGTTTAAGGGGATGGCGACATCGACCCTGGCAGGGCCAAAACTTGCATAATATCTAAAACCAACTCCAGCTCCCCATTGTAACTCTTCGTCAAATTTAGGAAATTCATCGTTAAAAACATTTCCGCCATCGACAAATAAAACCAATCCATAGTCTTTGATACGGAATCTAAGTTCGGAGCTGATTTCGACTAAACTTCTTCCCCCATCAGGGTCTAATTCCGCGTCAAGCGGCCCTACTTTTTGAAATTCGTATCCGCGTATGGAACCGCCGCCGCCAGAAAAAAACCTTTTGTCTTTTGGAATATCAAGGGTCGAGTTGCCGATAATTCCACCAAGGCTTCCCCGAAATGCCACGACCAAATTTTTAGACCCAGAAACATCAAAGTAAGCCCTACTTGTAAGCCTGCCTATAGTGAAATTGTCTCCATCTCCAGATATTGTCGCGAATGGAGTAATTGCTAATTCATGCCTCATTCCTTTTGTTGGATTTAATAAGTCGTCCGAGTTATTAAATTTCAACCCAATAGGCAAACTAAATAAAGTGAACTCACTTTTATCGCCATCGTCGTCAATTTCCGCAAATTCTCCTGCAGTTCTTCCGGTAAATGATATATAACGTCCAAAATTTCTTTTTAGACCAATAGAACCAAAAATTGCATCGCGGTCAAAAGCGTCAAAACTTTCGCTTATTAATTTCCCGTTTCCTATAAGTTCTTGCCCCAAAATCTGAAAATCAGGTTTTTTAAATTCTAAATTTAGATTTTTGTTAATTTTACTGAATTCGTTTTCACCGATACGGTCAACACGACTGCCTATTTTTAATTTCTCACCTCTTCCCCAATAGTTTCTATGTCCCCAAAATGCTGAAAGACCGCCTCCAAAGTTGGTAGAATAATCTGCTCCAAAACCAACAAAACGCATTTTTTTTTCTTCCACCGTAGCGATAACTGGCACAGGTTTTGTTATTTTTTGGGGAAGCTTATTCCTTTCTGGCATTCGCACTTTGACTGAGGAAAACAATCCCAAATTAGATAAAACGCTCTGATAATTTTTAATCGTCGTAGGATTATAGATATCTCCTTTTTTCCAAGGAGCCTTCCGAATAATAAAATCTGGTTTAACTTTCTTATTTCCCTTAAGCGCTATTTTTCCCAATCGAATTATTGGCCCTGGAATCGCTATCAATTCAACGTCCATGGTTTTATTTTTACGGTCTATTTGCAATTTTCGCTTTCCTAAACTTGCATAAGCGTAACCGCTAACTTTTAACTGGGCTAATAAATCGCTTTCTGTTTTTAAAACTTCGGAACCTAAAGCGGGATCACCAGTCTTAATATTTGAAACAATCGGTTTTGATTTCATCGTCTCAAAACCTCGTATCCGTATCTTTCCGAATTTATATAGAGCTCCAGTCGAAACTTTTATAGCCACGGGAAGACTTTTCTCTTTTCTAAGCGCAAGGGAGCGTAAAGTATGGAAGGGTTTACCGGCAATCTGAACTTTTGTAGTTCCTGAAAAATAACCAAACGATTGAAGGACTTTTTGGAACCTTTCCTCGTCGTTTTGAATCCGGCGAATTAAACCAGTGTAGCTTAAAGGGGGAGAGTCTTTTAATTGAATAAGGCTTGAGGAAACTTCAAGAGTCTTTTTTAATTCTGGGTTTTTGACGCCAAAAATCTTTGTCCGGTAAGCGACGCCTTGAGCGCTTGAGGGAGTTACTACAGTACAATTAAACAGGAGAACAGATAAAAAAATACAAAAAAACCGAAGGATCTTCACTTTCGGCAATTTTAAACAACTAAACCTTTTTCTACCAATTGGCCATGAGCAAGATCAACCTTTGATTCCGCGGTTTCTTTCTCAACCCAATTAGATAAATCCTCTAGTCCTTTTTTTAATGAAAATTCTGGCTTAAAACCTAGTTTTTCAATTTTAGAAACGTCGGCATAGCAATGTCGGATATCTCCGTTTCTAAACTTATGAATAATGTTTGGAGCAAAGCTTTTACTGGATAAATCAATGAGAGCTTGAGCTAATTGCAAAATAGAAGTTGGCTGGCCAGTTCCGATATTGTAGATATCAAATTTCGATTCTGGAGAATCTAATAAAAGGAGTTTACCGCGCACCAGATCTTTTACATGAATAAAATCTCTGGTTTGTTCGCCGTCTTCATAAATCAAAGGAGGTTTGTCGTTTTTGATACTTGAAGAAAAAATTGCTGCGGCTCCAGTATATGGGTTATTCAAACTTTGTCTTGGGCCGTAACAATTAAAATAACGACAAGCTACCGTTGGCAATTGGTAGGCCTTCCCTATCATTATGGAATAAACTTCCTGATCTTTTTTGCTCTGCGCGTAAACAGAGGTACAATCCAGCTCTTTTTCTTCGTCTGTTGGAGTGGGTTTTAAAACGCTTCCACAGTCAGGACAATACATTTCCCATTTTTTAGCCAACAAATCTTTTTCAAGTCTTGGCTTAGGTTTTACTTGCCCATGCTCTTCACATTCAAACCGCCCTTCCCCATAAAGGCTCATTGAACTGGCAACGAGAACCTTCTCAATGGAATGTTTTTCATTTACTAAAATATCCCAAAGGATTCCCGTTCCTTGAACATTTACAGAAATATATTGATCAATGGAATACATAGATTGTCCAACGCCAACCTCTGCCGCATCGTGAATGATGACGTCCATTCCTTGAATTGCGTTTTTAAGACAATCACGATCTCTGACATCGCCTTTAATAAACTCAACATGAGAACTGAGATGTCTTGGAATCTCTGCATTTGGGCCATGAACTTGAGGATTGAGGTTATCAAAAACCCGGACCGTATCTCCGCGTTCTAATAACGCGTCCACGGTATGCGATCCTATAAATCCAGCCCCTCCGGTAACCAATACTTTTCGGTTAGATTTCATATGAAAAATAGATTTAAAAAGCTTCCTTCATTATTAAAAAAGAACTCTTTTTATTTAACGAAATCTGGGAGAATTTCTTTAGCGATTTGGCGACAAATAGAGCCTTAATACTTATTTTTTCAAGTATTAAGCTATTTTTATTAGGAATACGAGTCAAAAGAAAAAAATCTGGTGCCGATGGGGAGACTCGAACTCCCACGGATTGCTCCATACGCCCCTCAAGCGCACGTGTCTACCAATTCCACCACATCGGCTCTATTTTCGCTTTTATTTCGCTGACTTAGGGTCTGAAGACGCCGGTTGGCTTTGCTCCTGAGTTTGTTCAGGTATTACAGAACTAGCCTCTTTCCTGGATGAAAGAGTGGCTAAAGCAAGAGAAGTACACATGAAAATGACTGCAGCAACTGTGGTCAGTTTACTTAAAATATTCCCTGCGCCTGAGGTACCAAACATAGCCTGGCTTCCGGTTCCTCCAAAAGCATTACCCATTGCCGCTCCCTTACCAGTTTGCAACAAAACTATCAAAACTAAAAATAAAGCGGCTATTATGTGAATGGAAACCAAAATGGTGTTCATGTAATGCTCTTCTCCTCCTTAATTTATTGAATTTATAATCGCATAAAACGAGTCGGCGATCAAGCTTGAGCTCCCTATTAATAAACCGTCTACCCCCTCTTTCGCCAATAATACCGAGCTGTTTTGAGGATTAACGCTTCCTCCATAAAGAATACTCATTTGGTCGCTTGCTTCAGAATCGTAAAGTTCTTTTAATGTTGCACGAATAAACTCATGCGATTCCATTACCTGCTCGGGAGTAGCGTTTCTACCAGTTCCTATTGCCCAAACAGGCTCATAAGCAATAATAATATCCTTTAAGTCTATATTGCTAACCTTATTTAAACAAATAGATATTTGATTTTTTAAAACGCTTTCGGTTAGGTTCGATTCCCTTTGCTCCAGAGTTTCGCCAACGCATAAAATTGGGGACAACTCTTTTTCAAGAGCCAGAATAAGTTTTTCGTTTATCTGTTTATCAGTTTCCCCAAAAAGAGTTCGGCGTTCAGAGTGCCCCAGGAGTACATACGAGCAACCGCAATCCAAAAGCATATCGGCTGAAACTTCTCCTGTATACGCTCCCTTAACTTGACCGGACATATTCTGACCGCCAATTTTGATATCAGAACCATTCAGCAAACCATGAACTGCCTTAAGAACCGTAAAAGCCGGAAATAAAATGATTTCTGCATTTACCGGGCCGGATAGCTTTTTAGTCAATTCGCAAACAAGCTCCTGGGCTTCTGGCCAAGGAAGGTTCATTTTCCAATTACCAGCAATGATAGGCTTTTTCATTTATTAGCCTCTTTTGAGTTTTCCCAAAAGTAAAGTGCAGTCGACAAAATATAAAAATAATGACTCTTGGAAGAATGTTCTAGATACCTTTTTCAAAAATAAATAGCACGAGATCTCTAACGCGGCAGGAATAACCCCATTCATTATCGTACCAGGATAAAACCTTAATCATATTCTTATCGACAACTTTAGTAGAAAGAGCGTCAACAGTCGAAGAAGCCGAGTTTCCATTGAAATCGGAAGAAACCAAAGGATCGGTTTCAAATTCCATAATTCCCTTTAATTCATTCTCACAAGCGGATTTGAGCGCTTCGTTAACCTCTTCTTTAGTGGTTTCGCCTTCGATATCAACCACCAAATCAACTAAAGAAACGTTAGGAGTTGGCACTCTAATGGACATACCGTCCAATTTTCCATTGAGTTCCGGTAAAACCAAACCAACGGCTTTAGCGGCTCCTGTGGACGTTGGAATCATTGAAAGCGACGCCGCCCTGGCCCTTCTTGGATCTTTGTGGGGAACGTCTAAAATCCTTTGATCATTCGTATAAGAATGGACTGTGGTCATTAAACCGCGTTTGACTTTAAATTTATCATTCAAAGCTTTTGCCAATGGAGCGACGCAATTTGTTGTGCAAGAAGCGTTTGAAATAACCTGATGTTCTTTAGGGTCGTATTTCCCTTCATTAACTCCTAAAACAACCGTTATATCAGAATCGTTTGCAGGGGCTGAAATAATGACCTTTTTTGCGCCTGCGTCTATATGTTTTTGCCCTCCTGCTTTACTTGCAAAAAACCCCGAAGATTCGATGACAACATCAATATTGAGTTCTTTCCAAGGCAAATTAGATGGATCTTTTTCGGCTGTAACCCGAACGCTTTTCCCGTTTATTTTTATTTCATTTTCCGCAGCTTCAATTTTTGCAGGGTTTCGCCCATGAACAGAGTCGTATTTAAAAAGATGCGCCAACGTCTTGGTGTCCATTAGGTCGTTAATGGCGACTATTTCTAAATCATCACAACGACTATCTTCCAAAATTGCTCGCAAAACCATTCTGCCAATACGGCCAAACCCATTAATTGCAATCCTTTTCGACATTCTATTAGTTACTCCTTACCTCGCTAAACGAGACAAACAAGTTATAAAAAGATTTATTTCTTATGGAATTATTCCTAAGGAATGATTTAAGAGTATCTCTACTAATTCGGTGTTCCACTTAAAGCAACTCGTGACTCTTTATTTCATAAGGACTGCTCGTGGCCCAAAATAATGTTTAGAGGCCCTCTCAAAAATCTATAGGCTGGAGAAAATCAGATAAAATCTAAATTACTTAAAAATAAAGTAAAAAGAGATTATACAGAATCCAAATTGAGGTGACAAGAGAACTCAAGATAATAAAACAAAACACGAAAAAAAATTAGTGGTTATTGAAATTTCAATCCCATATATTTCAAAAAACACAATGAGTTTTAACTAAACTCTGATTTTTACAAAAAAGATTAAAACCGTAAAAATCTATTTTTTGGTGCACGAAGCCGCAGCCGCTAGTTCCTGGTGAGAGTTAAAAGATCCAGGCTCCACTATAATAGCTTCTAAGGAAATTTTCATCAGTGAATGAAAAACATTATTTCCCTGACGATCTTCTGTGTAATAATCTCCATTTTTTAGATCGTCTTCGGAGAAAAATTTAGCCGTTTCTTGGTCAAATCCTATTAGCGCTCGATTACAGCGATCCTCCCAGTCTTCGCTTCTAAAAAGACAAATAAAATCGTCTCCTCCAATATGACCTAAAAAATCGTTATCGGGATCGACAATTTCTGAAAGAATCTGCCCTAAGAGTACATTTTTGTAAAATTTAATTTTAGGAAGACAAGTTTGGATAAGAATATTTAGGCGTATCTCTAATAATTCGAATTTTTAACTCCTGGCAAATCGCCCGACTTTTTTAATAAGGGTGGCTCGTGGACATCTTAGAGGTTCCCTGTATAGAAACCTAGAGGAAAAAAGCGAGACTGGCTTAAGGTTGGAAAACCACTGAATTATTTAATCAAATTGTCGAACAGGCATTGGCGGGGTTGGGTAACGGCCCATTTTTAAATTCCAATACGCCCAGGAGCGACCGTCAAATATTCCTGGAGGAGCTTTTTCTAACGATTCAATCAAATCGTCGTCGGACAGATACTTTCGAATAATTTTTATATCATCGTGCGTGCCATAGGTCATAGCGTAAGCGACAAATCGGATAGGATCGGAAAGCGCTTTTTCCGGTTCTTCGAACCAGATAACTCGACGGCAAACTTCTTCCAAGTCTTTCGTATAACTTAACGATTTCATTATCTAACTTTTACTTTAAAGAGAGGGTAATTTGTATACCTTTTGGTATTTTAAAAATTTTTTCTAACCTCCAAAATCTAAATGGGCCTTAAAGCTTCTCGAAATTCGTTAATTAAGTAATTTTCTTATAAAAAGAGATCCTGAGAATCTCTCCAAATATAAGAAAACTCATCATAAATTTTTGCCCAAGGTGAATTAAGTCCCTGAAAACAAATTATAGGCGAATCTTTAGAACCTTTCGAATGAAGATACTGGGTAACCATAAACCGTTGATCAACTTTTATAAAAGAACAAAAAAGAGGAACATGTGAAAACACACGAGCTTGTAAGTTTTCTTTTTTTTCTTCAGGTAATTTTTCTCTAATTCTCTTCAAAGATGTGCAAACAGGTCCTATCTTTTTTAATAAGATTTGGTTTATTTCTTTACCATCTTCATCTAAACCTTTTAAATGTTTATTATTTTCACTAATAAATAACCATCGAAATTTAACATCATCACTAACAATTTTTTTTATAACCAAAGGTTCAAAAGCTTCAGCCTCAAACCAGTTATAAAGAGTCCTACCCATCAGATCAATTGAAACTACCAAATCATTAATCAAACTTAGCCAATCTTCTTGTTTTCCAAAATTCCCAGCTCTATCTTTAACCTCATAAAGGCCAACTTTATTCACGCTCTCAATGATATCTAATGTTTTTGAAAGTCTCTTAACTTGCTTAGACAAATCATCTACTTGATACTCTATGGGGTTTCCCCCACAAAACCACCAAATCCAATTAACACTTGCAACCGAAGCTACAACAATACCAAAATTTAAAAAAATCGGTTGGATAGTAGGAAAATCAGACTTATTTATTAAACTAGCAACGAATAATAAAAAAAAACCAACAACTAAAAAAATTAAATTTGGCTTAAACTGTTTAGAATTAAACTCTTTTTGTAAATTAGTTTTCATTTTAAACACGGCGGATTCAAGTTGTAAGTGCAACTTTGGTTTCGAATTAAGAGGCAAGCTGAG
>CAYFMN010000049.1:0-2625 GCA_964344185.1 uncultured Nitrospinota bacterium
TTAGAACGTCGTGAGACAGTTCGGTCCCTATCCGTCGTGGGTGTGAGATATTTGAGGAGATCTGCTCCTAGTACGAGAGGACCGGGGTGGACGAATCTCTAGTGTTCTGGTTGTCACGCCAGTGGCATTGCCAGGTAGCTATATTCGGAACGGATAACCGCTGAAAGCATCTAAGCGGGAAGCCAACTCCAAAACTAGATATCTCTTCTTCCTTCGGGAAGACTGAAGACTCCTTGAAGACTACAAGGTTGATAGGCTGGATGTGTACGCACAGTAATGTGTTTAGCTAACCAGTACTAATAAGTCGTGAGGCTTGACCTTCAAAATTTTTTTCGCCCTCAGGTTTCGGCCTGAAGGCGATCTCAGCTTACTTCGAACTGGTTCAATTGAGAAAAATTCACGATTTTCTCGGTCTTAATAGCGAAAGAGTCACACCCGTTCCCATCCCGAACACGGAAGTTAAGCCTTTCTGCGCCGATGGTACTGCATGGGTGACCGTGTGGGAGAGTAGGTCAAGGCCGGGATTAAAATTCTAAACCCGCTAACATTATTTTTGTTAGCGGGTTTTTTATTGTTTAAATTTTTACACCCTCCCTACCCTTTCTTAAATTCTGATTCAATAAAAATAACGTTATAATCGATTTCGGTTAATTATCTTTTCTAAATTTTTTATGCAAGAACAATACACGCCCGGGTATAGCAAAAACTCTGTCTCTTTCATGTCAAATCGCAGATTGGAAACACATGGAACTTTTTTCCTGCCATTCCTGAAAGACCAAATGACAGTCCTTGACTGTGGCTGCGGTCCTGGCGTATTAACATGTGATATAGCTGAACGGATTCCTAACGGAAAGGCGCTCGGCGTCGATGTAGAAAAGTCTGTCCTCAAAATTGCCGAAGACCAGGCAAAAACGAGAAAATTAGAAAATATCATGTTTCAACAAGCGAATGTTTACGACTTGGAAAATATAAACGAATCCTTTGACGCAGTGTTCTCTCACGCGCTTTTAGAACACCTTAAAGATCCTTCTAAAGCGGTTCAACAAATTCATAAGGTTCTTAAACCAGGAGGAACTCTTGCAGTATGCAGTCCCGATTGGAGCGGTTTTCTTCTAGCGCCCTCTTCCGAAAAATTAAGTCAGGCAATCGAAGCTTATAAAGACCTTCAAACAAAAAATGGCGGCGATGTTTTTGTTGGAGGCAAACTTTCACGATTTTTTGAAAGCGCCGGTTTTGATCAGATTAAGATTGACGCCAGATATGAAGTTTACAAATCTCTAAACTTCATTGGCAAATATCTAGCCTTACAACTTGAAAAGGCTGACGAAACAATGCACGCTCAAACTTTGAGAGAATGGATGGAAGAACCTAACGGCCTATTTGCCCAAGCTTGGGTCTCTTGTGTCGGTAAAAAAGCCGCATAATAAAATGGATGGATCAAAACCCCCTTCTAAATCTAATCGCCATCTTGGATCAATCGTCTTTTTGTCTTTAATCGTTTTGCTAATTTATGGACAAACGGCCAATCACGATTTTGTAAATTACGACGACGATTTTTACGTAACGGAAAACCCCTATATAAAGGACGGATTGTCATGGAAAGGCATTGAATGGGCGCTTTCGTTCGATCCCAAAAACTCACAATGGATTCCAGCCAACTGGATTCCCCTAACCCACCTCACCCACTTAACTACGGTCTACCTATTTGATTTAAACCCAGCGGCTCATCATTTAATAAATACGGGTTTTCATCTTTTAAACGCGTTGCTGCTCTTTAGCTTTTTAATCAAAACAATCGACAATAAAAACGCAAGCCTCATGGTTGCAACCTTATTCGCGATTCATCCAATTCATGTTGAATCGGTGGCTTGGGTATCCGAACGCAAAGATGTATTGAGCCTTTTTTTCGGCTTGTTAGCACTGAACGCATATCTAAAATTTAAGGCAACAAAATCAATCTTAAACCTGTCTCAAGTTTGTATTTTATTTTTTCTCTCGTTAACGTCAAAACCAATGCTGGTCACTTTTCCGTTTGTCTTACTTTTACTGGACTATTGGCCCCTTAACCGAATTAGTTTTTCTATTGATAACGGTTTTGCTAACTTTTTTAAAAAAAATAAAAATCTCCTGATAGAAAAAGCGCCTCTTTTTATAATAACCATCGCCTCCTGTTGGACCACATTGTCTTTTCAGACAAAAGCCAACGCGGTCAGCTCGCTTCAGTCAATTTCTTTTTTGGCAAGAATCGAAAATGCGGCGGTTTCATATTGGATTTATTTACAAAAAATATTATGGCCCTTGGGTTTAACTGTTTTTTATCCTTTTCCGCGAAAACCATATGGAATTTTAGAAGTACTTTTTGGATTTGCTACTATTATTTTGGTTTCCATAGTTGTCCTAATTTTCAGAAAAGAAAAACCTCACTTTTTGGTTGGCTGGTTTTGGTTTCTTGGAACATTAATCCCGGTAATCGGCTTGATCCAAGTTGGAGTTCAAGCTTTTGCGGACCGTTATATGTATATTCCAGCTATTGGATTATACCTAGCGATCAGTTGGGAAATATCCAATTCCTACAACTTCTATAAATGGGGGGGGAAATTTTTATTGACCATTTTGGGGTTAATT
>CAYFMN010000049.1:2635-30627 GCA_964344185.1 uncultured Nitrospinota bacterium
CTTTCCTTCTAACCGTCTCCAGTTTTTTTCAAGTAAAACACTGGCAAAATAGCGTGACTCTTTTTTCTCACACTCTCAAACACACTTGGAGGAACGAAACAGCTCACTTAAACCTGGGAGCCGCCTATTCTGATCCTAAAGATGCCGATAAAAAGTTAGAGCACTTTTTTAAAGCGATCCAAATCAATCCCAACAACCATAGAACTCACTACAATATTGGGGATATCTTTTTAAGAAATGAGGAAGTTGAAAAGGCAATTCATCATTACAATCAAGCTTTAAGAATCGAACCTGGCTTTGCTAAAGCTCATAATAATTTAGGAATCGCAATTTCTATGAATGGAAACCTAAAACAAGCGGCTAAACACTTTCAATTGGCTTCAACTTTAGATCCACTAATGGAAGAAGCAAAACAAAACTTGGAAATTACTTTGAAAAAAATAGACAATCGTTCTTAATTCATCAAAGAATCTTGATTAAAAAAATCCCATTATTTGCAATTTATTTGTTAGGGATTATATTGTTAACATACTAATTTTAAGCGGCTTTTTTTCTAAAATTATCGTTTATATAATATAAAAAACCTTGATGAAAGGATAAAGCTATGCGTCGAGATCTATTTTTAGTTTTGATCTTGCTTAGTTTGCTCGCCTCGTCAAGTTCTTGGGGCAGAGACCTAGGCCAGTTAAAATTATTTAAAGTCAATGATTTCACCTTATGTTCAATTTGCGGGGAATTTTATCCCGTTTTTGAAAATGAAGACGTTAGCAGCCTCGAAAGTTACAGCCAGTTCCATCAAGACAACGAATATAACTTAACTTTTTGGGGATTGACGGGATCTACGGTTACTGTTTTTGGAGACTTCAATTACGAAACAGATAGAGGATTTTTGATCTTACATAAATTGGACGATAAACCGATTTATTTATACGATCTAGAAAAGTTTCCAGCAAAAGAGTGGACAGAAGTTGGCCCGGAAGGCGTTTCAAAGGGTAAATATTTAGCTTATTACCACCCCTATGAAAACTTCAAAACAAACCTTGCTTCCGTCAAATGGGGTCAATGGTGGCCAGACTCTGTTGGGAAATAAATCATTTCAACAATAACATGGGTTGTTTGCAGATTATCAAGTTTCGCAAACAACCCGCTTTTCAGTTTTTTATTGGAATAAACTTTCTCCGATTTTTCTGTAACACAACCATTTTCTAATATATTCTTCTTTGATACCTGAGTCCGCACAGTATCTATTGCTCTCTGACAATAAGATTCTACGCCTTGACGCCCCAAAATTGCAAAAGGCATTCCCATCGCAAAATTAGCGTCATGAATATTTTCATCATTTTTCAAAACATTAGAAATAAGTAAACGCATCGCTTTTTTTATTACATTCTGGAATATCTTCAGTTGATAATCGCCAAAGCTCTTCTTTATTTGGATATGATTTAATGACCGCTTGCAGAGACTCAGAAAACGGAGTTTTGTTTTTTGCAACTGGCGAAACTCGATTCAATATAGCGTTATCAGTAGAGTTTAAAAATTTAAATTAGACAACAAGCCTGCGGACAATTACACTTCTAATAAAATTCTTATAAAATACCTACTGCTGAAATTAAATGATTAAAACTAATTCTCTATTTTTAGCGCGAGTTGTTCTCATGCAGTTTTTTCAAATTAATTTTCTTTCTATTAAAAAATATTTCATTTTGGGATCTCTTCTTTTTTTTGTCGCAACGCTTCCCATAAATGTCTTTGCTTTTTCTCCACCCAAGTTTAACGCTTCCAGATATATGGAGGATTATACTTATTTAAAAGATCCGAAAAAGAGAACCGGCTATTTCGACTCCATAAAATATATCCCTTTCAATTCAAATAGCGACGCTTATTTTTCTATAGGCGGAGAAACTCGACAACATTACGAAAGAGTAGAAAACGACAATTGGGGAGAGACAACGGAAGATAAAAGCGGTTATTATTTACAGCGCTATATGCTTCATGGCGACCTTCATTTGAATAAAAGAGTTCGCTTCTTTGGGCAAATTCAAAGCGGAATAGAAACTGGTCGTTTGGCTGGTCCTCGCGGCGTCGACGAAGACGAATTAGACCTTCATCAGTTCTTTGCAGACTATTTTTTAAAACAATCCTCCAACGATTCGTTTTTGTTGCGCGTTGGAAGACAAGAACTAATTTTTGGTTCTCGTCGCTTTGTAAATTACCGAGAACGACCAAATGTTCGATTAAGCTTCGATGCGTTTAAATTTGAATGGACCTCTGGACTTTGGAAAACGTCTGGTTTTGTTTCCAAACAAGTAGAAATTGATCGCCATGTATTTGACAATGATTTTGCAAGAGGAGCTTCATTTTGGGGATTGTACACGGTTAGAAAAAAACCTGGCGTTATTCCCGGCAATCTGGATTTCTACTACTTTGGGTTGGACAAAAAATCAGCGGTTTTCGTTCAAGGAACCGACGATGAACAACGGCATTCTTTAGGGGTTCGTTGGTGGGGCAACAGGGGAGCGTTAGATTATAATTTTGAGTACATTCGTCAATTTGGAGGATTTGGCAACGGCGATATAAACGCCTTCACCTTTGCGTCAGACACCGGCTACACATGGAGATTCCAACCCCATAAATTAAGAATTAGCTTTCGTGGCGATATATCGAGCGGCGATGACAATCCTAACGATTCAGATTTGGAAACTTTCAACTTAATGTTTGGAAAAGGAAAGCACTTAGGACAATTAGCTCCATACGGTCCCGTCAACTTATTTGAAGTTCATCCCAAAACGGAACTTACTCTTTTTGATAAATATAAAATTGTAGCGATGTGGGAGTTTCTATGGCGGTACAGCGTTGACGACGGAATTTACTCCATTGCAAATACGCCTTTAAGAACGGGTAGCTCAAGCAATGCGCGATATGTAGGCAATCAAGCCATTTTAGAAGCTACCTGGCAAGTGAATAGACATCTTGCGATTAGCGGATTGTTAAGTTATTTTTTCGCGGGAACTTTTCTAAAAGAAACTCCACCCGGAGAAGACATCAAATACACAAGCATTCTACTATCATATAAATTTTAACAATCTAACTAAATCAAATCGATTGAGCGGAAAATTCTGGCGATATTCGATAGTATTCATAATTTGCCTTTTTACGACTTGTATTCTGCTAGAAGTAATTGTTCGAATAGTTATTCCTCAAAAGATTGAACCGAACTATCACGCTTCGCTTTTTGAAATCCCAAATGCGCTCCGCCCAAACGCCGATATAGAGATTGAAAATCATGACCCCATCCCCGCCTACCATATAGTTACTAACAACCAGTCTATTCGAAGCGCCACCCCTATCCCATACGAGAAACCTCCTCAAGAATTTCGAATTTTATGCCTTGGAGATTCCGTGTTTTTCGGTCCCGGTATTGAATTTGACGATTTATTTTCCAGCCGCCTGGAAAAAATTCTTAACGCAAACTCTCAAAGAACGAAATTCAGAGTAATTAACGCCGCTGTTCCTTCATGGGGGCCATTAGAATACTTTGTTTATTTAAAAAACGAAGGTTATAAGTATTCGCCCGACATGATTATTGTCAGTAACTTCTTAGACGATCTTAGACAAGACTTTTCAAAAAAAATGTCTTTTCAAGATATTCAATGGAAAATAACAGCCGACGGCTCATTAAAAATCAATTTGATTGGGATGCAAGTTAAACTTTTAAACAACGCGTTTTTTAACGTTATTTGGGCAAAGATCAGTCAAAGCGTTTGGTACAACCATTTATCCCAAAAATCGCATTTGCTCAATTTAATTCGTTTTCGCATGAGCGCTTTTTCGTCAAAGGATTCTCCAGAAAATTCTGCCGCAGATAAATCTCTGGAAGATATTATGAGAAAATCCAATACAAGACTCCATCCCAAAATTACCTGGAGTTCCGACTCTAAGCCTTTACAAATTAATCCTGAATATCAACCAGCGTTATACTTTGCCAACCGTTACAAAAAAGATGTAATTGAGGCAGAAGCGAATGTCGTCCTTTACAATGTCCTTATGCAAGAGTTTCTTAATTTGGCGAATAAACTTGCCGATAAAACGCTCATACTTAAAATACCTTCTTTTTTTGAAGCTGTTGGTTTATCTCGTCCCAAGCATCCAGCATGGACTTTTGGTCAAACAGATAACGTTCAATATGTTGACCTATTTAAACAATTTTTTGATTTTCAAAACTCCCACTCGCCTTTTCTATTTTTTAATTTCAACAACCATTGGACTCCAGGAGGTCACCTATTCTTCGCAAAGCTGTTAACTCACCATATAAATAATAAAAAACCCTTCAACCAACTCCACCAATTCAAAACACAATCTATTTCATGGTCCGATCAAACTCGGCAATCGATTACGAATGCTAACTCGAAAATTTTAGATTTTTTAAAAAAGGATCACTATCAATTATTGCTAAATGGAATGCGCCAGAAAAACCAAAACTTACTTGAAGACGCCGCGAAAACTTTGACTCAATATATTCAATTTCAAAAAAAACAATACGAGGCTTATTTTCATCTTGCGATGGTCCATTTCAAATTAAAGCAATACGAAAAAGCGCTGGCTTTGCTAACCAAAGCTCAAAAAGGCCATGCGCTGGAAGTTCCCAAGTACCGCCGAGCCTATGAATTCATCAAAAATTATTGGAATGGACAGAAAAAACTCGATCAAGGCCAATTCAAAGAAGCGCTCATATTTTTTCTAAAAGCTAATGAAATAGAAAAAGAACGAGAATTATTAAATAACGAATTGGCTTCCTTATATAGCAAATTGGGAAATTTTGAAAAAGCGGAGTTCTACTACAAAAAAGAGATCAAGAAGCGCCTGGATTGGGTCCCTTCCTATTTAAATCTAGGTTCGCTTTATTCTACGAATGGACGCTATAGCCAAGCAATAGAACAATATCAAAAAGCGTTGAAGATAAATCCAAACTTTTTTGGAACCTATACTCTAATGGGAAAAGCATATTTTAAGTCAGGAAAACCCGACATTGCTATTAAAATGGCGCAAAAGGCTTTACAGATAAACCCCAAAGATGTATTTACAAAAGACCTATTGAAAAAATGGTCTGAAAACTTTCCGGCCAAAGAAAAATAATTTTTTCTTTTATAAATGATTCCTCTTATACAAACTAAGAAAAAAGAAATATTTCTTGCCTTGATTTCGGGAGTTACCGCTTTAATATTTGGCGCTATTGGGTTTGAGGTTTATTTCCACTATAAAACAAATAAAATTTCAGCTTTTCAATTCGACTCTGAACTGGGCTGGGCTCCCACACCCAACAAGAAATCATCTATAAACCAATTTTCCAATTTTAAACTAAACTCATTGGGATTCAGGTCTGAAGAAATTGACAACTCTAAAAAACATATTCTGGTGTTGGGAGATTCTGTCGCCTGGGGATTTGGAACAAAGGACCATGAGACATTTCCTTATTACCTAGGCCAACAAATTTCGGACTTACAAGTTTTAAATATGGCCGTATCAGGATATGGGATTGGCCAAAGTTATTTATTCTTAAAAAGACATATTAATAAAGTTAATCCCAAATTGGTTATCTTTGTTATTTATAGCGGAAACGACTTACATGAAACAGGCTCGAATATGTCTTATGGCAAAAGTAAACCTATATTTATTTATCAGGATAGGCAAATCAAATTACTTAACGATCATATTTCAAAGTTTTCATGTATCAACTTGATCCACGGAAGTCATTTATTAAAACGTCCATTTTTTAAAAATTTGAAAAAGAATCTGTGCGACCACAAAACATTAAAATTAGACGACGCAACTCAAATCATCACAACTTTATTTCAAAAGATTAATAAAATGGCGTTAGACAACAGCGCCAAAGTTCTATTTGTTATTTCTCCTTCTAAAAGCGATTTAAAAATTGAAATTTGTAAACACAATTCATCCCTTGATTATTGCCAAGCATTTCAAAAAATCCTATTTCCAGATCAAAATAAAAACGATTTCCATATAAAAGATTTTAAATCTCTAGATCTAAGGCCTCTAGGTCTATTTCCTCCATTAACTGTAAACTCCGTAAGAAGTTTAGAATGGGGCGGGTCAATTATATTTCAAGATATTTTAAAAGATTCAGATTTAAACTATTTTAATTACTCTTCGGAATTAGCTAAGACAAAATTAATTCACGAAAAACTATCCGATCTATATATAGATGACGCTCACTTCTCTACAACAGGAAATAAACAACTTGCAAATAGCGTTACAAACTGGTTAAGGAAAAACCATTGGCTAGAAAATTAACGATGGGAATAATAATTAAAACTCTAACTTTTTGAATCTTTTAAAAAATTAATCGTATCTTCCACGCTTCGTTTCCCTCTAACGATATCTTCTTTTTCCATAAAAGCGTCTTTTAACTTTTTCATCAGACCGTCGATTTGCTTATTCAATCTTTTATGTTTTCTCTGGATACCGCAATCCTGTATATAAGCGGTCAACAAAGGCATAACTATTGTCGTATCGCTATAACATACGATTGATTGATTAACCGTTTCTGGGTCAATTTTAGCCCAACTCACAGCTTCGTTGGGCGTCGCTCCGGACAACCCGCCCGTGTCAGGCCTTGCATCAGTTACTTGCACAAAATAGTCGTGCCCTTTAATGTCAAATCCTAACACTTCTTGTAAAGCGGGCTCGGGTTGTAAGATAAAGTTTTTAGGAGAACCGCCTCCCCAAACAACGACGCCGCTTTTCCCAACATTTTTCGATTCCAAAACAATAGCGCACGTTTCATTGACGTCGATTGCGGGATCCATTTGAATATCTTTACCAATCAAATTTAGAGCGGCAATATTCAACCCCAACGTGCTATCTCCAGGAGAAGATGTATAAACAGGAATATCATACCGATACGCTTCCGCAATAAAACTCTTACCGACAGTTCCTCTTTCCTCTTCGACCTCGTCGGCAATTTTCCCTAAAAGCTGATGTAATTCTCGCGTTCCCAAGCGTTTTTGAAATTCTGGTCTGGAAAAAGCTCTGAGTAACCAATTATCAGTTTTAGCAAGAACTTCATAGTCCATGAAAATATCGTAAATTCTAATAATATCGTTTTCAAAAAGAAGAGTATCGTCAATTAACGGCGTTCCTTTTTTTAATTCAAGATCCAACGTGTGATGTAAATCATGATAAATATTCGCACCGGTCGTCACGATGTAATCAATCATCCCTGCGCGTATTAATGGAACAATACAAGAAGAACCAAGCCCAGCCGGCGTTAATGCTCCGGACAAACTCATACCAATGTATACGTCTTCTTGGGACATCTTTTCTGAAACCAAATGGCAAGTTTCCTGAATGCGGGCTCCGTTGTAGCCATTAAAATAATCGTCTATTAGATTTTTGACGCTTAAATTGCCTTGAATTGGATCGGGAAAAATTCTTTTCCCTTTTAAAAATTTTGATTTGTTTTCTTCCATTAAGATTCGACTCCTTTTGCAAACAAACTAAGAAAACTCTTTATTTTATTTAGTACAAAATAATCCCACAAAAACATTTATTTAACAATCTCCTTCATTAACTATTTGAAAAATAAACTAATACCAGGAGAAACGCTTAAAAACTTCTCTTCCAGTTTTCCTAAAACCATTTTCATGAAAAAGAAAAAACAAAACTATTTTAGTTTAATAGGTTCAACTCTTTTAAACTCGTAATTTCAAATAAAATAAAATTTTGACAAGTTTGCGCTAATTTAATAAATTTAGATTACTCAAAACATTTATTGATAGGTCGAACCATAAGCATTGCAAGTTTGAAGCAAAGCTTAATTCCGTTTGATTTTGCGGCTATGATGTCCCTTTCCGAAAAACTAACTCGAGTCGCGCTTTTTTTAGCGTTAGCGGATATTTTTTTGTTATTTGCATTAAAATACGATCCCGCTCCTTTCGGCGTTCAAACGATAAAAGACTTTTATTCTAAAATACAAGGAAGGGTTTATTCGAAAGTTTCAAAAACAATCAAACCTGTACTCGTCAGGTTTGAACAACTAGACCAAGAATATAAAAAATACGTTGACGGCAATAACCATGGCCTTAACCATCAAAAAAGAATAAACGCAGTACTAAAAGAATCGTCTGTCGAAACACATCCAAAATATCGAGCCTATCTTTTCGATAATTTGCAAAACAAGCTGGAAAAAACATTATTCCAATGTCATGAAAAAATTCACGTCTATATTCAATGGCTTGACATACAAAAACCGGACATAAATCGATTAGAAGCCTTTTGGTATCGACCTGATGGGAAACTACAAGAAATTACTGAACTTGATTTTTTAAATAACAGAAAAGATAAGTTCGCTTCCTGGCTATGGTTAAGGTTAAAAAAGAAAGATCCAAAGAGAGGTCTTTTGTTTGCGTCGCAGGGATTTAATTATTTTACCGGCGACTGGAAGATTCATCTTTTTTTGAATGGCGACTTTTTAGAAGAAAAAGAGTTTTCCGTCGCTTGCTAAAAAGTATTTTATGGACGAAATGAATAAAAATATTTCTGTAATCGTTGAACGGGTTATTTATGCGATTTTACTAATTTTGTTCTTGGGACTAATTGGTTGCTCTGACATGATGGGAAGCTCTCAAAACGAATCTAATAGCGGCGGAGGAACTTCAATATTTAACGCTTCCGCGAGGACCGTAAATAAGCCTTCAACGAATCTTTCTGCAACGTCGCCTGATTTTTCCGGAACTTGGATGGGCTTTAAAAGCGACGGAACTGGAAGTTATTCTTTGGTTCAATCAGGGTCTGCTCTATCTGGAAATGGGACTTTTAACGAAATTGGTTTTGGAAAAGGTTCATACACTATTACTGGAACCGTCGCTAATTCAATCGCTACAATAACAATTACGGGGACATCTTCGAATTGCTCTCAACTTAATGCTTCTGGTACATTTGCGATTAGTTCGACTCAAAGCTCGCTTAACGTATCTATTAACGGTTCTGATTGCAGCGGTAAATCGTTTAATTCAGCGTTTACATCGTTAAAAACTTCAAGCAGCTCTATAAGTATCTCAAATTTTTCTGGAACCTGGAAAGGTTTTAAAGGAGACAGTTCGGCAATATATACTTTCAACCAATCCGGTTCTTCCATTACGGGTAACGGAACATTTAACGAATCGGAGTTATTTTCACTAGCTGGAACCGTTAACGAAACTTCCGCTACGGTTTCTGTAACCGGCTCATCTGTTAATTGCAGCGGCCTAAAAGCATTGGGAACTTTTACTCTTAACGCAACAAATAACGCCTTGAGCGTATCGCTGAGCGGTAGCGATTGTGATGGGAACACTCTATCTAGCTCATTTTCTTCTCATAAGGTTTCTTAATAATTTAAATTTCCTATTTTCCTCGTAACAAATTCCAACCTTGTTTTAGTAAGCATTATGATGCATTCTAAAAGCATTCAACCAAAAACCTTGGCAGGATAAATAGTCATTTAATAAAAAACACAAACTAATTTGAGGAAATAAAATAATGAAAACTTTAGTTGCGCTGTTTTTAGGAGCCTGGATAACTTTAGCGGGATTCAATGGAGTTGATGCCGGAGAACATAGAGGACCGGACGGTAAACTTAAAGTCCTTTACCACATCGATGGTTCGGACTTAAAAGTAGCTAAATATGCTATGGCCCTGATCAACAAACATATAGATGCCGAGGGTGGTCCCGATAAAATTGACGTTAAAGTTGTAGTACACGGCCCTGCGCTTCCACTATTCGATAAGAAAACAGCCGATCCTGAATTGCAAAAAAAGTTTCAAATGATTTTAGAGAAAGGAGCCCAGCCAGAGATGTGCCAAGTTTCAATGAAAGTTTTTAAGAAAGGACTCGACGCGCTTGTCGAAGGATTTAAGCCAACGGCTCATCCTGTTGCCGTAAAACGTATTGCCGATTTACAAGAACAAGGCTATTTGTATATAAAACCTTAAAATAACGAAAATAAATTCACGCCATAAAAGCGTTGGCTAGATTCGGGTTATCAACCCTTTATGAATTTCTGAAAAAATTTGAGGGAGGGTGTACTTATAATCCCATTCGGGATAATCTTCTTTAAATCGATTAACGTCGCTTATCCACCAAATGTGGTCGCCAATTCGCGATTCCTCTTTATAAGTCCAGTTCATTTTATTACCCGATATTTCCTCACAATAAGAAATCGCTTCTAAAATCGAGCAATTGCTATGTCTGCCACCTCCAATATTATATACCTTAGCGACTCCCGGACGTTTGTAAAAATGGTATAGAGCATTTACTAAATCATAGCTATGAATGTTATCTCTTACCTGTTTACCCTTATAACCTATAACCGTATAGGGATTTTTCTTCATATTACATATCATGATATAGGATAAAAACCCATGCAGTTCTGTTCCCGAATGACCAGATCCTGTCAAACAACCTCCTCTAAAGCAACCGGTCTTCATTCCAAAATACCTTCCATACTCTTGAACGAGTAGATCTGCAGCCGCTTTAGAAACGCCAAAAAGACTATGAGTCGTATTATCCAAACTCATTGACTCGTCAATTCCATACTTGAAGTAAGAGTGGTTTTCGTCAATTTCCCAACGAGTTTCTTTTTCAACTAAAGGGAGTAAGTTCGGAGTATCTCCATAAACTTTATTTGTAGACAAATGAACAAACACAGCTTCGGGACAATATTGGCGGGTTAACTCTAAAAGGTTCAAAGTCCCATTAGCGTTAACAGTAAAATCTTTAATTGGATCTTTAGCGGCCCAATCATGCGACGGTTGCGCGGCGGAATGGACGATAAGCTTGATATCGTTGCCGTGCTCGTTGAAAACTTTTTCCAAATTTTCTTTTGAACGAATATCAATCGGATAATGGGTATAAAGCTCGCACTCTTCTTCTAATTTTTTACGGTTCCAATCGGTCGACGCCTCTTCTCCAAAAAATTCCCGACGCATATTATTGTCAATTCCTAAAACTTTTATTTTTTTTTCATTTAAGAATCGAACCATTTCCGATCCAATCAAACCGGCAGAACCTGTTACAATTGCTATTTCCAAAACAATTCCTTAAATTTTAAGAGCGTTCGCAAGCTTATTTGTCAACCTTGCGATAATCTCCATAAGTTAAATATTTTTCAATTAAACAATACAAAACAATAAATAAGTATCGACTTCCCATTTCTTTAATTTTCAATTTTGACTCACCCGTTTTACGGTTAATCCAAGTATTTGGAAGCCAGGTATAAGAATATTTTCTCACTACTGTTTTGAGAGGCAACTCAACCGTAAGGTTAAAGTGCGGCGACATAAAAGGCCTCAACCCTTCTATAGTTTCTTTCTTATATAACTTAAAAGCGTTCGTTATATCGTTATATTTAAGCCCGAAAAGCGTCCGAATAAATAAATTTGCCAACCTATTAACAATAAGTTTTACCTTAGGATAATCCACCGTTTTGCCGCCGGCAATAAATCGAGAGCCAAAAACCGCGTCGTATCCCCCTTCAACCATTTTGCGATAGAAAAGAACTAACTCCTCTGGCAAATCGGAACCATCCGCCATATAGATAGCAACGCAATCTCCTTTGAAGTTTTCCAATCCACACCGTACCGCATAACCAAAACCATTTGGCATATTATTATTAATGTATCGAACCGATGCTATTTCAGCAGTCAAGTTTTTTAAAATATCCTCAGTGCTATCTCGCGAATTGTCATTAACGACTAAAATTTCATGATCTATATTTTCTTTAGATAAAGTCGCATATAAGTTTTGGATGGTTTCAGCAATACATCCTTCTTCGTTATACGCTGGTATTACAGTTGATAGCAACAAACGCTGAATTCCTTAAAACATTAATTTTAACTCAAAATCGGCTCTAGAAAATTCTTATTATCCACGACCCATCGGGTGATTTCGTCAATAATTTTTTCAGGAGTATGAACAGGGTTCCAACCAGAGCTTTCGGTAATTTTTGAGCAATCAGTCAAATAGATCGGGATATCGCCTTCACGATTTTTGATCACAGATCCAATTTCGAAGCTATTTCCCGAAGCCTTACGGCACAATTCCGTTAATTCCCTAAGCGATACGCTAACATTATACCCACCGCCGATATTATAAATTTGCCCGTTATATTTTTCAAAATCTTCTAGTTGTAAAATTAACAACCGATAAAAATCTTCTATATGCAACAAATCTCGCACTTGCTTACCTTGCCCCCCATAACCAAAGTAACCGAGATCACCTCCAAAAATATGCCTGGCAATCCAATGAACTACCACCCCCTGGTCTACTTTTCCCATTTGCCACGGCCCGGTAAGCACGCCACATCTATTAAGTATTCCGCGCACTCCATACATCGACTCATATTCCTGCAAAATAAGCTCAGAACACAATTTTGTGGCTCCGTACAGAGTTCTTGCTCCTTCTAAAGGAAATATTTCGCCAATCCCTTTAGAACTAACTCCCGGTAAAGCTTGTTGATCTTCTAGCTCAAATCTGGTTTCGGTTTCTTTGTATTTTAATGCATTAATCGATTCAACTGGATAGACTCTGCTGGTAGATAAGAAAACAACATCCGCTTCCCTTTTCCTGGCAAGCTCAAAACAATTTATGGCTCCCACTAAATTTGTATTTAGCAGATAATCAGGAGCTCCATCAAATCCGGACAAAACAGAAGGCTCTGCTGAACATTCAATTATTAAATCAAATGCGCCTGATTCTTCTAAATCTTCTCTGTTTCGAATATCTCCATGTAAAAAGCTAATCCCACTACTCTTTAAACGGGTTAAGTTTAGTTCGGAGCCGCGTCTTTTTAAATTATCTAAAGCGATAATTTTTGTTTCAGGGTAATCTCGCTTTAAAAAAATCGCTAAATTAGACCCAACAAAACCGGCGCCGCCTGTTATCAAAATGCTCTTATATTTCAAACCAATGCCCTGGAATTAATGATGAGATAATTAAAGCTGCCGCTAAAAGGTAGGAATATATATTTTGCTCGTTAAAGCGATTGGATAAAAAGGTTTTTAATCAATTTTTAAAATAACTATCGAACGTTTATTCATCTGTTTCCATAATAACTTAAGAAATGGAATTATAACCCGAATCTAACAAATAAGAAAAAAATTAAGGCCATTGTCTTATGAAGATCCAGGTATTTTAAGATTGAAAAATATTTGACAAAATTATAATCTGAATGCGCCTAGATTCGATTTTAGGCTTATCTTACCGCATTTTTTCAAAAGCCCTTTAAGATTTCAATTCGTTTCGTCAAATCTGCAAAATTGGCTAGTTTTTGCTCTATATAGAAAATCGAATTTGGAGAATTTAACCTCCTAAACCCAGCGCAAATGACCCAAAACTTCTTGTTGAAACTTATTTCTAAATACAACCAAAATGATAATTTTTGGCCTGTTATTTTCGTGGTTTCAGCGGTGTTGTTGAGGCTAATATGCATAGGCCAACCAATTTTAGAAGGAGCAAATACTCGACAACTGCAAACCGCCGATATCACATATAATTTATTTCAAGGCGGTTTTAACTTTTTATATCCTCAAATCTCTCTACTTCCCGAACCTCGGTATTTCCTCTTAGAACCGCCAATTTATAACGTCATCGTCGCCGCTTTATACACGGTTTTTGGGGTTCACGAGTCACTGGGTCGTCTGGTTTCAATTATTGCGTTTGCCGGAACGGCTTACTTTATTTTCATTATTGCTTGCAAGCATGTTAGTAAATCCGCCGCTAAAGCGGCGGTTTTTGTTTTCTCCTTCTCCCCTCTTTCCATTATTTATACGCGAGGTTTTCAACCCGACACATTAGCCCTTTTCTTCCTTACAGCTTTAGTTTTTTATGTGAGCGAATGGTTTGACGACGAAAAAAATGCGTTTTGGCCTGCATTAATATTTGGCTTGTTAACCTTCTTATCAAAGCAAACCTACATGTTTATTTTGATTTCTTTCTTAATAATGGGGTTATTGATAAAAGGACAACAAATTTTGTACGAAAAACGGGTTTATATCTTCACCGTCTTAACTGCATTACCATCAATAATTTGGTCCTTCCATTCAAGACACACAACGGAATTATTTCCAAATAATTTTTATTCGGGAAATTTTGATTTTTCAAATTGGATTTACTTGCCAACTTTCCTTAATTACGAATTTTATAAAACTATATTTTCTTGGCTATCAGGCTTAATACTAACCCCAGTGGGTTTTACATTATTTCTGGTCGGACTTTTTATTAAGGCAAAACCGAAAGGAGATATACTATTAAAAGCTTGGCTCGTCGGCGTGATTATTTTCGATCTCATTTTCCATCAACACGCATACACGCATGAATATTACCATTTACCGTTGTTGCCGGTGGCTTCTATAATTATTGGGAAAGCTTGGTGGTTTTTGTTTGAAGATAGCGACCGTATCAATGACGCTTCCCGGTTCTATCTAAAAAACTTTAAGCTTTTTTTATTGGTTACAAGCTTCGCCATGATTTTAGGATACGCCAACAGCGCATTCAGGCTACCCCCTATTTATAATCACATTGAGGAAAAAATAAAATTCTTTGATAAGAACACAAAAGATAGCGATCTAGTTGTTAGCTCAACCTGGGTAGCGTTATATTACAGTCGTAACAAGGGATGGCTGCTGCCACAGAGCGACAAAATCTTAAAGAGAAAGTATACCAATCTCATTAGCGGTAACGCAGAACAAAGCCCCAGAGTTTTTCTAATAGAAAGATTTCGCGAACAGGGAGCTTCTTACTTTTTTGCGCTAAATCCTAAAAGCTTCTATCAAGACAAAACGCTTTCTAATTACCTTGAAGAGAACTACGCAAAAGTCGAAAGTAAAAAACCAGAAACTTTGCTCTTCGACTTAAGAAAAAAGGTTTCTTAATTTTCTTTTTTCAGCAAAAAATCAAAATAGCGATTGTTGCGAGTTTGTCTTATTAGGCTTTATTCCTAAATGCTCATAAGCTGTTTGAGTAGCCGTTCGTCCACGAGGCGTCCGAACTATAAGGCCCGTCTGAATAAGGTAAGGCTCATAAACATCTTCAATAGTATCTTTATCCTCCCCTATAGCCGCTGCAAGCGTTTCAAGACCCACTGGACCTCCCCTAAATTTTTCTATTAAAGTTAATAGAAGTTTGTGGTCCATTTTATCAAGTCCAATAAAGTCAACCTCCAACATATCTAACGCTTTTTTCGCCACTTCCTGAGTTATTATCCCTTGCGCTTTGACTTGCGCATAATCACGAACGCGCCGAAGCAACCTATTTGCTAACCGTGGAGTTCCCCGCGATCTTGCTGCAATTTCACGAGAACCCTCAGGAGTAACTTCAATTTCTAAAATTGAGCTTGACCGTGTAGTTATTGAATGCAACTCTTCAACCGTATAATTATCTAAAGCATGCACAATACCAAATCGATTCCTTAATGGAGACGTTAATAAACCCGCTCGCGTTGTTGCTCCAATCAAGGTAAAAGGCGGCAGGTCAATCTTGATAGAACGCGCACTAGGCCCTTGCCCAATAATGATATCCAAACTAAAATCTTCCATAGCCGGATATAAAACTTCTTCAATTACCCTGGAAAGACGGTGAATCTCGTCAATGAAAAGCACTTCTCCCGCTTTAAGGTTTGTCAGTATAGCGGCGAGGTCGCCTTGCTTTTCTAACACCGGTCCTGAAGTGCTTTTTAAGTTTCCATTCATTTCGGAAGCGATAATATTAGCCAACGTAGTCTTACCCAAACCAGGAGGACCATAAAATAACAAGTGGTCTAAGGATTCGTTACGCTGTTTTGCGGCGGCAATAGAAATTTCTAAATTGGCCTTAACCTTTTCTTGTCCAATATACTCGCGTAAAGTGGCTGGACGAAGATTATTTTCATAATGGATCTCGTCGCTTTCCGACTCGGGATTTAGATCCCTTTCATAATCCATCTTTTATTTCCTCACCCTTGATATTGATTTCAAGACAACACAATTAGAGCGTGTTTTATTAAACCTTCTAAATCGTTTTTATTCTCCGGCGATTGAACAGACTTTAAGGCTTTTTCGGCTTGCGGCTTTTTATACCCCAGATTCAGCAAAGCGGAAAGAGCGTCATCGAAAACAACGCCACCCACAGGAGCTTGATCAACTTCTCGCTCTGGGGTTATATCTTTTAGTTTATCATGTAACTCCAAAGCTAAACGTTCGGCGGTTTTTGCTCCGACTCCAGGAATTCCATTTAATTTCGCAATATCTTTATCGCCAATTGCCGTTAAAAAATCTTCCACCGACATTCCCGAAAGAATCGATATCGCCAGTTTAGGTCCTACTTTTGAGATAGCAATGAGCTTTTCAAAAACCGTCTGTTCCAAGTCTGAAGAAAAACCAAACAACCTGATTTCATCTTCTCGAACCACGGTATAAATCCGCATTGAAACTTGCTCTCCTATTTCAGGCAAACCATAAAACGTTGGCAAAGAAACTTGAACCAAATAACCTACGCCTTGCACATCTATAACAATAGCTACAGGAGATTTACGAATTAGTTTCCCATTTAGAAAGGCAATCATTAAAAAGTTCTATTCGGAATTGTTTATGTTTGAAGTTTTCGCTGTGTTGCGGCTGAGTGCGTATGGCAGATAGCGATCGCCAATGCATCGCAGGCGTCAAACGGTTGCGGAGGAGTTTTTAAATTTAATAATCTTGCCACCATAGCTTGAACTTGAACTTTGTCGGCTCGCCCATAACCAACAACGGATTGTTTTACTTCTAAAGGACTGTACTCAGCAATAGGTTTATCCATGTTGGCTGCGGCTAAAACAGCCACACCGCGAGTTTGCCCAAGTTTTAAAGCGGACTTTGCGTTTGAGGCAAAAAATAAATCTTCAACCGCTACTTCATCTGGATTGAACTCTTCAATAACTTCAACCAACGCTTGGTATATTAACTTTAGCCGCTCTGGAAACCCTTGCTTAACTTTAGCTCGGATGGCTCCCCAATGGACGGAAACAAGCTTGCCTTCTCGTTCTTCTACTATTCCAAATCCAGTACATTGGCTGCCTGGGTCGATTCCCATGATTCGCATTTCGAATCCGGTAGGTTAAGAGGTAGGTGTTAGGAAGACGACAAACTAAAACTACATTACGCTAACAAAACCTTCTTTGTCAGGGGTATTGTTCGCGCGGGGTTTTCTATAGTGTTGTCATCTATTTTAAGCGTTAGGTTAATAAAAAGCGAAAGGAAAAATAAGAACGTCTAAATTAACCTACTAGACTTTCCATCAATTCTTCAGAAATATCAAAATTCGAATAAGCTTTTTGCACATCGTCGTGGTCTTCTAATGAATCCATCATGCGCAGGAGGGCTTTGCCTTCTTTCTCATTCGTTACATTAACTGTATTTTGAGGAATCCGGGTTAGCTCCGCAACCTCCATATTAATACCTTTGTCTTCTAAAGCTTTTCGAACAGGTTCGAAATTTTCCACAGACGTAAAAATCTCAAATTTATCCTCTTCCTTTTTTAAATCATCGGCTCCGGCTTCTAAAACCAATTCCAAAAGTTCGTCTTCATCGTTATTTTCAGCGCTCACTTGAAAAAAACCTTTTTGTTCAAACATCCAGGCAACACAACCATTAGCGCCAATATTGCCGCCATTTTTAGTGAATATAGAACGGATTTCGCTAACCGTACGGTTTTTATTATCGGTCATAACTTCGATAAAAACCGCAGCGCCGCCTTGGCCATACCCCTCATAGGTTATTTCTTCGTATTGCACGCCTTCTAATTCACCGGTGCCTTTTTTGATTGCGCGTGTAATATTATCCCCAGGCATATTAGCCGCTTTACCTGCGGCCACCGCCACTCTCAACCGAGGATTACAATCAATATCTCCACCGCCCATTCGGGCGGCAACGGTAATTTCTTTGATAAGTTTAGTGAATAGTTTTCCGCGTTTAGCGTCTGCTGCGCCTTTTTTGTGTTTAATGGTCGACCATTTGGAATGTCCTGACATAATCCTTACCTAAAGCAATTAAAATTCTTTTTCCGTAATTTAGCATAGGTCCTTTTATCAAGTAAACTCAAACTTTTAAGGGAAACTTAGTTCCACTTAACCGCTAACTAAGAAAACTAAAAATTTGGCAATCTCTCTGAAGATGATACTATTTTAAATAATGAAAATAAGTTAAATCAAAGTTGATATGGTCGAAAAAGAAATTGAAATAAAAGTTTCAGGGAAAGCGTTAAAAGTTAAACAAGGGATTCCTCTCATAAAAGCTTTATGGAGCGAAGGGCTTCCGGAAGAGATACAAACAGGATGTATGGGCGGCGCGTGCGGGGCTTGCACAGTTACCGTGCGTTATTCCGATGGAAGAAAAGGAAAATCAGACCTTGCCTGTATGATGTTAACCGAAGACGGCATGGAAGTATTTCCCTACCGTATTGAGGCAATGCCTCAAATACCGCATTTGATTGCCAATCCTAACTTGGAAAAGCTAAAAAAATCTTTTCCGACGCTGGATCGATGCACAAAGTGTGGCAGTTGCACGTCGGCGTGTCCTATGGATATTCCTGTCATGGATTCCATTACCAGAATGCAAAACAATGAGTTTGAAAATGTAGCGGAAGATTTTGTTTCATGCGTTCATTGTGGACTTTGCCGATTTGTTTGTGAAGACAACGTAAAACCTCATAACATGGCTCTTTGGATAAGAAGATCGTTGGCCTCTTCAGAAGAAAGGCTCGAAATTCAAAGAACAGATTCTTATCCTATTTCTGGAGTCGATGAAGCCGAGGAATGGAATTTTCTATTATCTGGAAATCCTAAAGAAAAACTTAAGCGAGCTGAAATTTTTCGAGAAACTGGCGGAGTTCCAAAATGATGGATTGGGCAGAAAAATCGGTTGCTTTAGTCAATCAAAGTCGTCTTGAAAGACTGAAAAATCCCATCCAAAACCTCGACTTAAATATTCCTGGCGACTTACTTAAAAAATATCATCCCGATTACGTAGGAAAGAAAAAATCTCTAAAAATAGGCCCTAATAAGGACGATTTGCCCATACCGGTAGAATTAGCAAATCTGTTGGAATCGGATAGCGCTCTACCTCACGATTTTGAACCGACCGCCGATTTAGAAACAGATGTTTTAATTATTGGAGGCGGGGGAGCTGGAGCCGCCGCCGCTATTGCTTTGCAAGAAAGCGGCTTAAGAGTGCACTTAGCTACTAAATTAAGATTAGGCGATTCGAACACCGTAATGGCCGAAGGAGGAATTCAAGCGTCCATCGGAAAAGGCGATTCTCCTAGAAAACATTACGCAGACGCGTTTGTTGGAGGGCATGGAGAAAACGATTCCGAGTTACTCAAATATTTATGCGAAAACGGACTCAAAGCCATTGACTGGCTTGCTCAACTCGGGTGTATGTTTGATCGCAACCAGGACGATACCTATCGCCTAAAAAGCGGAGGCGGAACGTCGACTCCCCGCGTTCTTGCTTGCAGAGACATCACCGGTTTAGAAATTATGAGAGTATTGAGAGAAGCCGTTAGGCAGGGCGATACCAATCTATTAGAAAATCATTCGGCGATAGAACTACTCGACGATGGAAATGGAGCGGCTACTGGAGCGGTCCTGTGGAATAGCCAGACAAAAAAGCTAATTTCCGTTTCCGCTAGGGCGATTCTAATTGCCTCCGGTGGAGGAGGCCAACTTCGCTTTGGAGGAACGACTACCAGCAACCACATAGGCGCTACTGGCGACGGTTTGGTGTTAGCCTATAGATTAGGTTGCTCGTTGGTTAACATACATAGTTGGCAATACCACCCGTCTGGTTTTTGCTACCCCGAAGCTTTGGTCGGCCAGTTAGCGACAGAAGCTTTACGTTCATTGGGAGCGCAAATTCTGAATTGTAATGGAGAACGTTTTGTCGACGAGTTAAACTTTCGAGATAAAGTCGCCGCCGCTATTATTAGAGAGTGCCACCAAGGTAAAGGCATCCAAACTCCATCAGGCAAAACAGGAGTTTGGCTGGATCTTCCTATGGTGGAACTTAAACAAGGAAAGGGAACTCTACGCAAACTGTTCCCTGGCTTAGTTCATCGGTTAGGACGATTTGGGATTGAACCTGAAAAAGATCCCATTTTAATTTACCCTACTCTGCACTATCAAAATGGCGGGATCAAAATAGATAGAACTTGTCAAACTGATATTCCAGGCCTATGGGCCGCAGGCGAGGCCACAGGGGGATTACATGGAACCAACAGGCTAATGGGCAACTCTTTGTTAGATATTATTGTTTTTGGAAGATTAGCGGGAAAATCTATTCTTGAAAATATTCCAGCAAGAAAACCATTGACCCTCACAGCTTTGAAAAAATTTAGAGAGACTTTAAAAGATATTCCAAAATCCACTGCAATCTACTCCCCTCAACTATTTCCCTCTGAATCTAATTGGAAAATTGAAATCGCAAAAGAGGAATCAAAAGATCAAAGTTTTTCTAGCGACGGTTCATCCTTTAGAGGGCCTTCCGGCTTTGAACCGCCCGATCCTTTTGCGAATAGATTTTAGAGGATCTCTAATAATTCATATTTTTACTAACTTGCTATCGACTAGCCCTTGATAATTAGGGCTAGTCTCTTTGCAATTCTCAATTTTTAGAAGTCCCCTTTAGTTTTTTAGTTGTTAACCAATTAGGTGGCAAGCTGCAAAATGACCCGGCGCAATTTCAGTGAGCGGGGGATCAGACTCATCGCAAACTTTTTCTCTAATGGGACAACGCCCGCTAAAAGCGCAGCCTGTGGGAAGATTAGAAGGATTTGGAATATCTCCCCCGATCATCGCCTGTGGAAGTTTACCTTCTAAATTAGGAACAGCGCTCAATAAAGCCTTTGTATAAGGATGAGAGGGTTTCTGATAAAGTTCTTCACTATCCGCTATTTCTACAATTTTTCCAAAGTACATAACCGCTACACGGTCGCAAAAATGTTCCACAACTTCCATATCGTGCGAAATAAAAAGATATGATATTCCCATCGATTCTTTAAGATCTTGCAATAAGTTTATGATCTGAGCCTGAATCGATACATCCAATGCTGAAACAGGTTCGTCGGCAACTATCAAATCCGGGTTTAAAGCAATAGCCCTGGCAATTCCAATCCGTTGTCTTTGACCGCCGCTGAATTCGTGTGGATATCTATCTCCATGTTCAGGGGATAATCCCACTTTACTAAGCGTTTCTAAAGCGCGTTCTTTAAAACTTTTTACATCCAATAATTGATGAATCCTGAACGGCTCTTCAAGTATTCTTTGAACCGTCATTTTTGGATTTAAAGAACCATACGGGTCTTGAAAAACCATTTGCATTTCTTTTCTAATATTGCGTAATTCCTCATCAGGAAGTTGCAACAAATTTTTTCCTTTGAATAAAACCTCGCCTGAAGTGGCTTCAATTAACCTAAGCGTAACCCTCCCAACAGTCGATTTTCCAGAACCCGTTTCTCCAACCAGGCCCAAGGTTTCCCCACGTCGAATATTAAAAGAAACTCCATCAACAGCTTTAACTATCGAAAATTTAGTTCCATTAAAAGAATTCAAAGCAATATCTGAGAAGTATTTTTTAAGGTTTCTAACTTCTAATAAGTTTTGATCAATCATTTTAATTCGTATCATTAAGCGAACAACTTGCTGATCGACCTGGAAAAACCATTTTGAATGGAGGCTTTTCAAGCTTACATCGATCCAAAGCTGAAGAACATCGCGAATAGAATGAACAACCTTGGGTTTCGTTTTTCGAAATAGTTCCAGGAATTTCAACTAACTTCTTTGTTCTCTTCCCGTCAGCCCTACGAGGTCTGCAATTTAATAATCCGGTAGTATAGGGATGTAAAGGAGATTTTAATAATTCCTTGGTTGGTCCCGATTCAACAATTTCACCTGCATACATAACTAATGTTCTATCTGCCATTCCAGAAACAACGCCCAAGTCATGCGTAATTAATATCATAGACAAATTTATTTTCTTTTTAAAAGAATCAAATAATTCTAGAATTTGAGCTTGTATCAAAACATCCAATGCAGTTGTCGGCTCGTCGGCAATCAAAATTTTTGGAGAACAAGCTAATGCAATGGCGATCATTATTCGTTGCTTCATGCCTCCGCTAAGCTGATGAGGATAGCCATCCATCTGTCCTTTTGGATTCGGAAGCTTGACTATATCTAAAAGTTCAATAGCTCTTTGTCTGGCTTTTTTTCGATCTAATTTAAGATGTAAGAATAACGGCTCCATAATTTGTTCGCCAATCGTCATTGTAGGGTTTAGCGAAGTCATCGGATCTTGAAAAACCATGGATATTCGGTTGCCGCGCAACGACTGAAGTTGTTGGTCGGTATACGCTAAAATATCTTTCGACTCAAACCAAACGCTGCCATTGACAATTTTTCCGGACCCTGGCAACAAACGTAAAAGCGATAACGCCGTAGCCGATTTACCCGATCCCGACTCTCCAACAATAGCTAGAGTTTCTTCTCTATGCAAATTGAACGTTACGTTATCTGCGGCAATAATCGAATTAAGACCTTCTCCAAAACGAGTCGTTAAATTTTCAACTTTCAGTTCAATAGACGATTCATTCATTTTAGTTAGATCTCGCCCACCCTTTTCAAATTTTTTCGTCTTACACCGTTAGAGGATTTTACTATCAATATTTATTAAAAACTAACAGTCAAATCCAACGCTTTCAACTATTTCTGTATAAAAACTATCTTAAACCACAATTGACCTTAACTCTTAAAAATGAAAAAATTGCTTATAATTAAATTTTCTCCTCTCATCTTTTTAGCAAGGTTAATATGAAAACCATTATCATTGGAGCCATTTTAAGTTTGCTCGCCACTATAAGTACCTATGAACCTAATTATCAAAGCGATTTAATTTCCAGAAACAAATCCGACTCGGCGGTCAAATTCTTAAAACCTCCATTATCTCTGACGGTATTACAAAACAGACCCCAAAAAGGGTTTTATTATTTTTTTTCAAATGAAGAATCTAAATTTGACGAAGGGTTAAGCGGAATCGTAAGCGAAGACGACGCATTTGACAAAATTATCAGCAACGATAAGGTCATTAATAAAACGCTACGCGCTACAGATCCAGCTCGATTAGCTCCAGCTTCAGTGGGCGCAGACTTTAGAGGCGTAATTAGCCGAAATCGACTCAAAGATTTATATAAAATAAATCCTTCGGATATTCTTCTTGTTTACCGGCGAGAAATTATAGTTCAATCCAAACAAGAGTTTTCAGACTCTTATTTTCAAACTCCAGAACTTTTTTTAAAATCGCCTGACTCTGATCTTTCAATCAAAATTATGACAAAAGGATTGGTTTATATCTCAAAACAAAAAAATATATTAGCTCTTCCGCAAAATAAGCAAATTGTCTCAGTATCTAAAGGTCAAAACGATAATGCCATCATTTTATCGAAAGCAGTAAAAAGCGGACTTAAAAAGCTAGCTGAAGAAGCAAAAAAGAAAATTCGAGCACAGAAAAAAATCATAACAAAATCATATTGATATGATTTTCTTCTAAAGCAACGTTCTAACCAATTGTGTTTTTATCAAGAAATACTATAAGGCAGGTATCCTGTTAGCCCGAGACTTTGACTTCAAAGATCTCGGGCGCAAGATAAATCAAAGGAAGAACCAATATTCATAAAGCCTGCGGAAGCTATGCAACTTGGCGAGCTTTGGCATAACGCTTGCGATCATGTTCGTCTAGAATTTTTTTCCGGAGTCGAATAGTTTCAGGAGTAATTTCAGCCAATTCATCCTCATTAACAAATTCTAGAACTTGTTCTAAACTCATTTTACGCGGCGGCACTAAAATAATATTTTCATCCGAACCCGAAGCGCGCATATTCGTCAGTTTCTTTTCTTTGCACACATTAACGACTAAATCTCCTGACTTTCGGTTCTCTCCAACTATCATTCCAGCGTAAACCTCTTCCCCAGGTTCAAGGAATAAGGTTCCTCGTTCTTGTAAATTATACAGGGAATAGCCTGTTGTATTTCCATTTTCCAAAGCGATAAGAACCCCGGCGGTTCGACGAGCTATCTCTCCGCAAAAAGGAATATAACCGTGGAAACTTCTATTAAGGATTCCTGTCCCCTTTGTGGCTGTAAGAAATTCATTTGTAAAACCAAATAATCCCCTGGTCGGAACAATAAATTCCAATCGAGTTTGACCGTTTCCAGGGTTCACCATATCCTTCATAACCCCTTTGCGAGGTCCCATCAATTCCATAACTCGCCCAGAATATTCTTCGGAAACGTCTATAACCGCCAACTCTTGAGGTTCATGAAGTTTGCCGTCAATTTCCTTCAAAATTACTTCCGGCATGGAGACCGAAAACTCATAACCTTCTCTGCGCATGGTTTCAATGAGAATCGTTAAATGCAGCTCTCCTCTTCCGGAAACTTTAAAGGTATCTCGATTGCCCGTTTCCTCAATTCGCAATGCGACATTGGACTTAATTTCTCGATACAATCTTTCTCGCAAATGCCTGGATGTCAAAAACTTTCCTTCCTTACCGGCAAAAGGCGAATTGTTAACAGAAAAATTTACCGATAAAGTAGGCTCGTCAATTTCAATGACAGGCAAAGCTTCAGGATTTTGCGCACAGGTAATAGTTTCGCCTATGTCAACGTCCTTCATTCCAGAAATGCCAATAATATCGCCTGCAATCGCCTTTGTCACTTCGACAGGCTTTAACCCCTCATACGATAATATCTTCGAAATTTTGAACTGTTCATATTCCTTAGAACGACGAATCAAAGTAAAAGAAGATTTCAGATCAACCGAGCCTCGAACAATTTTTCCAATCGCAATACGCCCAACATAGTCGTTATAATCAATGGAAGAAACCAGCATTTGAAATGATTCTTCTGGATTTCCTATATGCGGTTCTACCTTATCCACAATCAAATCTAGAACAGGAGTCATATCCATATCTTCCCCTTCGGGTTCCAATCGGCAAAAACCCATCTTGGCAGAAGCATATATAGTTGGAAAATCTAACTGCTTATCATTAGCTCCCAACGCAACAAACAAATCGAAAATCTCGTCGAGTACCCTATCTGGGTCGGCTCCCTTCCGGTCAATTTTATTCACGACAACAATAGGGTTTAAGCCGTGTTCCAAAGCTTTTTTGAGAACAAACTTTGTTTGAGGCATCGGTCCTTCCGCAGCATCGACAAGTAACAAAACGCCGTTCACCATTTTTAAAATTCGTTCAACTTCTCCGCCAAAATCGGCATGGCCCGGCGTATCCACTACGTTAATTTTGAAATCTTTGTATCGAATGGAAGCGATTTTGGAAAAAATTGTAATTCCTCTTTCTTTTTCCAAATCGTTACTGTCCATAACGCAGGATTCAACATCCTCATTATTGCGAAATAAGCCCGCCTGCTTAAGTAAGCAGTCAATCAAGGTTGTTTTACCATGATCAACATGCGCAATTATCCCTATATTTCTTATTAAACTCTGATCCATTATTTCCTTAATTAAATTGAAAGACTCAAAAATGAGCTTAGTAAATCAACCAAGCTCATTCCTAGCCAAAATTAAAAAACGCGCAGTGAATAATTATCGTAACTATGTGAGGATTTAAATAGTTACTGAATAGACTTGAAGAATATCGTCGATAGATTTCAGGTCGTCTACCGCTTTTGGTCCAAGGACGCTGTCGGTATTAATAACAGACAATGCCTTAGCTCCGCCATTGGAAGGCAATCTTCCTAAATGGAATCCCGCTATATTTACTCCATTATTACCTAAAGTAGTTCCTATCTTTCCTATTACTCCAGGCTTATCGTCGTTTGCCATAACTAACATATTCTTGGAGAACTCAGCTTCAAAAGAAAAATCGTCAATTTTAACAATTCGAGGAGATTCTTTTCCAATTAAACTTCCCGTAACCGATCTTGATCCATTTTCGCCAGTTACTTCAACCAAAATCGTACTGGAGTAATCTCCAATTTCACTACTCTTAGATTCTTCAATTTCAATACCCCGATCTTTTGCTAAAAATGGAGCGTTAACCATATTCACTCCTTCTACATTTTCAGCAAGCAAACCTTTTATAACCGTAACAGTTATAGGATCGGTATTTAAGTCGGCCACTTCTCCTGCATATTGAACTTTTACAGATTTTAACGCTCCATCAATTAACTGGGCAATAAATTTTCCAATATTTTCGCCTAAAGTTAAGTAAGGTCTTATTTTTGCTAAAAGCTCGCCGTCTATAGCAGGCGTGTTAATAGCATTTCTCACTTGACCGTCAATTAAATAATCGATGACCTGTTCGCTGATAATAATAGCAACTTTATCTTGAGCTTCTCCTGTCGACGCTCCTAAATGAGGCGTACAAGTAATTTCGTCAACAGTTAGCAACGGACTGTCAGGGTCAAGAGGCTCTTTTTCATAAACATCTAATGCGGCCTGCGCAACTTTCTTAGATTTAACGGCTTCAATCAAAGCGGTATGATCAATCAAAGTTCCTCTAGCGCAGTTAACAATTCGAACGCCATCTTTCATAATATCGAATTCTTTTTTGCCCAAAAGAGGACCGCCTGATAAGCTTGGAGCATGAAGACTTATAAAATCAGAACGTTTGAGAAGCTCTTCTAATTCAACAGCTTCGACGCCAATTTTTTCAGCTCTTTCTTTTGAAATAAAGGGGTCATAGCCTAAAATTTTCATACCAAAACCTTTAGCGCGCTCAACAACCGCCGAACCAATTCTACCTAATCCAACAACTCCCAAGTTTTTGTTATAAAGTTCAACTCCCATAAAAGCTTTGGGCGACCACTTCCCTCCGCGTAAAGTTGCATCAGCTCGCGGAATATTACGAGCCATTGAAAGCATAAGCGCCATAGCATGTTCGGCAGTGGTGATGAGATTTCCTTCCGGAGCGTTCATCACTATGATTCCTTTTTTTCCTGCGGCATCTAAATCAATATTATCAACACCCACTCCCGCGCGACCAATCACCTTCAAATTACTTGCGGCCTCAATAATATCCGCAGTAACTTTTGTGGCACTACGAACTATCAACCCATCGTAATTCGGAATGATCTTAATCAATTCCTCCTTAGAAAGACCTACATTAACGTCTACGCTAATCCCATCGGCTTCTTGCAACTTTGCAACGCCAAGCTTAGAAAGGTTATCGCTAACCAAAACTTTCATCGAATTGCTCCAAATAATAGCTACGATATAACTTTGTTAATTTTTAAAGAAAAATGACCCTATATAACAACCGTCTGGATCATTAAGAGTTATTTTTTAATAAAGCCACTAATCCGAATATGGCTCAAGGGAGCGCAACCCCCAAAACTTCAAGAATCTGCAAGGCTTTATTATCTGATAAAACTTGTTTAGGTTCAATAGCCTTCCAACAAAATTTCCTGAACGGCCGCCACTCCTTTACCAAATTCAACCGACGCTCCAAATTTGCGAAGCGCCATTTCTAAAGCCGACATCGCAATAACCGTATCGAAGGTATCAACATATCCTAAATGAGACTTTTCCTGCCCATTTATCCTGCCCTACGGCCATAGTTACTCCAAACTCATCTCGAATAGTTTTAAAGAGTTTTTTACCATCCATTCCCTCTGGGAGGAAAAATCCCGTAGCGCTATCAGCTGGGTTGTCCGGAGCAACCATAGATAAAACGATGGCCTGCACAGCGGCACGGATAGCTCTGGCTAGAAGGTTATGTCTTTTGAAAACGTTTTCAAGACCTTCTTCCTTAATATAATTTAGCGCTACCCGTACTTTTTCTAACAACACCGTTAGGTCAAAATATAACTCTTAGGCCTTACGCTTCTCAAAATCTCTCATATAATCAATCAGAGCATCAACGCCAGCTTCAGGCATGGCGTTATAGATACTCGCTCGCATTCCTCCGACTGAAC
>CAYFMN010000050.1:0-29698 GCA_964344185.1 uncultured Nitrospinota bacterium
TTCTGTTACGCATCCCGAAAAAACTTTATACAATTAAAACTGACCTTCAAATGCACAAGGGATCAAGAACGCTATCCCCTATCAACCGTATTTTTAAATTTAAGCTATCCTCAGCTCAAAAATAATTTTCAAAATTTATTTACCAAAATCCTATTTATGGAGAATAAATCATGAGCGTTTCTACAATTGTAAAGAAAGTTCAATTCGACACCTTAGACGAAGCTGTCAACGCCATGCAAAGAGTAGCCGGAGCCTTTGCGCCACACGCTCAAGAATCGCCAGATATGAGCATAAAAGTCGACAAGGGACAATTATTCGACGCTTCCGGCCCCACGCTAACCGAAGTGGCGGCGCAGAATACAGCCGTCATCACAAAACCCACTACAAACCCAAGGATTGATCGAATCGTCGTAGACAATTCGACAGGCGTTGTTTCAGTTATCACTGGCGCTGAAGCGGCAACCCCAATTCCTCCCGCCATTACTTCGGATAAACTTCCTATCGCGCAAGTCTATCTCACAACAACCACAACACAAATTGCCAACCAAGATATTACCGACGAAAGAGTTATTGGATTAAGCAAAGCTAGCAGCGGAACCGTAACAAGCGTTGGTTCCGGTACAGGGTTGACTGGAGGTCCCATAACCACAAGTGGAACGCTTAACGTTGATGTCGGCACAACCGCCAACAAAATCGTTCAACTCGACGCATCGGCAAAACTTCCCGCAGTGGACGGAAGTTTGCTCACTAACCTTCCTGGCGGAACCGTAACAAGCGTTGGTTCCGGTACAGGGTTGACTGGAGGACCTATAACCGCAAGTGGAACGCTTAACGTTGATGTCGGAACCGGCGCCAACCAAATCGTACAACTAGACGCTTCTGCAAAACTCCCCGCAGTGGACGGAAGTCTGCTCACAAATCTTCCAGAAGGCAACCAGTTTAACTCCAACATTTTGTTGAACTCTTATCGCATTGCAGAAAACGGCGGCAATCAAGTCATGAAAATGATCGATGGAGTCGTCGATGCGTTTGTAACAGAAACCGGCGTCAACGGATCTGCATCGACGAATGAAACCTATGATGGGGCTAACGATTTGTATATCCCCACCAATAGCGGCGGCACAATACCAATGGTCAAGTTCGACGGCACAAACGATTATTTAAACAGAGGAGCCGGTTTAACCGGAATTGCGGACGGTAAAACAGGGACCGTCTCTTTTTGGTATCGACCAACAACAGTCAGCGGAAGTCAATGGATTTTAACAAGTACAAACGACAACCTTTACCTTAGGCAATCTTCTGCGCATTTTGAACTTACATTAAGAAACTCCACGGGAACCTATATTTTTACTATAACTTCGTCAAATGATTTAGTCGTTGGCGAATTAGTCCATGTTTTCGTTTCGTGGGATTTAGGAAACGCTAAGGGCAATATATATATAAACGGCGTTGATAAAGAAAACTCTCTAACTATTACAAACGACGATATAGATTATACGGTGTCCAATTGGCAAATTGGAAATCGAGTCCTTCTTTCAGACATATCTGAATTTGAAATTGGCCAGCTCTGGTTCAATACAGAATATGTAGAACCCACAACAGACATTAATGAATTTTATGACGACGGACCGGTAAGCCTGGGAAGCGATGGAAGTACGCCTACAGGAAACCAACCCATACTCTTCCTCAATAATTCTCTTGCCACCTGGGAAAACAATCTTGGTACGGGCGGAAACTTCACAGAAGTGGGCGGCTTGGCAGACGCAGGAACGTTGGATGCCAGTTTTGATAACATGACCCTGATTTCTGAATCGCAAACTGCGACAACACAACCTGACGAGGCAAATGTACTTTTGTTAGCCGAAGGTCTGTATTCTAACCCCATTCCAAATACTGAAATCAAAGCTTTTGTTAGTCGCAATAACGGAACAACCTATACTGAGGTTACCTTATCCGATGTTGGTGAATTTGAGAAAGGAAGGCTTTTAAGCGGCGTTGTTGATATTTCCTCCCAGTCTTCCGGAACGAATATGAAATGGAAAGTGGAAACTTTGGACAACAAAGCTCTAAATCTTCATGGCGTTGGGCTGGAATGGCGTTAGTTTTTTAAGTCGAATTTTCTTTATTTAAAGTGGGTGGACGTTAAAGGCCCGCCCACTTTAAAATTTAGACGATATTTTTAATCCAGAAGCAAATTTCAAAACATACCCTATTGTCCGATAAAACCTTTTCGATTGATTTTTATTACAGAGTCTAAAGAGTATTAATGAAGAAAAAAGCATAAGCCTTTTTACAATGATAAATAAAGTTCCCAATAACATGGTAGATGAAATTGTATATGTCATGCAAAAAATCGTCGAAGTCCTCCCTCTCTAAGGACAAAAATTTCCGGAAATGAGATTAAGATAAACGTCGAACAATTGCTGAACGCTTTCCTGCACTCTACTCAAAGCGCAGACCGTAACACGTCAATCATTTATTGATTTTGCTTCCAAATTTTTATTAGCCAAAATTATTTATTTACAACTTACATAAGTTTTGAGATGATTGGTGAAATTAGTTTTCGCATTCAAAAAACATCGTGTTCCTGGCGCTTTTATTGGCGTCCCTCCTACTAATCTTATTAGGAATGGCATCATGAAAAAAATACCCGGGTACTTGGCTTTTCTAAGTGGAATTGCAGTTTTATTAGTTCTGATTTCGTTTTTTCATCAACTTATCGCCAAACAACCATGGGGTATATATTCAATTATTTATTCAGCAATAGTCGTTCTTATTATAATAATCATTGCTTTTTTACCGTCTCTTATATTTTCTCTTCTTTTTAAAAAAAGCGATAATAGCAATAATAAAAATATAATCGCTTTACCCCATTTACAACCAATTCCAATCCGAACCAAAGGTAAAGGAAGATTAGAAGGATTAATTGCCTGGATTGCGTCTGTCCGACAATGGCTTATAGTAGCAAAGTGGGAATATACCGTGAAGACAACTTCTAATTTAGGCGCTTTTTTGAAACTTAAAACCGATACAAAAATTCTAATCCCAAACAATTTCCAATTTGACGGAGCTTCCATTCCAAAACCATTGTGGGCAATTTTATCTCCCACAGGAATTTTTTTGGTTCAAGGTCTTATTCACGACTACGGTTATCGATACGACTATCTATTAACACTCGACGAAAACAATGTAGAAAAAATAACATGGAAAGAAAAAGACGAATGGGAAGAAAAAGGACAAGACTTTTGGGACATCGTTTTTCGAGAGGTTGGGAAAGATGTGAATGGATTAAAAACAATTAACCATTTAGCGTGGTTTCTTTTATATTTATTTGGATGTTTTGCCTGGAAAAAGCGAAGGAAAGAACAAATGGAGCAACAATTACAAGATAATCCAAGCTAACGCTAAAAAGGATGCCAGATAAAAATGATAAAAGAGATACTATTGATCGTAATCTGCTCAGCGCCGCTGGCTTGCGCAACGCCATGAGGAAGAAAAGACGGCGGGAAATTTAATCAAACTCGATACGAAATGGATCGCTCAATATGCGATTATAGAATAGAAGACTAATTTAAGCTCCTTAAGCCACGAGCGTCACCCTACCATTATTAAAATCATTCGCTTCTGAGTTTCATAACTTCGTTATTAATTTTCAAACGAAACTAACATGACGATTCTCGTTATGAATTCCTTTGTTACGCATCCCGAAAAAACTTTATACAATTAAAACTGACCTTCCAATGCACAAGGGATCAAGAACGCTATCCCCTATCAACCGTATTTTTAAATTTGAGCTATCCTCAGCTCAAAAATAATTTTCAAAATTTATTTACCGAAATACTATTTATGGAGAATAAATCATGAGCGTTTCAACACTCGTAAAGAAAGTTCAGTTCGACACCTTAGACGAAGCTATCAACGTCATGCAAAGAATAGCTGGAGCCTTTGCGCCACATGAACAAAAAAATCCAGATATGAGCGTCAAAATTGACGCAGGACAATTATTCGACGCTTCCGGCCCCACTCTAACCGAAGTGGCGGCGCAGAATACAGCCGTCATTACAAAACCTACTACAAACCCAAGGATTGATCGAATCGTCGTAGACAATTCAACGGGCGTTGTTTCAGTTATCACTGGCGCTGAAGCGGCAACCCCAATTCCTCCTGCTATTACTTCGGGTAAACTTCCTATCGCGCAAGTCTATCTCACAACAACCACGACACAGATTACCAACGAAGATATTACCGACGAAAGAGTTATTGGATCAAGCAAAGCTGCAAGCGGAACCGTAACGAGCGTCGGTTCCGGTACAGGGTTGACTGGCGGCCCTATAACTACAAGCGGAACGCTTAATGTAGATGTCGGAACCATCGCTAACAAAATCGTTCAACTCGACGCATCGGCAAAACTTCCCGCAGTGGACGGCAGTTTGCTCACCAATCTTCCAAGCGGTTCTTCCACTACGGAAATCGTCACCAGTTCTTACGACCTTTCTACAACTGGAGACCTTTCATTCACTGGGGCAGGATTCACGCCCTCTGCGGCTCTTATATTCTTAGGCTCCAATATATCTTCCGTTCAATTTTCTATTGGGGTAATCGACCCAAGCGGCGAAATGATAGGGGCCAGTTGGAGAGCTGGTTTCGTCGCAAACTCTTGGCTTGTAAATAGCACCGACTGTGGCAGGATGTACACCTCCGCAAGCGAATTTGCGCAAATTATTTTTAAATCCTTTGATTCCGACGGTATAACAATTACAAGGAGTAAAACCGGCTCTCCTACAGGAGTCCGGGATATTCGGATCTGGTTATTTAAATAGGTACATAAAATGGCGTCAGCAGACACTGCCTATGCGAAACAAATATCTACCGGGAAGTATGGGTTTCAACACTCTAAAAATAATTTAACGGCTTCCAAAGAACTCCGCGCAACCAGACTGGAAACCGTTAGAAGGAATATGTTAAACGAAGGCGTCTCCCCCGGCGATATTGAAATTGGTTGGACCGATTTAGCGACCGCCCAAAAAGCTGTCGAAACTTATAACAAATCTCTAAAAATCGACGATTGGGCCTTCGATATCGCCACGGCAAGAAAGAAACGGATCGACGAAATCAAAGAAGAAGGACGAATAAAATTCGCCAATGAAACAGATTGGTATATTGTCCGCAAAGCAGAAAATGGAACTCCGATACCTCAAACGATTTTGGAATATAGATCGGCTATGAGAACAGCAATCAACTCGGCTGAAGGCGCTATCTACAATCTAACAGATAAACAGGTAATCTATGATTTTCAAATTACTTGGCCCAGGAGACCAAAAGATGCCCAGTTTATTTAAAGTAAGTTAAAAATTTTTAGAAGCTTGGAAAATGAAGTAGGGAAAAATCTAGCGAAAAGAAGGAACGCGATCCACCAAATCAGGTTGATCTACAAATGGATTGCGGTTTCCTTGAACCATCTCAACTAATGAGTTACGCCCCATTTCCCACTCGCTTGGCGGATCAGAACGATGCCAGTTCCGCAACATCTCTTCTTGACTCTGACTCAATGGAATCTCGTATAGAAACGACATATAAAAATATATTCTGGCGATATCGCCGCGTATAGACTCTTCGGGTTCCATTGTCTGGCCGGCAAACTCTATATCGCAACCGCCATGCATCCTCATCTCGCCAAAAACAAGCCCATGCCGTCGATAGGACCTTGCCCGTTTCAATTTACTCACTGCGGGAACAAGGTTGTGCATATCCGATTCCATTAGATTAAACTTCTCAGATGTTTTTCGACAACACGCCCACCCCCTGCTTGCCTTTTTAATTTTGGCATTTTCACAGAATTGATCTTCGCTTTTCCAACAATCAAGTTGAGGCCCAAACGCAGTAACGGGAACAACTCCATCCCAGGACAACATGGCCTCTCGCTCGTTTTTAATTTCAAGTAAATCGAAAGAACAAGTTTCCTTATTTACATGCCGTTTATCGCCAAACTCACATCCGCAATAGAAGGTGCTGTGTTTTTTCGAATCAAGATAAAGTTTAAAAAGATTTCTTCTAGATTCGCTTATTTGGATGGATTGACTCGGTTTAATATGAATGGGGCTAATAGGCTCAGGCTTTTTTATCGGCTTCGCCCAACTTACTCCGATAAACAACAGGAATATAACTAAGCTGATCAAACTTCTATTCAGAATGATTTTCATATTGGAAAATTTTCCATAAATAAACGATCTAAAAATCTACGATTAAGTTTTTAATAGTAAGTAGCTCGTTGGCTAAAGTTTTACTTCTATATACCACTTCGGCTTCATCCTTCCAAAATCGGCGCGCTTGTTGGACTTTAAGCTCTTTTTGGGATCAAGCACATAACTCTCTTCACTCTCGCGGACAAAAACCGTCCAATGCCAAAATGGTTTGCCATTTTCCAAATGCCACTTAATCGCAAGGAGGGCGCAATCGGGAAGTTTACGCCAACCTTGAAACGGTTTTTCCGCAGGATCTAACTTCACTCCAAACCGGCTACTCAACTGGCGGACATAACCTGTATCGGACCAAAGAGCGCCATCGTCAGAAAAAATTCCCATCTGGTTCGCCGCTTTCTTTACCTTGGCGTAAGTCACTTGAGCAAGCGCGGCGACGCTGGCAATTCCACAACCGGTAGTTTCTTCCTGCAAAACAGGCCTCATAAATATCCTGGTCAGATTTATTCTTTTGAAGGCTTTGGCTTTCTTTCACTCAAATTATGATGAAGACGCTCAATGCTTTCGATTGTTTGGTATCGCTTCAATAGAAATTCTTTATCGTCTCCGTCATATTTTAAAACCTCCGCCATTTTCGCTAACAGCAAACTATTGAAGCTATCCAACTCAAAAGATTCTCTCGAATGAGCCGCCTTTCCCAAATCAGCCTGCAATAACGCCGAGCTACCGCTACCGAAACTCATTAAAGACTCTCCAGAATCCTCCAGTAGCTCCTCTAGAGAAATATTTGCGAAATTAGAAATTTTTCTCAAATCCCTGAGATCTGGTTTCTGCAATCCTGTTTCGATTTTAGAAAGTTTAGATCCGCTGGCAACGCCAGACCCCTTTGCAAACTCGCTCTGAGTAAGCCCCATCGCCAGCCTGGCCATTTTTATCTTATTACGCAACCTCTCAAACGATTTTTCGTTTTTAGATATTTTTCTTGACATATTCTCTAAAATAGATAATAATTATCGAATATAGAAATTATTGCATATTTTTTATTAATATGAAAACTAAAAACACAACCGACACCCATTATAGTATCGGAGCCCTTATTCAAAAACTTCGAAAAGAACGTCGCTGGAAGCAAAAAGATCTCGCCTCTCGCTTAGGTCAGGGATTCAGCGTTTCCAAAATTTCGAAATGGGAAAACGAGGACATCGCCCTAAAGTTCGACGACATCGTCGCTTTGTCCCAAGCGTTTGAAACCCCCATCGCCTCTATGTTTAAAGACCTGGGCGCTCCGATCTCCGAATCGGAATTAAAATTGACGAAAAGACTGCGATCTTTAGACAACCTTTTCCCTCAATTTAAAACAGATAGGAACGTCTATTCAAATAACTGGCCGTTACTCGCAATTGTTGCGGCAGTCGGTTGCGCGCTTATTATCGCAACTTTAAGCGCCCTTGTCTATTTCAGAGAATTTCAAAATTTTAAAACCGGAGATTACTCCGCAATCGATTCTTGTCAAGTCTGGATCGAAACCAGCGAATTAAAAAGCTCTCCCAAGTTAGACCGCGCATGTTCCGTCACAACACCGATTAGAAGTTTAACCGGACAAAGTATGGCTCAACCTTTTGGACTCGTTAGCTCACCGGCAAGCGACCGAATACTCGACTGTAACGCTCAATTAGACAACATCGGATTTTCAAAATTGATTTATCCGCTTCATTAATCATGGAAGCTACGGAGCGGCAATTGCGGTGGACTGGCCCGCCGGCTGGCGCCAATTCTAGATAGAGCTGCCGGGAATCGGGTTTCGTTTATGTGGAAGCCCGAAGCCAGCAATCGGGGTGAATTTATTTACACGCCCTAAAAATATCTAAAATTTCTTCAACGCAATGCCTTTGGTCGAAATTTTACATTCGTTTCAGAATTTATCAAAACGTATCGAAATGGCGCGAAGACAATCGTTATGACGACAAAAATCCTTAAAGGTTTTAGCTTTATTTTAGCCGCAACAAGCGCGGCGGCATTTGCATTGGCGGCGGTTTATTACTTCCCGCAAGCGGTCATGTTAGCCCTTGCCTAAAGACTTCATGGAGGCTTCGCAAAGTCGTCCATATCGGGGTTCATCCCCATCACTCGGCATTTTGGTTTTATCGGGAGTAAAAAAAAATCAAAATCGGAAAACTTCAAAGGTAGCCACAGTGATTATTCTAACAGTACTCAACCTCCTCATAAGCCTAACGTTTATTCAAACGTCGGAAGCCTGCGAACTAGAGGCTCCTCCAAAGTACGTAACGAACTACGATGGCGATACCATTACCTTCGACGTTCACGGCTTAAAAGTAGGAGATCAAATTATATCCGGGCGCACAAACGTTAGATTAAACGGAATCGACGCTCCCGAAATGCTTCCACAGGCCGACTGTGAATTCGAAAACCACATGGCGGTAGTCGCGCAACAATTTGTTGAACGCGAACTAAGAAACGCCTCGGAAATTGAATTGGTTGTCCAAAGCAGAGACATAAACGGTCACACCCTATCCTACGACCGCGACGAATTTGGTCACCCTTTAGTGGACGTAATTATTGATAAACGCAATTTAGCGGAACTGTTGCTAACGGAAAAACTCGCGGTCAAATCAATTAACCGTTTCGAGGCATGGTGCGATCCCGAGTATGTTTTTGAAGAGTATCCCAAAAGCAAACTTCCATAATCGAAAAATTGAAAACCGAAAGCGCGGTTGTTTCCAAAAACGACTATGCCTATCTAATGAACGACCCCACCGCAAGCGGACGGGGTATCCTGGATAAATCTTTATTTTTACGTGGCAAGCCACGGGGAATTAAACCCACTTGTGGGATTAAATTTTTCAAAAAAGGATAAATAGCGTGATATACGAATGCCGAGTTTATAAGCCTTCCGGAGAATTAGATCGGATCATACCGCCCAAAAGCAATGAGCGAATTATCCAAGAGGTTCGCGATGAAATTTTAAACGCCAATAAAAACTATTTCAGCGTAACCTCCACCGCTCCCGAAGGCTTTAATTTCGATCCGCAACGATTGCGCAACTCCATGCGTCGAGGATACGAAAAATCTGCGGAGATAAGAAGACAGAGAAAAGAAGCCGCAAAAAAAGAAAAATAACTTCATATATGCTTTTTACCCTTCAGCAACTAACAAGGAAATCTCTAAGAGCTTTACCTGGCCGTGAGCCAAGCTTATTAGAGGTTTCCTAAACGTTCAATCCCAGGACGAAAGCCGCGCAAACTTCTTATAAAAAAACTTTGGAAACTCATCGTTATACCGGTTTGCTATTAGCGTTCCGTGATATTTTGAACCGTCCTACTTTTCTTTGCAAACCTTCAAAAGTTTTCCTAATTTAAACTTGCCCGATCATATTAATAATTTACCTTGAAATTAGAACGTTATTCGTTTTAAGCTAAATATAGGTAGTGGTAATTTTCAATATATAGTTAATTAAAGGAGTTTTTTCAAAGTGTTTAATTGATCTATTTGCCAACATAATTCGATGGAGGAACTTATGCCTATTGAATTTATTCATATAGATTCAGAAGAAACAGAAACGACAGAATCCTTTTTTTCTAATCAACTAATCCAAGCGAGAATCAAAAGCGAGAACGAATCAAACGAAGATTACGATCCCATTTTTGAGGAAAACCGTTCCGAAGAATGGAATGAAACTCATTGGCGCGACGTTAAGCGGAACAACCTGAACTACGACGAAGACGTCAATCAATATATCACTCTCACCCTTGCCGATATGGCAACCCCCAAAAGCCTCTCTTTAACCAACAAATATTTAGTTGGTATAGAATCCGACGTAGGACAAATCGCGGTAAACCTTGATCAAAAATCGCAAAAATATAATTTGTACCGAGTAAACGCCGATTTTCTGCTTTTTCACTTAGGACTCTTCAGTAAAGAAAGCAATATTTTAGGAGACGCCTATTTTGACAAAGGAGAATCGTATTACCAATGCGCCGCGACCAGCCTAAAAGCGGTGAATGGCGGACAGTCGGGGCTATCCGACGTGTTGGAAAAACTATCCCTTAAGTTTGGTAAATACGTCGAAGTTTTGCGATACATGAAAAACCAGTCGGAAAACTTTTTCAGTTTCCATTTCAGTTTTTCCAACGACGAGATTCAAAACTTTCAAGGACAATTGACTGAAATTTGTAAAATTCGAAAAGAGATGGGAACAAGTTGAATTAAAGAGGACGCTATCGGGAATCTTTAGTCTCCGTTCTCATACGGTTCAATGTGAATCGTCACATCCTTGGCTTTCAACCGTTTTTCCAAAAGCTCTTCCACCTCGTCTGCAATAACGTGCGACTCCTCGATAGACAATTCGGGATCTACCATTATTGTCAGATCCACAGCTCTTTCAGATCCTATCCATCGAGACCGCACTTGATCCACATCCCGAACTCCGCGTACTTTTTTAACGACTTTTGTAATTGATTCAGGCGGTATCGCAATTTTATCAACCAAAACGGGAAGCGCTTGTTTAAACAATCCAATTGCCAGATAAAAAACCAAACCCGATACGCCTAATGCGCAAATCGTATCCAACCAGGGATACCCCATAGCGGATAATTGCCACCCGACGATAACCACAACGGTGGTTAGAGAATCCGCAAAAGTATGCGTCGCATCGGCCAAAAGCAAATCCGATTTTAATTTTCTCGCCCAGGCTCTCTCCCAAGCTGCAATTCCGATATTTACCGACAACACCCCAAACATAAGTCCCAAAGCTATGGGATCGGTCGCGATCTCCGTTTGTTCTCTACGAATCGCGTGCAAAGCCAGCTCAAAGGCCAATGCCGTCAACAAGGTCGCCAACCCCAAAACGCCTAGGGTTTCAAACTTTTGATGCCCGTAAGGATGCTCTCTGTCAGCTGGCTGGCTGGAAATTTTCGCGACAAACCACGCCACGAAATTATTAGCGACATCTGTTAAAGAATGAACGGCGTCGCCTAAAATTGCCATAGACCCAGTGGTAAAACCAACAAACGCCTTAACCAAAAGAATTAAAAAATTAGCCGAACCTTCTATAAAAATAACTCGCCGAATTTGCTTATCGCGGCCATTAGTTTCTTGCATAAGATTTCCCACATCGACGGGTTTTTAATATCACCTTTTCCATTACTTTGGAACGTACGAAACATTTCCAGCTCCTTCTATTATAGTTGGAAAATGTATCTACTTAATAATTTCAAAGCCAATTATTCAATAATTCATTAAATAAAGCTTCGCTTTCCTCAAACGTCAACCCACCTGCAACTTTTATAAGAAATCTAAGAAACGACCGTTTGCCATTTTCAAAAACATCCAGCATGAATGTCTCAAAAAATATCAGGCAAATAACATTTCTTACTTAAGAGCAAAAAGCGAGCCAGTTTAATCCAAGATCAACATTTAAATAACGAAGTTTATTTGACTAACAAAAAAACTTCTGAATTTGGGGAGGTTAAATTTACAAAATATTCTCGTCGCGAAACTAATAAAAAAACCAAGCGGATATGGATAATAAAAAACACCAAACTTCTCAAGCCTCTCCTAATCTACCAACAAATGTTTCCTCATTAAATAATTAGCTCAAGAACAACCATACAATGCAAACGCTAATGGTAACGTTTGAGAAAGCATATCTCCGGAAAGATAGAGCGGTAGAAGCTACCATAGATAGCTATCGGAAATATCATCGAGGTCATTGTCTCAAAACTCGACTCCGTCTCAATGATGGAACCAACCGAAGATATTCCGCAAAATATCAATTTCGCCATAAAAGGCAAAATCGTCCGTAGTTTTTTAAACGTTTATAGGATTCCTTTTGAATTATCAAAAAAAATAAAAATATGAGACGCATGAAATTCCGGCAATGGCCAGAGGATACACAATCTATATTGAATGCGAAAACTCAGACAACGAATGAACGACCCTGCCGCAAGCGGACGGAGTATCCTAGATAAATCTTTATTTTTACGCGGCAAGTCACGAGGAATTAAACCCACTCGTGGGATTAAAATTTTTAATTTCGCTTGTCTTACCCTTAATCAGGGCCAAACTTGAAAGTTTGGCTCAAAAAAAACATTCCACCGCTATTTCACTCTAACTTCCCCTTTTATAGGATAATTCCTCTACCAAATAAGCCAAAAGGCAAAATAAAATTAACTCCATTTTCCTTATCTATTGATTTTGGTATGCAGAATGCTATAAAATCAATTCAATCTACTATTTGCAACCATTCTCTTCGTTTGAAACAGAGTTAAGCTTTTAAAAGCATGACCTAGCAAACAAACCGCTAAAACAGAAACAAACCGAGCCTGTTCAAATTTTCCGAATACAAAAATAAAACACGCTTATAAAAACTGCTTTTGGAAGAAAGGACCCTCCATTCATGTGGCGAATTGAATCAATCGAAAATCTTACTCAACCTAAAGGACAGGCCTGGGTTTCGGATGGACGTCCCATAAACGCTTTAAGAGGCCCTGCCGGAACCTCTTATAAGCTTTGGTGCTCTAATTACGGATATTTGACGATTGAAGATATTGGCGATCAACTTGAAGGGCCTAATCGTTACGCTCTAAATATTGAAGGGAAAAAATATTGGTACGACGGAGAAGGAGCTTTAAATTTTACTTTTCGATCTGACGGAACTTTTTTAGTAATTGGCAATAGGAATCAAATTAATGGAGTCATGGTTTCTTCTCCAGCGGTGTCTGATAAAAGTCTGACCTTATTCCGGGAAATGATTTATAAAAAATTAATTCCCTATCAAAAAATTCCAGACGATCCAGGAAAAACAATCGAAGAACTTCAGGAGCTTGGAAAACAATTCTTTCCCATTGCGGACTGTAGTTTCGAATTGGCGATGGCCGTATACGATTGGACAACCGCTTGCTTTTTCAGAATCGATTTATTTTCTTATTTTGTTTATACAAAAGTCGAAGGTTTGCCAATAGACCAGGCCAGTATCGCCGATTTAATATGGTCGGCAAACTGGTTGCCATATACGGCTCATAACCAGTATTTTATGATGTCCTTAATGATGACTCCCGCCGATTCTTTAGAAAGCGTTAAAACACAACTTGCCGAACATGCTCCTGAATTAATTGAATACAATCGGGCTGAAGTAGAAATCATCACTCAGGCGGTAATGAATCTGCCGCGAGTCTTGGTTGCGGAAAAACCAATCCTTTATCATGGCGGTCCTGATATCTCGAATATGTCCAAAGATGAATTTTGCGCTCAGTTTCAAGAATTGCCGGCAAATATTGGTCCCGTAGGCAGGCCCCTTACGCTTAATTTTGCCGAATCTTTAATTTCCATATTGCGCCCAGGGAGAATCATAACAAAAAAAGGGTTCTGGTCATTTACCGACTCCATGAAAGACGCGCTGCATTATTCCAACGGAATCGTCATCAAAGCCTTACCGCCTCAGAACTCGGAATACTGGCCAACCGCAGCCTATATCACTCCCTTATCCGATGGACCTGAAAAAACCGAATACTTATTTGTGCCTGGAACAAGGTTTAAAGTCTACTCGCATGATTGGATCGAAGAAGATGGCAAAAAGTTGTTCTTGCTAACTTTGATTTTGGAGGACAAACCCATTTAAAATATTATCTAGCCAAAAAATTTCATTCATAAAAAACTACACAAAACTTACATATCAAAATATAGATAGTTCACTTATCAACTTCAAAAGACAAAAAACGCCCTCCGGAAACGACCGGAAGGCGTTCAAAGCTTAACACACTACAGACTAATTATAAGGTTCACTCGGAGGAGTAAAATTCGTTGTGTATCGCGCAACCCCTTTAGTAAACCTGAACTCTTCAAGTTTTCCATCCAAGTAATTAAACAACTGACCGATCCGCAGAGGACCAGTATAATTTGGATACGCTTGAGAATTTGTATCCGTACCTTGGCTCACTCCATCAATAAAAAATTCATAACTACTGCCATCACGAACAAGAGCTATATGATACCACTGACTCGCAGCCGGATCGAAATCAACGCTTATCATCGGAGATTTCACACCTGGAACTTGCCAAGTCAACTTATCGTTACTTTCTTGATAAACCATATTCATGTAGTTGCTACCATCCGTTTGTTGACCTACAAAATCATGAACTCCACTGCCTGTAATTTGGTTGAAATAAACCCAGAAATCAATTGTAAAATCTTCACTTCCCAAATTCCAATCTTCAGAGTCAGGCGTATCAATATAATGAGATGCATTGAAATTTGCGATATCGCTATCAGTATTGTGCGGACTGTCAGGAGAACTTTGGAAGGTGACATTATTTCGATTAGTCAAAGTGTGGTTAGAATCGGAGCTGTCGGAAAAATTATTATCAAAATGAAGCAACAATTTTGTAAACGAATCGTTGCCCGACCCACTTGCACCTGAAATAAAATCTATCCAGTTTGTGCCATCACAACCAAAAAACCTTTTATCATCTTTGTCATAATAAAATGATCCTTCTCTATCTGCATCACATATAGCTTCACGTCTGGGAATGGTTTGAATCGAACCATTAACCGCAAGCTTAGCCTTAGGTTCACTAGTTCCAATTCCTGCGTTTATTGGGATATCGTATTTATCACTTAGGTATCCTTCAATTAAGCTTTGCTCTTCATCTGTTAACGCTCGATTATAAATAATAACTTCGGCAATATCGCCACCGAGGTTATCACCTAAATTACCAGTATATAAACCTCCAATACCAATGGCATTTGTGGATGTTGAAGTCGTTGGCACTTGATTTTGCGCCAAAACCAACCCATCTCCAAACAAATCATGTGTTTCGTTTGTGCGTTCTGAAAATAAAATATGAGGAGTAGCATCATCCACAGGAACAAAAATGCCATTAGGGCTATCAGGTTCTTGAACACCTCCGCCCCAAGAACTCGCTTGGTCTCCATCTCTACCTATCCAAAAACCATCATCCAGTTTATGATCTACTAATCGTTCAAAATTCGTATTAGATCCGGCGTAAGGTTCACTCGGAGGAGTAAAATTCGTTGTGTATCGCGCAACCCCTTTAGTAAACCTGAACTCTTCAAGTTTTCCATCCAAGTAATTAAACAACTGACCGATCCGCAGAGGACCAGTATAATTTGGATACGCTTGAGAATTTGTATCCGTACCTTGGCTCACTCCATCAATAAAAAATTCATAACTACTGCCATCACGAACAAGAGCTATATGATACCACTGACTCGCAGCCGGATCGAAATCAACGCTTATCATCGGAGATTTCACACCTGGAACTTGCCAAGTCAACTTATCGTTACTTTCTTGATAAACCATATTCATGTAGTTGCTACCATCCGTTTGTTGACCTACAAAATCATGAACTCCACTGCCTGTAATTTGGTTGAAATAAACCCAGAAATCAATTGTAAAATCTTCACTTCCCAAATTCCAATCTTCAGAGTCAGGCGTATCAATATAATGAGCTGCATTGAAATTTGCGATATCGCTATCAGTATTGTGTGGACTGTTCGGAGAACTTTGGAAGGTGACATTATTTCGATTAGTCAAAGTGTGATTAGATGCAGAGCTGTCAGAAAAATTACCATCAAAATGGAGCAATAACTTCGTGAACGAATCGTTGCCGCCTTCATTGCCATCTTGATACACGACAAACGCAGCGAAATCGTCGAATGAAAAGGTATCGTTTGAAGTTAAAACGTCGTCCACGCCGTCAAATCTGACTACGGGTTTATTATTTAGACTCGACGAGCTTGAGATATAGGTTGGCTTCTTGTTTCCCGTTGATTGGGAGAAGTCATGGGTACTGGCAGAACTATCTCCCCAGAATCCAAATGTATCTTCATTACTCACGCCGGTAATGGAGTCGGCTTTTAACCAGACCGATAGTCCTGAAACATCATCAGGACTAAAACTTTGTGCCATTGCCAAATTAAAATTAAGGCTACAAAAAGAAGCTACAAAAAAAATTAATATTTTTAATCGCAAAAATTCTTTTAGGCAAAATAAATACCTTGAACACAAAATATTCATGAAGTTTGTTCTCCCTGAACTAGTAAATAAAAAATAACTTTTATGGCGAAGCTCACTAGTATCATGAGAACTATTTTTTTCCGATCAAAGATATTCCAAACACCAAAGATTCAAAAGCTTTAACCCTTAAAAAAAAGTTGACACTCATAACGAATAATATTTTTACCTTACCGAAACAACATATTTACTCAACAAAAAATAATAGACACCTATATTTATTACTCTTTGAGTTTTAATGGCTATTACAATGGAGAAGAAATAATTAAATCTTATATATACAAAAATTAAGTCTAATTAAGGATTTCATTTTGGAATTTATTAATAGAATCTTTAAAATTTGGTCTTAATGTCTTAAGTATCTCTAAAATACTCTTTGCCTGTTCTTTAGCTCCGAGTTCTTCAGACCAATCCGCCGCCCTCATAAAAATTGACCGAACGAGAAGGGGGCTTGTGAAATACAGATTTCCAAATGCTCCCAATGCCTCTTTTCTTTTCTCTGGGGTAGTTGCATTCATAATAATACTAGAATAAGCATAAGGAGCTATATAGTTGGGAGATTGGCTTAATAATTTGATAAAATATGATAAACCTGACCCTTGAAAAAACGGGTTTTCTATACGATCTTTTTGATATCTTACATAAAATTCATTAGCCTTGAAATCTTTCAACTTCGGATTGAGTTGATAAGCTTTTGAAAGATAACGTGTCGACAAGTTCTTTTTACCAGAAGCACTGTACAGCTGGCCATAAACCCAATATGAAAGCGCCAAGTTTGGCCGCATCTTAATGATTTCGTCAAGCTTTTGACTCATTAGATCGAAAATTTCAGGATTATTGACTTGATTGCCAAATTGTAAAATTGAACTAAACACAAACTCAATGACACTTGTAATATATTCTCTATCAGGGTAATCAGGGGAATTTAGAAGAGATTCATTTCTTTCATGATACTCTTCACGATTCCGGTGTGTACAGTTCTTATGAATAGCCATACAAGTAGCATAAGATAAATCTTCAATTTTATTCGCAGCAAATAATCCCTTTAAATATTCAACTTCTACCTCATTGGGGTCTAGCCCGTCTTCTCCGACAGGATTTTCTACAAATTCATGAATCTTCAATCTTTTATTAAGAGCTTTATAGATCCCATAGGCGTGTATACGGTACCCTGCGCCACTACCATGAAGTTGATCGTTAAAATAAAGCTCCTTACCTCTTGAGTTTATTGTGGCTCCAGTATTTATATAAAAAACATTAGAATATTGTTTGGCTAAACGTCGATACATATTGTCAATTGCGATCAAAACTTTTTGGCTATATTTTTTATATTCTGATTTGTGCAGAGCCAACTGTGGTAAGTTTTCTATACTTTCAGCAGTTTGATTCCTTTCTAATACACCGGTTAAGCTAATCAATCCCAAATTGATTCCAGCTTCTTTAGTTGCTTTTATCATTTCATGAAAGTTTTCTTCAAAGAGAGAAAAGCTTTTTTGATTTATTTCATAGAGGTTTAAATACGGATGAGAAGACCGTTTAGAAGGAGCATATTTTTCAAGTAAAATCCTCAAAAGGAGATAAAGACTGGACCCATCGATAAGACGATGATGATTGTCGCAATATTCTTCTCTTGTTTGGTAGACATTATTTCTCACTCGATTAAAATCATTCCAACCGCTCATCACAAGAACAAGATTTGGTTTGAAACCCAATAGTTCTCTTTTAATCATTCCCAACGCATCGCAAGCGGTGTACCAGTAATGCCCCGAGTTAATAACTTCAAAATACCGATCACCATTAGACTTTTTATTTAACATTCTTTCGAGAATTCGTGGATAGGTTAGCTCATTATCATATTGACCTGCCGTAGTTGAGCCACCAGCTATCGCAATTCTGTATACGTTACTTGGAGGTTCTTTTTCAAAATACGGGCCGCGATATCCCCATTTGTTAATTACATGGTCTCCCATCGCATTTCGAACCATTCCTTCGCCTTTAGTCAGAAATATTCTGCCCGGAGTCTTAGCTTTATCTACAGTAAACCAATGGATTCCTTTCGCAGTAGCTGCATTTCTTCGAAAATGATAAGGAGGGGAAGCTTTTGTTTCTGGGGCATATTCCATCAATGGTCTAGCATTTAGGACTGTATGCAATCTCAAAGCTTTTGGATCCTTCCTTAAATATTTATCTGCGGCATACTCCATTCCAATAAGAAAAAATCCCGTAACGACCAATGAAAAAATAATATTACGAACCATAACCATACAATTCTCCGCAAGCTGTAAAGGGGTAAGAAGAAAGCAAGAATTTTTTCGAAAACGCTATTGGTCTTCAAATTATTTTCTAATTACGTAAGATTTGAAAAACTAAAATACTAGAAACTTAATTCCCAAAAAAACTTATTATTTCATAATTAGAGACAAACTCCTAAAAACGTAAATAAAAAAGTCTCTTATTTATTTACGTTTTTTCGATTTAGCTAAATTTCACTAAAATTTATATGTGAATCTAAAATATTCGGCATTCAAAAATTTAAAAAATTTTAAATGGGAATTATTTTAAAGCAAATGCGGGAGACTAACGCTTAATAAAAGCTTATTTTAGGCGTTTGGTTAAGCTAAAAGTTTACTTGCTAAATTTATTAACGTAGTAGGTGGCGACATCTCTAATGGAAATAATACCAATAATTTTATCTTCCTTAGTAACTCCAAGATGACGAATATTTTCTTTTTGCATTTTTATAAACGCTGAAACCATTAAAGACTCCTGGTCCATCGAAATAACCGGTCTCGACATAACTAAATAAACTCCAACGGATTTTGGGTCGGAATTTTTAGCGATAACTTTTCTCAACAAATCAGTTTCTGAAAAAATTCCAACAATCTCATCCTCGTCGGTAGCCAATACAGCCCCTATCTTCTTTTTTTCCATAAGTTGAGCAGCTTCATAAACAGTTACCTGGCAATCAACTGTTTCTAGCTCCTTCTTCATATAGAATTTTATTTCATCCATTGTCTCTTAGCCTCTGACGTAGCAACTCAATAAAAGTCATAAAAAAGCCACCAGATATTTCTAATTAATTATGATTGAATCATTTACCTTGAGTTAGATTTTAATTTGAACGATCCAATTTTGAAATTATAACAAAAGCTTTATCAAGATGCTCTAATTAACAATCCCTGAAAACCATAATATAATTTTCGAATAACAAATTTTTTCCGCTCGAAACTTTTTGTAATAAAGTTCAGACACTTATTTAAAGCGGTTTTCTCGCTTTTTTTTATCGAGACTTATCATAAAAACGCATAGAAAAGCCGCTAATAATAATATAAGATGAAGAGGTTTGCAGGAGTTTTAAAAAGAAAAGACCTTTTAGCGGCTAATCCTTCTTTAATTAAACTAACCGCAAACACAACGATCAAGACTTTTCATAAATATAGATTTAATTACTTAACATTAAAATCAAGCTTTTAAAACTCGTTCATCCCGCTCAGAACATTTCTCCACCGATAGCTACACAGCGCTTGGACAAAAGAGACCAATGATGAATAACCTGCCAGTACTTATCGTCGAAGATGATGCAGACCACTCAAAAACTATCGTTGAAATATTAAGAAATAAGACGGAAAACCTTTTATCCGATCTTGGGAAAATTGATTTTTTGCAGGCATATACAATTGAAGAAGCTATTTCATCCGTAATACGAAACAGACCTTCTTTAGCCATTGTGGATAGTCAGTTAGGCGGGGACCCTAAAGCGGGATATAAGTTTATTGAATCTACAAAAAGCATTTATCCCGATTGCTTGTTTCTCATCATATCAGCCTTCCCTGAATCGACTACTGCGGAACATTCCGCAAAATGCGGCGCGGCTCAATATCTAATAAAACCCTACAGTCCTTTAGTTCTCGTAAAAACTGTTTTCACTTTACTTGAATTAGCCGCAAGCAGACAAACGCTTCATCAAGAAGGCATTTGTTCCGACTTTGTTGAAAAGTTGAGAATATAAAACCGATATCATTCTGTAAAAAAAATCACAGCCCAAGTTAAATCAACCATACCTCCTCCGGCTTCCAAAAAGCTTCTGGCCCTATTGACGGCCCTATATTCATTACAAAATTAAAATTTTTTAATGTGCTTGACAAAAAATTTTCTCGATTTTATTTATCCTGCATAAGGCGATTTGAGCTTTAAGGCGCCTGAATCAAATTGCTTTTACAAATTATTAACTGAACGAACAATTGTAGAAGTTCGCACAACAATAAATGGCGATGCGTTAAAACACGCAATGTACACTACACGCAGGAGGATAAAATTATGTTAGATCAAATGACTTACTGGGAAACTTGGGACCCCTTTCACGAAATTCGACAACTCCAAGAAGAAATGAATCGGACTTATTACGCTCAATCTAAAAATAAAGCGTCGAGTTATTCCCCATTAATGAATGTCTGGTCGGGGCAAGAAGGATTAGTAGTACGTAGCGAATTGCCAGGAGTTTCTCCCGAAGATATAGATATTTCGGTAGTGGGTCAAAACCTTACGGTCAAAGGTTCCGTAAAACCTCATGAAGTAAAAGATGGAGAAAGGTTTATTAGACGCGAACGCATTTACGGCGACTTCTCCAGGACTGTAAAACTCCCTTATCGAGTCGATTCAGAGCAAACCGAAGCTCAATTTCACAACGGAGTTTTGACGATAACTTTGAAACGGCCACAAGAAGATAAACCTAGAAAAATTACCGTTAAATCTGAATAAAAAAAACAACCAATAAGCGAAAATAAAAATCATAATAAAGGAAAGAAAAATGTCTAACATAGAAACGACCAAAACCAATGAGGAAGCATGCTCTTCCGCCGAGAGCCAATATAAACATGCGGAATCTCAAAGAACCTTTGTTCCAAAATCAGATATTTATGAAACGGATGAAGCTGTATTTGTTTGGGCCGACATGCCGGGGGTAGACGAAAAAACTTTAGATATCACGTTAGAAAAAAACTCGTTGACCATCGAAGGCAATGTCGAAAGCTATACTCCGTCAGAAGGTTATCATCAAGTTATGAACGAATATCCAGTGGGTAATTATAAAAGGACTTTCACCCTTGGAGCGAATGTAGAACGAGAGGGTATCGAAGGAGTCGTAAAAAACGGTTTTCTAAATTTGACAATTCCAAAAACCAAAGAAACTGCGACGAAGAAAATCCCGATTTCAGCAGGATAAAACGGAGATGCCCCTTCCCGACAAAGTTTGAGAGCGAAGTTAATGATTTAACCAAACGGTTATAAGCCCCCATTAACTTCGCGTCAAACTTAAAGGAACCTCTAAAAGTTCAGATTTACCAGGCAATAACAAACCGGTAAAAATGCCAATTATTAGAGGTCCCTTTAAAATAAAAACGGCGACCCTGTTAACGAACTTTATTCGATTAAAATTTAACGTAATGATGGCTGAACCGAAAAAAATAAATAGATGGCTGGTTGCATTAACGCTGGTCCTACTATGCATAGCGGGGACGCAGGCCTATTTACTGTCGCAAAAACCGCGCGATAGCCTGTTGGGTTCTATGCCAAATCTGCTAAACGAAACGGATATTCCTTCAAATTCCCCTGCCCTAAAAAACTGGGACCCTCTTTCCGAAATTCAAAACATGCAAAAACGCATGGATCATTTTATGAGTCAAAGTTTTAACGATCAATTTCCCGCAATACCAGGTTTTGATTTTGACGGAATAAACAGGGGGGAAATGGATATAAAAGACTCAGGCGATAGTTATTTAGTTACGCTTAAAGTTCAAGGATTAAAAGAAACGGAGCTTAACGTTTCAGTAGAGGATCAAACTCTTAATATTTCGGGCACAATTGAAAAAACAGTGGAAAATAAAAACGACAACTCTTTCAGCCGCCAGTTTTCGTCGCAACACTTTCAACAATCGGCAACCTTGCCCGGTCCCGTCAAGCCCGAAACTGTAAAAGTTTCTTACGAAGACGACTCGCTAAAAATAGAAATTAAAAAGGACGAATCATAAAAAGCGTTCTTTAAAAACTTGGACCGCCGCCTTCCCTTAAAATCAAATCCAATTTTTTTTGAGTGTTTTCAACTCGATGGGAAAGGTTATACTTTTTAAAAACCGCAATAGCTTTTTTATAATAATCTATAGCCTTAACCTTATTACCTTTTGCGTACCATGCGGAGCCTAAGTTATTCCAATACGTCGCAATATTCGGATGTTCAGAGCCAAAGGTTTTGAGATCTGAATTGAGAGCCTTTTTATAATAGAAGATAGCTCTATTATATTCTCCCTTAGCTCGCAATCCTCCTCCTAAATTATTCCAATCGGTAGCTACCGTTGGATGGTCTTTGCCAAAAGTTTTTAGGTCGGATACGAGAGCTTTTTTATAATAATCGATAGCCTTCTCGTAATTTCCTTTTAAATACCACGCCGCTCCAAGATTGTTCCAACGAGTGGCGACAGTCGGATGACCTTTGCCGAAAGTTTTTAAATCGGACCTCAGAGCTTTATCATAATAAGAAATAGCCTGATTAAAATCTCCTTTTGCATACCACGCGCTTCCTAAATTATTCCAGCGTGTAGCTACGGTAGGGTGATCGCTGCCAAAAGTTTTTAGATCAGAATCAAGCGCCTTTTCATAATAGCGAATCGCTTTATCGTATTGTCCTTTAAAATATAAAGCGGCTCCCAGGTTGTTCCAGCGGTCCGCAACGTTTGGATGATTCGACCCATAAGTTTTTAAATCGCCATCCAAAGCTCTTTTGTAATAATCGATGGCTCTATCATATTTCCCTATTTTATTTAGAATATCTCCTGCCCCGCTCAAATAGTCGGTATTATCGGGAGCCAATCTGACTGCGTCTTCATAATATTTTCTCGAATTAATATAATCGAGATCAAGCTCGTAAACCCTTGCTTTGATAAAACGAACTTCAGCAATCTTCGCAATATTTTTATTTTCTTCGTCTTCTTGTTTTGAAAGAACCTTTAGCGCGGCTTTTCTATTTCCAATAGCGACAAGGCTATAAATCTTATCCAGATAAGCTCCTTTCAAACGATTTCGCAAATCCTGGATAATATCTTTAGAACGTTCTTCACTAGCCAGTAAGGCTTCCTCCACCTTCCTATCCACCGGCCTTTGCAGAAGCCTTTGTTTGATCCAAATATAAAGTTCGTCGTCCTTGCCGTAAGGCTTGGCCATATTAGAATGGTTTTTTAAAAAACCTCTTGTCTGCCGAGCAAAATTAACGGCGGCGTTTTTATCGACCACAATTCCAATAATAGGAGTTGCGTTCAGTTCATAAGCGGCGGCTAAATTAAACGGTTCCCGGTCTTGTTTTTCCAAAAACTCCTTCCTCCAACGATCATTTAATTCGTCTATCGCAACCCCTTGCATTAACTCTCTCAAATGCGCGTTCTCGCAAAGAAATTCTGGAAATCGAATTAAACCGCTGGAGAAATTTGGAGAACTTAGTAAAGCCACCGTGCCCAAGTTGACATCGCGATAATTTTCTAGAATATAATAACGCGCAACTACGCCGCCCAGGCTGTGGGCCACAAAAGAAATTGTCTTATAACGTCTTTTGACTCTATCCAAAGTTGTTTTTAAACTCGCCGCGATTTGACGAATGTTGTAAACCGTCCCACAATCGCTCTTATAACCAAAAGATAGAATATCTGAATCCTTAAATTCAGGGTCCCTGCTCAACTGCTTGGGCCAGAAAAATTCCGTATCACTAAATGTCCAGGTCTCTACAGGATTCCCCGAAAAACCGTGAATAAAAACGATTAATTTATCCGCGTCACGTTTTTTAAAAAAAACACGTTTTTTAGGTTGAGAGGATTTTTTTAGCGAATAATCCGACCGAAAGCCTCCCCCATTGTTAACGCAACCCGGCGCAAACAAAAACAACGATAAAATCAAAATGGAAAGTTTTTTCCTCTCAAAGATGACTTGGCCAATATTTGGAATTAATTTAGAAAACATTTTATATTTTGACCGGATTGAAGAGCCGCTAATGCGTCTATATGATTTGTTGATTATATAGTCTCACATAATTTAAAATTATCGTTTATTTTAACTTGATAACGCATTGTTTGAACGGCCATAACTTAAAAATCTAGTTGGGAACCCATAAAATTATATGCCTTCCATTTCCTAAGCGCGTTGAATGCCGATATAATACCCAGAGTTTTCAAAATACCGCTTTTCAAGGTTTTTATTTTTCGGCCAAACATAAAATTAATTTTTTCACCCCTATTCAAACCATCCATAAACTATTATTTCTAAAAATTAAATAAACAGATGGAAACTTCTTGTTAATACTATTCGTTTGTGCGAACATTATCAAATTAAGGCTTTTACAAATCGTCGGATTAATAACGCCTCAGCTTAATTTTAGATCATTTCTAAGGCTAAAATATTATAAAGTAAGCCCTTTTTATGCATTTGGTTTTAGACTTGCTTAATCATGCGTTTATTTTCACATTACTGAACAACCGCCTGTGAATAAAATTAAAAAAATTAAAGTCATTGACGGAATTTCTTGGGTGGAAATTCCCGACGCAGACGTATACATACAATGCGGTTGCCCGGCAGATAGCGTCAAACATTTAATGAAACAAAGATTAATTTCAACCGTCGAAAAGGATGGAGTTACCTTTGAATCTGGCCCCAACGTTATCTTGCTATCCGACGTAATGCTTCAAGGCGGGGAGTTTAGCAATCTAGCTGAGTTCCCGGTTCTTCAAATGCTCTATAAGCAGGGCATGATTCTCCCCAATCATCCCAATAACACGGGAATAAAACCCATGATCATGGGGATAAAAGAACAAGTCGAATCTCAATTAAAGTACATCTATAGAGGAAATTATGGCTTAAACTCCGAAAAAGAAATTATTGAAACAGGGATAGCCCCCGAATTCGCGAAAGAACTGATGAACATGAAACTAAAGTTCGCTTTCGGGAAACTGCAAAAATCTGAAGACTTTTTAGACACCCTGATTATTGAATCCGATCCTGTTGAAATCCGAAACGGCGTCACCATCCGTCGTATAAGCCTCAATGTATTTGAAATCAATTACCGAAACGATTCGGTAACCGTAGACTTAAACCTTTCAGGATTTGAGGGTTATGAAGCCGTCTATCCATTGGGATTTAATTTAATTAGCCGCGATTATTTCTCAGTTATTCACTTGGGAGAAGGAGACGGTTGGGATATCAATAGACCGAGCATGTCTAGTATTTTAATGTTCCACGGCAAAATATATCTAATCGACGCAGAACCCAACATCATCAATTGCCTTTTAGCTCTAGGAATTGGGATTAACGAAATTGACGGCATATTCCATACCCATTGTCACGACGACCACTTCGCAGGCCTAACCGCATTGATCCGCGCCGACAGAAAAATAAAATATTTTTCTACGCCGTTAGTTCGATCTTCGGTTTCTAAAAAATTATCGGCGTTACTATCTATTGAAGAAAGCAGTTTTGAAAAATATTTCGACGTTCATGATATTGAGTTCGATGTTTGGAATCAAATAGAAGGTTTGGAAGTGAAGCCAATCTTATCGCCTCATCCCGTGGAAACAAACATCCTAATCTTTAGAACTCTATGGAAAGGGGGATTTCGTTCTTACGCGCACTTTGCCGATATAGTATCGCTAAAAGTTTTAGAAAACATGGTCCGACACGACGACTCAAAACCAGGAGTATCGGAAGCCTTCTATGAAAATGTAAAAAAAGATTACTTAACCGAAGCGAACTTAAAAAAAATAGATGTTGGAGGCGGATTAATCCATGGCGACGCCGAAGACTTCAGAAGCGATAAGACAGAAAAAATAGTCTTAGCTCATACCTCATTAAGCTTAGACGAAAAACAAAAAGAAATAGGTTCGGGAGCCGCGTTTGGAACTGTCGATACCTTAATTCCATCATACAAAGACTACGTCTGGCAATTTGCTTATAAATGTTTCAAAAGTTATTTCCCGAAAGCGCCAGAACACCAGATTCAAATTCTGCTAAACAACGAAATCGTACAATTTAATCCGAAAACGATAATATTAAAAGAAGGCGAACTTAAAAATGAAATTCCGCTTATATTGACCGGAAATATAGAAGCTATTCAACCCGGTAGATCAATACACTTATTATATCCAGGAACGCTCGTGGGTGAATTATCAGCATTATTTAAATCGCCCTCCTCCCAAACTTATCGAACCTTAGGTTTTGTGCAGGCTCTAAACTTGCCTATCGATCTCTATACAGAATTCATAATTCTCAACAACTTATATAATGAAATCGAACGATTCCAAACAGTGCGTGAGTTTTTAAGCGCCACTTGGCTTTTTGGAGAAGGAATTTCATTTCCCGTCAACAAAGAGATTTATAAAGCGACTCAAGTGCGTTTTTTTAAGGCGGGAGAATTTCTCAATAAACTGAATCCAAAATCTGTCTACATTGCCGAAGAAGGACTCTTAGTACGGTTTAAAGATAAAACAGTGATAGAAACACTAAGGATGGGAGATTTTTTTGGTGAAGAAACGGCTCTCTTTGACGATTCCCCGCTTTTTCAAATACAAACCCTGGAACCGACAATTCTATACGAAATTCCAGGAGAATTGCTTGGCAATATTCCCATCATCCGCTGGAAACTGTTTGAATCCTACGAAAAACGAAAGCGCCTTAATCTAAAATTAGAAGCAAGCGACAGTAATTTTTTCTATTGGAAAGACTGGTATAAAATCGGGATTCCTCAAATAGACGACCAACACAAAAAACTAGTCGAACTAGCTGTTGAACTGTGTAAAGCGGTTAACGATAAAAAAAACAAAAAAGAAATCAACATGGCATTGGATTCGTTAGTGGACTACACAAAATTCCATTTTGATATTGAAGAACAATTGATGGGCGGAAATAATTATTCGGAATTCGAACAACACGTCGCGCGGCATAAAGAGCTCGTGACTAGCATCCAAAATTTAGAGTCAAAATTGGATAATGAAAACGAAGAGTTAAATCTAGCGGACTTTTTTACCAAATGGTTAATCGATCATATCTTTAAGGACGATAAAAACTTTAGCGCTCACTTAAAAAAAGAAGAGATTTATTTTTAATTGCCGTGCAGATAATTCTTCGATATTCAAACTTTCAGAAACCGGTCCATCGCGCAACACGTCTCGCCAAGCTAGAATTTCGTCTCCAATACCTGTTTCAGATATTAAATCTTCAGACGAATCGCCATTAGCAATTATCAGCGATTTTCCTGTCAGCATTCCTCGCCTTCTAAACTTTCAAATTTAATCAATAAAAGTCTCTTTTTAGATTATAATCTCGAAAGTAAACTTAGCTGTATCGTATTAATCAACTTATCAGGCTAAAAACATTAACGTAGCCAGCGCGCCAAATCTTTCCCATTGCAAAAGAAAAAATCCCTGACAGTTGCGCTATATATTTTTGGTTACTCCCTATTAGGATGGCTTTGCGTTGAAATATATTTTCAACAAAGGTTTTGGCACGGCGTTGTTTCACAGTTCGACCCCGAGCTTGGCTGGACCGTCATCCCCAACCAATCTCTTTCCTATAACGGCAAAACGTACACGACAAACTCTTTAGGATTTCGATCAGGAGCCGTCGATTTTTCCAAAAAACACGTCATTGTTTCCGGCGACTCAGTCGCGTGGGGCGATGGAGTTAACGACAATGAAACCACAGCCGCTTTTTTAGACGATAAGTTCACAAATTATCAAACCCTCAATTTAGGAGTAAACGGATTTGGAACCGATCAGTCTTATTTACGTTTAAAAAGACATATAAGTAAACTTAACCCACAATTAATAGTCTTCATGGTTTATTCAGGAAACGACTTATGGGATACTTCCAACGACACTCGCTATGGAAAAAGCAAACCTCTGTTCACTTTAAAAAAAGAGCAGACTGAGCCTTTTGGCTACAAAGTTAAAATCAGCTCTAACGATATTCACCTATCTAACAAAAGAATATCGCGATTTTCTTGTTCTAATTTATTCTCCCGTTCCTGGTTATTCAGCCTGGCTGCCTTCAAAAGCTTTCGCAAATTCTTTTGCAATGAACGAACGCTTAAAGACGGAGAGCATATCTACGTATTCGTCTCTCTATTGCTAAAGATAAAAGATTTGGCTAACGCGAACAATTCGAAAATACTTTTTCCGCTGTTACCGTCCAAAAGCGACTTTATATTTTCAAATCAAGAAACGTCTACCTATAAAAAGGGATTCATTATTTTACGCGACATATTCACTCAATTGAAACTTCCTCATATAGATTTTTATAAAAGAGTCAAAGAAGAAAAATTAAATATAGAGGGATTATACAATCCAAACGACAACGCCCATCTATCCCCAATTGGCAACCGGTTATTAGCTGAAATGGTTTACGATTACTGGAATCTGAATATCAAGAATGAAAAAACTAAAGGTGGAGCAGACAAATAACTCGATCTATTGGCCGTAATTGACTTTCCAGAAAGCCGCGAGGCCGATGAGAATTAAAATAAGTGGAGAATGGAGTTAACGACAACGAAACCACAGCCGCTTTTTTAGGAGAGCATATCTACGTATTTGCCTCTATATTAAAGACAAAAATTTGGATAACGCGAACGATTCAAAGATACCATTTCTTATTTTGTCTTTCAAAAACAAAAAAATTCAAACGGTAAGAACGCTCTAAAATGTTAAGTCGTTATTTGTATAGGACGAATATTTTTCTCAATCGACGGCCATATGTCCCTTTTAGCAATTTTTATTTCATATCGAGTCTGTAAATTCATCCAAAACTCTGCGGTTGTTTTAAAATATTTACCCAACCGCAAAGCGGTATCAGCGCTGATACCGCGCCTTGCGTGAACGATATCGTTTATCCTTGCAATCGGGACGTCAATATCTCGCGCCAGTTTATTCTGACTGATTTCCAGAGGTCGCATAAACTCTTCTAAAAGAATTTCTCCCGGCGTTACCGGTTCAAGTTTTTTTGCCATATCTTTGTTTATTACCTTAATGATAATTTACGATTTCAACGTCATAAGCGCTGTTTTCTTTCCAGCGGAAACAAATTCTCCAGCCGTCGTTTATTCGGATACTATATTGGCCCTTTCGGCTGCCTTTTAAAGCTTCCAGACGATTTCCCGGAGGTTTCCGCAAGTCGTTTAAATTTTCTGCGGCACAAATAATTTCCAGCTTTCTCCTTGCAATCCTCTCAAAACTTCGAAATCTTCCAACATATTCGTCGTTGAACAGTTTTTCCGTGTCTTTACAACGAAAGCTTTTAATCATTACCTATTGTAATCCGTTTTTAGGAATACTTCAAATGGAACATAAAAATCCGAATATTAAAAATGGAATTTATGAGGACCTCTAATAATTCATATTTTTACTAGCTTGCTATCGACTAGCCCTTGATA
>CAYFMN010000051.1:0-26848 GCA_964344185.1 uncultured Nitrospinota bacterium
TACCTACTATAAAAGCAAAGAATCCGCCCAAAAACTAAAAGATGAAATGCTGGCGGAAAATTGTATTTTAACAATACACGAAGCCAACTTAACGTCCTCTGAAGGATTAGATAATTTTTTCCAAAGCCTGTCTCTAGAAAACAAAAGTTTTGACACTTTAATTCATTGCGCGGCAGGCGACTTGGAACAAAAAAGCTTCTCAGACTCAACTTGGGAAGATATGCAAAAAAACCTCGACATCGCCATTAAAGGTTTTTTTTCAATAACTCATAAACTTCTACCGACTATGGTAGAAAAAAAATCGGGTAATTTAATAACTATTTTGGATACGGAGGTCATCGGAAAACCTTCCGAAAAAAACGCAGCCTATATAACTTCTAAGTACGCCCTTTTAGGACTTTCTAAAGCTCTCGCAAAGGAGTATGGTCCTCATGGCATTCGGGTGAACATGCTGTCTCCTGGGTTGACAGACACAAACCTTGTGAAATATATGCCCCAACGAATAAAAGATACGGTAGCGTTTGAAACTCCCCTAAAGAGAATCGCATACCCTGACGACATTGCCAAAATAGCGTTATTCCTCGTTTCTGACTTATCAGATTATTTATCAGGAGTTAACCTTCCAATTTGTGGAGGTCACGACATGGTCTAAAAGCCAGGACCGTGTTTGAGTTCTTATACCATCGATATATAGCGCATTTTTTCTTCTAGTATTATCAATACGTTAAACAATCAAATACTTTTGACGACTAAAACTAGTTTCTATAAATTATATCTAAAGTATGGCATCGCCCAATTTTCAAGAGTCTCTTAACAATCTTCAGAAAATAGCCAAAGACCTAAACTCAGATCCGAGTTTAAACGCATATCTATCTGTAAAAACAAAAGTACGCCAGATATTAGAAGAAATTCCCCGTCAAGAAAAAACCCGAATAGCTTTACTATCCACCTTCTCAATCCAACCTCTGGATTTATGCATTATTTTGGAAGGCGCAAAACAGGGTGTCGTTTTAGAAACATATATTGGAGAATACAATCAAATTTTCCAAGAAACTTATCAACAGGAAAGCGGTTTAAATCAATTTAAACCAGAAGCAATTTTTTATTTTTGCCAATTTGATCGCCTCATTCCGTATAAAGGAGTTTCGGCGATTTCCGAATCCGATTTTGAAAAACTCAATAAAAAAATTTTAGAGTTGTACGAACAATTTAGAAGTTTTCAAAATTCCTTATTTGTTTTTAGCAACTTTATAACGCCAATTAGCTTCCCATACAGTAATTTACCTCCTGACGGTTTATCTAATTCTCTAAACAATTTTAACGATCAACTAAACCAAGAATTTCAAAAACTGGAAAATGCCTGCGTATTTGATTTGGAAAATCTGGCCCAATTCCATGGTAAAAGTCGTATCACCCATCCATTGTTAAAGTTTTCCTCTGATCTTTATTTTAGCGAAAGCTTTATGGTCGAAGTTGGCAAAAAATTAGCCGCCATTATCAAAGGCTATAAAACAAAAGCAAAAAAATGTTTGGTATTAGACTGCGATAATACTCTCTGGGGAGGAATTATTGGAGAAAATGGCCTTGACGGAATCAGACTCTCCGACACTGGACCTGGAAGCGAATTTTACGAGCTACAAAAAAGAATAAAATCTTTGTATAATCGCGGGGTTATCCTTGCCTTAAATAGCAAAAACAATCTAGCGGACGTTTTAGAAGTTCTTCATAATCATCCTCATATGCTTCTTAAAGAAAAAGATTTCGCCTCCATTCAAGTTAATTGGGAAAATAAAGCTGAAAATATGATCGCCATCGCTAACGATTTGAATATTGGACTTGATAGCATGTTGTTTCTTGACGATGATCCTATCCAAAGAAAACTGATTAGAGATCTTGTTCCAGAAGTGAAAGTTGTCGAACTTCCTAAAAACCCAGTTGCATATTTTCAAATAGTCCAAACTCTCACAGACTTTGAAACTATTAAGCTAACGGATGAAGATAAAAAACGGGGTTCTAGTTATGCGGCTCAAAAAGAAAGGAAAGCCTTGGCTTCCAAATCCCAATCGTTCGACAAGTATTTAAAAAGCCTCAATACTGTAGTAGAAATTAAAGCGGCTGACTCTAAAGAATTAGCCAGACTTTCGCAATTATGCCAAAGAACTAATCAATTTAATTTATCCACAAAAAGATATACTGAGTCTGAACTGAAAGAATATTTGGATTCTTCGAACATAAAAATATATTCGCTTAAATCCAAAGACATTTTCGGAGACGATGGAATTGTTGGACTTGGAATTATAAAAATTGAAAACCCAACAACGTGGGAACTTGATTCATTTTTAATGAGCTGTAGGGTTTTAGGGCGCAATATAGAAAACGCTTTTATTGATTACATTTTACGAATGGGCTTAGAATCTTCCGTTTCCTCACTAAAAGCGGATTATTTAGCGACCGCAAAAAACTCACAAATAAAAACTTTTTTTGAAAGCCTAAACTTTCGCAAAAGTTTTGAGCAAAACGACAAAATAAAATTTGAATTTGGACTAACCAATTACAAAAGGCAAACGTTCCCTGGCATACAGGTCGTCGAAAATTAATTTATGGAAGAAAAACTAAAAAAAATCTTTGCAAATTTATTTAATTTCCACAATCTAGAAGATCACATGACAAGAGACGACATACCCGATTGGGATTCTATGCGTCACCTTAGTTTGATTCTTGAATTAGAAAAAGAATTTGACCTAAGCCTGTCTATAGAAGACTCCATCCATATGGTTTCCATAAGAGCTATAAAGGAAATCTTATCGGAACATGGGGCTAACTAAATCAAATAGACCTTAAGCGCCCGCCATAATGGTTTTTCACAGTTTTGCTTTTTTAAAATTTTTCGTCTTCACCTACTCCATACTTTTCATTCTTTCCATTGCTTCAAAAAACCTTGATGATACTTCCTCTGTCAATTTAATTAACAAAGCCTTTTTATTAGTTGTCAGCTACTATTTTTACGCCTATTGGGATGTTCGGTTTTTATCTTTAATTATTTTATCGACAATCATTTCATATTTTTCCGGGCTCCTAATCGCAAAATCCGATGATAGGAAACAAAAGAAACGCTTCCTTTTTATTGGACTTGCCCTCAACCTAGGTATTTTAGGCTTTTTTAAATACTATAATTTTTTCATCGAATCTTTCAATGCGTTAACCAATAGTTTCGGCTTATCACTTCCCCTTCTTAATATCATTTTACCGGTCGGGATATCGTTTTATATCTTCCAATCCATGAGCTACGGATTGGATATTTATTTCAAATTAGTAAAACCAGCGTATAATTTCTTAGACTTAGCTCTTTTTATATCTTTCTTCCCCCAATTGGTCGCAGGTCCTATAGTGAGGTCCCGCCAATTTTTACCTCAATTAGAACGCTATTCCCCTTTAACGTTAAAAAACTTTAGCGATGGTTTCCAGATATTTCTATTTGGATTATTTTTAAAAGTTGTAGTCGCCGATAATGTTGCGCCAGTAATCGACCCAATATTTAAAAACCCAGCCGATTATTCTAGCGCTGTTGTCTGGTTTGCCCTTTTGGGTTATTCAGTTCAAATATTCTGCGACTTCTGTGGATATTCTGAAATGGCCATCGGCTTGGCTTTAACGCTTGGTTTTAAGATTCCACAAAACTTTAAAACGCCGTTTTTATCTTTAGATATTGCAGATTTTTGGCGTCGTTGGCATATCTCCATGTCATCTTGGTTTCGAGATTATTTATTCATACCTCTACAACTTTCCAATCTTGTTATATTCTCTCGCGAATCCCGAAACACGCTATATAGAGCCACGATAAACTTTCTAATCGTCATGGGGTTGATCGGCCTGTGGCATGGCGCAAGCTGGAAGTTTGTGCTATTTGGGCTTTTCCACGGTATTGGCTTAACAATTAACCACATAATCTCCACGTATCGCAGAGCTCAAAATTCCCATCTTGCAATTAAATGTATAAATTGGTTAATCACTTTTTTATTTGTTTTATGCGGTTGGGTTTTATTTAGAGCGGAAAATATGCCCTTGGTTACGGAAATCTATTCAAAGATGTTTCTTTGGGAGAGTTCGTCGGACATTAAAACGTTTCAATTTGACCTTATAATCTACTTTTTTGTAGGAATGATGGCGGTTCACTTTTGGCAATTTAAACACAACACGGAAAACTTTATTTTTAAGCCAGGTAAAGTAGCTTTTGCGTTCTATATCTCTCTACTCATAAATCTAATTTATTTATTCTCGCCGAGAAATTCCGTTAATTTTATTTATTTTCAATTTTAAATGAACCCAAGCTCTAACAACTTTTTTAAAAAAACAACTTTTACGCTACTAGGAATATTCCTTAGCCTGATTTTCCTAGAAGTATTTTTAAGAGGTTTTTTTTATCAAAATATCACTCCTAGCCTAGTGGCCCCTGCTTTTGGAATTCCAAGCGCAATGAGAGCCAACTTCCATAGCGAAGGCATAAATCCCTTAGGGATAAAATATACAATCCAAACAAACAACCGCCGACTTAGAAGAGAAGCTTCTATAAAATATAAAAAACCTCCCAATACATTTAGAATCTTGTGTATTGGGGACTCAATGACTTTCGGGCTTTCAATATCAAACAACGAAACCTATTCTCATTACCTAGAGGAACTCTTAAATAAGAAAACAGAAAACGTTCAGTTTGAGGTTCTTAACGCGGGGGTTACTGGCTGGGAACCAATCGACTATTACCTTTATTTAAAAAATGAAGGAATCAAATATTCTCCCAACCTTGTAATAATCGGCGTAGACGCTTCAGATATTGTAAATTTAAAATCTAATTTTTTTGAATTTGGAAAGTTAGAATTAAAAAAATCTGCCGACTCGGTTAATATTTCGCTCATCAATCCCAAAGTTAAACCTTATTTCGATAAGGTAATGGAAGCTATTAGGGAAGGAATTTTGAACCTTCCTTTCTTTTTGCCCATTTCAGAAGTATCCCAATATCTTAATTTAATCCGGAAAAACCTTTCAATCGACTTTGCTCAACCCCAAAAACCTGCCGACCCCTTAGCTAATCTAGTCGCCAGAGAAGGCCTTTCCTCCAAAGATGTGATCAATTGGAAGATCGCAATCGATTCTGACAATCTAGAATTTAATCAATCAAGCTTATCGGAATTGGACAATATATTATTTGCCATCATTCATAAGAAAATCACAAATCTCTCGAGACAAAAGAACTTCGAGCTAGCATGGGTAAAAATGCCTTACGCTCCAGAAGTGTTTGGCACCATCGATCCTAAAAATAACGCAGAGGGATCCATTCCTTCATCTTGGCAAATGAAAAGTTTTTTAAATGAATTTAAAGATTTTGGAGGCAAAAACCCTTTCCCCTTATATTTTCCATACGATATACATTTCACTCCTTCGGGTAATCGTCTCTTTGCATACTTATTAGCTAATCATCTTATCGAGTCCAAAAAAATTAGCGGCGAACCATTTAACCTCAACGATTCTAAAATTACCGAAAGTATCCAAAAAGCAAACGGAACTCTTGGAGAAAAAATAAAAAGCCTTCCTGTTTGGAATTTGATTTTGGCAAAAAAATACAAAAGCCTTCACCAACTGAAACTTGCGGAAAAAACTCTAAAACTTTATCTCGAAAAAGAGCCTAATTCCGGCGATGGATTATTCCAAATGGGATTAATTTATTATGACCTAAAACAATGGGACAATGCTCTAGATTACTTAAACAAAGCTTTCAAATTTAATAAAATTTGGGCGCCAGAAATTATAAACCTTATGGCTAAGTCTTATTATAGAAAAGGCAATCTTCCAAACGCCGAAAAACTTTGGCGCAAAGCTATAAATTTGTCTCCCAATGATTCAAGGCTGTATCGAAATTTAGGAAGTTTATACTTTGATAACGGATACTATGAAAAAGCAGTGAATCAATACAAAATATCCCTAGAACTCAACCCCAATGAATTTAAAGTTTATTTAGTATCCGGACTTGCTTATTTAAAATTGCAAGATCAAGCAAAGGCAATTGAAATGTTCCAAAACGTCTTAAGAATCCAACCCAACAACCAATTAGCAAGAGGAGCTTTGTTGCAATTAACTCAGAAATAATAAAACCATCATAGTTTTTACTCGTCAAACCTCTCTTTTTTACCATTTGCCTTAATGACTATTCGCTTTATTTGGGCCCGCCAACTAACTCGATTAACGGTATTTGAAGATATCGTAATGGTTGGAGCTTCATATTTCCTCGCATATCTTGTGCATAAAGAAAACCTTCAATTCAATCCCGCAAAATAAGCGTTAAAAAAATTACCTAAAAGTGTTTTATTAATCAAATTAATCTAATATTAATCCAATAAGTTTAACTGATTGCAAAAGCCTCTACCCCTTCAAAATAATGTCCCCTTAAAGCGACAAAACAAAAAAGACAATAAAATCAAATAGTTACAATATCAACACCAAACTCTTTATCCTAAAAACAGGAATTATTTTTTTCCAAAAACCTCTAATAATTTTCTAAAACATTAAAAATTATTAATTTATCGTTAATGTTCCTTTAATTATAGATCCGTATGATTGACCCTGAAAATAAGGAGAATAATAAATAAGTTAGAGATTACTAAGGAGGGTCTTATGTTATTTGAAGTGAGGGTGATTGACCCTAAAGGAAAAGTTAAGAAAGTTATTCCTGAAAAAGAATTGAAAAAAATTCATTGGAAAAACTTTGAAGCCGAGCATGCAGTTCCGGATAAAAAAGGCGGATCAGCAAAAAACAAAAAGGTTAAAGGTAGAGGTAGAAGCAAAAAATAATTGTTTAAACCAGGCTTACTGAATCTCCCCCTCAATGAGCTTGGGTTAATTATAAGCTTTGGGCGGCGGGTTGGTTTCTCCTCCTTTGGTCAAGGTCCAACTCCAACCTAGCCAAAACCAAAATAAAGCCATTCCCGCCCACCCCATAGCCTCTACAATCCCCGCAATTCTCAAGTCCTTTTCCAAAACTCCCCAATAAAGAAATAAATTCCTCCAATCATGACTTTCTTCTCCCAATCCTCCTATTAGCGGCAAAACCAAAGCCCTCGAATCAGCCATATAAACCGCTATATCTAAAAAGTTTTCAAAAAACCACACTCCAGCAAAAGCAAAACCAGCTCTATCCCTTTCTCGAAAAAAAGCAATACACACAATTAAGGGAATCGCTAATTGTCCTAAACTACCGCCTAAAATGACTGGGATTCTTCCAAACTGTAATAGCGCGAGAATAAAATGACCCGCTTCATGAAATACTAGGTTTATATTGTGCAAGAGGTAAAGAAATATATTCTTTCCCATTGCCCCATAAGAATAAAGAAGAAAAAATAAGCCAGAAAAAATCAGAGATAATCCTGCAAATTGTCCAGTGGTTATTGGCTTCCAAAATGGGATTGGCTTGAAGGGTGTTTCAAGAGTAGAGTCGGTTTTTGATTTTGAGGATAGTTTTTTCTTTCTATTTTGAACTTCTATATATTTGGTAAAAATAATTCCACAATCAGCGCATGTATCTCCTTCAGCTTCTTTAAAACCACATTTGGGACATTCCATAGTTCCCCTAGGGTTATCGCCTAAAGTTTATATCGTTAGTTCTTTTGCATAACGCTTAAAAACTCTGCGATCTTTTCAGCCTTTTTTATACGCAAAAACTCTTTAACGCTTGAATACTGAGTTTTGTTGTAATGCTTAATCCCAAAAGCTTGAACAAAACCCGTTTGGCCCGATTTAGAAGAAAATTGGAACTTTTTGGTCAAATCTCCTCCTTTGTTGCCCCCTATTCCCTTTAATGAATGGCAATAAAGGCAATCGTCTCCAAAAGCCTCAAATCCAACCTGACCTTGTTTTGAGTGTCTTTTCAAAACTGCCGTTATTGGCCTATAATAATCTTTCCAGCGAACATATCTGAGGTTTTTAATATTAGCTGGTAAATATCTTTCAACATCGGGCGGATTTGAAGAATCCGGAACAACAAGGGCAAGTGGGTTCATCCAGTCAGGTTTTTTATCGGCCTCAGAAACTTGAATTTTCGTAGCCCAAAACAAATCGTATTTTTTCCCCTGATCTAAAGAGATAACAGCCTGATAATCATCCTCCCCATCCATTAATATGGAGTCCTTTCCGTCGGGAGGAGGAAACATTTTTAACATTCTATCGAACGGAACTACTGTTAATCGCGTTCCTTTCAGCCCCATACCTCTATCAAAATAAGAACTAGTAATAACTTCCTTTCCTTGAGACTCAAGTTCCTCCAATCGAAAAGCTTTATTTTTTGAAAAACCGTTTCCATTATCCCAAAATAAGTACTCCAATTCGTTAGCCGATACCGATCCCCAAAAGCTAAACAAATAAGCAAAAAGAATCCAAAAACAACTTTTTTTCACGAGCGTCTCCCAAAAATGGTAACATGCAAGGTTTAAAGGGAACTTCAATATATTGTAAATAATATACAGGATTAGCCCTATCTATATCCTAAGAACTTTAGTGTGGGCCTTTGAAGTATCTTTTGCTCTTAATCCCTTATGCTATGCGGCTAATTGATTTTACCTAGCCAAAACCGACCAATCAACCTGTTAATTTTTGAAACTTATGGAAGCCACCTTTGTTACAGACGAAAAAACCGACCGGATGGATTTCCGGACTTATTCTATTTCTTGGAACTTAACTAAACGATGTAATTTAAATTGCGATCACTGCTACCTTGACGCTGATTTTCGCGGCGGCGTTAGGACTGACGAATTGGGAACGGAAGAATGCTTTCGAGTTATCGATCAAATAGCGGAAGTTAACCCCAACGCATTTTTAATTTTAACAGGCGGAGAACCATTATTACGCCCTGATATATATGAAATTGTTCGTTACGCGTCGGACAAAAAATTTATGGTTGTTTTAGGAACTAACGGCACCATGATCAACCAAACCGTCGCAAAAAAGATTAAAGAATCTGGAGCTCATGGCGTCGGTATTAGTATCGACTCTATGGACGCCATCAAACACAACAAGTTCCGAGGCGTTGACCAGGCTTGGGAGAACTCAACCAAGGCTTTCGAAATTTTAAACGAAGTGGGCGTTGACTTTTTGATTCAAATGTCCGTTTCTGAAATGAATTATAAAGAAATTCCAGACGTTGTCGCTTACGCCGAAAGTATTGGAGCCATCGCCTTTAATCTATATTTTCTTGTTTGTACAGGCCGCGGTCAAGGCAACACAGATATTTCAAACGAAGCTTATGAAGAAGCCTTGAAAACTTTATATAAGTTGCAAATGGAATATAAGGGCAGACTGATGATCAATTCCAAGTGCGCCCCGCAATATAAAAGGGTTGTATATGAAAACGATCCTGAATCAGTTTACCAAAGAACTTATTCGGGTGGATGTCCGGCAGGAACTCACTATGGAAGAATTTCGCCCGAAGGAGATCTAACCCCATGTCCTTTTATTGCGGAGTCAGTAGGCAACCTAAAAGAATCTTCTTTTAAAGAAATTTGGGATAACGCTCCGCTGATGAACCAACTTCGAGATAGAAAAAGTCTGGAAGGAAAATGTGGGACCTGCGAATTTTCTTCCATGTGTTCAGGGTGCCGGGCGCGTGCTTTTGCCGAGACAGGAAACTATATGGCGGAGGATACTTCATGCGACTACGAACCTGGAAAATACGGCGGAAAAGAAATCACATTAAAGATTGAAGACACCTTAGGGTTGGAGGTCGAATACAAAGCCCAATGGACTCAAGAAGCTTCGGAAAGATTGCAAAGAATTCCTTCGTTTGCAAGAGGCATGGTAGTCAAAAGCGTAGAACGATACGCCGAAGAGCGCGGTTATAAAATAATTGACGCTGAAGTAGTTAAAAAGTCACGCGAAGAGATGATCGAAAAAAGAGGGGCGATGTTCCCATTTTTAAAGAAGTTCATCGACCGGGAAAACGCAACTTCCGAATAAAGTTTCCTATTTTTTATAAAGATTACCGACCCGGAAAGAAGCGTTATTTACATTTTGAGTTGGTTTAGCCAACTCTTCCGCTACTTCGTTTCGGTAATCTCTAACCTTGCGAAATAATGGATGCTTTATATCCAATTTCAAATTGGTTAGCGCTGCGGAGACTTTCTCTCCGTTTTCTAACGTTATATAACAAACAATTTCTCCAGATTCATTAGAACGGAAAGCGTCGGTTACCTGTAAAGGCGTTTTTTTATCCACTCTGCCTCCCATTTCACGTATCAATTCAATCACAGGCCCTTTTCCATAAACACGAACTGGGAGGTGTTTTTTAAATTCAACAAGTAATTTTTGAGCGCTCACAAATATCTCCTCTGAATTATTTTAAAACGCTAATTTCAATCAACGCCCGCTTAAATCAATATTTTTAATTTCAAACCGCAAAACACAACTTTTTTACAAAATTAACTTTTATACCGACTCAATGGAACTTGACAAAGTCCAATAAATTCATTAGTTTATAAGGATTATTGACGGTAAACTCGCCATCTCGTGGACAAAAAACTCTCGGTCCTCAATTTTATTTTAATCGTTGCTGTGAGCGGTCTGCTGCTCTGGAATGCTAATATTTGGATAAATCCCAAATACCCTACTAAAGTAGATGGCAGTTCATTAAATACAACGCCTAAAAGTTTGCAAAATTATGACCTAAAACGCAAGACTTATCCTGCGTCTATAGTTTCAAATATTAGTTCGGGCAATTTATTTCGTAAAGAAAGAAAAGAGTATATAAAAACCCCGGAACCTGTTCAAGTCGTGGCCTCGGTATCTCAAAAACCTAAAGTTCCTCCTCCGGAATTTAATGTCAAAGGTATTATGATGCTAGCTTCTAGCAAAATAGCCGTATTGGAGGGAAAGTATTATATATCTTCAGGACAATCTAATATCTCTCGAAAACCTATTAAAAAAAAGGGGTACAGGCTAGGCGATTATATAGGAGATTATCAGGTAAGAAATATCAATAAAACATCCGTGACTCTTTCCGACGACTCGGGAAATAGCGTCACAAAAAAAATAAATCAAAAGTCAAAAACGCCTATTGAAAGACAAGGCGACGCGTTAAAATATAAACCGCCTAAGGGCGCTAAAAAACTAGCGGCAAACTCAGAGCAAAAATCTCAACCTGTTACTCCGCCAAAGCCGGCATCGCAGCCTAAGCCTGAACAACCTCCGGCGCCGCAAGTAGCCCCTCAGCCGGCTCAAGTCCCTCATATTTCGGGACGGCCACAATATAATAGATTTAGAAGAGGCGCGAATATATCAGGAGCAAACATCTCAGGCAACAGAACTCGAGTCAACCGTCCTCGAATTTCGGGGAGATAAAACATGTTGAAAAAAATTGATCCAGTAGAAAAAATTCTTATTTCTAGAAATAAAATTTCAGAAAAAGACCTTGAAGAAATTAAAGCCAATAGTTTCCAAAATGGAAAATTTTTGGGAAAAACTCTCGTCGAACACGGTTATATACACTCCGAAGTTTTGCTGAAAACTTTAAGCGAAGAACTGGGAATCCCTTACGTTTCGTCCAAAGATTTTCCGCAAGAGGGATTGCCGTTGCCTGACTTTCCTGTATCAACCGCTTTTTTGAAAGAGAAAAAAATATTTCCGTTTAAAATCGATTCGGAAAATTTAACCGTAGCGGTATTCAACCCTTTCGATCTCAACACCATCGAAGATTTAAAGATCTCTCTTCAAAAAACCATAAAAACCGTTTTATGCAGCGAAGAAGAGATTTTGGAATCGATCGAATCATTTTATGGGGAAGGCAATTCTGCGCTCGGCAGAATTGTTGGAGATATAGACGAAGAAGATATTGGCGATGTCGATTTAGATTCCGAAAGCGCCGATCATATCCGAGATATGGCTTCCGAAGCTCCCGTTATTAAGCTGGTGAACCATGTTATCAGCCAAGCGATCGAAAGAGGAGCGAGCGATATTCATCTAGAGCCATTTGAAAAAGATCTTATATTACGCTATCGCATTGATGGCGTTTTGCACGACTTCGAATCCCCGCCTAAGCGTTTACACGCCGCTATATCGTCAAGAATCAAAATCATGGCCCACTTGGATATTTCAGAACGAAGACTTCCTCAAGATGGCCGGATAAAATTAAAAAGCCAGGGTAAAGATATAGATATCCGCGTATCGACTCTGCCGACGCTCTATGGAGAAAGCGTCGTAATGCGGATTCTTGATAAAGGGGATGAAGGTGTTTTTAGCCTTGAAGGATTAGGGTTTCCCGATAAAGAGTTACGCGCGTTTCAGGAAATCATTAAAAAGCCTTATGGCAAATTCCTGGTTACAGGACCAACGGGTAGCGGTAAAACAACGACCCTTTATGGCGCGTTGCAAACGATTAACACCAATGACAGAAAAATAATTACGGTCGAAGATCCTGTAGAGTACCAACTAAAGGGAGTAAATCAAATTCACGTTAAATCTTCTATCGGACTCACTTTCGCCCATGGGTTACGCTCCATAGTTCGACAAGACCCCGACGTTATTATGGTGGGCGAAATCAGAGACTCTGAAACAGCCGACATCGCAATTCAAGCGGCGCTCACGGGGCATATGGTCTTTAGCACCGTTCATACAAACGACGCAGCGGGAGCTATTACCCGTCTGGTGGATATGGGAGTTGAGAATTTTTTAATTTCGTCGGCTCTCATTGGCGTTCTAGCTCAAAGACTGGTTCGCGTAATTTGCGAAAACTGTAAAGAAAAAATCCCAATAAAACCTTCATTTATTAAGGCAATGGGCGACTATGCAGATCAAGGATTTACCTTTGAAGGAAAAGGCTGCGACCATTGCACCAACACAGGCTATAGAGGCAGGAAAGGCCTTTATGAATTGATGATTATTGACAATGATATTAGAAAACTAATCGTCGAAAACGCCAGCGCCCATCTGATTAGAGAATCGGCGAGAAAAAAAGGAATGAAAATTCTCAGGGAAGACGGCTGGGAAAAAGTTTTAAGTGGAATCACGACTCCAGAAGAAGTATTGCGAGTCACTTTGGATAGCGAACTATAAAAAATTTCATTAAACCGCTATTTTGATTGAATTGTTATGACCGTATATTTTTATCAAGCGACGGACAAAACCGGAAAATATATTGAAGGAAGCGTAGACGCTCCCGACCCAAAGTTAGCTGTCCGAAAAATACGAAACTTAAACTATCTTCCTATTAAAGTTTCTGAGAAAAAAACAAGCGGCTCTTTAAACCTTAATTTAAAACTTTCAGACTTTAGTTTTCTGCCAAAAGTTTCGTCTAAAGCCCTTCTCGCGGCCACTCAACAATTAGCTACTTTGGTGTCTTCCGGTTTAACTTTAGACAAAAGCCTGGCTATTTCCGTAAAAATATCCGAAGGCGACGCCATAAAAAACACCCTGTCGGATATTAGAAGCAAAGTACAAGGCGGCTCAACGCTGGCCGACGCTCTCGCTCAATACCCCGCAATCTTTTCGAAGCTATATATAAATATGGTTCGTGCAGGCGAAGCGGGCGGAGTTTTGGGAGCTATTCTACTTAGGCTTTCAGATTTCCTGGAAAAAAACCAGGAGTTTAAAAACACGGTTAGATCTGCTTCCGTTTATCCCTTTTTTTTATTGCTGGTAGGTCTTGCCGCCGTAGTTATCATTTTCACTGTGGTCTTGCCAAAATTTGCGGACATTTTCGAAGAATTAGGACAACTGCCATTGCCAACAGTCATACTGTTAGGGATAAGCGAATTTCTGCAATCCTATTGGTGGGCAATAATAGCTGGTATTGTAGGATTAATCATAGCGTTTAACTTGTTTTTAAAAAATGAAAAAGGCAAGCTTAAATGGGACGCAATGACCTTAAAACTTCCTCTCGTTGGCTCGTTAATCCAAAAAATTGAAACAGCCCGTTTTAGTTTAACTCTTTCGACTCTTCTAAAAAGCGGAGTGCCCATCTTAAACGCTCTGCTCATAGTTCGTTCAATTCTCGGTAACAGCGTAATGGCTAAATCTTTAGAAAACTTACATCAAGGCTTAAAAGGAGGAAAAGGCATCTCCGGCCCCCTTCAAAAAGCCGGAATTTTCCCAGCAATGGCTATTCACATGATCACGGTGGGAGAAGAAACAGGGAATCTGGATCAAATGTTAGAAAAGGTTTCGCAAACTTATGAAAAAGAAGTGGAGCTTGCGGTAAAAGGCCTTATTTCGATGATCGAACCATTAATGATCCTTATAATGGCTATGGTCATCGGCTTTATTGTAATCGCTATTTTAATGGCAGTCTTTAGTATTAACGATATTCCTCTTTAAGTTTTTTTCTGGAAATAATATGAAATCCTCAAAATATTCAGCTGCATTTTCAAGATTAGGAAACAAGGGATTTTCACTTATTGAATTGCTCGTGGTCATGCTCATCATTGGACTATTAGCTTCTTTAGTAGGTCCTAAAATTTTTGGTCAAGTCGACAAGGCCCGTCAAAAAGACGCTCAAGCCCAAATCGAGCTGCTAGGACAAGCTCTAGACCTTTACCGATTAGAAAATCATAAATACCCATCAACGTCCGAAGGTTTAGAAGCTATCGAAACTTATCTCAAGAAAAAAGTTCCTAAAGATCCTTTTGGTAACGCATATGTTTATCGTTCTCCCGGCGATCATGGAGAATACGATCTACTTTCTTTAGGGGCGGATAATGCGGAAGGAGGCGAAGGCTATAACCAGGACATCGTTAGTTGGAAAACTTTGGAACAATAAGTCAGTAGTTTGGAAAAACCGCTATGGTTTTTCTCTATTTGAACTGATTTTAGTCCTTTTATTAATTGCGTTGATAACGGGATTAACGTCTCCATTTCTTTTCAAAACTCTTGATAAAATCAAGAGTCAGACTTCGGCTCGGAGTATCGCTACCGTTCTACGCTACGCAAGGTCAAAATCTATTTCAGAAAAAATTCCATACACCTTTAACGCTAATATCGATACCAACCAATACTGGATCAATAATGTAGAAACTGAGAAATCCTCTGAAGTAAAACAATTAGATTCCAGGCTGAAAATTATTCAGTTTGTCGACTCTGATGAAGAAGTAAACATCGGACCTTTTTATATCGTTTTTTACCCACAGGGCAACTCAAGCGGCGGCGAAATTTTGATCGAAACCACTAAAGATAAGGAAAAAACTCGATACACGATTACTTTGGACCCTGTCACAGGAAAACCCGATGTCGAAATCGAAACCTCATGACGCAGAAGGATTCTCTCTTTTAGAAGTCATCGTAGCTCTGTCCATTATGGCCATAGGGTTCGCTACTGTTATGCAACTGTTTTCTGGAAGCATCAAATCTATTGATCTATCTGACGAATATTTGAAGGCGGTCGCGCTGGCTAATCATAAAATGGACGAATTAGAACTGGATGATTTTTTAACTGACGAATTTTCTGGAGAATTTGAAAACGAGCCTAATTATTCCTGGACTTTAGATTTGGAGCCTTACGAAAATGAAGCTTTGAACGACGAGGAGGAAAACATCCAATTAGCCAAGGTAACTTTAAACGTTCTCTGGAATAGCAGAGGAAAAGAACGAAATGTGGAAATAGTAACTGTTAGAACGGACGGTTTTTCATACACACCAGAGGATGCTTTAATTGGGGCAAACGCGTCTCTTGCAGATTTATTAAAGCAATCAGGTAATATAACAACCGCGTCTTCTCCCCCCGCTAGTGAAGATTCGGGGCCGCCGGCAGTAGAAAAAACGGTAAACTTCTGCGGCAGAGAAACTACTTTCGTAAATGTAAGCGGACTGGGAAGCGGAATCTCCAGCAATATTTCCGGCAATTAAACGCATGAAATTTCAAAATAATCAGTCTGGGTTTACTTTATTTGAACTGATCGTATCGCTTGCTATTATCGCTTTAATAGCGGGTCTTTCTATGGGAGGGATGCGGTTAGGCATTTCTGCTAGAGAAGCGGGCGAAGAACGAGCAAATATTTACCAAAGGCTACGATTTATTGGCGAACAAATTTCCCAAAAAATTAAATCCGCTCATCCATTATTTATTAAGAATCCCAACATTTCAGACGATATATTCGAAGAGGCTAATAGTTTTGGAACCGCTCAAAAAACACAACCAAACAAAAAGGTTAACGATGAACAAAAAATTATTGCTTTCGAAGGCAGAAGCGATTCTATTCGCTTGGTTACTTTTATTCATGGACTTTCAAATTTCCGGAAAACTCCATGGTTTCATGAAGTATTAATTTACCAAGGGCGAAATCCCGTTACGGAAGAAGAAGGCATCGTAATGGTGGAAAGAGAAGTCTTTGCAGAAGATGTTTTTTCCGAGATCAACTCAAATTCCGACGCGGTTACTTATATAACATTGGCAAAAGACGTCGCTTTTTTAAAGTTTCGTTATTACAAAATGGAAAAATATACTCCTGAGGAACTAAAACAACTCGAAGACAAATCTAAAGAATATTATGGAGGATGGGTCGACGAGGTCGTTTCAGAACCAACCGAAGACCTTATCGCAAAACTCGGATTAGATGAAGAAACCGCCGCTTTTCAAGCAAAAAATAAAATCAGCTTACCAAGAGCGATGGAAATTTCGCTTGGGCTGGAATTTCCGGAAACTCCCGGCAAAACCAAAAGCGAAAAAGTTTATTCAATTCCTCCGACGATTATTTCTTTAAACTCGGGAGTTTTACTATCTAGACCGCCAATAGAAAAGGAAATAGATGAAACTTTATAACCCAAATAATAAAGGTCTGGCCTTAATGATGGTCCTTTGGGTTCTGATATTGTTAGGCGCATTGGCGACAGAGTTTGCTTATTCTATGCGCACTGAAGTAAACGCAACCAAAAATTACAAAGAAGACGTTGAGAGCTATTACTTAGCCAAAGCGGGCATCAACATGGGAATAGCGGAACTTTATAAAGACGCTCGGTTTCATGCTATACATCCAGAGTTTGGTTTTATCGCAGGTAATTTACGTAAATCAGATATTAAAGCTTCTGAAACTGAAACGAACTCTCAAAAGGAAACGACTTCTCCAAATAACGTTGATGATAATTCAACTTCATTTGACTTACCTTTGGAAGAAGATGAAGAGGAAGAGCCAGAATTTTACGTTATAGAAAGAACAAACATTCCTTTAGGAAATGGCTTCGTAAATTATCGAATCACAGACGAAAATGGCAAGGTCAATATTAATTCCGCTTCAAGAGAGACATTAGTTAAAACATTAGAAGCGTCTGGAGTCGAAAGAGGCGAAGAAAACTCCACTATCGCCGACTCAATATTGGATTGGATTGATAAAAACGAAAACCACCGTTTAAATGGAGCGGAATCAGAATATTATTTAAGCTTGGACCCTCCTTATAAAGCCAAAAACGACCTATTAGATACTCTGGATGAGCTACTAAAAATTCGTGGAATGACAGAAGAAATCCTATATGGAAGCTCCGATAGCGCTGGAGAAAACCCAAATAATCCAACTTATCTGGGATTTATTAACTTTTTAACAATCCAAAACGTAAAATCATTCAACCCGAATACCGCTGCCCCGGCTATCTTACCTATTTTCTTTTCCGAAACTCAGGTAGAAAGCATATTAGAAGCTATAGAAAATAAAGGATATTTTAACGAATCTAAATCCTCTCATTTTAAAATCGAATCGACTGGTTTCATTAATGGAAGCGCGACTAAGCGAACAATCGTAGCAATTTTTGAAAAGCTTAGTAGCGGAGATAACGCTACCTTATTAATCAGATACTGGAACGATAACGCTCTACAATCATGAAGCCAATTTACTTTGAAAAGTCCCTTGGGGTCGATATTCGAGAAAACTCGGTTTGTCTGGCTTTAATTGGAAAAAAGTTGCGCTCGTCTGAAGTATTAGCCTGCCATTTTTTCGAAATAGAACCCTTATCTGAGGGCAAAAAAACAATTGAAAATAAATTTTTAGAAGAGATCAATCAGTTTTTGCTCGAAAATCAAGTCGCTCCGGAAACGACTGTAGTCGGAATTCCAAAAAGCTTTGCTTTATTCAAAACCTTTCATCTACCCGCCCCAGACTTGAAATCGATTAATGGCATGATTGAATTTGAGCTGGAAAAGCATTGCGTGGGCGATGTTGAAAACTTTTATTATTCCTACCAAGCTTTCCCGATTGGTGAACGACAATTCCGAATTCATCTATCGTCCATCAATAAGGCCCTTTTAAATTATTACATTGAACTTCTAAAACGAGTCAATCTCAATCCTTCGATTGTTCATCTAGCTCCATTTTCAAACCTGAACCTTTTGAAATCTCAAAATGAATATTCAGATTCATTATCTATTTTGCTGGATGTTGGTCCAACGTCCGTTGATATTGCTATTTTAAAAGAAGGAAATATTATCGCCCTAAGAACGGCTATTTTATCGAATAAAAGTTTTTTTGACGGTTATTTTCGCAATTCCCTTTCTTTCGAAGCCTGTGAGCAGGTTTCAAAGTCCATTTTGCAAGGCATATTGAATGAAATCCAAAACGCTCTGTCTTCTTGTAATGAAATTGAAAGTAATGAAGCGGTAGAAACCATCTATTTATTTGGCGGAAGCCACTTTTCGAATCCCCTGTCTATACTTTTAGAAAAGGAAACCGGAGTCGAAACGGCTATTTATTCTTATCCAATCGAAAACGACGAGGATTCAATATTCGAAGGTCCTCCCAATGTTATAGACACTTCAATAGGGTTAGGGTTATCCGGACTGAATATAGCTAAAAACCAATTAAATTTCTTGCCGCCAGGATCAAGACCCAAAAAGAAATCTTTTAACATCAAAACAACCATAGGAATTGGCGTTGCAGCGCTTTTATTATTGATTACCGGTATCGGAGGACAGATTCTGCAAAGCAATATCGCTTTTAAATCCTTGGACAATCAATTTAAAGAAATTAAAGGGCAAACTACGGCTTTCGAAAAAATTGATCTGGAATTTAACGACATGGATAATTACATGAAAATTCTACAATCGATCAAAAAAGAAAACCCGCTAAAACTACCCGTTCTTAATGAGCTGACAAAAATAATTCCACGCGATACCTGGCTTAGCGACGCAATAATAAAAAATAATGAACTGGAGATTAAAGGAATCTCGGCTTCGGCATCCAAACTAATTCCTATTCTGGAAAACTCTTCGCAATTATTAGACGCCAGGTTTAATGGCTCCATAATTAAACAAAAAGAAGGCGAAAAGTTCGCTGTTAAATCTAAAATAAAAGGCCAGAATGATTGATAAATTAAATGAAAAAGATAAAAAAGCTTTGATCGTTGGAGGAATCTGTCTGGCCCTCTATATTTCGATCAAATTCATCGCCTTTCCAATATATTCAAGCGGCGAAGAGAAGCGGCAACAAATTGAAAATAAAGTCTTTTTTATTAAAAAATATTATGAGATATTAAACCAGAAGGCATTTTACGAACAAAAACGTAAAGCCAATGAATCAATTAAAAACGCCCTTGCAAAACGGTTTCTTAACAAAGAAAAACCTGCGTTGGCCGCCGCAAGTCTTCAAAAAATTTTAGAAGGATATTCCAAACAGTCTTCCGTAGTTATTGAAAGCGCGCGTATAGAAAAACCCAAATATATTTCTGGACTTCTTTCCGTTCCGGTCGAAATCAGCGTCCGGTCCGACCTCAAAAACCTGATTCGCTTTTTATATTTAATCGAAAACCATGAAAAATTCATGATTGTAGAAGAGCTCACAATTCGAAGGTCAAATAAGAGCGACCCGGAAGAGTTAATAAGTAAGCTATTAGTTTTAGGATTTATTAAAAAATTAGAAGACAAAAAAGCAAAGAAGATATGAAACGACTAATTTTCATTTTTATTGCTCTATCAATTTTATTAGGGTTGGGGTGCTTAAAAAAAGAACCAACCGCTTTGGAAAAACTATTGGCTAAAGCGGAAAAAGACCCAATAGAGTCAATGCGCCTTGAACCTATCAAAGGAAAGAAAAAACAATCGTCCAAAAAAAATGGGTTACTAGGGGGACCTCCAACCGGGAAAGATTTGGAATCCAGTCTCGCACCGCTAAATAAGATTCCCAAACACCCCAAAAAGAAAATTGTGACCATACTCGCCAATGAAACTATTCTGCGGCAAGGTCCTGGAACTAAATATAAAAACATTGGCGTAGGACGAAAAGGAGAGCAGTATCAACTTTTGCAAATCAAACAAAATTCAAAAGGCGGGAAGTGGTACCTCGCTCAAGATAGAAAAGAGAGAAAATTTTTCGTTTCAAGTCTTTTTTCCACAATAAGAGAACAAAAAAACCTGCAAAAAGAAACCATGAAGAGGGGAGCGGACACTGAAACTCTAAAAAAACTTAAAACGGTAGTCAATGCTTCCCCTCCTATTCCCCCGGAACTAAAAGAAGCTAAACACATCACTCTCAATTTTGAAGACACTGATGTTTATGATGTTATCACCACCTTTTGTGAATTGCTTAAACTTGACTACATCATTGAAGGCCAAGTTTCCGGCAAAGTAACTCTTCAAACATTTAATAAAATTGCCGTAGAAGACCTTTACTCGGTCCTGGAACAAATTTTGGCTCTAAATAATTTTACCGTAGTGCAAAGTGGAAATTTTTATCGTTTTTTACCTATTAAAGATGCGGTTAAAAAACCTCTCAGTATTTATTACGGAAAAAACGCCAACGTCCCGGCAAATGAAAGACTGGTCATTCAAATCATTCCGTTGCGTCATATCACCTCGCAATCCATGAAAAAAATTGTTGCGCCGTTGCTAACAAATAATGCAAGTTTTATTGAAGTGCCAGAGACTAATAATTTGTTAATGATAGAACTTGCGTCCAACGTTGGCAGAATTCTTAAGGTTGTAGAAGCTTTAGATATTGACAAGTTAGCGGCTTCAGATATTGAGCTTTACACCATAAAAAATTCTAATGCCAGTCTTGTGGCGAGTGAACTCCAAGAAGTGTTCAAAGCGCTGGGTTATGAAGAAACTGTAGGACAAAGCCTTAATTTTTTGCCGTTGGAAAGACTGAATGCCGTTTTAGTGGTTAATCCTTTTAAAAGTATTTTATCCACCATAGAGTTTTGGATTGAAAAGCTAGACCAACCAATAGTCTCCAAAAGCCAAATCAGCACTTTCGTATATTATGTCCAGCATAGCGAAGCGAAAAAACTAGCGGGAGTTTTAAATAGAATATTCACCGCTACTTCGAAAAAATCAAAAAAAACAGCAAAACAAAGCAAATTATTAAAAAAACAACCATCCACTGCTACTAAAGCTACCACTCCTAAAACAACTGCTCCAAGTAAAACCAAAAGTACTAGAAAAGTAAGCGTAACAGGAGGGTTTGGAGGCTTATTTGACGACGTCGAAGAAGAATTAACAATTGTTGACGACGAAGACACAAATTCCTTAATTATCCGCACTTCTCCAAGGAAATATCCTGCAATTCTAGAGCTTCTTAAAAAATTAGATCTGATGCCGCAACAAGTTTTGATCGAAGTTTTAATCTTAGACCTAGTATTAACCAAAGACATTCAAAAAGGATTTAATTGGGCTATACAAGGAAAACTTGAAAATGCTGGGTTTGGAACGGGTTCTACAACTAGTCTGGGAGTAACAGATCTAGATAGCAGTCTCCCATTTGTCTCCCCTGGTTTCAGTTTCGCTTTAGCCAATGCTCAAAAGCTTAAGGCATTAATCTCCGCCAGTCAGGTTGATTCAAAAATAAATATTTTATCAAATCCCACTTTAATCACTTCGGATAATAAATCTGCGTCGATTTCCGTTACGAATGATATACCTATTCAAAGCACTACGATTAACACCCCAACTGCAGGACAACCTCTAACTCAATCGACCATTGAATTTCGTAGCGTTGGGATAAAGCTAAATATTGAGCCAAAAATCAATTCGGATAACTTTGTAAACTTAAAAATTAGCCAAGAAATTAGCTCTTCTGGTGCCCCTCCTCCCGGTTCGACTACTCCGTCCTTTAATGTTCGATCTATTAATACCGAAGTGGTCCTCCGTGATAATCAGGTTCTTGTGATGGGAGGTCTCATGCAGAATTCAAAAACTAATACCAATACTGGCATTCCAATACTAAAAGATATGCCTGTATTTGGTAGGCTATTTAGAGCTGATACGGATAATATGGAAAAAACTGAATTGATGGTTTTTGTAACGCCTCATATAATCACAGATTTTGAAACAGCCGATAATGTTACAAAACAGGTAAAAAGTAGACTTAAAGGGTTGGGCAAACGCTACAATCTATCTGAAAATTAATATGCGTACAAACCTAAACCTAGTGAGCATTCTCACTTTTTTCTAATAAATCCAAAACTTCCTTTTGATAGAACAGTTTCCAGCTATTGACTTGAAATTTACCTGCAACTATAATTAACCTTTTTCACTAAACCTGTCCCCTAAACTCCTAAAAAACGAATTCCGAATGCCTACACTGGATAACCCAAAACTTAGGTTTCAAAATAGTTTAGAGTTGATCGGCTCAACGCCATTAGTTAAACTAAACAAAGTCATTCCCTCAAACGGATCAAATATTTACGCCAAACTGGAATACTTCAATCCCGGCGGAAGCGTAAAGGACCGAATCGCTCTGGCAATGATTGAAGACGCCGAGCGAAAAGGACTCTTAAAGCCGGGAGCGACTATTATTGAACCGACTAGCGGAAATACCGGTATCGGCCTCGCTCTTGCGGGAGCGGTCAAAGGCTATAAAGTGATTCTGGTTATGTCGGAAAATATGAGTCAGGAAAGAAGGCTTATATTAGAGAGCTTTGGAGCTAAAACTGAATTAAGTCGCGCCGAATTCGGTATGCAAGGGACCATTGAACGCGCTGAAGAGTTGGTCGCCTCAAATCCAGATTATTTTATGCCTCAACAGTTTAATAATCCGGCTAACCCCGACGCACACAGAAGAACTACGGGGCCGGAAATCGTCCAGTCAATGGAAAACGAGCCTGTAGACGCTTTTGTAGCTGGCATTGGAACTGGAGGCACTATCACCGGCGTTGGCGAAATTTTGAAAGAACATTACGATCAAGTAAAAGTAATTGGAGTCGAGCCTAAAACGTCTTCGGTACTCTCTGGAGAGTCGCCTGGACCCCATAAAATCCAAGGAATTGGGGCTGGTTTTAAGCCCAAAGTCCTCAATATGGAATTATTAGATAAAATCATTCCAGTTTCAGACGAAGATGCATTTTCGTTCTCGACCCGATTAGCAAAAGAAGAAGGGCTTTTGGTTGGAATTTCCGCTGGGGCGGCATGTTGTGGCGCCTTTCAAGTAGCGAAAGAACTTGGGCCCGGAAAAAATATTGTTACAGTTTTTCCAGACAACGGAGAAAGATATTTTAGTTTTAATCAATTTTTTTAATAGGCAATAGATTAATGGGACATGTCAACGGTTTAAAATGTAAAGAATGCGGGGAAAAATACGATAAATTACCAATTCACGTTTGTGAGCTATGTTTTGGTCCCCTTGAGGTAGATTATAACTACGATAAAATTAAAGAAGTCGTCAGCAAGGACTCCATCGAAAAAGGCCCCCCTTCTATCTGGCGTTATAAAGATCTGCTGCCTCTGGACGAAGAACCTAAAGTAGGTTTTCATTGCGGTTATACCCCTCTCAAAAAGGCCGAAAACCTGGGTAAAGAACTCGGCTTAAAAAACTTGTATATAAAAAACGATTCAGTTAACCACCCTACTTTTTCCTTTAAAGATCGCGTTGTGGCGGTTGCGGTTTCTAAAGCCAAAGAATTTGGGTTCGATACCGTTTCCTGCGCATCTACGGGGAATTTGGCAAATTCTGTAGCGGCCCATGCCGCCGAAGCGGGCTTAAAAAGCTACATTTTTATTCCCGATGGTCTGGAAACTGGAAAAGTTTTGGGAACCTTAATTTACGGCACAAAATTAATTCGAGTAAAAGGTAGCTACGACGACGTAAATAGGCTTTGTAGCGAAATTGGCGAAAGCCATAAATGGGCCTTTGTGAATATTAATATTCGCGCTTATTACGGAGACGGTTCCAAGTCCTACGGTTACGAAATCGCTGAGCAACTGGGTTGGCGAACTCCTGATAACGTTGTTGTTCCCGTAGCGGGAAGTTCGTTAATCACCAAAATATGGAAGGCTTTCCACGAGTTCGAAATGCTTGGATTAGTGGATAAAGTTCAAACAAAAGTATTCGCCGCGCAAGCGACAGGTTGCTCTCCGGTAACGACCGCCATCAAAGCAAACCAGGATTTTTTCAAACCGGTAAAACCCAATACCATAGCAAAATCCATCGCTATTGGAAATCCAGCCGATGGAATCTATGGAATTAAAACCGCAAAAGTAAGCGGAGGTTATGGCGAAGACGTTTCCGATGAAGAAGTCGTTGAAGGCATGAAATTATTAGCCAGTACAGAAGGAATTTTTACCGAAACGGCTGGCGGAGTGACTGTTGGAGTCACTAAAAAATTAGTGGAACAAGGACGTATCAAACCGGATGAAACAACCGTTATCTGCGTCACAGGAAATGGACTGAAAACGCTGGAAGCCATAGAAAGCGCCTTCCCCGAAACTGATTTGATAGAACCGCGCCTCAGCAGCTTCGAAGAAAATTTTTCTAACAGTATTTTAGTATAAATCTAATAGAATTTTGGTTTAAGGAGAATAATGTTATGTCAGTGAAGGTCAGAATTCCCTCGCCTTTGTTAAAATTGACCAATAATCAAAGCGAAGTTTCCGCAGAAGGCGGCACCATTGCGGATATCCTAAACAATTTAGAATCCCAATTTACCGGTATAAAAGAAAGAATTTGCGAAGAATCTGGCGCTCCGCGCAGATTTATTAATATTTACTTAAACGAAGAAGATATTCGATTCCTCGAAGGAGAAAATACTCCCGTAAAAGATGGCGACGATATTTCCATTATCCCAGCCATTGCAGGAGGAATTCGTTAACGTCAAAAAATAAAGAAACCTGCGGATTATTGTATATAGGGGTATACGAATAACCTGTATTAAAACTTAAAATATTTACGCCTAAATAGATGTTTTTTTTTATGCAAAGCTTGAACGTCTAAAATTAGTTATTTAGGCCTTATTTTATTTTAATTGCCTTATTTCTTTTTAAAAACCAACGGTTTTTCCTATCTTTTGGCTATTAGAAGCTTCCCTCGTTTATAATTGTGAAAGCTAATTTTTTGTAACTAAAGGGTCGTTAGCCTTTATGAATCAATTAACGTCTAGATCCGAAGTACTTGTTCCCGCTTGTCCTGCAATAATGGATGAGTCCATTTTAGATACTATCGGAAACACTCCGCTGATTGAAATGAAGCATATTGGCAAAGAGTTTCCAAACGTCAAAATTTTTGCTAAAGCTGAATGGAGAAATGCGGGGGGATCGGTTAAATCCCGTCCGGCTTTAAGCATGATTGAAGATGGAGAAAAGACGGGGAGACTCACAAAGGATAAAATCATTTTAGATTCCACATCCGGTAATACTGGAATTGCATATGCTCTCATTGGCAAAATAAAGGGCTATAAAGTAAAACTCGTGATGCCTGAAAATGTTATTCATGAACGAAAAGGCAAAATGGCCGCTTTCTACGGAGCCGAAATAATCGCTTCAAGCCCATTTGAAGGTTCTGATGGGGCTATAGTGCTAGCTAAAGAAATTTATCAAAAAGATCCAGATAAATATTTTATGCCCGATCAATATAGTAACGACGCTAATTGGAAGGCTCACTACGATCACACATCAAAAGAAATTTGGGAACAAACGGAAGGAAAAGTTACCCATTTTACCGCAGGGATTGGAACCAGCGGTACGCTTATGGGAAATACGCGCGGCTTAAAACGTTTTAATCCTGATATAAAATGTTATGCGGTCGAACCGGCGGAAGAGCTTCATGGATTGGAAGGACTTAAACACATGGCAAGTTCTATTGTTCCTAAAATCTACGACCCATCCGTTTTTGACGGTATTCTCAGCGTATCAACCGAAGATGGCTATGACATGGTTGGTCGACTAGAACGCGAGGAAGGCATTTTAGTCGGTAACTCAGCTGGCGCGGCTATGCAAGGAGCTTTGGATCTAGCCTCAAAAATTAAAGAGGGAGTAATTGTCACTGTCTTTCCAGATAGCTGCGAAAAATGCTACAACGACTTTTGGCACGCAATGGAGCCCTCTAAAAACGGTTCCAAAAACGGCAAACCGTAAAAAAGTATTTCCCCTCGCCATGCCTAGATTTGATAAGCATCTATTCTTCTGCAATAACGATAGAGGTCCCGATAATCCCAAAGGAAGTTGCGCTCAATCGGGAGCGGCGGAACTTATCGATTACGCCAAAAAACGAACTCACGAATTAGGTTTAAAAGGAAAAGTCCGCATCAACAAAGCGGGTTGTATAGACGCCTGTTCACATGGGCCCGCTGTTGTTGTTTACCCCGAAGACCTTTGGTATAACCCCAAAACCATCGAAGACGTTGAAGAAATTTTACAAAAAACCGTTTTGGAAAATAAAACGGTAGACCGCCTTTCTATCCAATTCAGAAAAAAGTAACTGTAGTCTAAAATATAAACGCGAAGCAAAATTAGACCTTGTAATAGCCCCACCATCGCTTTTCATTCAGAGCTCCTGACTCGTTTCCCGCGTTAATTTATCAATGAACTAAAGGTAAAAAAAATAATGTCACATTGAGCGTCCAGCAGGCTTCACTAGTTAATCATTTAAGGAATTGGAGTTTTTAAGTCCCTTCTCGCGTGTCATTCTGAACCGATATT
>CAYFMN010000052.1:0-26369 GCA_964344185.1 uncultured Nitrospinota bacterium
TATCAATTAACGCGTGAAACGAGTCTGGCGCTCTGGATGACACGTAACATCTAATTTAAAATAAATTTAACGAACCTAGTAAATTTATTTTACGACTGGGCTTGAGAATTATCCAACAACATCGCGGCAAAATCTACGGTTAAGATTTTTTTCGAATCTGAGGTTATCTTACCTGTCATATACGCTGCGCCGCCTGTTTTCTCTTTTAATTCAACTTCTGCTCTTAACAAATAACCAGGAAACGCGGGGTTTTTTAGTTTAACGTTTTGGATTCTTGTGATTACAGGCGTATGATCGTCTCCCGAATTGTTTTCACTCGCAGCCATTAAAATGGCTCCCGACTGAAAAACAAATTCACACATGATAACGCCAGGCGTTATAGGTCGACCTGGGAAATGCCCTTTAAAAAAAGGTTCGTCTTCTTTTAACAACCATTCAGTCACAATTGAACCTTCAGCTTGCTCGACAACACGGTCAACGAATAAAAATGGCGGACGATGAGGAATATAATCTAAAAAATTATCCATTTGATTAGGAATTTAATTTGGTAAAAAAGTATTCTAACATTTCACAAGAAAATCGAGCGGCCAAGTTTAACATATTCAATTACTGCCTAAAACATGATAATTTGCTCTTTCGTGCGACTGCTCCTGGAAATTATTGAATCTAAAAATGCCAAAAAATAAAGTTATGATTTGGTTTCTCGCCTCCTTCTTCTTTCTACTCTTTTGTTTATTAGCCTTCACTCATATTCGCGTTTACTTAATCGAAAAGAAAAATCCTCCAGAAGGCCAATTCATTGAAATTGATAATTTAAAAATTCATTACGTTGAAAAAGGAAAAGGAACTCCTGTCGTTTTACTGCATGGGGTGAGCAGTACGTTAAACGATTTTACACACAGCCCGATATTTGAAGAATTATCCAAAAGAGCCAGAGTTATAATTCCAGACCGCCCAGGTTATGGATATAGCGAACGTCCCAGAACGACAATATTCCCCTCAGATCAAGCGTCTATGCTAGAAAAGTTATTAAATAAGATTGAGGCTAAAAACCCAATAATTGTTGGTTTTTCATGGAGCGGTTCTATAGCAGCCGCGTACGGATTGCAATTTCCCGAAGCAGTGTCCGGTCTAGTATTTATTAATGGCGCAACCTATCCCTGGCCAGCGCCAGTTGATTGGATTTATAAAGCCGGAGTAAAACCCTTTATGGGAACTGTTATAGGAAACTTCCTTTTTACTCCAATTGGAGAGTTGGTCTTAGATAAAAATATTGCGGAAGTATTTTGGCCCGGTTCTCCTCCGGAGCACTACAAAAATATTCCGATAGAATTGATTTTCAGGCCCAAACAATTTTACGCCAACGCGGAAGATATGGTTGTTTTGAAACCTTTTTTAGCCGAGCAAAGTAAAAATTATTCAAAAATTAAAGCTCCGGTATCAATCATTGTTTCAGACAACGACTTAATCGTTTCACCAACGATCCATTCAAAGTCTCTTAACGAATCTGTGGTAAATTCCAAATTAATTTCTATTCCGGATGCGGGACATCCACTCCACCACAGCCATCCAAAGGAAGTCACAAAGGTTATTTTGGAAATGTTAGATTCTGTAAAGGCAGTAGTTCAACGCGGCTAAATTGCGGGGTTTAAAAACTAATCTAAGTAGGTAACCACACTATCTCTGGGGTAAACCAAATGGCTTTCGCTCCATTGGCTTAAATTTTCAACATCCCATTTGGAATCGTCGTCTATAGCCTTCATGCGGATGCCGCCGCTTCCTCCAAAAATTAGCAAGGCAACGCCGTCTCCAGATTCTTCAATGCGACAGGCATATGCAGAACAAGGGGTTTCTGTCTCGCCATTCCAACCAGTAATATGAACTGGAATATCTTTTCCATCTTTTTCGTATTTAATAGAGGAAATCTGCCTGGGCTCGGAAATAACGTTGTACATTCGACCAACGCTTTCATCGCAGTTGGAACAAGGTTCGACTTCTAAAAACACTTTTAACCTCCTAAGGAACTAATTCAAATTTAAGAGGAAACAACGCCCCTGCGGACCGTTGACCCTTCGACCTTGCTCAGGCTGACATCTTTATCAGGTCGAGTGGCGTTGGAGAGTTAGTTTTTGATTCAATTAACACGGCTTCCGGGTCTGACGCTCTGAATGGATCGAAACCTTATTATAAGTCAATAAAAGCTTCAAAGAAAATAGATATTCTAAATAGAGGAGATCAAAAAATACGGTTGATAATATTCCCAGGTTAGCTCTTTAAGATCTCGCAGTAATAGCTTTTATGAAAGCTTCTAGGAACTTAGGATCGAATTGTCCATTCATCTCTTTTTTCATCATCGAAAGAGCTTGCAATGGCGTGAACGATTCACGGTGCTCTCTATTACTAGTCAACGAACAAAAAACATCCATTATGGAGCCTATCTTTGCAAACGGAGTGATCTTTTCCCCTGAAATACCAAAAGGATATCCTGTACCGTCAAATTTTTCATGATGCTCTACCGCCATGGCTAAAATATTCTTGCTATAACATTTCATGTCGTTAAGAATTTTTTTGCCGGCTGCTGGGTGTTTTCGTACGACTTTAAATTCCTGTGGAGATAATTCCGATGTTTTAGTCATTATACCGTAGGGGATCTCCTTCTTCCCAACGTCATAGAGCATTCCACCCAAACTTAATTCTTTAACCGAATCAGGATTCATATTGACCTTAATTCCTAAAAATGCGGAAAGAAACCCAACATTTGCCGAATGAGTATAAACGCAGGAATCTTTTTCTAAAATCCCATATAAAGCGGTAAAATTTATATTTGCTCCTCTTAATTCCGATTCCAAAACTGGAATCAAATCGCCTAAATTGCGCAATATTCTGGTCGATGCTATGTTAATAAAATACTCTTTTAGAATATTCCTGCAAACAGTATAAATTTGTTTTATATTTTCCAATGCGTGTTTTTTTTGGTTCAGCTTATCCTTGAGGGTATTTAATATAAACTCTTTGTAATATCGAATTAGGTCGTTTTCATGGATATAAAACTTCTGACAATCATCAGAATCCATTAGCTTTACAATTCTGTTGTGGTTGTCCGGAGAATAATCGGTAAACTTAAGGAAACGATCATCATCTTCCCCTTCTACCTTATAATAAATTTCGAATCCCTGCTCCCACCTTTGATCTAAAAAAGCGGGTTGGATTTCTCTGTAGAAGTGAGCTATAGAATTCATGGAAGGGTTTGAAAATCTGCGAGTTATTCCAATAACATGGGCATTCATTTGGAAACCATTTAAGAAAAATTTTAGACTAGAAGCTAAATTAAGTCAAAGGGACAATTTGATAAAAATTAAGGGTTTATGTCCTTAAAATGACTTAATTTTTTTGAATAATCCGACGGGCAAAATAAGCCTTCGTTTAGCATTACGGATTATTTTGAAAAAACATTTAGTCTTTTTTGAGTAAATCATATTTTTTTTAGCTTGCGTCTGTTTGAGGGTCGTTTTATCTTTTCTTAACTTAGCTAAATTCAAAGTTATTGGAAAAAGTGCATTACTGTTATCTTAAGGAGGAACTATGAAATTGGTGTTAATCCGTCACGGCCAAAGCCAATGGAATCTTGAAAATCGGTTTACTGGTTGGAAAGACGTTGATTTAACGGAACAAGGACTGGAAGAAGCCAAAAAAGCGGCTCAATTACTTCGCGAAGGAGATTTTACTTTTGATTTGGCTTTCACTTCTTACCTGAAAAGAGCTATACGAACGCTTTGGACTATTTTGGACGGTTTAGATCTAATGTGGATTCCAGTACGATCCTCCTGGCGTTTAAATGAAAGACATTATGGAGCGTTGCAAGGCTTGAACAAAACTGAAACGGCGGAAAAACACGGGGCGGAACAAGTTCACATCTGGCGAAGAAGTTATGATATTCCTCCTCCAGCATTAGAAGACGGCGACGAACGATTTTCCTTAAACGACCCAAGATATCAACTACTCGAAGACTCAGTTTTACCGCGAACCGAATCGTTAAAAACGACTGTCGACCGTTTTCTTCCCTATTGGCAAGACGCAATTGTTCCAGAATTAAAACTTAAAAAGAAAGTTTTAATTTGCGCTCATGGTAATAGCTTGCGAGCGCTTATTAAGAATATAGACGGTGTCAGCGATAAAGATATCGCCGATCTAAATATACCAACGGGTATTCCACTGGTCTATGAATTGGACGATAACTTGAAACCTCAAAAACATTATTATTTGGGAGACCCTGAAGAGGCTAAACGCGCCGCAGAATCAGTGGCCAACCAGTCTAAATAATAACAGCGGACAAACAATTGCAATTCTTTAGAAATAACATTTTTAGGTTCGATAAATTATTTCTTCTATTCGCAATAGTTAGTTTATTTTTTTACGAATGCATCGCTCAAATTTCCTTGCAATTCAATTGGGGAAAAGGATACGCAGAAAGACCTATCCCCACTTACTTGCTAATCTACTTTAACCTTTTCCTGCTTTACGCTTTAGCGATTCGCAATATATGGAGAAGACCTAATCGCTCTGGGATTTTTCCTGTTATATTAATCGGCGGCCTGCTTTTCCGGGCCGTTTTAATTCCAGCCCAACAGATTCAAGAGGATGACGTTTATCGTTATTTATGGGATGGGAAAGTATTTGCACATGGAATTAATCCCTTTAAATACGCTCCGGAAGAAGTTTCCGAATTCAAAAAACTACGGATACAAGAACCTGATAATTTCCATATCAGGTATTCGGAAGAAGATGAAAAAGAGCTTTTAATTCTTTACGATCTCAAATGGGAAAATGAAACTTCGCTGGTATTTCATGATCGGATTAATCATCCCGACGTTCCAACTATATATCCCCCTCTAGCTCAGTACGTATTCCGATTTGCGAACTTTTTAAAACCGGATAGCATCGTCGCATTACGTCTAGTTTTTTTATTTTTCGATCTTTTAACGTTATTTTTTATCGTTAAAATATTAGACGATCTAAATAAGAGTCGAAACTGGGCGTTGGTTTATTTTTGGTCGCCTTTAATTTTAAAAGAAACTTTTAATTCGACTCATCTGGACATCATTGGAATTTCCGTTCTGACAGGTTCGCTTTATTTTTTCCTTCGATATCGTTTCACCCTAGCTTCCTTATTTTTAGCTTTAGGAGTGGTGGGAAAGCTTTATCCTATAATTTTAGCTCCAATCTACCTAAAGGAAAACATTACGTATTTAATCAATCAGCGCGAAGTGAATAATATTTGGAAGAACGTCTCGTTTAATTTTTTGGTATTTGGAGCTACCGTCGCTTTTTTCTATTTTCCATTCATTCAAATCGGCAAGGGAGCTTTTGAAGGACTAAAAGTTTTTACAACCTATTGGCAAAATAACGACAGTATCTTCGCCTTAATTTTATATTTTTATGAAAGCGTACTGGGTTTAAACGCTGAATTTAATTATCAAGAAGCCAACGTTTATATTTCATACGATTTGGCTTCTTTGCTCAGTAAAGCGACGGTGGCTTTGATTCTGGCAGGGGCGGTACTTTTTTTTCTTTTACAAAAAGAAAAAAATTTAGAGGGGGATAAGCGACTTTGGCCGCTTTTTGTAATTATGGGGCTGGTGTTTTTATTGAGTCCGGTACAAAATCCATGGTATTTAAACTGGATCGTTCCTTTTCTTTGCATTTTTCCATTTCGGTCGTGGATATTGTTAACAGGCCTGATTGGGCTTTATTATATGGGATTTTATTTTGACTACCAAGACAAGGGCCACTTAGAAATGTACTTGCCCTGGTTCGAGTTCACTCCGTTTTACGCATTGTTAATTTACGATTATTTTGTCAAAAAGCGGTCTAAATTGAATATTCCACAAGAAAACTAAATTCTCATTTATGGCAACTTTTCTTTTATTTAGTTTTAGTTATCATTAAGTTAAAATTGTCTCAATCAAAAAATAACTATACGAGATAACCTTCCTGAAGCTTCATGAAGTTAACTCGCTTTAATTTTTCTACTGTTTAGAGGACAAAGCTATGAAAAAGAAAATTGGAGTTGTTCTTTCCGGTTGCGGCGTTTTTGACGGCGCAGAAATCCACGAATCGGTTTTAACTTTGCTGGCAATTGATCGAGCCGGAGCGGAAGCGGTTTGTATGGCTCCCAATGTAGACCAAATGCACGTAATCAATCATCTCAAAGGCGAGCCTACCGACGAAAAACGAAACGTTTTAGTGGAGTCGGCACGGATAGCCCGCGGTGAAATTAAAGATATCGCTGAAGTAAAGGTGGACGACATTGACGGTCTGATTTTCCCTGGCGGTTTTGGAGCCGCTAAAAACTTAAGCGACTTTGCCGTTAATGGAGAAAACTGCACAGTTCATCCAGAAGTGACGCGACTAGTTCGAGACTTTGCCGCTAAGAAAAAACCCCAAGCAACTTGCTGTATCGCTCCAGCGATGTATGCAAAAGTATTTGACGGTGAATCAATTTCTCCCACGTTAACAATCGGCACAAATAAAGATGTGGCGGATAAAATTGAAAAGATGGGAAGTAAACACCAAGAATGCGCCGCAAATGAAATGATTTGCGACGAGGAAAATAAAATCGTATCCACTCCAGCTTATATGTCGGGTCAAAGCATTTCGGAAGTGGCAGAAGGGATTGAAAAAACAGTGAACAAGCTGATAAGCATGCTTTGAGGCTTGTGTTTCTTAATAAAAAAATTAAAAACTTTTTTATATGCGGGCTAAGAAACCAGTCATACAGGTTCGACCAAAATTGCATAAAACAAAATTAGAGGAACTGTATAGAATCCCTCAAATTCCTAAAGACTTAGTTTCTTAGCTACCCCCGCATCCAAGTTAACCGCTAGAATCAAACGCGCCGACAATAAACTCTGCGATTAACCCTGTTGCATAATCTAAAAATTTCTTCGGGCCATTCCAAAACCATCGCCATCTATTAACACCGTCCAGTATTTTGAATCGATTACTTCTTCCTGCCAAACTTTTGTGCATCCTGGATGTTCTGGGCGGTTGATATCGTGCATTATTAAAATCCCGCCCGGGCAAACTTTATGAGCCCAAGCGTCGAAATCTAATTTAACTCCACGGGGAAAAATAGGAGCGTATTCTTCTAAAGGAATTTTGCGACGGCCTATTTTCCAACTTGTCATTCCATATGCTCTTTTCCACAAGTCTGGAAACTTTAATGGCCCCGTTTCTAAATAACCATGAAATCCGTCGATAAACAAAAACTCAATTGGTCTTCGCTTCGAGTCCCAACCTCCTGCAATTTCATGGGATAAACCTCTGAGCGGGACGACATATTTTTCTAATTCCCACTCTTCAACCATTGAGTTCCAACGCTCCCAAATATCCAGGTCGGACTCAATAACTCCTCCTGCAATTTTGTTCCAATGGTCTATTGAATATAACCGGCCTCCAGAATTGCGAACGCCGCTTCCAATCAACGCTGTACTACGTCCTAACCAAGAACCTATTTCAACTGAAATGCCCTTAGAATTTTGTCCTATTTCAAATAGTATCCTGGCATGTTCTTTAGGCAGGTGTGGCGAACCAATTTCTTGGGCTTGCTCCCAAACGGAATCGAACGTAGTAAGCTCGATAATATCCCCGAACATCTTTTTCCCTCAATTATTTGTAAAATCTCCATTAAAATAAACGCTATAAATAAAAAATCTCGCCAGATTTTTTATCGCGCAGTTGTGGTTAACTTCCTCATCGGCAGGTTTCTAAAGATCTTTAATTTTTTTTAAAAAAAATTATTTTTTTTGCGGTAGGAAAGCGTTTTTTACTCTAAACTACCGAAAAGAATAGATATAAGACTTCTTATAGGTATTTGATGGAAATCGTTTTAGTTTATCCCAATTTAACCCGCCTGGAACGAGTAACGCTTGGATTAGGCTACGTCGCCTCATACGCGCAACAAAATGGCCATAGTTGTAGTTTTGTCGATTACACTTGGGGCGGCGGCGTTGAAAAAACTTTAGATAAAGTACGCGAAACTGGCGCAAAGGTGGTTGGTCTCTCCGTTAAAAGCGGCGAAGTAGACTTTTGTATCGAAATCTCTAGAAGAGTAAAAGCCGAGTTTGGGGCCACCGTTGTGTGGGGCGGCGTACACCCATCAATCGACTCTGAAGCCACTATAGCTCTTGATTGCGTTGATGTCATTTGCGTAGGCGAAGGCGAAGAAGCGACCACAGAATTACTAAACTCTATAGAAAAAGGCGAAATAGATACCTCTATTCCCAACTTATGGATCAAAAAAGACGGTAAAATTCATAGAAATCCAATACGCGATCTACAACAGAGTCTGGACGATATTCCCTTTCCCGACAGAGACTTACACGACACCCAACTTTACATCGAACGATCGGGAACTATTGACTTAATCGCAGGGAGAGGCTGTCCTTATCAGTGTAGTTACTGCGTTGAGCCTACCTATCAAGATGTCTTCAAAGGCAAGGGACAATTTGTTCGTTATCGCAGTCCTGAAAGCTTAATGGATGAAATCGCAGACTTACAAAGACGATTCAAATTTTCAAACATCAATTTTGTTGACGATGTTTTTACTATCGATATTCGATGGTTAAGAAAATTTGCGCCACTTTACAAGAAATATTTCAAAATTCCTTACACATGTAACGCGCGCATTGAAGCGATGCGAGAAGAGTCTTATCAACTTTTAAAAGATTCTGGTTGCTCCTCATTAGAAATGGGAATTGAATCGGGAAGCGAACCGTTGCGCCGGAAGGTTCTGGAACGGAAAATGACAAATGAGCGCATTATTGAAGCTTTTGATCTGGCTCATAAATATGGGCTAAAAACGATGTCATTTAATATGGTGGGAATTCCTAACGAAACCAAAAAAGATATCGATCAAACTATTAAGCTAAATCGCCGGTTAAAACCCAGTTCCATTCAAGTATCAATGTTTCAACCTTATCCTGGAACAGGTCTTTATGATATCTGCGAAAAAAATGGTTGGCTTAACGGTAAGCCAATACCCTTTTCCTACTTCATGGATACGGCTGTCACCTATCCTCACCTAAGCACAAAAGAAATCATTAAAATCAGACGATGGTTTCGATTCAACGTTCTGCGGAAAATCGATCCGATCAAATCGCTCGTGGTGTTGTTCTACGATTTAAATTACGAAAGATTTTTTAAATTGTGGTCTTTTATTCCAAGCCAAATCAAAAAGATGGCTTTGGCTTTCTTCAAGTCTTAATCAGCAAAACAACTTATTAAGGATGGCGCGGTCAAGCGTTTTTTAAATTACCTTTTAAGAACTAGCGATTATACTTATCTTCTCTATTTCTGCGTCGTCTACTGTGCGAGTAGATTGAATACGGTAGCGTCTTACTAACATCCTTACCAAAAGCTTTAACGCGCCCAATTTGCTTCTAAATAAAACAGAGCCCTGACCGCGAGAGCAGAAGTATTGAATATCCTTAAACTGATGTTTCAATATAGTAGGTAGGTATCTAAAAAATAAACTTAGGGAATAGTTTTTTATCAAAACCAACATGTCATTTCGTTTGCATAAGTAAACATAACGGTCGCTATACAGTCCGACCGTTGCCGTGCCTATGTGGTATACCTTGGCTTTTGGCAAATAAACTGTTTTTAAACCGCGTAATTGACCGCGCATGTTTAAATCGACATCTTCGGCGAAAATAAAAAAATCTTCGTCAAATAAACCTATCGACTCAAAAAAGCTTCTTCTATAAATTCCGGCTCCGGCACAAGCTCCAAAAACGTATTCTTCTTTATCATATTGGCCAACATCTTTTTCTCCCTGTCCGCGCCCACCGCCGGCAGACCAAATATGAAATAAATCTCCGGTATTATAAAACGCCTCTCTATCGTGCAGGAACATCATTTTCGTCGTCCCCATACCGCATTCGGGATGCCTCTCCATTCCCTCATATAATTCACTGAGCCAATCTTCGGCCACTTCGATGTCGTTATTTAAAAGGCAAATATATTCTCCCTTGGACGCTTTGTAACCTTCGTTACACGCTATAGCAAATCCCAAATTCTTTGGCAATTCCACCAGCTTAACCCAAGGATATTTTTCCTTTATCATTTCTTTTGATCCATCGGTAGAACCGTTATCGACTACAATCGTTTCAAAATCCTCAAAATTGGATTTCTGAAGAGAGTCCAAGCACATGCCTACCAAATGAATTCCATTCCAATTGGGAATAACAACGCTTATTTTCATAATTAGTAACCTGTAGAAGGTTTAAGTCCTTTTAATCTAGCTACAATACTAGGAAATGATTTCGTTTCAGGTTTTTGTTCTGAAGCCGTCTCTAAGGCAAAGTGATTTACATACTCGAAGATTGGCGCATACAAATAGGCAAAAGCTTTTGAACTTAACCCATTGTCAATTAAGAACCGGCGAAATGACACGGTTTTCTTTATAAGAGACTTTCGAGATTCGTCCACTTTTCTAGAAACACAATCTTTTCTAAACGTTTCAAAAAACACGCAATAAAACTTTAATGTTCGATGAAACTGAGCTTTAAGCGAAAGATTATGCGAATGAAAAACCGCCGCTTTGGGTTGATAGGCTATTTTATAACCTTGATCTTGCATCTTCCCGGCCCACATTCGGTCTTCAGCCCAATTAATAGTTTCGTCGAAAGGATAGTTGATCAAATCGGACCTTCTCATGGCGGCATTTGCGTTTGAAAAGAAGTTATCCTCGCTTCTTTCTATATAATGCTCTCCGAAGGTATCGGCTAATATTTTGCGTTCAAATAGGCTAGCCCAACCATCCATCGGTTTTTCAGCCCCATGAACCCCGGCTATTTTGGGATCGTTCAAAGGTTCTATCAACGATTTCAACCACCGTTCACCTTCCGGAACCGCATGGGCGCTAAGGTTTGCGATAATCTTCCCTTGCGCAAGCTGAGTTCCCAAGTTGAGAGTTTTAGCGTAATGAAACGATTCTGGCGGTATACAAACAACTGTTATGGGAAACCGTTTTGCTATTTCAACGGTTTTATCCGTAGAACCTGAATCAATTAAAATGACTTCCCAACTTATGTCTTCCTGCTTCGATATAACCGTTAACGTTCTCTCTAAAAACTTTTCTTCGTTCAAAGTTCGAATAATTATAGAAACCCTAGGAGAAACTTCTCTTTTCGACGTTTGAACAATTTCATAATGCAACGGAATTTTAGAATGATTTATATACATTTCCGCCTTTGGCTTAAGCCATGATTGAAATAAAGGCGATAAAACATTAAATAAAGAAAACATTGAGGAATAAACCCGCTCTTCCAATCCCAAAGCTCCTGTTTCAACTTTCCTCAATCTCCAATAATTCTCCCACGCAGATTGGTGGTTTGGGTTGAGATGAACACAATTTTTGAAATGTTGCAGCGCCTCTTCAATTTCTCCTTCTTCTAATGATATCGTTCCCAAATGGTAATGGGCTCCAGCGGCATAAACTAATGCGTCTTCGTAGTCGTAGGCAATTTGCACGATATTTTGAAATTGTTCCCGCGCTTTTATCAAATCGCCTCGCTGTTTATATACCGATCCCATCACATGGTAACAAGTCAACGCCTGAGGAAACTCAGCCAAAATCGACTGGGCGCCTTGCACAACCTGTTCATACTCTTTCATTTGAAAAAGAGGGGTCAATTGATCTAATTTCCTGTCGGAAATTTCTCTATCCCTTTTCAACATTCGGGTTTTTTCTTGGGCTATAGATTTAGGGCGCGTTGTCGTTTCATAAGGCTGCGCCTCTTCAAAGGCTTGCCGCATGGTATCTGCGGTTTCCAAAATTTGTTCGCGTGAATAGTTAGGATAGCTCACCACGGTATCGCTAATGCCATTAAATCGGTCCAGGTCGTCGGTAACCAACCATCCATTTTTAACGGCTTTTTTATAAAAATCGGTAGCAGGATGAGGAACCGCTATAGACGCTTGCCAACTGGAGAGCAACCCTTTTGAAATCACTCTTTTTCCAAATTCAATGGTTTTGCGATCTCCTTCTGGAGTTGAACCAGACGCTCCAAAAAGAAAAGTGCCGTACATTTCAATTCCTAATTTCTTAGCAACTTCCAGGATTTTTTCTAATTCGTCGGACCGAGTCTTAACCAATCCAATACTTTGCCCTGTGTCTTCGTCAACGCTTTCAATTCCAACGCGCAACTTGTAATAACCGGCCTTTTTGATCGCTTCCAATATCTCTTCATCCAATCGCTGATGGTTTGCCATCGCTTCGTAATGCAAGTCGTTATTTCCAGAAGCGATTAAAGCGTCGCAAAACTCTAGAATATCTTTTTTTCGAATGATGTGAGTTTCTTCGTTAAAGAAACAACCTTCCATCTCAGGATACTTGCGACGAAGCGTTTCAATTTCATTAACGATGCGGGAAGTTTTGCGAAACCTCCAATTGATATTTTCGTAATAAACCGTACCGGCTACGCAGAAGTCGCAAGTATACGGGCATCCTCTAGACGGATGAACTTCTATTTCCCGATATCGCGTCCAACGGTGGCCGCCAGAGTAGCTATAATCGATTCTCCTTATATCCTCATCTTCAGGGTCTGGAAGCCAATCCAGGTCCAACACTTTTCTATAAGACTTAGGATATAAACCTTCGATTGAATTTGGGTCTTTCCCTTTTAGAATATCTAATACCGTTTCCTCAAATTCACCAACGCATGCGTATTGAAAACCATCTTCAACCACTTTTTCGGGCCAAGCGGTTGGGTATTGCCCTGTCATTATCACTTCCGCTCCAAGGCTATTCCTGGCGTAACGCGCAACTTTTAAAGTCTCCGAATATGAAACTGTATCAACTTCAAAAATAACCCAGTCGGGTTTTTCGAGGTCCAAGTATTGTTTGTAATCTTCAGCGGTGAAACGCATCCACCCGCCGTCAATCATTTTTATATGATCATTTGGTAATTCGCGCTTTAGAAGGGTCGATAAATAAGCCAGCTCGTATGGGTAATAAATAAAAACCGGATAACCGTTAAACATACTGGTCCATCGGCTAGGAAATGGGCAAATATACCTGTTTTCTGGCAATCTACCGGGAGGATTACAAACAAGAATCTTCATTAATCTTCTAATCGCTTTTTATTAACAAATTTCTAAGTAACTGATAAAAAACCAATTAAAAAACGAGATCCCTCGACGGAGTTCATCCTGAGCTTGTCGAAGGGCTCGGGATGACACGCGGTGGGAACTCTAAATCCAGTATTAATTAGTTAAAAACCGAATCGTTACTTGTGCAAACAACGCCTATTATACTCTTTTCGGAAAGTAACGTTAGAATCTTAAAGAATCGTGCCCTGAAACCCCAAAATCTACTATTTTTTAAGGTCTTTCAGCATTTTCTTTGCTCCATTATGACTTGGAACTAAATCTAAACAGGCCTTTAAAGCTGGTCGCCGATCCTTTTTCGGAATTAGTCGAGCTAATCTAAAAAATGCAGCTCCCCGTAAATCATCATTTCTAAAAGTTTGGGAAAACTCTTTAAATAATTTCCTGGCTTCTTTCTTCTTCCCAGAGCTTTCATAATTTGAAGCTAGAGCATAGCCAAGACCTTCGTTTTCAGGGTCTTTAGATCTATAGCCTTCCAAGGTTCTGTAAATAGGCGTCTTCGCTTTATTTAACTCCGCCATAGATATAGCGATTCTCGTTCGAACCCATCCATCTTCCCAATTATTGGCTTTATTCCATGCGGCCAGATATAGCTTTGTCGCAGAATCTATTTTTCCAGTTTTTACCATCGAATCCGCTAAAGGCAGCCAACATTCATAACGTTCCGGCAATACGCTTTGAACCTTTTTAAAATCTTTAATAGCCAAGGAATGACTTTCCCGCTTTTGAAGCAGTAATCCCCGACAAAACAAAGCTTCTGGAGTTTCTCCGGTTAGTCGTATTTCTTCATCGATCAAACCTTCCGCTCTTTTTAAATCTCCCTGGCCCATTAAATCTTTAGCATTCAATAATTTTTGAAATTTCAACGGAGAACAAATTTTTAATTGCTCTTCCTGGGTTAAGTCTGGAGCGATTCCAAAAATTGGAAAACGGAATATTGGATTATCCAACCCTTGACCAAACAATTTATTGTGTTCCATCAAAATTTCTTTTGCCTGGTCTTTATTGCCAACCTTTAAATACTGTTTGGCTATCATTGGTCGTAGATAGGGATTGGCCGAAGCCGAACGTAAAAGTTCATCCAGGTCAGCAGAACCTTCTTTCAAATACTCTTGCCAATCAAAATATTCTCCTCTTTGAAACAGCGAATTCGATAACCGTGGGTTTTGAAAAAATCTTATCAATGGTTCGCAAACTTTTTCCCAAGATAATTTTCTTTTAGCGGCTCGCATTTTATTTCTTGTTTGAAGAAGTTTTTTCGGGTTTTGTCCCCACTCTTCTAAAACTTTTGATAACGCTTTAAAGTCGCCAAAAGGAATTACTTCTCCAAGCTCTTCAGATTGAATCCAATCGCTTAAGACATTCCCTGGGCTTGTTAAAACCGGCAGATCGGCCCAAACATAATCAAGTAATCTTATTCTCTGAGAAAATCGATTTTCAATATGATCTAAAAAAGTCACGATTCCTGCGTCGCATTCTGTTAAATAAAACTGACGGTCTTCGTATGGTATCCATTCCTTATAAAAGAAAACCGATTTATCTAATAATTTCCACTTTTTTGCTAATTGTTCAGACCGAACATACGTTTCAGTGGGCTTAGATTGCATCGGATTAGCAAACCCCGTAAAAATTAATTTAATTTGAGGATGAGTTTTAAGGATACGTTTCATAGCTTTTAGCGGTGTTTCAACATCATACCAATTCGCCAAAGTTCCTCCCCATAAAACAATAAAATCGCTTTCCTTTACTCCGGGCAATTTTCCTCTAAAAAATCTTTTTCCCTTTTTAGGTTTGCCGCTGGGCAACCCAAATGGAACGACATCGATGATGGATTTAAATTCTGGATCTTTTAAGTAAGTTTCTGGGTCAAGTTTACCCGTCATCGTCAGAGAGCCTAAATAATAATCCCGGCTTCTTTTACTAGGGCATACAAAAAAATCTCCCATCGCCATCTGGCGGGAGAGATTCAAAACAGAATTGGAAAAATGGAAATTCTTTTCTTGCCGCCCCATTTTGCCTAGTGGTTCTTTTTCCAGGCCTTCAAAATACTCATGGACCAATAAGTCAACCGCTACCGGCGTCTTATATTGTTTAGAGTATGGAGCTACGGCTGGATGGTGGGCATAAATCGCGTCCGCCCAACGTATGTGGGGTTCTAAAGTATTTGGGTATTCATACGAAATACTTTTGATAGGAAATTTTTCTTTATGGTCGGTGATTTCATAAGGAGTGAGTAATCGGATTTCAAAAAAACGGCTCAAAACACGGGCTATCTCTAATTGGCGAATCCCTAAACCGCCAATTCTTCCCGTAACGGGTTCCGAAGCAAAAATAGCGATTCTATTTTTACGCTTCGGCAAGATGTTTCTCCATATTTTGGAGTTGTCTCGCCGCCCCTGAATGTAAGGGATTTAGTTCAAGACACTTTTTGAGCATGTCTTCTTTCTCATCGGATTCAGTTAGCCGCGCTAAACGAAACCAAACGGCCGCTAATAGGTGGGATCGCCGAAAAGTTTGAACAAAATTTTCAAACAAACTACGAGCCTGATTTATATTTCCTTCGGTTTCCAATGCGGAAGCGTATGCGTAGGCTAATTGTTCATTACCAGAATCTTTTTGGAAAAAATATTGCAGCGATTGAGAACGAAGTCGAAAACTTTCATCTAGTCGAGCTAGGGATAAAGCGCATTGCGTACGAATCCAATCGGCGTCTTCGGTTTCATTAGCGCGATCCCAAAGATCTAAATAAACGTTTTTTGCGTTATTTATATCTCCACACTCTTCTTTTAATTGTGCAAATTTTAGCCAAACATCCATTCGGAACGGTTTCTTTTCAAGAAACTTTCGAAAAAGATTTGCCGCAAATTGATTATCGCCTTTTGCTCCGGCAAGTAACCCCTCATGATAATCAATCTCCGCATTTCGACCAAAAAAAGTTTTCTCTTCGCTTATTAATCTTTCAGCTTCATTTATCTTATTCAGTTTTAAACTCATCGACGCTAAAACCAAACGCAGATGATTTGTTTCTGGCCGCAAGTCAATTAATACTTTTATCGTTTCTATAGCTCTTTCTGGTTTTCCAGATTGATCGTAGAGTTCCGCCAAATACTTTACAGTCTCAACGTCATAGGGATTTGCTCTTAACGCTCTTCTACATTCTCTTATCCCTTGTATAAAGTTCCCCATTTGCATATCTGCTTTATCCAATACCGGGATCAATTGGGCATTTTCGGTTAACTCTTCCATAAACCTAAGTTTTACTTCTGGAGAATAAGACAATGGGTTTACGACCTGGCGATTATGACTTTCTAGACGATAAACAGGATAGCGAGCGTAGGCAATTTTGATTAATTGATAATTTAATCCCGTGATGGCCTGCAACCGCTCCATATCAAAATTCGGATATGTCTTGATAAAATATTTTGGCTTATGGCGTAATAAACCTCCGATTACCGTATCGAAGTAATTTGCCAATATCGGATCATCCCAAGGCCCAATACAATAGTGAACAAACTGATCCGAAGCGGGGAGATTAGTTTCATGATAAAGCTGGACAAAATTACCCCAAACAAATAACCGTTGGTTCTCTTCTTTTTTTATTTGAATTAATCTTCGTAGCGATTTACCTAAAAGCGGTAAATAAATAAATTGCTCAAATTTCTCGTACCGAGATAAAACGCTTACCTCTTTTCCCTTTAACCAATACAAACCTATTTGCCATCCCGCCCAAATTGAGGCAAGAACTAAGGTAATCGTCGATATCATTCCTATGGTTTGATTAATTTCCCAAAACCGCGCAATTCCCAAGCCAGTCGATATCGCTAAAAAAGCAGTTAAAGGAATATAATGATATCTTGAAAATCCTTTTTGACAGGCAATCATAAATAACGCTGTCGCCACAACGGCAACCATCAATACTCCATGAGGTCGATCAAAGTTAAACGCTAAACTGGGCCAACCTAATAACCATAAAGGTAATGTCTGCTTAGCTATTGTCGCAATATCGTTTACTATGCTTCCATAAATTCTTTTCAACCGAGCGCATCTCAAAGTAGCGGCAAGACGAAGTTTGAATTGCTTTTGTCCTTCTTCATCTAAATACCCCAATCGCCATTCTATGAAATGGGATAAAACCAATGGAAGAAAAGCAAATGTTACAAATGAAATCGCAGACGCCAACCCTTCCCAATAACTTGCAAGTCCTGTCAGAAAAACGGCAAATACCGGCACAGAACATTTTGCAATTGCAGCCATCCCGAATAGGAGGCCAGATACCCAATACCATTCCGACCCTAAACCAAAATAAAGCGTTCCCCAAATTACAAAAGGCAAGAATACTTGCTCAAAATTAAAGGAATCGGATGAAAATGTCGGCGCCATCCCAAAAACCGCAAATAAAAATCCAGATATCAACGCAGAATAAACGTTTTCAGAAAAAACAAAAACAAACGCAAAGATTCCAACAGAGGAAAAAACATGGCAAATAGTTAAAAAAATACGAATCCTATAAACTCCCTTTTCCGGTTGCGTACCGTAAATAGCGTCTAATACCTGCATTCTCCAAATGGGATAAAAAGAATGCATGTCTTTCTTCCATTTCAATCCCTTCGCAGCAAATCTTGCACGGTAGGTATAAGTTGCCATATCCTCATCCATTGGGAAATTCAAAAAAGGAACTCGGGACAAAAAGGCGGTTATAATTACCACCGTCGCATATGCAAAAACCTCGATTGTCATATTCGGAAATTAAGCTATCGTCTAGTTATTGAAATTTTTATTAACCTGCAACAATCCATTCCCAAATTATAAGGGATGGTTTTGGGGAATTTTATAAGTTCTTTTATTTTTTTGCTTGAGTCGCCTAAGATTAACCCTATTGGTTATGATCGGTTTAATGGAAGTTTTCCTTTAGCTAAAACCTTATGTTCCGTTAGAATCAAATCGGACACACCTAGAAACCTTTTCATATTTCTAGAACTATTACAATCTTACCAAGCTTAATTCTTATTCCAAACTATTCATAAATCATGAAACCAACCTTTAAAAAACGTTGGATCGTTTTATTTTATTTAGCGCTTACTTTTGCTTTGTACTTCCCAACGCTTCCAGGAGAATTTTACTTTGACGATGGTTTCTTTTTAGAAAACGAGTTTATAACCGATCTCTCTAAATTACCCAAACTATTTGAGGGCGGGCAAACCATTAGCCCCATGCGCGGGATTTCGACATCCAGTTTTGCTCTCACATATTCCATTTTTGGCTGGTCCCCCTTAGCATTCAGATCATTCAATATATTTTTACATTTCGTAAATAGTTACTTAGTATGGTCTCTTGTTTTAGAGCTATTATCGCGCGCCCGACAAAGATCGGGGCATCCGACACAAAACTCCCAAGCCGATCTCTGGATTGCGTTTTTCTCTGGAGCCGTATTCATATCTCATCCCATTTTGACCTCTGGGGTGGCTTACATTTTTCAGCGCAATGGAGAATTAGCGACTTTATTTTATCTTTTAGCATTTAAATTTTTCCTTAGGGGATTTTCGCAGAATACCTCGCCTAACCCAGTATGGCTTTGGGCGAGCGGCTTAACGTATATACTTTCCACGTGGAGCAAAGAAATCGGGATTACTTTTATTGCAGTAGCGATATGGTTTGAAATCACTTTACAGCCTACCGAAGGCCGCCTTCAACGAATAAAACTTTTTTTCCCATTAGCGTTTGCCTGCATTTTTTCTCTATTCATGGCGTGGTTGACTATGATCAATACTCCCATTCTAAAACGAACAATGTATGGAGATTGGGGCGTTTGGGCTAATGTTATAACGCAATGGAATGTTTTAATTGAATACTTAAAAATCATCATCTGGCCTAGTTTAGCGTCGTTGAATATCGATCACGACTTTCCCGTCAGCTTAAACCTCTTTGATCACAAAGCTTGGCTTTCCGGCCTGATTTTATTTTGTATTATCGCTTTTGCCGTGGCTGCGCGAAACCGCCGCCCTCTGCTTTCGTTTTCTATCGGCTGGTTTTTCATCACTCTTATCCCCGAATCAACGATCATTCCGATTAGCGAAGTGATGGTGGAATACAGACTCTATCTTCCCGCTTTTGGATGGGTTTTAGCTCTGGTCTTATTTGTAAAGTTTTGCACAGAAAAGTTTCTCACTAAAAATTTATTTCAAATTTCCGGGTTTTTCATAGTAATTATTTTAAGCGCTATCACCTGGCAAAGAAATAAAGTCATGGGAACCGAGTTTCTTATCTGGAAAGACGCCGCTGAAAAAGGCCCGTTAAATATAAGGGCGAATACGGCTTACGGAACCTTTTTACAAAAACGAGGAGAAAAAGAAAAAGCGTTAGCAGTTTTTAAAAAAACGGTGGATCTAAACAATATAAAACCTCCGTTCAAACAATTGTATCCAATACCGCATAACGAATGGGGAGTTTATTTACTAAGCCAAGGCAAACAAGAAGCCGCAAAAGACCAGTTTATTTTAGCGTTAAAAATCAATCCAAGATACCTACCCGCTTTAGAAAACTTAACTCGTATCATGGAAAGAACCCCTTTAGATAATTATGAGCGCGACTACCTAGCCGTTTTCAAGAAGGTAGCTTTATTCCCTAAAGGTCACTACAACCTTGGAAATTATTACCTAAATAATAAAGAATACAAGAAAGCTAAAGAGGAGTTTTTAACGGCAATTGCCCAAGACCAAAATTTCGCAGAGGCGCATAATAATTTGGGAACAGTCTTAGGATTAATGGGAAATTACGAAATGGCTATGGAATCATTTAAGAAAGCCTTAGAAATAAACCCCAAAAACTCGGAAGCAAAAAATAACTTAAAGAAGTTGCAAAAAATAGCCTCTAACGGCAAAACACCCTAAGCAAACTCATCGGCAAACGTTCCAATACCCTGTTCTTGAGAGGCTATATCTGAAGAAGTTTGGGGCGATTGGACAAGCACATTGGTCTCACCCGGCGGCACTTGACCATTTAATCGATTAACTTGAGTCGTGGTTTCAACATTTTCAGCTGGGTTGGAAACAAACTCAAAATCTTCAGCTGAGATTTCAGCAAGGCCAGACAATGCCGGTTCCGGAGTTCCTGGCAATTCAAATTGCGCAGGAGAAGTAAACGGTCTTGAAAAATTACCGGTGGTCGGTTCAGCCATGATCCACACCAAGTTTTTATAAGGGGTATATAACCAATTTACAAAAACCGGCTCAAAAATTCAAGTTGGATTCGCGAAGCTTGTTATTTGAAAACCTATTCCAGCGACTTTAGCTTATCAACTACCACTTGCCTCATGACTTCTTTAGGAGCTCCCACTCCTGTCCATTTTTCAAACTGTTCAGCCGCTTGATTCACAAATAGTTCTACTCCTGGAATTGTAACGCAACCTACTTCTTTGGCGTCTTTAATGAGGCGGGTTTCTAAAGGATTATAGACTGCGTCGAAAACAACCATATGCGGTTTTAACAAATGCTTTGGATATGGCGTTTTTGAAACATCCGGCGTCATTCCAACAGGAGAGCAATTAATAATAACATCAAATGAATATGCTCCTATTTCCCGGCTAGAAATGACCTGGCAATTTAACTCGGAGGCTAAAGCTTCGCCACGCTCTTTGTTCTGATTGTAAGTTACGGTTAAATCTCCACCTTTTTTCCCAACTCCATACCCAATAGCTTTAGCGGTACCGCCAGATCCAATAATGAGAACCTTTTTACCTTTCAAGTCGCACTTATCCTCAAAAGCCCTCATAGCTCCTGAATAATCTGTATTATAACCAACCCAAATATTGCGCTCGCGAACAACGGTATTGGCCGCTCCAATAGAATCGGCGGCTCCATCGGTCATGTCCATAAAGCGACGCACTTTTTCCTTATGCGGCATGGTAACGCTTAAACCTTCAAAGTATGGTTCAAAAGCCGAAAAGAATTTACCCATATCTTGAACCAGAAAGGGGAGATAGATGTGAGGAAGGTTCTTTTTCTTAAAAGCGGTATTATGAATTAAATAACCCAAGCTTTTAGAAACCGGATCGCCAACGACGCCAAAAATTTTATAATCTGGACGTTCCATATTCACTCGATAAACATCCCTTAAAACAGAAGCGGGAATTTGTCCAGGGGCGCTTTCTTTTCCGGAATCAAGCGAACCAAATGTCAAAAAACCTCCCATTATTGGAGATAGGATACGACTAATTTCGCCTAGATCTCCCATACAAAACGATATAAGTTTTTTTCCCGATTCCTGGGCATGGCGCAATAAATTAAAAACGATAATATTGTCGGTAATGTTTTTAGCGTAAGTAACGATCTTAATAATTTCGGCGGGAGTTTCAGACATCGTTTCGTAAAATTCGATTAACGATTCCGGAGTCAGAGAAAAATGATGATAAGAAATAATTTTTTGAGTCTTGCATTTTGTTTCCAAAATAGGCTGTAAAAGCTCTCTTGGAGTTCCCGCTTCAATATCAATGTAATCTACTTCAGCGCCTATAGCCTGCCGCAGAAGCTTCACTCTCTCCTCTTCACTCCCTTTAAATTGGCCTCCATCGCGTTTATTTCTATTTGTAACTATAACGGGTTTATTTACGGCTTTAAGCAAATCGGACAGATTAACGTCGTCAATCAGATCTAACCGTAATTCAATAATATCGGCCACTTCCAACGCTTTTGGAATATCCTCCAGCGCGCGACTCATAGTCGGACCAATAATGGGAATGCAAATCATCAACTTTTCCTTTTGAAAATTTAGAGAATTTAAAAGGGGGCAACAAACTAAAAAATTAACTTGGGAATATAATTATCGAGGACTAGCCGCAATATTTCCGCCATCAATCGTTAAAACGCTTCCAGTGGTTTTTTCAGCTAAAGCCAAGTGCAAAAAGCCTTCGGCTACGTCGCAATCGTACACTTCCTGGGAAAGCAGATTATTTTTAAAATAATCGTCGGGTTTCAAATTCCTTGCCGCCGCGCGTTCTTTAATAAACTCTTCGGAAAACATCCCTGTACGCACACGGTCGGCATTCACGGCGTTGGACCGGATATTATGCGATCCATAATCTAAAGCGTATTGCTTTGTCAAAGCGACAACGGCGGCCTTAGGAAGCGCGTAAGGTCCAAAGTCTTTCCCTGGATTGAACGCGGCTTTCGACGCGTTGAAAAGCAACACTCCCCCAGTTTTCTGCGTCATAAAAATTTTAACGGCTCTCGAAGCCAGGGCTTGATGAGCAAAAAAATTCAACTCAAAGCTATCCCGTAATGCTTTAGAATCTACATGACCGATGCTGCCTTGAACTGCATTACCCGCATTCGAAATTAAAATGTCCAGCCCGCCATAAGTCGCCAAGAGAGTCGAAAAGCTTTCATCTAAAGCCTTTTCATCCGTAATATCGAGAGTTTGAATCGTTGTATGACCTTTGGATACTTTTTTTAATTCCTCCAAAGCGGCGGACAACTTTTCGCCATCCCTATCCAACAAAAACAAATTTGCTCCATGTTGGGCAAATAATCTCGCCGTTCCCAGTCCTATCCCGGAAGCGGCGCCCGAAATCAAAACAACTTTTCCCTGAAGTTTTGGGGGAACGCTTTTTCCCAACTTTGCTTGTTCCAACGACCAATATTCCATGTCGAATAAATCATCATCCTTCAAAGGATCGAATTTGCCTACGCTAAACGCTTTACGAACAACTTGAAAAGACCTCTCATAGACATCTGCGGCAATCCGGGTTTCTTTAACGGTTTTTCCTATAGTCACCAAACCAACTCCCGCAATTAGCGCAACTCTTGGCAAAGGATCCAATTCTTTTTTATCGACTCCCTTCTTCTCTTTGTTGGTTTTAAAATAACAATGGTAGTTTTCAATATAATTATCTAACGCTTCAGAAATTTCTTTGCGCAGAGCGTCTTCGTCATTCAGATTTTTTGGATTCAACAGTAATGGTTTTTGCTTTGTCCGAATGACATGATCGGGCGTTATAGTGCCAATTTGGGACCAAGTGGCACACTCTTCGCTGTTTGCAAAAGCTAGAGCGTCTGGATTTTCCCTATAATGCAGCGTCCAAGAAACCTTTGTGTGTTCATGATAAAGACCTCTGAGAATGGGACCTACTTTACCCAAAATTTCAGAAGGTTCTAATTTCGGCAATATCAGTTGAGGACTGTAAGCCTTTAATTTGTGTTTTGCGACATACTCTTCCGCTCTAGTCACAGCCTCAATGTGATAGTCATAGCTCTCTTTTGCGGTTTCCCCAAAAGTAAATAAACCATGATTAATTAAAACTAATCCCTTCACCGAAGGATTTTTTTCATAAGCTTCGGCGGCGGCTTTGGCCAACAAAAAACCCGGCATAATATAAGGCACTATCCCCAAAAAATCGCCGTATATTTCCCGACACAATTCAACGGCATTTGGTTGGTTAGCCAAAACTAAAATCTCATCGGCATGGGAGTGGTCTATAAACTTATGAGGCAAAAAAGCATGTAGAAGAGTTTCTACAGATGGATTTGGAGATTTAGCGTCTAACAAATTCACTCTTTGGTCATTGACCATATCTTCATCGCTCAACGCATCCAACTCTCTGAGTTTCAACAGATAATCTAACTTTACTCCAGGCAACCCCGGGGGCTCGATCGTGTCCAGGTCCCAACCGCTGCCTTTGACATACAAAACTCTGGTTTTTTCCCCCACTCGATTTTCAATATCTGATTTAACGGAGGTATTCCCTCCCCCATGAATCACTAAAGCGGGATTAGAGCCTATCAAACGCGAAGTATAGACCCGCAACGCTATATCCTCGGAGACATCTGAATATTTTTCTATAGCCGCTTGGGCCTCTTGATCGTTCCATCTATTTTTCATAACGAAATAAAATACCAAAACTAGGTTTAAAATTAAAGCGGGAAAACGAAAACTATTCGCTTCCTCGTAAATCAAAAATTAAAATCGAACCGTCGCCAATTATGGCGTCAGGTTTCCTTTGAAGCAAAGGAGCATAATAACCCGAAGGACGATTATAAACCCCTTGCAACAATGTTGCGCTTACTGCAATTACTCCTTTCAATTCCAGTTCAGGCGGCCCTCTCCACTTTTCTTGAAGGAAAAACGGCAATGGATCAAACTTGACTCCATAAACTTCCGGGTTGGCCGTCCCAAAATACCCCAAACGTATCTTTTTGATTTTATTATTCTTTTGCCAGTCGGCCAAGGCGGGAAGATCTTGTCCCCAATCTAAATTTGAATCAACTAAATAAAACCGCTTTCGATCAGGCGGTATTAACTGATTAAAATATGAAATATAGTGAGGATGAGCCGAAAAAACTTCGATTGCCAACCACCCGATTAAGACTAAAAAAACCGTTCTAAACTTGGATGCCTTTGCGAAAATACCGGCAAATAAAAACAAAAATGGATAGACCGATAATAAATAACGCAAGCCTAAATTAACCTTTTTTGTCGTTAACGCCAATACAAAACAAACTAAAGCTAATCCAATCCATATCATTTCCTTACCAATAGGCTCTCTACTAACAAACCTCCAAACCAAAGCGCCGAATAAAATGATCAATAAAGGAATTGGCGTTTTATATATAAACGCTTTAAAGAAAAAAATCGACCATCCTGTATCGGATATTTCTCCGTCTAAATAGTAGAGTCTACCAGACTTAACAGAATTCAGCCCTAACCTCAATCCTTCAAAATAATCCGGCATAGGAAGCGACACTTCAGTATCTCCAATACGCCCCATGGAAAAACCATACAATGCCCAAACAATAAAAAACGCTATTGATACAATTATCGACCAAGTAGAAATCGCATAGAAAATACCCCTAGCTCTATTTAATCGTTCCAATATTGCGTCAGACATAAAGCCAAACACAGGTCGGAATTCAATCCTTCCTAAACCTTGAGCCAAAATTAAGACCGCGAATGTTATCGGAATCAATAATAAAGCCAAGTGTTTAGAACCCATGGCGGCTCCCAGGCACAGTCCTGCGACAATAGTTTTCTTAATTGACGGAAATCGCAATAAATTCCAAAGTGAAAAATAATAAACAAATAAAAAAAACGTTAATCCCAAGTCAGTAGTAACTAAACGGCTATGAGCTAAAATTATGGGAGAAAAGCAATACAATGCTAATGAGAAAAGCCCGCCTTCGTATCCATATAATTTTCGAGCCCACCAAAAAATCGAAAGCCCTAGCAAAACGGATAATAAAACCGTGACAAGTCGCGCCTGAAATATCATCGTTTTACCATCGTTGACTTCCGACCACAAAACCTTGCGCGAATAATGGAAGAAGGGATGCATGTCCGAACTTGCCAGAGGTAATGTTGGCTTGTTAATCAAGCTAACTGGCAACGCTTGCAACAAATTAACCAACGGCGGGTGTTCTTTATTGAGCGTAAATCCTTTTCCGGATAGTGGATACAGACCGCGTAATAAGTGATTGCTTTCGTCAAACGTCGCTGATTTCTGTATCAAACTTGAAACGGTCAAAGAAACAAAAACCACAAGCAACAAGAGAACAGGTAAAAATCGAATTTTTTTTATGATAGTAAAAAAATCCACTGAAGAGCCAACAGACTTAAGTTTTTGAAAATGGTAAGGAAAGATCAGGAACTACTTTTGAAGTATTATAACTTCATCGAGGGCGCTTATTAAAGCTTGAGATTTTTTTCAGTAAAAAACTTTGATTAAGACGACATCATAAACTCATATTAGCCTACCAAGCCATCTTTAAAGTTTTCGGAGGGATTAGCCTTTAAAATAAATCCAGGTAATGAGTTGCCATTTTCTGAAGAGCCATGATTAATAAATACAAATGAGGAAGACGAAAAACTATTCCTATCGAACAATATAATATTAACTTTAAGTAAAAATTATTAACTAATAATTTTCATAAAAAAAGGGCTTCCGTTAATACGGAAGCCCTTTTAAGTTCCCAGTCAAGCAAGAAAGTAGGAGCTCAATCTAATTTCATACTTTTTTTTAGGAAACTTTTCGTAAAATTTTTTAAAGAAACTTTTAAGAATTAAATTTAAAGCTATTCTTCCTTAAATTTTATTTTTAGAAATATCTTTAAATACTACTGCCTGCCCCAAAAGGGGCAGGCAGATAACAAATTAATACCGCAACTCGTTCCATTGGGTAACAGCTTTTTGGCCGTTTCTTTCTTTATTTT
>CAYFMN010000053.1:0-26355 GCA_964344185.1 uncultured Nitrospinota bacterium
AATGAAAAAATAATTAATTAAATTCTTGACTACAATAAACCAGGATCTAGGTAATTATTTCCACTTATATGCCTAAGCCTTTGCGGAAGCCTCCGCAGGCGGTTCATCTGCGGTCTCTTTCTTTTTTGTTTTTTCGCGCAGGGTTTGAACCAGCGTGTAGAAAGAAGGAACGAGTAGGGTGCCGACAACTGCCGAAGCCAACATCCTTTTTAGTTGTTTTATAAAAATTATGGTAAGCGAAAAGCTAGTATCGTAGTGACATTTAGGAAAAGTTTTGATATAATAAATATCGTATAGCTAGTCTAGTTTCCAAAATAACTATTTGTTTTTCAAATAGTTACCCGCCGTAATATAATAAAAAGCTTAATATTAAACGCATTTATGGAAGCGAATGAATTTTCGCTTAATTTTCGATGGGTAGGCCCAATTCAAATTTTCTGAAAACATTTGATTTAAAGTCGCTTCGTCCACCTGTTTTTTTTCAATCTGTGCAAGATTGCCAAGAAGCTTCAAAAAATCATCCCAATTCCCACATCATGCGACGAGCTTGGGATCAAATGGGGTTATCAGGTATTTACTGCATAGAAAATAAACCTACTATATATTTTAAGGAAGTGGATGAAATAGATCCTGATGAAGCCCGAAAACTTCAAAGTCAATTATGGAACCAAGGGTTTGCTACTTTATTAATTATTTCCAGTGAAACTGAAGTTCAAATCTTCACGGGCTTAGTCCCTCCGATAAGAGCCAGTCATGAAAATGATCAAAATCAAATTTTGGTTGAAGTTTTAGATAAAACAACTAAGGTTTTTGAAATTCAACAATTGGTTCAGCGTGTTGAAACAGGACAATTTTATAGGGAGCATAAAGAGTATTTTGATCCGGCAAAAGCAGTTGATCAATATTTATTAAGAAACCTAAGCGAACTTAGAGATCAAATTAAAGCTAGCGACAAAAAATTAGATTATTCCACCATCCATGCCTTTCTTGGTCGAATTATATTTACCTGTTATCTGGTTGATAGAAAAATAATAAATTCTAAGCATTTTTCAAAAGCTGGAGCTCGTAATAGCGTTGGATCTTTGAAAGAACTTTTTAATTCCTACGAATCTGAAAAAGCTAGAAAAATTCTTAGCAAGCTTTTTAAAAGTTTACAAGCTGATTTTAATGGAAGTATGTTCGATGAAAAGATAGATGATAAAAAAATCTTACCTGGTCATATAGAAATTTTACGACGCTTTTTTAATTTGGAGAATTTGCAAAGCGGGCAATTGAGTTTTGATTTTTGGAGTTACGATTTTAGCATTATCCCTATTGAGACAATCAGCGCAATTTATGAAGAGTTTTTGGCTGTAGAAGAAAAGGAGGTAAATGAAAACGGAGAGAAAAAAAATGAAAAAGAGAAGCTGGGCGCTTATTATACGCCAAAACTTTTAGCTGAATTAACAGTGGATATTGCTGTTGAAGGCTGGAGTTCTTTACTAGATAAAAAGGTGTTGGATCCTTCATGTGGTTCTGGAATTTTTCTAGTGATTATTTTTAATCGAATGGCGGAAGAATGGCGCTTTAGAAACCCCAATAAACGAAATATTACTAAAGCCAAAGAGTTGATTAAATTAATTCAAACAAATCTTTGTGGCGTAGATGTTAAAGAGACTGCATGTAGGATTACTTGTTTTAGTTTGTATTTAGCTTTTTTGGATCAACTTTCCCCCAGAGATATTGACGAGCTTAAAGAAAAACATGAGAAGGTACTTCCAAATCTACTTGCCTTAGAAAAGAAAAACTATAAAAACATTAAATTGCCCGTTATTTTTCAAGGAAATTTTTTTGATCCAAACTTACCAATTGCAGATGATTTTGATTTAGTCATCGGTAATCCTCCTTGGGTTGGCCGAAAACGTAAACCGGAAAAAAAAGCAAAGCAATGGTATCAAAGCAGTTCTAATCCGTGGTTGAAATTTGCTCCAAAAAATAAAAAGGATCGCGAATCGATTTTCATACCTCAGAACCAGATTGCCCACCTTTTTGCTTGGAAAGTACCATTGCATTTAAAAACGAATGGAAGAGGATGTAAGGTCCTTCCATCAAAACTTTTCCTAAATAAAACAGATAAATTCCAAAAACTTTGGTTTTCGGAAGTTTCAGTTGATAAGGTAATTCAGGTTTCTGATTTGAGATTTATCCTATTTAAAAACGCAATCTGCCCGGCGGTAATCACAAGATTTTCACCCGAAAAGCCAAAAGATGATAATTTTCGATTTGATTATCAAATTCCCAAAGTGAGTCGAATTGATCCCCGAAATGGAGTTCTTACCTTATTTCCAGAAAATTGTAAAAAAATAAAACTATCCGATATCATTCAGCATACTTTAAAAGCAGAAGCTTCTATCTTATGGAAAAAGTGGTTTTGGGGAACTCCCAGAGACGTTAGATTGATTGATCGCTTACTTGAAATGCCGGGACTTAATGAATTTATTGGAGGGCCAAAAGAAGGAAAAAGGTGGATTAAAGGACAAGGTTTTATACCATACAAGAGCGGAAAAAGTAAAACTCCTTGGTGGAATGCAGACCATCCTTTTATAAATGCCAAGAGCAAATCAATCAACTTTTTTCTTTTGAAAGAAGATTGTGAAGAAGTAAAAGATAAATTTCCAGCTTTATATAGACTACCAAATGAAAAAGTTTTTAAAGGCCCTTTAATTTTAACTAATCAAGGATTTTCAAAGTTTGCTTTTTGCGATTTTGATGTGTTATTCCAAGACTCGCTTCAATCAATTTGCGGACCTAGGGAAGATGAAGATTTTTTACTATTTCTTACAGCAGTTTTAAACTCGAAGCTTGCAACTTATTTTTTATTTCATACTGCCGCAAACTGGGGAACAGAAAGAGATAAAGTTCATCTTTTTGAGTTACTACGTTTGCCTTTTCAATTACCTGAGGATACATATGATCCCAAAAGATCTGCTTCTATAATTAAAGAAACGTCAAAAAAAATTAAAGAAGTAAAGCGTCAAATTGAAAAGAATGCATTTGGAAGAGATGATAAAATAAAATCGCTCAAACAAATCACAGAACAATTGGTTTATGACTATTATGATATTTCTGAACTAGAGCGAATTCTAATTGAAGATACAATTAATATTTATGAACCTAGTTCCACCCCTTCAACTATCACTACTCAAATTCCCACATTAATCCCCTCAACACAAAATATTCGTAGAGATTATGAAGGATGTCTTCGTAAAGTCATTAATGATTGGGCCAAACGAAGTGGTAGAAAAGTTAGCGGTTCTTCTACCATTTGTCCTAAGTCGGGACTTGCTATTTTATCGCTCAAAAATTTTACAAATACTTCCCCATATAAAGAGAAGGAGTCTTCCGAAGTCTTAAGAGAAAGATTAATCGCTTTAAAAAAATATCTACCTAAAAAAACAGGACAAATCTCGTATTTTCGAGGTTTAAAGATTTTTGATAAAGAAGATATTCATATTATTAAACCTCTTGATCAACGACATTGGACGAAAACAGCGGCGCTAAACGATGCAGATGAAATCGCTACTTCTATTTTACAGGCAGGGAGAAAAACTAATTGAGTTTAATTGGCGGCGATCCTGGTTTTCATAGCAATTTATTTCCTGATGGCCTGATTCCTGATATTTTGGAATTGGTATTAGACTCTTGGGAAAAGTTTAAAAAACCAGTTCCAACAGACAAAGAAAATCCCATTAATTATCGTTTTGTTATGTTTCTTAGGAACCAGAAGAAATGTAGAGAACTTCTTTTTTTAATTGATCCAGAGACTCCGTTACCTGATGAACAGACTGGAGAAGAAAGAGGCAGGATTGATATTCGTTTTATGGAAGGTTACGATGAGGATGTGTATTTTGCTTTTGAATGTAAAAGACTTCGATATATGACTTCTACAGGTAATTTAGTCCATAATACTTCAGATTATGTGACAAGCGACCAAGGAATGATGTGTTTCATTTCTGGAAAATATAGCGATAAACTTTCATCAGGTGGGATGTTAGGCTATGTTTTAGATGGAAAAAAACATGAAGCGAAAAAAGCGGTGAAGAAGTTGATAGATAAACATAAAGCTAATCTAAGATTGAAATCCAATACTTCTCTTGACCCTTCTTCTATTAGTCCTAAAAAAGTTGACCAGACCCTACATGTTCTTTCTGATCGAAGTTTCATTATTTATCATCTTTTCCTATCTGTATGAAAAAAACATTTTCCATTCCCTAATATTTAGTTTAGTTGTAAATCACGACTGAACCTCAACGGAAGCCTCCGCAGGCGGTTCATCTGCGGTCTCTTTCTTTTTTGTTTTTTCGCGCAGGGTTTGAACCAGCGTATAGAAAGACGGAACAAGCAACGTTCCGATAACGGCGGAGGCCAGCATTCCTCCAAAAATAATGATGCCCAGCGACTTCCGGCTCTCCGCTCCGGCTCCCGTTGCCACAACCAAAGGCATCACCCCCAGGATAAATGAAATGGCGGTCATCATCACCGCCCGGAAACGCAGTCGCGCGGCTTTGGTCGCCGCTTCATAAATTTCCAACCCTTGCTCCCGTTGCGCCTTGGCAAACTCTACGATCAAGATGGCGTTTTTGGACGCCATTCCCACCAGCATGATGAGGCCAATTTGGGCGTAAATGTCTAGTATGTTCCCAGTTTGAAGCATTACAAGCAAAGCTCCGCCCAATGCTATGGGAACCGATAGCATGACTCCTAACGGTATGGACCAGCTCTCGTATTGCGCGACCAAAAACAGATAAACAAACGTTAAAGCCAAAGTAAAAACAATAGGGCCTTGCGAACCCGCTCTGATTTCCTGAAAGGTCATACCCGACCATTCGTATCCCATTCCGGCTGGCAATACGCGTTTGGCGAGACTTTTCACCGCTTCAATCGCTTGACCGGTGCTGAATCCCGGCGCGGGACTACCGTTTATTTTTGCGGCTCGGTACATATTGTATCGGGTTAACGTTTCCGGTCCTAACATGGAAGAAGATTTGGTCAGGGTGCTTAAAGGAACCATGACGCCGTCGGCGCTCCTGACGTAGATTCTGCCGATATCGTCCGCGTTGTCGCGAAAGTCGGAATCGGCTTGAAGGATAACGCGGTATACGCGGCCAAATTTATTGAAGTCGTTGACGTAAAGCGAGCCCAATTGCGTTTGCAGGCTGGCGAATATTTCGTTAATGGGAATTCCTAGAGCTTTTGCCTGCAACCGGTCCACTTCCAGGGAAACTTGCGGTACTTCTGCGCTGAAGGTACTGAAAACCCGGCTTAACTCGGGGTTTTGATTGGCTTCAAAAATAAAACCGCGCATCGCCGCCGAGAGATCTTGCGGGGCGCCGCCGCGCAAGTCCTGCAACTGCATTTCAAATCCGCTGGAATTGCCCAAACTTCGGATTGGCGGCGGGGTGAAGGCAATGGCTCGCGCTCCGGGAACCTGGCCCATTAATTGCCATATGCGCCCCAAAAGCGCCTCCGAGGAAAGTTCCGGAGTATTTCTTTCTTCCCAGGGTTTTAAAACGTTGATGACGGTTCCAGAGTTGGACTTCGTGCCGCTTATGAGTCCGCGGCCTATGAGGGCGACAATGTTTTCAACGCCGGGAAGCGTTTTCATTAGACCTTCCACTTGTTTAATCACGTCGTCCGTCCGGTTCAGGGACGCTCCGTCGGGAAGTTGGATATCCACAAAAATAACGCCCTGGTCTTCCTGCGGTATAAACCCGGTCGGCGAACTTTGAAAGGCATAATACGATCCTCCAATAATGGATAAAAGCACAAGGACCGTAAGGGCAAACCTTCTTACGATTATTTTTACGGTGAATAAATAGGCGGAGCTTATCGCCCCAAACAAAGATTCGAACCAACGCAAGGCAAACCAGGGTTTGCCCGAGCTTTTGCGCAATATAATAGAACAAAGCGCGGGGCTTAAAGTTAATGCGTTTAACGATGAAATTGACACAGCGACGGCGATGGTCACGGAAAACTGCCGGTACAATTGACCGGGAATCCCCGCCATAAACGCTACGGGCACAAAAACCGCCAGTAAAACAAGGGTAGTGGCAATGACCGGGCCAAAGACTTCCTTCATGGCTATGCGAGTCGCTTCTTTGGGTTCCAGACCTTCCTCTAAATGTCGTTGCACGTTTTCGACAACCACGATCGCGTCGTCGACGACGATTCCGATAGCCAATACAAGAGCGAACAGGGACAAGGTGTTGATGGAATATCCTAAAGCCAGCAGGAACGCAAAAGTTCCAATAAGCGATACGGGAATAGCCAAAGCGGGAATTAAAGTGGCGCGCCAGTCCTGGATAAAAACATAGACGACTAATATAACCAGAGCCAAAGCGATGAAAAGGGTTTCTATCAGTTCGGCTAATGAATTGTCGATGAATTTTGTGGAATCGTATGGAATTATATATTTTATGTCTTCGGGAAACCGCTCCGATAAACGTTTCATGGTTTCTTCGATTTTTTTCGCCACTTCCAAAGCGTTTGCGGAAGGCAGTTGGTAAACGGCAAAATTGACCGTAGGAGAATCGTTTAACCTTGAAAAAGTTTCGAAAGTTTGCGAGCCGAGTTCAAGTCTTGCGATATCTCTCAGCCTGACCACAGAGCCGTCTTCTTGAGCGCGAATGATGATTCCTTCAAATTCGGAAACGTCGGTAAGCCTGCCTTTGGCTTGAATAGTGTATTGAAACTGTTGATCGGGGGAAGAGGGCGCCTGGCCGACTTTTCCGGCGGCGGCTTGCAAATTTTGGTCGCGAATGGCCGAAACAACGTCGTTTGTTGTGATGCCAAGATTGACCATGCGGTCTGGATACAGCCAAATCCGAATAGAATAATCAAGGGCGCCAAAGATAGCGACTTTGCTCACTCCGGGGATTCGGGATAAAACGTCTTTTATATTTATTGTAATGAAATTGCTTAAAAAGAGTTGGTCGTAGGTTCCCTTAGGAGAGGAAAAAGCGATGATCTGTAAAAATTCCGGCGACAACTTTTGAACCGAAACTCCAGAACGAGTGACTTCTTCCGGTAATTTAGGAGTCGCCAACGAAACGCGGTTTTGAACGTTGACCGCCGCCATATCCGGATCGGTTCCAATATCGAACGTTATATCCAGAGTATAGGTTCCGTTATTGGAACTGCTCGACGACATATAAAGCATATTTTCGACGCCGTTTACTTGTTCTTCTATAGGCGCGGCGACCGCGCTTTCCAATACCGTCGCGCTGGCGCCGGGATAAGAAGCGGTAACTTGAACTTGTGGCGGCGAGATGTCGGGATATAAAGAAACCGGCAAGAGAGGTATCGCCACCAGACCCGCGATTACGATTACGATGGATACGACAAACGCAAACCGCGGCCGTTCTATAAAGAAGTTGCTAAACATTAATTTATACTTTCATAAAAGCTAAAAAACTTTTTTTACCGCAAAGACGCAAAGGACGCAGAGGATTAAAAATATGTGGCAAAATTATGAATTTTAGCCCTGGGCTTCAAGATGATTTTTGCGAGTATAAATATTAATAAATCGCGAGTTCGCAATAGTCCACAATTTTTAAAAAAAGAATAAAGGAAACTTCTAAAAATTGAGATTTGCAAAGAGACTAGCCCTAATTATCAAGGGCTAGTCGATAGCAAACTAGTAAAAATATGAATTATTAGAGGTCCTTTAAAATAGTTAAAACTTATTTACTAAGAAATAATTATTAAATCTATTGATTACTTATCTTGCTCTTCTTTGCGCTCTTTGCGTCTTTGCGGTTAAATATTTTTTAATTTGTTTTATTGCCCCACAGGTTTACTATCCGGCGCCGAAGCGACTTGAACGGCAACGCCGGGTCGCACCTTTTGCAATCCCTGCGTAATTACCATTTCCCCGACTTGCAATCCCTCTTTGACAATCCACTTGACGCCTGTCTTTTCGCCGACCTTTACGGACCGCTTTTGAACGTGGTTTTGGGAGTCGACTACAAGAACAAACTTGCCGGCTTGATCTTCCTGAATGGCGACTTGGGGTATAACGATTTCTGCGGCGACGTCGTCTCTTCTTACCAAAACTTTAACAAACTGTCCGGGCATTAAAAGGCGGCGATTGTGAGCGAGATTATTCTGACCCGGCAGGACGTTTGTGCTTGGATTTGGAAAGATCGCTCTAATGGTAATCGTTCCGGTTTTTGGGTCCACCGTGTGGCCGACATAATCTTCCTCGCCTTCATGCGGATAGATTGTTCCGTTCGATAATTGGATTTTTGGAATGAAAGTGGTGGCTCGGCCTCTTTCAATTTGTTTTTCAAATTCTGTTATTACCGCAGACTCGCTCACCGTAAAAAGAACGTAAACGGGGTCCAGTTGATTAATGGAAGCCAGAGGGCCGACGCTTGGAGAAACCAGGTTGCCTTCGTTTACCGAAACCATCCCAATTTTCCCGGATATTGGAGCGCGGATTTTTGTGTAGCTAAGGTTTAGTTTGGCCTCGTCCCAATTTGCTTTTGCGCTTAATAATTGGGCTCTGGCTCTCAGTTCGTCGCTTTTTGCGCGGTCGAGATCGGATTGGGAAACGCCGCCTTTTCTTACCGAGAGCAGTCGTTTTAAATAAGATTGCGCGTTTTGCAACGCCGCCTTTGCGTCCGCAAAATTTGCTTTTGCCGCTCTTACTTTGATTTCGTAAGGTTCTTGTTCGATAATAAACAGCAAATCGCCTTTTTGAACCTCTTCGCCTTCTTTAAAATATCTTTTTTCCAAGTAACCCTGAACGCGGGCGACCAGGTTAACCGTTTTCATAGCCGCCGTTCTGCCGACCAACTCGTAAATTTTTGTAACGTCTTCTTTTATGACGGGAGCTACCGCAACCACAGGTGGAGGCGGTTTACTGGGGGGAGCCGCTACGCTTATGGAATCCTGACAACCGTTGCAAATCAACGCGATTCCAAAAATGAAATATAAAATAAAGAACCGTTTCACTTAAAATTTCCTTTTACATAAATTAAGAAAGAACTTGAGTTGCAAGGTCTCTTCTGCGTGTCATCCAGAGGCGATCACCTTCGAGGAGCTTGTGCTGAGCCTGTCGAAGTAGCTAAGGATCTAGCCTTGAACCTAATAAAATGTCATCCCGAGCGAAGTCGAGGGATCTATGCTCCAAGGGAACATGTTCCTTTTATTAAGATGTAGGAACTTTCTCCTCGCTACCGCGAATCGGTTTCCACCCACCGCCTAACGCTTTATAAAGTCGTATCAAATTCGAAACCACAGCTCCTTCGCTAACCGCCAGTTGGTCTTGAAACGAAAAGAGCGAACGCTGCGCTTCAAGAACGCTTAAGAAATCTTTAAGACCGGAGACGTAAAGCTCTTGCGCCAGATTAACGGCGCGTTGCGACGCTTCAGTCGACCGGATCAACGCTTGTCTTCTAATCTGTTCATCGGCATATGCAATTAAAGAATTTTCAACATCGTTAAGCGCCGTTAAAATTGTTTGCTCATAAGAAATTAACGCTTGTTCCTGTTTCGCGTCCTGGATCTTTATGTTATTACGCACGCGCCCTGCGTTAAAAATGTTCCAGGTAATTTTAGGACCAATCGAAAAAGCTCCGGCTCCTCCCGTAAATAAAGTACTCATGGAAGTGGATTCCAAACCCACCGAACCCAATAACGTGAGTTTTGGGTAAAGTTCGGCGGTCGCTACGCCAATTTGCGCGGTTTGCGCCGCCAGTTTTCTTTCCGCTTGCCGCACGTCCGGCCTGCGACGCATCACCTCTGCGGGAACGCCTACCACAACATCGATAGGAGTGACTGGAATGGGTTTGAATTTTTTCAGTTCATTATTGACCGAACCTGGAAACTTGCCAAGCAATACCGATAGCCGGTTCATGGCTTGTTCGAACCCGATTCTTAAAGTGGGAATTTGCGATTTAGTGTTTTCCAGATTATACCGCGCTTGCTCTAAAGTGAGCGTTGTGGTGATACCCGCTTCTAAACGGTCTTTTACTAATTGAAAGGTTGCTTCCTGAGCCTTTTGATTTTTTTGCGCGGCGGCTAATCGAGCCTGAAACGTTCTTATCTCGACATAATTGAGCGCGGCTTCGGAAACCAGAGTGATTAATGTGTCGTTAAGCGCTTCCTGGCTGGCTTCAACGGATGCCTCCGCAGATTCCACAGCGCGTCGGATGCCCCCGAACAAATCTGCTTCCCAGGTGGCGTCAAATCCCGCGTTGTATAACGTGTTGGATTGACCGCCAAAAGGCATTTGTTCGCTGGTTTCTTGTCGCGTGGCTCCGCCTCCTCCTGTAACGGTTGGGAAGCGATCCGCGCGAGCGACCCCGCGTCGGGCGCGTTCTTCTTTCACGCGCGCCAGAGCTAACTTGAGATCGAGGTTTCCTTTAACGGCGCGTTCCACCAGGCTTGTCAAAACAGGGTCTTCTAAAGTCTTCCACCACTCGACCAAGTCCTTAGGCGCGACAAGTTTTGGTTTTTCTTTTTCTTCTGGATTTGCAGATTCCGTTTTTGAGTCGTCGGCTTTGGCGTTTTTAAAATTTTCCGGAGCTTTATTGAAGTTTTCCGGCATCGGCATTTGTGGCGGCGCGTAGTCCGGCCCCACCTTTGCGCAACCGGATTGGATAATTGCAATGGACAGAAAAATAAAAAAGGCGGCAAGCCTTTTTGAATTTAAAAATTTATAAGAATGAAGAGTATTCATTAAAAAAATAGATTAATTTCAGCGTTTGTTTTTAGCCGGTCAATCGCTTCTTGAGCTTCTATATTAAAAGGAGTGAGAAATATAATCAAATAATCAGAAAATAAATTATTGTCGCCTGTGATAAAGATGAATAGCTAGTTATCGTTGTATCTACAGCAAAGCTTATATTCGTCATCCTGGAGGAGCGAAGCGACGAAGGATCTAGGTAAAAATTGTCATGCTGAGCGTCCGACAGGTTTCACCCGTTTATTGACAAAGGAACTGGAGTTTCAAAGTTCCCTCTCGCGTGTCATTCAGAACCGATATTTTAATATCGGTGAAGAATCTCGCCTCGATTCAATAAATCAAACTCCTTTTCCTTAGGAGGCTCTCGAAGTATGACCCCCTTTAACTAACCCCTCCTTAACAAAAACAATAAACATGTTAAACCAGCGGAAAGAAAAAACAAGCAGTCACCAAAAGGTAACCAAAGTTTCAAAACCTACCGTTCTTTTTCCAAAATTTCAAACATTGCTCGCGGATCAATAATTTTTATTCCCACGGATTCTTTGAGTTCAAGAAGGTCGTTGTCGCCTGTAACCAAAATATCAGATTTTGTTTCTAAAGCTGAAGCTAATATAAGAACATCGTCTGGATCACGGACAGATATAGGAGGTAAAGTCATTGGGTGGGGATAAACTTTTTGTTCGCTAAATAATTCGATCGTAGTTTGAATATTTTCAGGTGAGAACTTAAAACGGTTTTTTAGTTTTCGTTCTAGTTCTTTGAGAACTACTTTACTAATTATAAGATCGTGGGGGGAGTTTTCGTCTAGCAATTGATTGATTAAATCGTAACAAACCCCTTGGCTAATGGAAGCGCTAACAAGCACATTAGTGTCAACGAAAATTCTCAAATCAAACTAAACTATAAGTTATTTGCCTGGCATTCTTGGAAGGGAAAGAATTTCTTCTTCGGTCATACCTTTGCCATAGGAAGCTAATTTACGGTTAAGATCTTGAAATCTTTTTTGCCTGCCTTGTTTACTTAAGATTTCCACAATTATATCTTCTTCCGTTTGCTTAGTATCTTTTGCGCGGTTTTCAATTTGTATTCTTGCAGAATTCGGTAACCGTTCTAAAATATTTTTAACTGTGTTACTCATATCATTTCTGATTAAGTTTGTTTAGTTTAATTATATATTTTCTATAATATCGGCGCAAGAGCGCTAATAATAATGGAAAAGCTTTTTTTAAAGCTTCCCCGGAAATAATCCAAAGAAAACACCCACTTTAATAATACCTATAAAGATTCCAATAACGCCCGCCGCCATTCCGCCAATCGTAGCGGCTTTATTTGGCGAAGGAGCTAGAGAGGGATTTTTTGATTCTGATTTTGGTTCGGATTTTTTTGCCGCTAATTGGCGATAACTTTGATCGGGGTTTTTTTCTCCACCGCTATAAATTTTATTGAGTAACAGTTGTTCTTGTAAATCAAGAGAAGAGAGAAAATCGTTCTTAACGCCTGTTTTTGGAGATTCGAGCTTAATATCTCCCAGCCCCAGTTTTTTCTGAGCAAGTTTTTCCAGGGATTTTTGTTGTAACGTTTGGATAGCTTTCAACGCCATCCAACCTATAAGAAGAATGACTACCCAAACAGGGATAGTTATGATTTGGTTATATATTTGCGAAACGGTTGTCATAAGTTATTTCTAAATACATGGAAAAATTATGCATTATAGATCTTTCACAATTTTTAGCCAAATTTTTTAAGCTTCGTGGTTAAATGGTGAAACTAATCCTATTTTTAATTGGAAAGCGTTATGGACCCGAAACAGGAAGTTTACTTTTTAAACCCCGACGAGGCTCCCTCGTTTGAGTTGAAGGGGATACGAATCGAGCAACTATTGCCGCGTGAAGCGTGCCGGCAGTTCTCCGCTTATGTGGTGTATATGGAACCGAACCAGATAAAGAAACCGAGTTTTCATAAAAAAGGGGAGGAGTTGTATTACGTGGTTTCGGGTTCCGGAATAGCCGAACTTGGGGAAAAGGAATATCAATTAAAGGCAGGATGTTTTTTCCGAGTGCCGCCCAACACGGTTCATACATTTACGACGCAAGAAGAAAGCCTCCACATTTTGAATTTCCACAGCCCCCCCGTCTTCTCCGACCACGACACCTATTTTGTGGAGTGAGAATATAAATGGTTCTTGAGGGAATTAATTTATGGGATTGATGTTGATCAAAAGTTGACTTTGTTTAAATCAAACACTTTTGCATGTCATCCTGAGGCGATATTTAAATATTGGCGAAGGATCTCGCCCCGATTTAATTAATTGTCAAATTGAGCCTGTTGAAGGGGGACAACCTTTTTATTTTTCCGATTTAGTTTGTTCAATTTCTTCGCAGATATAATCTTTAAAAATATTAATTTCATTATCCAAAAATAAAGTTTTACCCATAATCCCGCCTGTGATTTTTATATAATCAGGTAATTTTGTTTTTTTATCAATGTATGCGCTCTGTAATTGAGCGCAAGTTAAATTTTTAACATTTTCGAAGTAGGTTTCCTTAAGGTTGGCATTATCGAATTTGCTTTTAAATAGGTTTACTTGATCTAATTTGGCCTTTTGCAAGTTTGCTTTGGTAAGGTTTGCTCTTGTTAAATCGGTGATTATTAGACTTCCCGGTTTAGAACCTGTATCTTTCGAAATTTTAAGATGTTCTGTCCAACTGAGGAAAGTTTCTGAGAGATTGGCTTCAATTAGGTTAGCTTCAGTAAGATTGACCCCATAGAGCACTGATTTTTCAAGGTTAGCAGCAAAGAGAGAAGCTCTAGAAAAATTCGTATCATGAAAATTAGCATTTTTGAAATTTGCTCCTAAAAGTCTAGCTTCTGTAAAATCGACTTCTCTAAAGTTGGCATTTTCAAAATTAGTTGTTCTTAGAATAGCCTTCCTGAAATTAATGTCATATAGGTTGAGTTTAGCCAAAAATGCATTTGTTGCTCTAACGAAACGAAGATCTTTAATTTCAAAATTTGCTACTTTTACACCCTGAGTAGGTTTTTCAGGGTTCCAGTTATCAGGCTTAATCGAAACATCTTTTCCAGAAAAATTAGCATTTCTGAGTTGGTGTTCTTCATATGGCGGACTCATAAAAATAAAAAGAAAAGAAATAAAAATGATCAGAAATCCTAGTGTAAGAGAATCATTTTCGTCCCAAGCTAAATTAGCTGGAAAAGTTTTTTTGGCCCATCGATAAAAATATAAAGCAGAAAAAGACGTCGCCATTAAAAGGAACATATGCCAAAAAGTTCCTTCCCAATCGTGACGGGGTAAATAGCGCAACCAAAAACCAAAAAGAACTACAGGAGTAGCCCACCAAGTCATAAAAACTATTAAATAATCTCTTGGTTTAGCTTGGTATTTTTTGTTTTGGTTTAATAAAGGGAAAAAATTTCGGCACCACATGTTGAGTTGCCAGGGAAACAACTTTTGATCGATTGGAACGCCGTCTGGAAAAATGGCGGGAAGTCTGGAGACGATACGCCAGTTGTGTTGAAGCTGAATGTGAAAATATAAATATAAGGCAACTAAAAGAAAAGGAGCTACCAAATAGAACCCAGCCAATGGAATAGGGGTTTGAATAATTGGTAATGGAGTTGTCTGAGAGTTTGTTAAAAGAGATACATCGTCTGTTGAAAATATTGTTAAAAGAGAAAATACTAAACCGGTAATTAACCATCCAAAATGCTTTCTGGCAATTCTTGACGCCTCGTCAAATATTTCGAGGTCTTTTCCAAAATTGAATTCTTTGGGGAAAGTGGCGTTGGTGGTATCTGAGCCGCCAAACTTTGTTCCTGAAGTGGTTGTCTCTGATAAATTGGTTTTTATTAATGTGGCGTTTTGAAAATTAGCGCCGGTAAGATTCGCATTGCTTAATTTTGCGTCGCTGAGGTTGGCATGATTGAGATTTGCTTCATTTAGTTTTGCTCCGCTGAGATTTGTTATTCTGGGGCGTGTATTCTCACTTGACTCCGCTTCACTTGGATCTCCTTCACTGAGGTCAGCTCCACTTAGGTTCGCTTTACTGAGGTTTGCGTTTTCAAGGTTTGCCCCTTTAAGATTTGCTTTACTAAGATCCGCATTGCTAAGATCTGCCTTATCGATAAAAGCTTCACTTAGATTTGCTTCTTTGAGAATTGCCGAGCTAAAACTTGCTCCATGTAGAGGGCTTTTTCTTAAATTTGCTTGGTTAAGAATTGCTGCGTTAAGTTTTGCGTTGTAAAAAGTTGTTTTAGTAAACTTTGCGTTATTCAAATTAGCGTTACTAAGATCAGCATTAATTAATGTTACACTATCGAACTTTACATTACTGAGGTTGGCTTGGCGGAGATCTGCGTAATGCAAAATCACCTGATTTAGGTTTGATTTGCTTAAATCTATATTTTGTAAGTTTGCTTTTTTTAAATCCAAGTTAGTTAGAGATATCTCATTTAAATCAGGTTTAATATTGGGATTTTCTTCTCGCCAAGCGTTCCAAGATTTAACGCCTTTTTTGAGTTGTTCGAGATGTTCGGGATTCGCCATTGGGACTTCAACTTTTGTTATGAATTTGGATTAAGGCGTCATTCTACACCAAATTTTTATATGCCAAAATATAAAAGGTAGAGATTTATTGAATCGGGGCGAGATTCTTCACTACGTTCAGAATGACATGCGATAGGGAATTTTTAACTCTGGCTTTTTCTCTGCGTTCTTGGCGTCTTTATGGTTTAAAATACTCTTAGAATGATAATTTTTTACCTAGCAAGCTTCCTCACTCCTATGGAGTTCGTCTAGGATGACGTTAAGATAATATTTTAATTTAAGCAATATCTTATCTTTAAAAAATACTTTAGGTTGTATTTCTCTTCAAAGTCATTCGCTGGATGCGGGTGGCGAGGGTGGTGGGGGGGATGTCGAGCAACGCGGCGGCTCCGTCTTTTCCGAATATTTTCCAATTCGTTTTTTCTAACGCCCCTAAAATATTCTGCCGTTCAAACTCCTTCACTTCCGCAAAGGTCAAGACTGTATCGTTAGATTTCAAACTCGTCTGTTGAATGGGCGTTGACGATTTTTTTGAACCCGCGCTTTTTTCTAAATTAAAAATTAACTTACCCGACTGCGACGTTATCACTGCGCGTTCAATCACGTTCTGCAACTCGCGGACGTTTCCCGGCCAATCGTATCGTTCCAAATTAATTAAATTATTTTTGGTAAGTTTGACTTCTGGCCGATTGAAGTTTTTTTTCGCAAGCTCCAAAAAATGATTGGCCAATATCGAGATGTCTTCTTTCCGGTCCCTCAACGCGGGCGCTTCTAATGGAAATACGTTTAACCGATAATACAAATCCTCGCGAAACTTTCCGTTCGCCACTTCTTTTTTCAGATCTCGATTGGTTGCGGCAATGACGCGCACATCTACTTTAATTGTTTTTTCGTTACCCAGTTTTTCGAAGGTTCCTTCTTGAAGGACGCGCAGGAGTTTGCTTTGCAGGTCTAACGGGATTTCCCCGACTTCATCCAAAAAGATCGTTCCTCCATTGGCTAGTTCGAAGCGGCCAACTCGATCTTTTATGGCTCCCGTGAATGCGCCCTTAACATGACCAAAGAATTCGCTTTCGTAAAGTTCCCGCGGAATCGACGCGCAGTTTACGCGGATCATGGGTCTTTGGGCTCTTTGGCTCCGGGTATGGATTTCGTGGGCGATGAGTTCTTTGCCTGTGCCGGATTCTCCTGTGATGAGTGCGTTAGCGTCTGTTGGGGAGACCATTTCTATTTGTTTCAAAATATTTTGAAGCGAGTAGCTTTTTCCGATAATCCGGCCAAAAGCCTGAAGCTCCGCCATTTCTTCATACAGGTACTCGTTTTCTAATTCCAGTTGTTGGCGCAGGCGTTTAATTTCTTCGAAGGCTTTAGCTTGTTCCGCTTCCAGCCGTTTTCGAACCGAGATGTCGCGTGCAAATCCAACAGCATATTCTCCATCGCCAAATTTGATGAAATTGGCGGTAACCTCAATGGGAATCACTTCGCCGTTTTTAGCGTAATGGTCGTCTTCAAAGGTAAGCGTTTTCGCTTTTCTGAGTTTGTTCCAATATTTGGTCCAGGTTTTTTTGTTGGAGCTGGGATTAATATCTTGAATGGTTAAACCGATAAGTTCTTTTTCCGAATAGCCGAGGATATTACAGGTGGCTTTATTGACGTTCAGTATTTCGCCGCGACAATTGTGGAATATGATGGAGTCGCCGCAATTTTCGATGGTGAATTCCGCGAGTCTTAGGCGTTCGTCTTTTTTCATGGAGTATGGAGTTATGTTGAGGTATTAGGCCTAGCAAGCTTCGCCCTTTCTTCGAAAGGACTCCAGGATGACGGAAAAATAGTCTTTAATTTTGGAAAAGGTTATATCTTCAAGCGATCTTTATTTTAGTTGCCCTTAAAATTGAAACTATATACGAATTTGAGTAGATATACTACTAAAAACCGTAATATACGAAAGTGAGTAGAATTAGCGAGAGTCAAGAAAACTATTAAAATCCTTATGAAATAAGGGGATGGTGGGTTTAACCTATTGTGGCATGGTTCATGCTTTAGCAGGGTAGTTAATTAATTGAATTGTTAACATAGGAGATTTGAAATGGCTTACCAAAACCGACCCAACGTTTTTGAAGAAACTCCTGGAACGAAGTATTACTGTACCTGCGGCGAGTCTGCGAATAAACCCTATTGCGACGGTTCGCACGAGAGGTTGGACACGGGAAAGAGTCCCGCGAAGTACGACATTGAAAAGGCTAAAAATGTCGCTATATGTGATTGTGGGCGAACGGGAAATTCTCCGTTTTGCGATGGAACGCACAGTAAATAATTTATAAATATTTTGGATGTAAAAGAGGTAGATAAAATGAGCGCAAATAACACGGTTATCAAACCGAAGATACAACTTAAGGGCTTAAATCATTTTGGTTTGAACGTAAAGAATATGGCGGTTGCCGAAGAGTTTTATAGTCAAATTCTTGGCTTTCCAGTTATTTCCCGAACGACCACCAGAGCGGGAAATCAACATGTCGAAGTGGACGCGGGTAATGTCGCTATCGCTTTATTTGAATCGCCGGATTTAGATTTGGAACTCGCGCATAAGGTGTTTACTGAAGAAGGATATTTACACTTTGCGTTTACGACGACTAAAGATCAGTTTGAAAATATTATTCAGGCGTTAAAGGATCAAAATGTCAAGATAGACGGCGAGACAAGAGTTTATGAAAGCGGTTCTTCGGCGTATTTTTTTGATCCCGACGGGCATCACTTGGAAATTCATTACGATGTGTAAGGTAAAGATTTTATTGAATCGAGGCGACCCTTTGGCTTCGCTCAGGGTGACCACCGCTATTCAAATTTTAAATGATCCTTCACCGAACCTAACGGTTCGCTTCAGAATGACATGCGGTGGGAACAGGCTTCAGCGAATGCAATGTAAATTTAGCAATGATCGTATATATTTTTTAGGTAATTGTTATGAGTAACACAACAGCAAAATTAGATATAAAGCTGTATCCGCCGGAAGCGCAAGGGACGGGACAGTTTGACGGCGGCAGGATTACCGAAACAAAGCCGTTGGGTTTTCCCGGCGAAGGTCCGGAAGTTCCCAACGCGGGGCCGCTTTTTTATTGGGCGTGGGCCACGGCTGAGGGATATGGAAAAATTGGACTCCACCCTCATCAAGCGTTTGAAATTATGAGTTACGCTTTAGAAGGGGAAATTGGACATTACGATACTTTGGGAAATAAAAGTAGAGTGAAGGCAGGCGGCGCTCAGGTTATGCAAACGGGTTCCGGCGTTTCTCATGAGGAAGAAACTGTTGGCGACCGAACCGAATTTTTCCAAATTTGGTTTGATCCTTTCGTTAATCAAACGATTTCCGACAAGCCGACTTATCGCGAGTTTTCCGCAGAAGATTTCCCAAAGCGAGTACAAGACGGGGTTTCCGTGAAATACGTTATTGGCGGCGACGGTCCTATTACTTTAAAAACCGATGCGTTAATGAAAGATCTGTCTCTTCCTCCGGGACATCAGTTTCTTTGGGACCTGAAAGCAAACCGATCTTTAGCTGTAGTTGTAATTGAAGGCGAAGGACTGATTGTTGACGAAGAGACAGGTAGGAAAGACCGTTTAAATAAAAAAGATTTTGCTTTAATCCATGCGCAGGGGGATGGACAAGTTTGCTTTCAAGCGAAAATAGAACAAGCGTTAAGGTTGGCGGTTATTGAAGTTCCCGCCACCGTTGATTATCCGTTATACAGAGAAAGGTTATTTTCTGTTAGAGGATAAAATGAACTCGATAGACTTAGAACCGCAAGAAAACTCTGAATGCGATTGGTTGGAAAAGGGGTTAAAGTTTTTTTCCAGCAAGTGGACGGCGAGAGTTATCCTTTTTTTATCTGAAAAGCCGCGAGGTTTTGGAGATTTGAGGAGAAAGTTAGGCGGCGTTTCCGCCAAGGTTCTCAGCCAACGGCTAAAAGCTTTGGAGGATGCGGGAGTCGTCAACCGCTCCGAACAGCCAACAAATCCTCCGCGCGTAAATTATTCGCTAACAGACGAAGGACTTAATTCTATTCCGGTTATGAACGAGTTCCTCAAATTTAGGGGAAAGCTAAAAATATAGAAAGAAATTAATTTAAGAGGGCCTCTAATAATTCATATTTTTACTAGCTTGGTATCGACTAGGCCTTGATAATCAAGGCTAGTCTCTTTGCAAATCTCAATTTTTAGAGGTTCCCTTAAGTTTTCTTTCATAAAAGCTTTTTATTAAAAACCCGGCGGACAAAAATCCGCCGGGTTAAAATCTTGGTTTAACTAGATTTTATTTTGGCGCCCAGGCTGCGGGAACGCCCACATTTGCCGCCGAGTTATCCCCTGGAGGAAACTTCTTGGCGGTTGGAACTCCCGTCTGATAACTGGAAGTTTTTGTGGATGGAGCCCAAGCCGCAGGTACGCCCACCTTTGCCGCAGAATTTTCCCCCGGAGGAAACTTTTCCCCGCCTCCTTTTGATCCTGACTGCCCTTCAGGCTTTGGCGCCCATTTTTTCGGAACCCCCACGATTGCGGCGGAGTTATCGCCAGGAGGATACCCACCGGCAATCGCTAAAAGTGGCGTCAGAACAAAACCAAAGATCACAGCAGTCAACACAAATAATCTCATTGGTTTTAACATAATTTTTACTCCCTAAAACTGTTTAGTTTTGACACGACCATTGGCCAGGAGCAAATCGGGTTTTATCTGAATTAATGAGATTTTGAGGAAGAAAGGGAGAAGCAATGGTAGCAACAGTCAACAGAAAAATCTCCTTTGTCTCAACAAAATTTTTCATTTTAAAACTGTCAAACTTCGGCAATACGGTCGTGCGTTGGGAGCCCATCGGACTCTTACTATAATTATGATTCTGTCCCAAAACTTCCGCCAATAGATAAAATAAATCGATAACTTTGCTAAAAAAGAATTTCCTTTTACCCGTCCGCAGACGAGATAAGTTTCGTTACAGGAGGGAAAGTTCGGCGTTATTTTAACCTAAACTGTTACAGGCTTTTTGGGGTTTTATGTAAAACCTCGATTATTTTTTCTATGTTGTATTGATCCAGGTATTTCTTTATTAGTTTAGCGACTAATTGTTCCCCTTCTCCGCAAGAGTTTAAATCTTTGAGCAGGTTTTCGATTTTCGTGTAGTTATAGCTATCTGCGGCCCTTAATAAGCTTAAACGTATTTCTTCGGGAAGTGAAACGTTAGATAAACCGGCTTCTTCTTCGGCTTCCTTATCAATTATTTTTTTGTAATTTCCAATGGCGTTGAATTTTCTTCTTGCGGATACGGGCGTTTTCCGCACAAAAGGAATGTCGATATAAAAGCTGGAGCCTTTGCCGAATTGACTTTCGAACGACATATCGCCGTTCATTTTCTTCATGAGCAATTTTGAAACGTATAGGCTCAACCCAATTCCTTCCTTAAAGCCGTGGGAAGAGGTTAAAGTACTGAATGGCTCAAAAATCTGACTTTGGTCGGCTTGTGGAATTCCGGTTCCGGTATCGGCAATTTTTAATTGCGCTGTTTGCGGACCTTTAATCTTGATTGATATATCGATACTTCCATTATATTTGTTATATTTTGAGGCATTGGTCAAAAGACTCATAAGAACTTTTTTTAGGTGCTTTCGATCCGCTAACACCCACACTTCTTCGTTTGCGGGTATATTGTCGATAACGTTAAGTTCTTTTTTCACCGCGGATTCTTGAATCGCGTCGAATGATTCATCGATTATTTGATTAAGCGAAACTTTTTCCAGGTTAACCGGCAAATTGCCGTCTTCAATTGCCTTTTGGTCCAGTATATTATCGACAAGCCTTAAAATATGATTACTTGAGTTAATAATGGAGTTCAGCTTTTCTTTTTGCGTGTCAGTCAGGGGATTATCTGTTTCGGAATTTAATAATTGGCTAAGCCCCATTATGGAATTCAACGGCGTTCGAAACTCGTGGCTCATTTTGGATAAAAAATCGTTTTTGGCCTGGTTAGCGGTTTCCGTATTATTATTTACGTCAATTAGCGAATCTTGACATTTTTGTATCTTTTCGATGTTTGTGGAGATGGTGGATAGAATTTCTTTTTCTTCGTTCCAAAGTTTTTCGCGAGCGGAGTTGTCGAGTAAAATCTCCATTAAATCCGGGATTGCGGTCAAAATCGAATTGTCGTTTTTGGCTGCCAGGTTTTTAAAGTGTTCTTGTTTTATTCTTAGATCTTCTTCTGTTAGATATCTTAGTAAACTCAATTCAACGGCTGCGTTTAACTCTTGCGGACGAAAGGGTTTGGTTAAAAAGCCGTGTGGGGCTACTTTTTTTGCTTCTTCAAGATTTTTTTTATCGCCGTAGGCGGTAAGAAAAACGATAGGCGTGTTTGAAAAAGATCTGACTTGATGAGCCGCCTCAATTCCGGTCATCTTCCCCTTTAAGTTTATATCCATCAAAATTAAATTTGGCAGATGTTTTTTTACTTCGTCTAATACTTCCTCGCCATAAGAAACCTGCGACACAATCTCATATCCAGAGCGTTTTAATTGCTCTTCTATTTCCAGAGCAATTACAGTTTCATCTTCTACAATCACTATTTTTTTACCTGTTTGGTTCATAGAAGTTTTGAGTTTGAAAATAGTTTTAATTTAGGGTTTTTGGTTTGCTTTAAACGCTTTTTTGTCTTTAAAATTGACTGGCGAAGTTTATTTTATATTTTACGTATAGAATAATTTTTAGTTTGGCTAATTACGTTTCAACTTTAGTGTAAATGAATAGTGAATGTAATCTTGATTTTAAAATATTTAATATAAAAGTAAAGTTAAAAACGTTTAGCGGCTTATTATTAAGGGGTTTCAAATAGACTTTTTTTAGCTATTATCTGCAATTCAGTGTTTTTCTTTGGATTTCATTTATGTTTTTCGATTTTTTTGGCGTTCTTAATTTTTTTGCCCTGGTTTTATAAGACGGGTTGTATTTTTAGTCGCCAAAACCAATTTTTTTAATTCAGGAGTCTAATTTAAGAAATTTTCTATTGAGTATCGTTAAATTTAGCTCTCAGGAAAAATAGCTGAACTTTGGATATGACTGAGATGGAAAACGGGTGGGATTGATATTTTAATTATCGGGTTTTTTGACAAAGCAAAGAGTGCCAAGGAACTTTTTATCTTTATGTTTTTGAATCAATAAATGGTTTGGCATATTCCATATTCCGAAGGAATCGACGAGTAACGTATAATATTTGCGCTTGTTCCAAACCGGTGATTTTTCGTTTACGCAAAATTGGATTTCTAAATTATTGGTCGCTCTTTCTCCAAAGCGTCTTGTGGCTAGTTGAGGCATTATTTCTTTCAGAGACACTACGTTGATTAATTGTTCAATTGAAATACCTATAATATCTCGTTTCTGATAGCCCAATATCGAAGAAAACTTTGAATTACAAGATACGATTTTCTTGTCTTGATCTAGTTTGAAAATTCCATCGGAAGTTTTTTCGGTGATGATTTCGTATTGATTTTTTTCCTCAATCAGTTCGTCGTTTAAATCGCGCAGTTTTTTATTGAGACTTTGCTGGTTTTTCATCAGTTTACTTATTTTTAAATGGGTTTCTACGCGTTTTAAAACCTCTTCATAGTTAAATGGTTTAGTGATGTAGTCGACTCCTCCCAACTGAAATCCATTAACAACGTCGCTGTTTTCGGATTTTGCGGTAATAAAAATTACGGGAATATCTTTAGTTGATTCTTTGCTTTTGAGTTGCTGGCACGTTTCAAATCCATCAAGTCCAGGCATCATCACGTCTAATAAAATTAAATCCGGTTCCACCTTTTCGATTATTTTTAACGCCCTGTCTCCGGAAGGCGCCGCGAAAATGTTATAGCCCTCATTTATCAAACTTTTTGACAAAACGTCGATATTTACAGGAGTATCGTCCACTAACAGAATTTTCATGCCTTTTAATGAAAGCGATTCATTCATTATTTTTTACCTTTTCCGTAAAATTTAAAAAACCTTCGACGTCGTAACGGTTTTTAAGAGAAGATAAATAATTTACTAAGCTTTTTTCTTCGAGTGTTTTGGCGGGAAGCGTTTCGATAATATCTTCCAATTTTTTAAAATTTCCGCTTTCGGCGGCGTCAAATATATTATTTACCGTTTCTTCGGGTAGACTGACCTTGGATAAATCCAAGTTTACCGTTGAGAGGTTTATCTCTTCAGTCGTTTCTTTATTAATATACTCGAATTCAACATCCAGGAGTCTTGTTAAGCAATCAAAAACAGCTTCGGCCCGGAACGGTTTTGGAATGACCTCATGGCATCCCAAACTATAGTATTGTTCAATTTCATGTCTGAGAACCGAAGCGGATATAACCGCTATTTTAAATCGATCCGGCCCAAATTCTTCAATAATTTTTCTAGTGGCTTCTAACCCATCCATTACAGGCATCCGAACGTCCATAAAAATAATATCTGGCTTATTTTTTCGGACAAGGTCTAATGCTATTTTTCCATTTTCCGCTTCCATTGTTTTTACTCCAATGCTTTGGAGTATTTCAATCAAAACATTGCGGTTTTCTTCCGAGTCGTCAACGATTAAGGCTTTGACGCTATAGCCGTCGGCAATTTTAGAAACTTCCAAGCTGCGCGAGGTTCTTGGCGGCACCGATCGAATAGCGGGTTCTAATGGAATTTTCAGGATAAATCGGGAGCCTTTGCCAAGCTCCGATTCTACGATTAGTTCGCCTCCCAATAGTTGCGCCTGTTTTTTGGAAATAGCCAGGCCTAAGCCGGTGCCCCCTTTTTTTAGGCCTTCTCCCGCTTGCCTAAACGGCTCAAAAATAGTTTTAAGCGCTTCCGGAGGAATTCCTCTACCCGTGTCGGTTATTTCGAATAAAAATACGTCTTTTTCCGGAGAGGTCGCCTTTAGAGAGACTTCTCCGGCTTCAGTAAACTTGATTGCATTCCCTATAAGGTTGATGAGAATTTGCCTTAATTTAGTTTCGTCTGCGTATACATAATATTGTTCCTCTAAATTTTGGGTGGTCCAGGCCAGGTTCTTTTCGTGACAACGGGGAGCAAACAATACCGAAAGTCCCTCTATCAGGTCGTTTAAATCAAAATTAGAAAGGACGATTTCCATCCGGTCCGCTTCTATTTTAGAGATGTCTAAAATGTCATTAATCAGGTTCATCAGGTGTTGACCGCTGGTGTCGATTGTCTTCACGGCTTCAATGATGCTAGGGTCTAAATTTTTATTACGTAAAATGATTTGTGAATAGCCTAGAATAGCGTTCATTGGAGTGCGGATTTCATGACTCATATTTGCGAGAAACCTGCTTTTTGCCTGGTTTGCTTTTTCCGCGGTTTCCTTCGCGAGCGTGGCTTTTTCTTCTATTCGTTTTCGGTCGACAAAGCTGCCAAGTAACGAACCCACATCGCAGATTAAATCCAATAAATCGGGATTTGTTTTTTCTTTTGTGTCGGAAAAAAACTGCATCACGCCTATAATCTCTTCGCCAATTCTTATCGGAAACGCAAAAGCGGTTTTTAATCCGCTTTGTTTGGCAAATGGAGTTCTTGGAAAATCCGAATCCAGCGTGACGTCCTCGACCCATTCCGGTTTTGCGGAGGCAAAAACCCTTCCGGGCAACCCAACCCCTTTGGCAAAAGACATTAACTTAGTTTCGTCTTGGAACGATTTATATTTCTCTGTATTTTTAAGGTACCAGATTTCAGAGGGGACAAGGCAATCAGGGTTTTGGGAATCAATTAAATACATGTTTCCAACAGGCCAGTGAATCCCCTCGCAAATATGTTTAACGGCTCGATTCATGGCTTCGTAGATTGAAAGGTTGAGGTTTGTGGAAACCGCAATGTTTTTATGAAGTTCGGAAAACATCGTTTTATTGCGCAATTCTTGAGTGCGTTCGTTGACCCTTCTCTCCAAATCGTTTTTTAAGTTTTTTAGGATTTGAAATTTTTGTTGGGCAATGGACGCCGTGATGGAAAGACCCAAAATAAAAATCGTGAAAACGGCGATGATTATCGCGAGGGTTTCGCGATCAAAATTAACGGCAGGGGCCGCCGCCAAAGTTGGATCGGGAATAAACTCAACGGCGGACATCCCTGTATAATGCATTCCCGCCGCCGCGCCTCCCATCAGCATTGCGGTAAAGGTTTTTAAAGTTTTATATTTTTTTAATTTGGATTGTCCTAACCAAAGGGCGAATAATAAAGCCGCGCAAGAGGCGACTGTAGCCACAATGACGGAGGCGAAAACAAGTTGCGGGTTGTATTGGGATTGCGCCGCCATTTGCAAAGCCGCCATGCCGGAGTAGTGCATGAAGACAATGCCCATACCCATTGTAAAGCCGCCTGAAGCAACCCTTACAAAAAGCGATTTCCGCGAGTTTGCCAGTTTAATCGCATAACCGGCTGGAACGATAGCCATCAATGACGACAAAAGAGTGATAGCGGGATTGTACCCGACCGGTATCGAAAACTTGTAAGCAAGCATGGCGATAAAGTGCATCGCCCAAACTCCGCCGCCAAGGACGAAACCAAAAGCTGAAATCCAATATTTTTTTGTCGAATCCTGGGTTTCCCGTATGCAAACAGAAATTTCGAGGGCGGCGTAAGAAGCAAAAACAATCATCAAATAGGAAACAACAACCAAAATGAAATCGTAGTCGGCGAGAAATAAGGTTATTTTTGCTTGTATTGTTTCCATTATATAAAATCAAAGGCTCAAAGGCGTTTCGGAAACGCTTTTTTCCATTTCCGAACCTTTGTCAATTTAGGTTTTACGGTGAGAAGCAAGCTAAAACCTGTTTAGTGTTTGATTAAATTAGACAATAATTAATCCTTGAGTATATCAGTATTCGGTTTGGTTTTCTTATACGAATTATTTTCTATCCTTTCCTATAAAGAAAACGCAATAATCGGGTTTTTTGTCGGCAAATTTTAAGTTCATTTTTGTTATTCATTTGTAAAAAGAATATTATGGGGACCTCTAAAAATAGGAATAAAGCTTTAGAAGTTTGTTTTGTTATATTT
>CAYFMN010000054.1:0-19807 GCA_964344185.1 uncultured Nitrospinota bacterium
GTGCTTATAGTCGCTAAACTTACAAAAAGCTTTTTTGCTATTTCAGTTGTCTGAAGCCCAAGCGCAAACAGACAAAGGATTTGAAGTTCCCGGTTAGTCAATATATCTAAAGATCTGTCAAGTTTTGTGGGAGTCATCGTGTTTTTCACTTTATTGATAATGTGTGAACTAAAATACTTATTTCCTTTAAGAATTTCCTTTAAAGCTTCCAAAATTTCTTCCATGGGTTGGGTTTTATTAAAAAAACCTTGAGCTCCCGCTTTATAAGCGCGTAATCCGAACGTTTCATTTGCATAAACGCTCATTGTCAAAATAGGAATTGAATAATACTTTTTGATGTCTTTAACAAGATCGAAGCCGCACTTTACTGGAAAAAAAAGATCTAGGATTATAGCGTCGTATTTTTTCTTTTTGACGTCGGCTTTGACGTTTATTTCGCTAGTCTCGTCTATTTCAAAAGATAAACCTCGATCTTCTAAAAGCACAGAAATAAGACCTTTTTTAAAAACTTGGTGTTGGTCTGCCAGAAGAATCCTTTTAGGAAACATATAGTTTAAATAATTTCGATTAACCAAAAGAGTTTTGGAGAATTTTTAAGTACCCAAAATTAATCTAAGGAAAAATAAAATTTTTAAAGTAAACACAAAATTACATGTTCGAATAATTGTGTATGTAGCAAACATAAATTTTAACTAGTTGTTGAATTGATACGTGAGCGTTGAATATAGAAAATTCTTATGAAAATTAATATAGAATTAGTTCAATATTTATGTCGAATAAATTTGATTAGCTTGTCGGAGGAGGGAATGTTTAAAGCTTGAACTAGAACCTGAGAAAAGAAAAAAATAAAGCGGTAAAACTTTTAAGCAATTTTTATTCTACATAACTTACCCGATCCAGTTTTGAAGGTAATATTTAATTAGTTCGACAGAGTTTTTCATTTTCATTTTGCGTAGAATGTTGGCTTTATGTGTGCTGACTGTTGACCAACTGAGCTGCAGTTGCCTTGCAATTTGAGAAGTTTTATTTCCTTTAGCGATTAAAGTAAAAATTTGAAGCTCTCGTTGTGATAAAGACAAGTGTTGGGGGGTTGGTTTATTCAAGTTTTTATCTATAATTTTATAGTTAAAAAATTTTTTCCCCTGCATTACTTTAAGAAGAGCCTCTGATAGAGTTTCAGGCGAGTTCAAATTGTCGACGTAACCGTCTGCTTCTGCCTTAAAAATTTGGATAATAAACTCATCTTCAGAAAATAAACCAGATACAAGTATAGGTAATGAAGGGTCAATAGATTTAATTGACTTGATTAAATTGAAACCTTTATCTCCTAAATAAAACAAATCCAGGATAATCGTTTGATATTCGTTTTTTTTAATTTTGTTTGGAGTTAAGCTTCCATCATTTTCTTCAAAATAAATGGCGCCGTTATTAATAGTTGATAGGACTTTTTTTAATCCTTTTCTATAAATCGGATGTGGATTAATTATTAATACTCTCTTTGCTAAATTCGTTTGCAAAACACACCTCTTAAAAGTTGAAACATCAATAACACTGGATTTTTAAAGCGGAGTTAGACGTTCCAAAGTGATAGCCGAAACTTTTTGGTTTATGAGACTTGGTTTTAGTTTGTTAACGTTTAATTCATAAAAGCAAAAGAAAAGTGTCTTTCAATCGATAGTTTACCGCCAAGAGGCGATATCTTGGTTGGGAAAAGCAATTTTATATTTTTTTACTTTCCATAGTCAAAAAATACTGAGCGCTAAATCTATTTTAGATTCCCAGATGAGAATTAAATCTGTGTATGTATATGAGAAAGGGTTATTTTTTTTAATGAACTATTTGAAAAGTGCGTAGTTAGACCCGAGTGTTGAGAGAAGGGAGTGGCGGGAATTATTTGGTTTTTAAATTGAAAATTATGGTTGTTTTGTATGTTACTTTTAGTTAATTCAATTGAAATACAAAATTAAACAGCGTTTGAATTACATTGTGACCATGAAATAATTTAAGAGGACCTCTAATAATTGGCATTTTCACTGGTTTGCTATCGCCTGGCAAATCTGAATTTTTGGAGGTTTCCTTAAAATACTGGATTGTGAATGGCTTAAAATTTAATGTCGGGCCAAGGGTCTTTGAAGAACCCCTTCTTTTGTAGCATTTCTCCAATTGCTGTTCCCTTTTCTTTTCTATCTTCGATTTCAAAGTCTACCAAAATGAGCTCACTTGCAATTTCGTTATATGTCCCCTGAGCGAGAATGCCTTGATTGTTAACCGCTAAAGACATCCCCACCATTTTTTTACCTTCATATGGTCCGCCAACAATGTAGCCAACGCTTGTGGAATTAATTATTACTATGTCGTATAGCTTGGCGAGAATAGAATATGGTTTCATCCATTTGTCTTTATAGGGATCTTGTTCTTCCGTAAAAGAATAATCTGATGTCCAAGAAGATGGAGAAAGAATTAATTGCGCCCCCATTCTTGCTAAGGTGTGGCCAATATCAAGGGAGTCTATATAATTATCAGAGCAGATATTGACGCCTATTACCCCAAAAGGAGTTTCGACAACAGATAAAGCGTTGCCTATTGAATAAAACTCTTGAGCGCAGGTTAATACGTTAATCTTTCTGTATTTAAGGATTATCTTCCCTGAAGAATCTACCAAAATAGCAGAATTGTATATTTTATCATTGTCGCGCTCGGTGAGTCCTGCGCAGATATAAACTTGATATTCTTTAGCAAAATTGCAAATTTGGTCGCTATAGGGACCAGGAATTGGTTTAGCTTCGGTTTTAGCGCTGGGATGAGTCCAAGCCAAATCCAGGCACTCAGGCAAAAGAATAATATTGCAATTATTTTCTTGAGCCTTTTGCGTTAGTCCTTTTGCGCGGTCGAGGTTTCTCTCGGGTTCGCCTCCTTCGACAAGCAATTGACCCATTCCAACTCTGATGGTCATAATGAGCTAATCTCTTTAGAGTTCTCAGAAATGCGAAAAGTTGATTGACTAAAAAGTGTTTTTATTTTCAATCTAAAACAGAACTAATCCAAAGTGGTTTCGAAATATTTTGAATAAATAATTTTGGGAAGAAAACCAAATTGACAAGCCAGTTTGATTGGAACTTTTAATGCCTTAATAGAATTGTAGCTTGTATCATAATCTCGAAACGATTTCACAGGATTAGATAGATACTCTTCCAGATCTTTATGAGAAATGCCTAACCGTTTAACGCACAAACCGATTATTTTGGGATCTTCTATACTATAAGTATCGCTGAGCCTTTTTAGGGCTTGGTCGCGCGACATCTGATTTGAGCGGATAAGCGCTGAGTAATTAAATCGTCTTTTATCAATTTCGAATTTTTTACGATGTACAAAAAATACCAAGCTTTGATATAGGTCGTCGTAGTAGTGCGCCCCTGGGTTGGTCCAGTCTAATTCTTTTTTTAAGATTGAATCAGCTTCCGTTCTTACATAGTCAAAATTGTAAAGCGGATGAAAAACTTTAATTCCCTTCATCACCGTGTAATAAAAGAGATGAAATATATTTAAATTAAATCCTGGTTTTTTGGCGTTCCATCGTCTTAGCTTAACGGAACCAAATTTTTTTTGAACTGATTTAAGATATTTCCCATCGTAATAGAACCAATCCAGAGGAGCCATTCCTTCAGTTCTAAATGAGTGTCCATTAATAATATATTGAACATTTTCTTTTACGGCTGCGCCGAAAAGAGTCGCCTGAATTCCGAGGTCTGTTGGTTGTTCTAAGTCTGGAGTGGACGCTTTTAAGAATGAAAGCTTTAGATCTTTAGATTCTTTCCAGTTTGAGGTAATTGTTCGAAGATCAACGCCTAATTTGTCAGTGGCTTTTTTAATGCTTTCTCCAGCGACAGGGTTGCCGAAACCATCGTTGAAGTGAACCGCTAAAGGTCTTAGACCCCATTGTTTCAATTGGTAAAGAGTGAAGGTACTGTCGCGACCGCCGCTAATGCCTATTATGCAGTCGTATTTTTTATTTTTGCCGGCGTTTTTAATTTTTTCTACGGTTTTTTCTATTATTTTCTTTCCTTCAGCGCCGTTAGGGTATAGCTCCTCCATTGTTTTATGAAGTTTGCAATAGGAGCAAACTCCATTTTCATCGAACTTGATACTGGGCATGCTTGTGTCGCTAACGCAATTAGAGCAAACCTTATAATCTCTTCCAAATTTATCCAAAAGAGAATTCTTCATATAGTTTTTTAATCAGTCGAGATGTTTGCTCAAGCGAGAAGTAAAAATTAAAGCAGAATTTTATTAGAACCACTTTAGTTGACAAATTTGATTTCAGGTAATAAGCGGTTTAAGAGTATTTCTCTAAAACATAAAAATAAGTGGAAATAGCCTTAAAACAAACTTTTTTACCGTCGAAAATATTTGTAAAATAGCTGGTTAGAGGTCTTCTTTATAAACTGAATGAAAAAAAACGTCAAGTTCTAAAATAAGAAAAAATATGTTTTTTAACTCATTTAAAATTAGCTATTTATGCATTGATTAGATGTTTTTTTTCAATTTTCTTAAAAAATAGAGATATCCTCCATAAGCGCCGACAATGAGGATTACAGAAAAAGATAGAAGGGAGACGCTCATGGCTTTAGCGGTTGGGATATTTTCCGATCCAAACAAAAATATAGTGGTTGCTTCTCTGATACCTAAGCCTCCTAAAGATATAGGAAGCGAAGAAACAAATTCAATTATGGGAATGAAAACGGCCATTTTAAAGTAATCGATTGAAACGTTAATTGACTCCGCTAATAAGAAAAAAAATACGACTACGAATATATGACCTAACAAGCTAATTGGAAGCGCTACATTAAGAAATTTGTAATTGTCTCTATAAATTAGTAAAGAGTTGATAATTTCTTTAATCAAATTTTTAGCGGGTTTAAAAAAAATTAAAGGAGTTGAAAATATTTTTTTAAGGGCCTCTTGAGTTCTTCGACTATAAAGAAGAATTGTTATTCCAGATACCGCCGTTGTCATTAGAATGAAAACGGTTAAAATCTCAGATTTTTTTAGCAAGTTATAACTAAAACAAATTCCAAATATTGCCAGTAGCATAATACCTTGAAGGCCTATGATCTTATCCGTTACGACCGATGCCGTAATCTTGGTTAAATGAGCTTTACGCTCGTCGTCTGATTTTCCAATAGGGGGGAGCATGGCAATTCTAGCCACATCGCCCGCAATTCCTCCAGGCAAATAAACGTTAAAGAAAAAAGTGATGAAGGTTATATTAGAAATTAGTTTTAGATCGTATTCATAACCAAGGTATTTTAGTAAAATCTTCCATCTCCAGGCATTTACCCAAATACTTAAAGCGGCAAAAAAAACAGCTCCCCAAAAGTAAAAAACATTTGAGTCTGCTAATAATCTGGTAATTTCGCTTAAAGGAACTTGATAAAAAAGGAATACCAGGATTAAAACGCTAATTGTTACGTTTAAAAGTAATCTAAAGTTCATGGATAGATAGCATTCAAAAAGGTATTTAGGAAGCGGAGGATGGTTTAAAGTTGGATATGCCAGAAAAGCATTTTAAATGTTTCGATTTTTGATTAGTAGATTTTTTAATGGCCAGATATAAAGATTTTTACTTTGGAATTAAATTGAAACATTTTTATAGTTTGTTTTTTAAAACCTGGATATAAAGTTATTGGAGAATTTTGTTCGAATCTATTTTAGCCATTTTACCTTTTAATATTCCACGTGTGGTTTGATCGATTTTCTTTTGTTTCTTACCAATGACTTTCGCGTCGCTTGAGCGAGCGGGTAGGGATTGAAAGCGCCCAATGTACCACAATTTAATCTTTTGAAAAAAGATTACAAACAAATCTCCAATTTGGTTTAAAAGGCGGAAAGGAATTTCTTTGTGCATTTTAGATACTAAATAATAAGCGATTAGGAGAGTTATAATATTGGGTATCCATACGGAAATTAATGGATTAATTTTTCCAAGGCTTCCCAAATTTTGTGTTGATATCAAACCAACATAATAAACTAAAATGGCAACCGCGCTTATAGAGAAACTACCTGATTTTCCTGAACGGCTGGATTTTACTCCTAAAGGAGCGCCAATAAAACCAAAAAGGAGACAAGTAAAAGGCAAAGAGAATTTCTTGCTTAATTCAACCTCTTCATAATTTGTTTTAGAACCTTCTTTTCTAAGCCGTTCTATTTTTTCTCTAAGTTCGGAGAAGGAAAGTTCTCTGTTTCCTTTCATGGCTTTTCTTTGCAGGTCTTGAGATTTAGGGAGGGCTAAAGTAAGGTCGTATCTATCAAACTTTAATATTTGATAGTGCCGTCTTTTTTCGCTTAACTCGTGAATCGTTCCATTGGTTAAATTTAATTGAATTCGTAAAGTTTTAGGATCGGAAACTATTTTTCCCTCTTTCGCTAAAATTACCTTCGGCGTTTGCGTCTGGGTTGAATCTGCGATGAAAATCTTTTTTAAATGATGGTCGCTTTCTTTGTTTTCTATTAGGATCACTAAATTATCAAAATCTTTATTGAAAACGTTTTCCTTGATATCAAAATTGATTCTATTTTGAAGGATATCGTAAATGATTTGTTTAAACGATTGATTTCCCCAAGGCAAAGCGTAAAACATAATAAAGTTAGTGGCGATGTAAGCCGCTATTGAAAAAGCTAATACGGGGCGCATGAGCCTGAGAAAACTGAACCCGCTGGCTTTCATCGCAATCAGCTCGCTTTCTGCCGATAATTGGCTAAATGCCACAACAGACGCTACCATTACGCTCATTGGTATAGTGAGCGCAAGAAAAGCCGGAGATATATACAACATCATTAAGCAGACTTCGGTAAACTCAACGCCTTTATTTATTATTAACTCGGTTAGGAAGAGGATTTTATCGAGAAAAAGGATAGCTGTTAGAGCCGCTACGCTTAGAGTAAATATTTTGAAGAGCTCTTTTAAAATGTATCTGTCAATAGTTGTCATTAAAAATAATCTGGACACTAGAAAGAACTCGCAGGCTTAAGGGACTTGTGATTCGGAATTTTTATTTGGAGGGGCGCTTTCTAATTGTCGCAAAAGCATAACTAAAAAAATGCCGGCGGAAAAGAGTCCTGCGCATAAAAAAAACATGGAAGTCAGGTCTTTTAAAGTTCTAGAAAGAGATTCAAGGGTAGAAAAGAACCATGCTCCGCAGGTTCCGAGCGTTAAAGAGGTTATTACAAAAATAATTAAACTTGGGGTTTTTAGTTTCATAAATAAGCAGATAGAATTATTATTGCGCTAGAGATGAATCCCAAATCTTATTGAGATTTTCTTTGCTTTAATGATAAACCCTTAGCTGGTTTTAATAAATGGAAAAAGACGAAAAAAATACCTCGGATAGCCTAACGATGAATAATAAAAGAAGGCTTCCAGAATGGCTAAAAGCGCCTTTGCCTAGCAGCCGTAACTATTTTCGATTAAAGGGGTTACTTAAGCGCTATGGACTCAATACGGTTTGTGAATCCGCTACGTGTCCTAATGTGGGAACGTGTTGGGATATGGGAACGCTGACTTTGATGATATTAGGAGAAGCTTGTACTCGCGCTTGTCAGTTTTGCGACGTTTTAACCGAACGTCCAATGGCTCCTAAAGAGGACGAGCCAGAGGAAGTGGCCGAGATGCTTTCTTTATTGGAATTAAATTATGCAGTTATCACCTCAGTGGACCGGGACGATTTGCCAGATGGCGGGGCCAAGCATTGGGCGAAGACGATAACTAAAGTGCGGCAGAAATGCCCAAAACTTAAAGTAGAAGTTTTGATTCCTGATTTCCAAGGTAACGAAAAACATATTGGCATTGTTTGCGAAACGTACCCTGATATATTGGCGCACAATTTAGAAACGGTCGCTTCTTTGCAAAACAGAGTGAGACCTCAGTGTCGCTATGACTGGTCGCTAAAAACTTTGGAAATTGCAAATTCCCAATATGGATTGGTTACCAAGAGTGGAATGATGCTTGGAATGGGGGAAAATGAAGGAGAAGTCATTCAAGCGATGAAAGATCTGGTGAGTGTTGGTTGTAAAATCCTTTCTTTAGGACAATATTTAAGACCCTCCTTAAAACACCTGGAAGTAGCCGAATACGTTCCACCTGAAAAATTTGACGAATATAAATCCATTGGAGAATCCCTGGGGTTTGAACATGTGGAGGCTGGGCCTTTAGTGAGAAGTTCCTACATGGCTGAAAGGCAAGCGGCGCAATTAAAAAGCTATTAGGCCACAGAAAACACAGAAAAGGTTAACTGAATAGAATTGGAGAATTTGTAAGCGCGTTGGTTCAATTTGTTTTTCTTTGAGTCCTTAGCGTTTTTGCGTTGCAGGGAATGTTTAAAGTTCGTCAAAAAAAATGGCATGGCGATTGCTCTAATTAACATTAGCAATAAAATTGTCAAAATTTCGACGGAGATTAAACATGTTTTGGGTTCCCGATCATACGGTTGGAGCATTGACTCCGGGTAGCCGTCCAACACAGGCGCCGCCTAATAAGGTTGATTTTCAAAAGTTTTTGAGAGATTCCCAAATAAAAGCGCTGCAAGCTTTTGGTTCTTCACAAAATAAAGGCGATTCGGGGGAAATTAATCCATTTCAAAGTCATTTTTGGATTTTGAATAATATGACGAAAAACTTGAACCTTCCCTCCAATATCGGGCAGGAGAGTTTTTCCCAATCAACGATTGATAAAGCGTATGGTTTACGTGAAACCTTGGATGTTTCTACCGTCGCGCCATTAAAGAACGATTCTACAAAAGATTTTGACGTTAAATCCTTAGCTAAAAATACGGCGAGGAAATACGGTATCCCTGAATCCTTTTTTCTTAAATTAATACAAAGCGAATCAAATTTTAATTCCCGGGCGGAAAGCCCGAAAGGAGCTATGGGGCTGGGCCAACTAATGCCGAAAACTGCGGAAGAATTGGGATTAAGGGTTGAAGGCGACGACGCTCCGGGTTCTGTGTGGCATCCAGAATCAAACTTAGACGCGTCCGCTAATTATTTGGACCAATTGCAAAAGCTTTATAGAGCAAAAGGCGTTGACTCTGAAGAAGTCTGGAAATTAGCGGCGGGAGCTTATAATGCCGGTATGGGAAACATACAAAAAGCCATCGACAAAATGCCAGCCGACTCCACATTAAAATGGGATAACGTAGCTCAAGTGTTGCCAGAGGTAACAGGAGGGTCCTCCCAAGAAACGATTAATTATGTAGATAAAATATTTGCTTAAGGCTTAGAAAAAAATTAGTTTATTCCGCTTTGTGGTGGCAGAAGCCGCAATATTCCATGGGACGGTGGGGCATGATGGGTGCGTTTTCGATCTTTACCATGTGGCATTGAAGACAGTCGGTAGGGACTCTAGCCGTGGCATGGTCTTCAGTTTGGCTTAGTTTAGGAGCGGCATTGAAGAAGGCTATTAAAATACCGCCTACCGTCATGACGCCAATGATAGTCATGAAATTACTAAAAATCCCCGCCGCTTGTTTTTCCTCTTGTTTTTTAGTCGCCATATTTAGTCTGCTGCAATGACGTCGATTTCGACTTTGGCGCCTTTGGGTAACGCCGCTACTTGTACGCAAGCGCGAGCGGGTTTACTCTCTCCAAAATACTTCGCATACACTTCATTCATGCGGGCGAAGTGACTCATATCCGCTAGGTAAACGTTTGTTTTGACAACATTGGTCATATCCATTCCCGCCGCTTTTAAAACCGCTTGAATGTTCATGAGCGTTTGTTCGGTTTCCGCTTCAATTTCACCGGATAAAAAATCGCCAGTTTTGGGGTCCAGGGCAATTTGTCCTGAACTGTATAACATATTGCCTAGCCGAATGGCTTGCTCATATGGGCCAATGGCGGCCGGCGCTTGATCTGTTTTAATGATTTGTTTAGTCATGATAAATATTTCCGTGTGTTTACTGATTTAAAGCGATGCCATTTGTTTTATAAAAGGATAAGAACGCAGCTCTCTTCCCAAGTTGTATGAAACCAATCTATGAGTTACGTTTTCTATTTCTTTTTCAAGGTTTTTAGGGATTTTCAATCGTTGGCAATGCCGAATATCCATATTCATAAGTTTTTTTAAATAGTTTAAGGTCCCTGCGCGAATGTTCATTTCTACTCGCATTTTGCGTAAACAGGTTTCGCAAACGATTCCTCCCATTCGAAAACTGAAACCTAAAAAATTTCCTTCGGGAACTCTAGGGCAGGAAACACATTGATTCAGTCTGGGGGAGAATCCGGAAAGAGACATTATACGTATCTCAAATAACCGGCGCAACGTTTCTAACTCGGTGGCGTCTTTTAAAGTTTCCAGCGCGTCCAGGAGAAAACGAAAGCATTCAGGGGAACGCTGGCCTTCTTGAATAAGGTTGTCCATAAGTTCATTGAAATAAATTGCCGTGTAAAACTTTGAGAAGTCTTCCCGTATCCAATGAAAAGATCGTATAACGTCGCTATGGTTGAGTTTAAAAATTTCCTGTTTCTCTTTTCCAAAGTAAATTACGGAAATGAATGATAAGGGTTCTAGCGCCGCGCCAAACCGGCTTTTAACTTTTCTCGCGGCTTTAGCGGCGCATTTTACTTTCCCGTATTGGTCTGTGAAAAGAATTGCTAGTTTATCGGTCTCGGATAGATTGATCGTCCTTAAGACGATAGCCTTTGCGTTATAGAGTCCCATTTGATTTTTGTTCTAAATCCAAAAGGAATCGTTTATAGGAGAGACCTCCCGTATAACCTCCCAAGGCGCCCGATTCGCGAATAACTCTATGGCAGGGACTGAGAATAGAAACCGGGTTTTTCCCGTTGGCGTTGCCAACCGCTCGACATGCTTTGGGGTTGCCTACGGCTTTAGCTAGCCAAGCGTAACTTCTTGTTTGACCAAAAGGTATTTTTCTTAAATTAGTCCATACCTTTTTCTGAAATGGAGTTCCTATTCGAGAGTCAACTTTAAAATCAAATTTAGCGGAGCTTCCTTTAAAGTAAGCTTGTAATTGTGATTTGATATCTTTAAAAGCCGAAGATTTTTCAACCCAAGAGCCTGGGAAATTAGTCTCAATATATTCGACAAAAGAATCAGGGTTTTTTAGTCCAAGTTTTAACCTGATCAATCCTTTTGAGCTTCCGGCGACCCCTATTAAACCTACAGGAGATTCGAAAAAAGAAAAGTGGAGGATTTCGTCTTTTGAAAATTTTGCGGAATCAGGATTCATAGATAGGATATTTGTATTCTAGACATTTGGTTGAGAACTTGGTTATTTCGATTTTCAATGCGGATACTGGATTAATCTTGGCAAGGCATTGTAATTAGTCAGGCGAAAAAGCAAGTTAGATTTTCCAGCCGACCCGATTTTATATCTTTAATTTTGTCTATAAATCTAATTGGGCTTTTTTATAAGGCCAAGAATAATTTAGGGACCTTATTAGTTGTAGTTTAACAGCAAGCTCCGGAATTATCATAGTCTTTCTTCACTGGCTCTGGAGTGCAGTCAAATGGACCGTAGTGTGTTGAAAAATCCCCTATAATCTTAAAATGATCTCTATAGCGAGTTTCGCTTAGCATATTTGCCGTGTTTCCGCAAATGGGTACAGGCATACCTGTTCTAAAAAGATGATGGTCGTCTAGTTCAAACTCGTGAAGGCGACCTGGAATCGTCCCATTGTAGTAGGCGACATGGCCGAAGTTTTCGCAAATATCTTCTAAATTGCATTTAAATGACCTGAAAACCGTTGAGTAGAAATCAATCATTCCAGCCTTCTGTTCGATTTCTGGGTTGCCAAGATCCAAGCGCGATTGACTGACAGTTCTATAGTCTAAAAAGCCTACTTTTTGCATGATGCGTCGAAAGTCTTCTAAATATAAAGCTCCGCCTAAACATTCGCCAACTAGAACGGGGTCGGTTTGTAAGTGTTTAGGAATTCGTCTTCCAGCGTAAACATCGGAAAAATATAATTCCCCTCCTGGTTTTAAAACGCGAAATATTTCGCTAAAAACTTTTTCTTTGTCGGGCGAAAGGTTTAATACACAATTAGAAAATATAAGGTCTATGGAATTATCTTCGATATTTACAGATTTTAAATCTTCAATACACCTTTTCTAAAGTCTACGTTTGTTTGTGAGTAACCAAAACGCTCCATATGATATGGGATATATTTATTGGCGATGGCTAATTGTTCGTCTGTCATGTCCACGCCAATGACTTTTCCTTTTTCTCCAACTAATTGGGAAAATAAATAACAATCCCTTCCAGTGCCAGAACCCAAGTCTAAAATAGTGAGCCCTTCCAAAAGCGGAGGGATAGAAGAAGCGCAACCATAAAACCTTTCTTGAACTTCGTTGTGAATATTTTTTAGAAACGGTTTAAGTTCGTTAGGCAAAGAGTCTACCGGACAACAAACCTTTGATTTTAGGTCGTCGGTTTTTTGAATGATTTGTCCATAATATTGTTGAACATCTTTTTGGATTTGAGCGATTTTGTTCACGAACAATCTCCTTAGCGCTGGAAAAGGAATTTTATGAGAGCTTACTTGAGTTTTTGGGGAGCAACGTCGCCAAATCCAAGTTTCATATTTTTTCAATTAATTTATTAATGCTCTTATAAATGAAAATGATTTTTTTTAATAAATTTCAGTAGTTAAATAAATTTATGCTAAAGCCCCGCCGCATGAGCTTCCCGAACCGGCGGTACACCCATAGCAGTGATTTGCCAATGCGATATTTTGGTTTATGCTGGAAAAGCGGTTTATATCCCAAATATTTTTCATTTCCCATCCGATTGGAATATCCAGCATCTGATTAAAATCACAGTCGAAGATTTGACCATCCCACCCGATAGAAATCAATCCAGTACACATTACTTCTTTAGCCGCTTCATAGTTAAAATTATCTGCCAAAAGTTGAAAATAATTGTCCATTAAACCTTCACGGGATAGATAATGGGCAAACCTTTTAATAGGCATATTGGCTAGGGCAAACAAATGATTAAATTCTATGCCCCAATCTTCTTTTAATCTTAACTTGTAGGCTTTTTCCAAATCTATTTGGGTTCCGGGTAAACTCGCCCCTCCAGGATTATACACCAAATTGAGCGATAAACCCGTTTCAGGTTTTCCATAGCCTAATTCATTCAGAAGCTTTAAGGCTTGAATGCTTTCTTGAAAGACGCCGTTACCACGTTGGCTATCGACATTATCCTGAGAATAGCAGGGAAGAGAGGCGACAATTTGAACTTTTTGATCTCTTAAAAATAAGGCCGTGTTTTCTTGGCCGGGTAAAAATAAAACTGTGAGATTGCAGCGGTCTATAATATCTTTTCCCATTTCCCTGATGTTTTTAACCATATAGCGAAAATGTGGATTTAATTCAGGAGCTCCACCCGTTAAATCTACTATTTGAATTTGAGGTTCATGGACGAGAAGTTCCAAAATTCTATCGACAGTTTTTAACTCCATTACCTCTGGACGGTTTGGCCCTGCTTCAACATGGCAATGGTTACAAGCCTGATTGCATAATTTCCCTAAATTGACTTGATAGTTTTTATGGAATTACGTTGAAGCGCTATTTCGGAGTCTTGTAATTTAGTGGTAAAATTAATAATTTTTGGTGGATTTGTCATCGAAATATCGAAATGATCTAGTGTTTTAGCAAAAACGATAAAAAGTACTAATTAGTCGAGAAAATTTGTTTTTGATTACAGAGGAAGAAGGTTTTCGCCAAATTATTCCAGTTGTGGGAAAAGTTGCTATTTATATTAACATAGAGAATTTAACTGATAAAAATCAAATTTCTCATTGGTTTCAAATAAACTATTAAATAAGGAAAAGTGTTTTTGTCTCTATAAGCTATTTTTATGGTTTGGTGACACGAAAATATTAAGCTATTAATTGAAAATAATTATAGCTTAAAATAATAAGATTAATTGTAAATTGTTCTATTTTGGGGAGATGATTTTTAGTGTCCGGATTAGCGGGAAAAAAGGTTCTAGTTGTCGACGATGATACTCAAACTCTTAAGGTATTAAGAGATTTTTTAGAGCGTGAGATGAGTTGTAGAGTGAAAGAGGCACGAGATGGTAAAGAGGCTTTGAGAATGTTCGTCAGTTTTACCCCTCAGGTTGTCTTACTTGATATAAAGATGCCAGAGTTGGATGGGGTTCAGGTTTTGAAGATGTTTAAAAGCAAAAAACCTCAAGTTCCGGTAATAATGACAACAGGAGAAGCTTCCCTGGAAGTGACTAAAAAATGTTTGTCTGAGGGAGCTTTTACCCATATGGTTAAGCCAATAGATCTATATAACCTTGCCGAAGTGATTGGAAGGGCATTAGGGGTTGAAGAGGATTGGACCACGGAATCAAAGGATAAAAATCAAGAGTTGCCAGAAGCTAAGATCAAAAAAGATTCTACTGACGAAAAGATAAACGTTCCTGAAGAGGATCAGAACTTTCAAGCTTTAATTAATGTGTTAGAGAGAAAAGGTCTCTTGAAAAAAAGCGAGTATTTAGAAGAATTAAGGAAGTTAAAAGAAGGATAGAAATATTGAGGAAAACCAACTTAAGCGGGAGGATTAGATTCAGGGTCCGAAGAAGATGGGTTTGCTTCTAAAGGCATTATTAGAATGCCAAAACCCATGGAGAGGCAGAATACCGATCCAAGACCAACAAAAATTTGAGGCCACTCGGAAGTAATATCGCGCACCGACCAAACAAAAAGAAAACCGCCTAATACCATAAGGGCTAATCCAAAGAGTCTAATTTTTAAAGCGGCCATTTTAATTTCCTATACTAACGGTTTGATTTTTTCGCGATATTAAAATTAAGTTTCTAATGTAGATGATCGAACCTACGCTTTGACCTAAAATGAAAACAGGGTCTTGTTTGTGGATTGAATAACAAAGAAGAATTGCGCTTCCGCCTATGCTGAAATACCAAAATGCATGAGGTATAGTGCTCTCGCCACGCTTTTCTGAAACGACCCATTGTATCAAAAATCGCATAAAGAAACAGCCTTGGCCGATTAAACCGATTATAACCCAGTGATTAGCGGTCATATAATTATATTTCCTCCTTTACTTTGTAATTAAGCTTTCTTTTTTGCATCCAGCGAACGGCTAGTAAGTCTATTAACGAGGCAAATAAGCGGTTACGTATGTTGTAATGCGACGACCCAAATTTGCGTGGATGGTGTCCAACCTTTATTTGAGTTACCTTGTAGCCTTCCATTTTTAATAGCGTAGGAAAAAAACGATGCATTCCATTAAAAAGTTTCAAAGACACAAGGCACTCTTTACGAAATACTTTTAAAGAACAACCGGTATCTTGAATATCTTCTTTGCTCACAAAATTGCGAACTTTGTTCGCAATTTTGGACGATATTCGTTTTACCCATATGTCGTTTCGTTTAAATCTCCATCCACAGACAACGTCAAATTCTTCAATTTTTTCTAGCAGCTTTGGTATGTCTTCGGGGTCATTTTGAAGGTCGGCGTCTAAAGTCGCTACATAATTTCCCTTTGCGGTTGAGAAACCGGCCGCAAAAGCCGATGTTTGACCAGAGTTCGCGGCGAATTTGATCAATCTGATTTTAGAATTTTGCTTGCGCAGGGAAAGAATAACGTTTGCGCTATCGTCTAAGCTGCCGTCGTCTACGAAAATAATTTCGTATTTGAATTTTGTTTTTGACAAAGCCTTTTCTATAGCTTCCTCAAGGAAGACTAGGTTTTCCCTTTCGTTGTATACGGGGATAACTATCGATAAATCTATGGTTGAATCACGAGGTTTTGATTGCGGCATGATAGTGTGAATGAAGGGTAAAAAAATTAGGCGGCTGAAAACGACTCGGCGGCTAATTGACCGCACGCGCCTAAAATATCGGTCCCTCGATTTTTTCTTACAAAAACTGTGAAATTGCGGGCGAGTAGATAATCTTGAAATTGGGTTACCCGGCTTTCATCGGGAGTTTGAAAATCAGAACGGTCAAATGAGTTAAATGGAATTAAATTTACTTTGCATTTAAAGCCATGAAGCATTTTGGCTAATCGAACTGCATCTTCTTGAGAATCATTAATCCCCTTCAATAGTACATATTCAAATGTCAATCTGCGCGTTGCTTTTAGAGGATAAGTTCGAAGAGTTTCTAATAATTCTTCAATGGTATGCCTTTTATTGATTGGCATGATTTCGGTGCGTGTTGAGTTTTCCGTGGCGTTTAAAGATATCGCTAAGTTTACGTGCAGGTTTTCTTTTTCAAAACGTTTAATTTTGTCGACTAATCCTGAGGTGGACAATGTGACTTTGCGGTTTGATAACTTCATCGCATGAGGCGAAACCATCAAACGGACAGCTTTCACTACTTCGTCGTAATTATCTAAAGGCTCTCCCATCCCCATGATAACAATATTGGATATGGGATTTTCGTCTGATTCCTCTAAGTCCCTTTCGACAGCCATGATTTGCCCAATTATTTCTGCGGAAGATAAATTTCTCTTTAGACCTAATTGGCCCGTTAAGCAGAAAGTGCAGGCCATTCTACATCCCACTTGAGTTGAGATACAGAGTGTATTACGTCCTTCTGAGGGCATCCAAACGCTCTCAATATCCGAGCCGTCTTCAAGTTCAAATAGATATTTAATTGTTCCATCGTTAGAAGCGGATTTCTTTTTTATAGGAGGCAAAGAGTAATGAAAGTTTTCCGAAAGTCGAGCGCGTAGATTTTTTGATAAATTTGTCATTACTTCAAAACCGCGCGCTTTATGATGGTAAATCCAAGTTAGGATTTGTGAAGTTCGAAAAGGTTTTTCTCCCCATTTCGTTAAAATTTCTTTAATTTCCTCTTCAGGAAAACCAACGATATTTTGCATAGTTTAAAGGGCAAAAAATTCTAGTTGCTAAGAACTCTCAGGAAAAATTTTCCTTAATATAACCTATTGAATTATAACCCGCTAGATTAATTTGGACAAAGTTGGGAAAAAGTTGCCTGTTCGTTTAAATTTTCACGATAGTAGAGATTTTTGTAAGTAGTTGAATTTTATGTACTTATTTTTCTTGATCGGTTTGGCGCCAAAAGTGAAAGAACGCATAAAAACTATGGATATCCAAGACTGCTACAAAATATTAAAAGTGCCTCAAAGTTCCAACTGGGAACAAGTGAAACGCTCTTACTATACATTAGCGAAAAAATATCACCCTGACCTTAACTTTGGAGACCCTTTTTTCGAATCCCGGTTCAAAAAAATCTCTCAAGCTTATCGAGTTTTGGATATTCATTATAAAAAGCAAGAAACTATAAAAACTGCCTGGAGAAAAAAGCGTCGTCCCCAAAATTCTACTAAAAAAGCTTATCCCTCCGTTGAACCTATCGTCACCCCTCCTAAACGAGCAAAGTCTGAAAAAAAAGACTCAATACGAAAAAAGCCCTCCGATCCAAAATGGAAAAAGAGAATTAAAGAAATAGTTTTCAAGTATGAAAATAAATGGGCTCCTTTAACTGTACGCCAAGGGGTAACGGTAGATCCATCATTGGCGCTAAAGGGCGGAATTATTCGAATTAAAACCGCCCATGATAGTTTTCAGGTGAAGATTCCGGCGGGGATTGAACATCAAACCCAATTAAGGATTCCTGGGAAAGGGGAGAAAAGTTTTTTTAACGATAAACGCGGCGATTTATTTTTAAATGTTCGAGTAATGCCCGCAAGTAAAGCCTCTCCTGGGAATACAAACATCTTTTACGAAAAGAAAGTATCTAAAGAGGATATTGAGTTAAATCGAGTTTTTACTTTGAATACTTTCCAAGGTCCTATTAAGTTTTTTATTCCTTCAAAAACTCGAGACGGCGAATCATTTGTTTTGAAAGCTAAGCCTAATAATGCCGGTTCCGGCTTTCGCGTTAATCATATCGTTACCCTGCGGATTACTTAATTCTCTCTTAATAAAACTATAACCCTTTTTCAGAAAGAATTAGCGAAGGTATTTACGATATAGTTTTATTAGACGTTTCAATGAAGCGACATAATAATCTCAATGCATTAAAGTAAAATTTATTTTTGCGATATTAATTATTCTAAAAAGTTTTGACCTACACTATGGATACCTAAAGGAAAAACTGCGTTGTTTGACGCGGTTACCCCTCCTAATAAGCTTAGGTTACCGTGTCCAACGCTTCCAGACGTATTATTTACTTGGACATTATTGCCAGTCACTAGACCAAACGGGCCGGCTTCAATACCTGATAGTTGATTAGCTATAGCAACATTAGTTCGCACCGTTGAAGAGGGGCCAGCAACGATACCTGATCCCAGGTTAGATAAGACATTGTTTCTTGTAATTGTGCTTGTACCTGGGGTAACGATTCCTGAACCAGAGTTTACGGACACATTATTTTGATCTATAGTTGCGTTGTTTCCAGTCAAAATTCCTGCTCCGCCATTAACGCGGACGTTATTGCGGTTGACCGTAGAGTTGATTCCAACGATAATTCCTGTTCCGCCATTATTTGCAACCGAAGTATTTGTGACTTGATGATTCCGGCCTTCTAGGTTAATCCCCCCTTCAGAGTTGCCAGTGATTTTAAGGTTATTGATTGAAATAGTTGTATTATCTAAAAAGGAAGTAGAGGAAATAAGAGGGTTTACCGATATAATTCCTTTTTTCCCGAACCCTGTAATACTACCAGGTCCAATAATTTTTACATTGGTAAGTTGTTGATTTAAAGGGAAACTAGTGAAGTTATCACCGTTGTCGATAGTATTTGTTAAAAGAGGGCTTACTAAAATTCCATTACAATCGCAACCATCGCCTCGTAAGCCACCTGATGACAAAGAAAGCGTCACATTTGGAGAGCGGATATGTATAGCAGCAGCGTTTCCGCTGTTTATGCTCAAGTTACCAACTACTTTGTAGTTTCCAGGGGAAACAATAATGAAAGGAAGGCTTGTGATATTTACAGGACCCGAAGTTGGAGCGGCAATATTTCTTGAGATGACTGGAATATTTGGTGGAGCTGGTGTGGGTAAAGCTGGCGGAGCTGGGGTGACAAACCTTCCCTTAAATTCGGTGATATAAGCGTCGCTATCTCCTTGTTTGTTGGGTTGTAATGCGTTCACGCCGCCATTAAGGTTGGTTGAATTAGAAGATCCTACAATAAAGGCTGAGTTGCCTCTTACAATTCCATCATTAGCTCTGTCGTCAAAGTTCCCTGATAAATAAATGGAAAATAATAAAACTTTACCCTCTTCAACCAGTTGATATAGTATGGCGTCGCCATTGCCAAAAACTGGATTTTGCGACAACGCGACTGGGAAATCGGCGCTGGTTGTTTGGGTGACAACATAAACAGAATTGTCATTGTCTAAAAAAACGGATCCGACCTTAAAGTCGTCTTCGCCTCCGCCAATAAAGGTTGAAAATACTAATTCGGTTCCTACTGGGTTTAGTTTTGTTACGAAGTTATCGGTGTTGCCTCCATTATAGGTGGTGTCGTAGGCTCCGCTGGTAAAGGGGCAGTCGAAAGAAGTTGTTTCGCCAGCGATATATGCGTTGCCATTGGTATCGGTAACAATCTTCGGAGCTCTTTCTTCTCCGGTGCCTCCTAAATAGGTGCTATATTGCGGTTCGCCGCGAGAATTAAACTTTATAACAAAAGCGTCAGATAATCCGCTTAAATTCGTTTGAAAAGAACCTGGGGTGGTTGATGTTGTTCCTCCAGATACATGTTGAATAGAACCTGGGTCGGGGGGCGGCGATAAATCGCTGGACGAGGTGTCGCCTGTAACGTAAATAGA
>CAYFMN010000054.1:19882-25622 GCA_964344185.1 uncultured Nitrospinota bacterium
TGGCGCGAAAGCTTGCGAACGAAGAAGTCGTTTCGCCAACGATGGCTAAGGAGGTTGGGCTGATCAGGGCCATGTCATGCACTATTTCATTTCCGGCGCCCCCAAAGTAATGAGCGGACTCTAAATCAGAGCCTTTGGAGTTTAACGTGACAAAAAATGCGTCTGAATTACCCTGTAAGTTTTCTTGAAAGGCTCCCGGTTTGATCGGAAAATTAGGGGATTCCGTTGTGCCCGTAAGAAAAATTCTTTGACCGCCTATTTCCATGGCGCTGACTTTATCGCTGTTGACTCCGCCAATCCAGGTTGAAAATTCAACGGCGTTTCTCGCGCGGTTTAGTTTGGTAACAAAAACATCTAATCCACCTCCGTGATCAACTTGAAAAGCGCCTAAAGTACCTGTACCTTGGTTGGAGCTGGAATTTCCAGCGATGACTATTTCTCCATTGTCGGTGATGCCAATAGAAATACCTTCGTCAAAGGCATGGTCTCCTATAAAGGTTGAGTAAGGAATAAATACTTCCAATTCGGGATCGATTACTAACGTGCTTTGGGGGTCGTATTGGGCGACTTGAAACCTGACGTTTTGATTATCTTCAAGTACATAACCGCCTTTGACGAACTGGCGTTGGCCGTCGATCTCTTGGTAAATAACCGGAGCTTTTTGCATGATCGACCCAGCGGAAGTTTCCAATAAAAGATTTCCTTGATTATCCAAAGATAATCGCTCAATTCCCTTAAATTTTAAGTTAATAGCTTTATAATCCGATCCTGGTTTAACAACAAAATCATACTCCAAGGTTCCCTGATTGTCGTAATAAACAAGATCAATATCCGGATAAACGTTTTCGTATTTCACTTTTGAGTAATTAGGCACATCAGTGCGCCACTTTGAACGATCATTGCCCATAAGATAATTCGTTTTTGTAACGGCTTCTTCTAAACCAGAACCTGTAGAGTCTTGGTTGGCATCCCGTAGTTTCATTTGTATTGGTTGGAAAACCGTATTGCTTTTGGAGGGCGATTTGCGATTGAAAGTTAGCGTTAATGCTGTGGGAGATATCCAAATATTATAATTTTGGTTCCGAGAAAAAAACGCATTTTCCCCGATATGTTTCTCAAAGGTTATGGGTAGTCTTGCTAATGTTTTCTGAATGCGTCTGAGCGTTTCTGGGTCTGGTTTCCTCAACGCAGATATTTGTGAAGCGTCGTAATAGCCAGTTGCTCCTGGGTCTCGAACTTCCGCTGCCACCAGGGGAGAGGCTATAAATATAAATAAGATTAGCAGTAGGTTTTTAAAGAAAAGCATGATGTCTCCATTTGATGTCGATTAGCGAATTTATATAAGGTTTCGTTTCGTTAAAAATCGACATTGCCTCCTCCATCTCCTGCTCCTGTAGGTAAATCTCCGTTAAAAGCGGCTGTGGTATTGTTATGAGCGGTATTTCCAGAATAAAAATTATCTGTTGTGCCCGTTACAAAGTGTATTCCGACATCGGACTCAATCACTACGTTGTTTTTAATTATGTTATTGTTCCCTTCCACATAAATATTTTGTGTTGTATTTTGGGCCAGAGTATTGTCTTTGACCGTGACGTCGTTGGTTACCCGAATACCGCCTTTATCGCTTGCCGCTGCGGTATTATTTTGGGAAACGGTGTTGTCGGCGACCGCAGACCCGGCGCCGGCGACAATTCCTGAGCTTCCGTTTAGGTAACTCGTGTTTTCCGTAACCTGGCTTCCCGATATCACAGAGATACCTTCCTGGTGATTGCTGTGCACGGTATTTAAATTCACAATAGCTCCGTTATCGGCGACAATGCCAGATCCGGTATTGCTATGCACGGTGTTACCGGTGATATTAGACCCGGTAATAGTGCCGATACCATCGCCGCCATTATTAAAGATATTATTTGCCGTTATTGTCGAAGCATCTTGTAGAAAAACGCCTCCCGTTTGGTTATCGGAAATGGTACTTGTAATTAAAGAATGACCGGTGCCGTTGAGATAAATACCATGACCTCCGTTGCTAGTTACTCTTACATTTTTGATACGAATACCATTGGCAGTGGCTGAATTGTTAATAATACCCGTGCCGCCAAACTGCGTGAGAATGCCGTCTGAGATATCTACGTTAGAATTAGCGCCTAGATCGATTCCATTACAGTCGGCACATGCAGGATTTCCAACTAAGGAGAAACCATTCAAGCTAACAGTTACGTCTGGATTGCTGATGGTTATAGCGCTACCCGTCGTATCGGTGAATGTCAAATTCCCTGTGAAAAAGTAGGAGCCTGGTTGATCGATATTCATTGGAAGGCTCGTAATAGGAATTCGTTTTTCGCTTTCAGCGGTTGATGCATTCACGGTGACAGTCAGAGTACAAGTCCCGCTATTATTGGCCGCATCGAACACTGTCCAAGTAACGACGTGGGAACCAACGGCGAATCCTTCTGTGGGAGCGTCGTTACTGAAAGATGTTACGTCGGGGTCAAATACAGGATCGTCAAGAGTTACTTGTGTTAAATTACCCGTTGCAGTAACCGTGATGTCTGATGCGGTACACGTTGGAGCCGTTGTGTCTGGAATCACCACATTAACCGTTCGAGTTTGGGTGGGAGCAGGATTTCCAGCTCCATCCGCAACGTTATAACTGACAGAGTAAGTTCCGGCAATAGCGGTATTAACGTCTGTGGCATCGATGACTATATCTTCTGTAATATCGCCGTCTCCATATTGCCCTGGATCTTCTGCCGTAGCGCCAAGTTCAGTGTAAGCAGCGCCTACGTTGATTGTTTGTGGATCATCGCCAAGTAAAGTAATAATTGGTGGAGTAACGTCTGGGGGGGGAACTATGTTCACAGTACGAGTGACTTGTGTTTCGTTTCCACTTTCGTCTTCAGCGGTATAGAAGATCGTAAAAGTACTTCCTACTGTCGAGGTTTCTACAGTATCTCCTGAAATAGTAATGGGGCGACTACCGTTGACAATATCAATAGCGGTATTGGTTGGTTCGACATAAGGGGTTCCCACTTCGATATTTACTGGAGTAGTCTGGTTATTTATCTCACCTAAAATAATATTTGGACCAGTTGTATCTTGGACCGTTATGGTTTGAATTGCCGTTCCCGTATTAGAACCGGCGTCGGTAGCGGACCAGGTAATAGTATGTATGCCGATTGGGAAACTACCTTCGTTATTTGTTAAGGTAACCGTTGGTATCGAAGTGACAGCCGCAGTGGGGGTTAGTGTTCCATCGATGGCGTCGTTAGCTGAGGCGGTAGCTGGCGTTTGTCCAGGATTATTTTCTAAACCAACCGTTGTATTGTCGCCTGACGCTTCTTTAATCAGATTGCCTGGAGCTGTAACTACAGGAGCGGCGGCGTCTACGACATTTACTGTTCGGATTTTTTGCACAGCTGAGTTACCTGCAGAGTCGTCCACATCATAAGTGACCGAATAAGATCCTAGAGTATTTGTATCCACAGCAGCGCTATTAATACTTATATTATTGGGTGGAATAACCCCATCGCCTCCTGGGTCGTTTGCCGTTGCTCCCAACTCTGTATAGGTACCGCCTAAGGCGATTGTTTGCGGATTGGCTCCTACTAAAGTAATGACTGGCGGCGTTCCGTCTACAATGTTAACGGTACGAGTTACTCTAGTCGCTTGGTTGGGAGGAGTATTATTATCTTGCGCGTCATAAGTAATTGTAAAACTACTTCCTACTACCGAGGTGTTAACCGTATCTCCTCCAACTATGACCGAGACACCACCGTCAACAAGATCATTGGCAGAAAATCCTGGGTCATCAAAATTAGTTCCGGCGACAACGTTAAGTGGATTATCTCCCACCAAAGTAATTTCTGGCCCAGTAGTATCGTTGATGGTAACGGTTTGTGTGGCGGTTCCTACATTGTTAGCTGCATCGGTTGCAGTGTAAGTAATAGTATGAACGCCGACTGGAAAATTTCCCGAACCGTTGGTGATTGTAATAGACACCGGTGAAGTGGTGATAGTTGGAGTTAATGCGCCGTCGGTATCGTCATTGGCCGTTGCTGTTCCCAAAGTAACCGGCGTTGTTGGGCCCTCGGCTTCCTCATTAATATCGATAGGAGCGTCTACATCTGGAGGTGTCGTATCGGCTGGGGCTGATTCTTCTGGCTCTGTTGGCTTAGTAAAGTTAGATGTCCATAGGGCCGTTCCTTTAATTACTCTAAACTCCTCCATGTGAAACTGAAAGTCATTGGCCAGATTCGTTTTTGCGCCAATGAACAGATCTCCGCTACCAAAGCTGAAATTTTCGCTATTAGTTATGGCTGAACCCAATTGAGCTCCATCAATAAAAAATCTTATAGTTGTACCGCTTCGTGTAACGGCTACATGCTGCCAGTTGGTTTGACTAGGGGCAAATGCAACTGTACTTTTCGCCGCTCCAAAATTTAAAAAACCTGAATTATCCCTAAAATACTCAACGCCTCCGGAATGGCTTAGGTAAGATTGCTGGTTTGGTGGAAAAATTTTAGCCCAAAAATCAACCGTAAAATCCTCTGTGCCAAAATCCCAATCATCAGAATCTGGGAAGGTAATATAATCGTTATCTCCATCAAATGAACCTACCTGGCTGTTAGGAGTAAGTGGACTGTTGGGAGAGCTCACGATAGTGGCTCCAAATACAGTAGGGGGGTGGTTTGCTGTTGAAGAGTCAGTAAAGTCTCCATCAAAGTGTAGTAACAGGTTGGGATTAGTCTGGGCAAAGGATTCTGCTGTTATCATAGTAGAGTTAAGGATAACCCCCAATAACAAAATTAGAATTAAGTTTTTTATAAAACGCATAAATTCTTTCATATTCTGTTTGATCCTTTTTAGTGATTTCCTCACAAACACTTTGATTAATATCTAAAGAATAGTATTCGGAAATTATTAGGTCTTTATTATTTATTAGTTCCTATCCATATTGTGCTTTTGATTATGTATGGAGTTTACTTATTAGCTTAAATTTTGCTATCTAAAAAATAGATTTTGTCTTCAAAGACTGGGACTATATGGGTTAACAAACTTTTAATCAAGTAACGCTTTTGTGGTATATATAGTTTATTGAAAGCAAAGGGATTACTTTATTTTGGTATGAAAATTTCTGTATGAGAAAAGCCTTCGCTAAGTTTGAAGAGTCAAATCTTGTTGAATTTAAAAAGATAATATTTCCAGTTTTTCGCATATCAAAATAAGTTGGAAGGTTTTATTTTGCAAAGTTAAGCTTTTGTATGATGTTGAATATTTGTTTTTAAGTTTTGGAATTTTATTGAAAACTATAAGCTTATAGATTTTTTATTAGTTTAATATGTACCCATTGGGTGCTTTTTATGTTGGTATTCAAAATATTTTTTAGGCGAATAAGACAGAACTTAAAGAAATCCGAACATTCTATTATGCCTTAATTGCTAGAGGGAACTTAATAATGAATATTGGATTATTTAAGTAAATTGATTATCGATGCTTTTTGGAAGTTGGTATGTTTTTAAAAAAGAATGAGATAATAGAAAGATAGATATTTTAAAAACTGGGACGTCTTAGGTGATTGGAATTTTAGAAGGTTTTATTAAAACGTTTTTTAATCTTGCAATAGATTGCTTTAGATTAATGTTTTTGGTGGCTTGAAAAAAGGCGTTTCGAGGGGGAATAACTAGCTAGTCGTCCCTGAAAAAGCCTATTTTTTTAAAAATCTGGGTTTCAAAAGTAAAAA
>CAYFMN010000055.1:0-23666 GCA_964344185.1 uncultured Nitrospinota bacterium
CGATATAATAAACTTTTTTTTTAACTTCTTAGCCTGTTTTTAGAGATTCCCTTAAGACTTGTAGCCGAGAAATAATTCTGGATATAGATACCGTTGCGTCCTATAGCCAACGAAAATAGTTCTAGGTTTTATTTTTTAAATCTTAGGAGTTCATTTAGATTTTATTCGATTAGGAAAATTCCAAACTATTGATCTCAGAAACCTATAACCAGTCCTTAACAACAATTAAGAATTGCGTTTGTCTGGAGTTTTTATTTTGAGGCATGGAGAAAGGATTTTTTAACAATGGGAAGAAAACACTCTTAAGAATCAAAAAACGCTAATGTTTTATAAAGATATCGGGGAATATCTACAGAGGACCTCTAATAATTGGCATTTTTACCGGTTTGCTATCGCCTAGCCCTTGGTTTAAGGGGCAAACTCATGGCAAATTGGAATTTTTAGAGATTCCTTACAATTATTTTCTAGATTTAAATTGTTACTCTTACAAGTTTCTCTGTCTTTTTAAATTTTAAAGTTCTTCAGGATGGCATTATAAAATCATATTCGCCTACCAAGCCATCTTTAAAGTTTTCGGAAGGATTTGTCTTGTATTCAACGATAAGACTTTCTTGTTCTTTTCTAGACAACCTTTCGTCCCTGAGGATAAAATCACGGTCGTTAAGTTTTCGAATCATTTCATTATCATTTAAAGCGCTTCCCTTAAAATAAAGCTGCGTAATGAGTTGCGGTTTTTGAGGGGCCATGATTAAAAAATGCAAATGCGGCGGACGAAAAACTTTTCCCCTCGAATCAATCGGATAATAACCGGGAACAATCGTCTTAAACCAATAATTTCCATTTTCATCCGTAATATGCCTTCCCCAATATTGAAAATTTCTATCATGCGTTCTTTCCACACGTTGATTTGTTTTTGGATGGGTAAAACTAGCGTTTTCGGTATCTCCCCGATGATTGTATCGACCGGAAGCGGAAGCGTTCCATAGAATAATCATAGCTCCGGGAACGCTAACACATTTCTGCTTTTCCCGCGCTAGAACCCTCCCTTTTATATAAACGATTTGTCCTTTTGCTTTATCTGAATTTCCTTTAATAAAAGTAAGATCGTTATCGTTTGCCCCCCAAATAGGAAGCCTGGGATCTATGTTTTCTCGAATTACATAAACTTCGTCTCCATCGTCTGGAAAAAAAGGCCCAATGGTTTGGCGCGGGGTTTTTTGAAAATTACATACCTGTCCTAATGCCGACGAAGTAACCACAGGAGCGATAGCGGCTCCCAAAGAGCCTAAACCAAACTTTAAGAAACCTCTTCGAGAAAAATCTTTCGATTTCATTTTCAAAACCTCTTTTAAATAATTTTTTATTTACCTTATGATTTATTATAGCTTTAAAATATATTCCCATACTGAGGAGAAAACGAAAATGATAGCAATCGGTTACGCAGGCGGGAAGCCTCTTAACGATTCAGGAGCTTTTGTTCAATTCGAGCAAGAAACTCCAAATCCAAGCGGTCGAGATTTATTGGTCAACGTTAAGGCTATTTCAGTAAACCCCGTAGATACAAAAGTTCGGAATAAAACTTCAGAACCTCAAAGTCCTCCTCTCATTCTAGGTTGGGACGCTGCTGGCGAAGTGGTATCTGTCGGTCCAGAAGCGCAACTATTCAAACCCGGCGATAAGGTGTTTTACGCAGGATCTATTGACCGTTCTGGCAGCAATAGCCAATTTCAGCTTGTGGATGAAAGAATCGTTGGCAACATGCCCAAGACTCTTAGCTTTGAAGAAGCTGCGGCATTACCGTTAACCTCAATCACCGCCTGGGAAGCTCTTTTTGATCGACTCGAAATTCCAATTGGAAACAATCTATCAAACAAAACTATTTTGATTATTGGAGGGGCCGGAGGAGTCGGATCTATCGCTATCCAACTTGCAAATAAAATCGCTGGATTAAAAGCGATCACAACGGCATCGCGCCCAGAGACCACAGATTGGTGCCGCAACTTAGGGGCTCACCACATCATTAATCATCACAAAGATATGCCCAAGCAGTTAAAAGAATTTGGTTTTAATACCGTTGACTACATATTGATATTTAATGACACTGACAAAAATTATCCTCCTGCAGCCCAGTCGATAGCCCCTCAAGGAAAAATTTGCTCTATTGTCGAAAACCAATCGCCGTTAGATATGGGATTACTCAAATCTAAAAGCGCTTCTTTCCATTGGGAGTTTATGTTCACCCGACCGCTATTTAAAACTGAAGATATGATCGAACAACATAATTTACTTAACGAAATTGCCCGATTAATTGATAATGGAACTATCAAAACAACCGTGAACCAAATCCTAAGTCCTATTAATATTGAGAACCTATGCACAGCGCATAAAACTCTGGAAGAAGGTCGAACTATCGGCAAAATTGTTTTAAAAGATTGGTAAACCTTTCAGTTAAATATTGCAAATTCAATGCATTAGGCAAAATCAAATTTTCTTCATTTTTGTTGTGTGATAAACCCAAACTAATATGCTATTCTTCACCCATGCTGGCTAAGATTCACGTGACATTAAAAGACGGCGTTTTGGACACTCAAGGAAAGGCCGTTCACCATGCCCTCAACGATTTGGGCTATCAAGAGGTCAAAGGAGTGAATTTAGGGAAGTATGTCGAAGTCCAATTAGATGGATTATCCCAAGCCGAGGCTGAAGAACGCGTTCGCGAAATGTGCCAAAAACTATTGGCAAACCCCGTCATTGAATCCTATCGATTTACCCTGGATTCCCAGGAATAATAATTCAACTTTACGGACCCATCCAACATGAAATGCGGTATCGTTGTTTTTCCAGGATCTAATTGCGATAGGGATTCTTTCCATATCCTAAAGGAAATATTAGGGTTAGATACCGAATGGATTTGGCATAAAGAGAACTCTCTAAAAAAATTTGATCTGATCATTCTACCTGGCGGCTTCTCCTACGGAGACTATCTAAGACCAGGGGCTATCTCCAAATTCTCACCCATTATGAAATCCATAATAAAATACGCCGAAGATGGCGGAAAGTTGCTTGGGATTTGCAATGGGTTTCAAATTCTTGTGGAATGCGGACTATTACCAGGGGTTTTAATGCGTAATTTTTCGCATTCTTTTATTTGCGATACGGTTCCTGTTCGATTAGAAAACGATCAAACTCCTTTTACATCCAACAGCTCCAAAGGCGCTGTTTTAAAGTTGCCCATTGCCCACGCCGACGGGCGCTATTTCGCCGACGAAGATACAATTAAAGAATTAAACGAAAACGATCAAATCGTTTTGCGGTATTGCGACTCATCAGGAGTTGTTTCCGATGAAAATAATCCTAACGGTTCCCTTACTAACATTGCTGGAATTGTCAATAAAACCAAAAACGTCTGCGGAATGATGCCTCACCCTGAAAGGCAAGCGGACCCTTTATGGCCCAATACAGACGGACAAGTTATTTTCAGATCTCTTATTCAATCAATTTAAATTGCTATTATGTCTTTACCTCCATCTCCTCCAGTCAACATAGAAAATATTGAAAGTCTGGGTTTGACTCTGGGAGAATTTGAACGAATCCAAGACCTATTGGGTCGAAACCCTAACTGGACAGAACTGGCTATTTTCTCAGTTATGTGGAGCGAACATTGCAGTTATAAAAGCTCTAAAGTCCATCTAAAAAAATTACCTACAGTAGGACCGCGCGTGGTTCAAGGTCCTGGCGAAAACGCCGGAGTTGTCGATATTGGAGATGGGATGGTTGCCGTATTTAAAATCGAAAGCCATAATCATCCGTCTTTTGTAGAACCGTTTCAAGGAGCGGCCACGGGTGTGGGCGGTATTCTCCGCGATATTTTTACAATGGGCGCGCGACCGGTAGCTCTTTTAAATTCCCTAAGATTTGGCGATCCTGACGAACCTCGCACCCGCTATTTACTTAAAGGAGTCGTAAGCGGTATCTCCAGTTATGGCAATTGCGTTGGAGTGCCTAATGTCGGGGGAGAAATCAATTTCGACTTCTGTTACGACAACAACAATTTAGTAAACGTTTTCTGCTTAGGCGTTGCGAAAAAAGATCGTATTTTTCTTGGAAAAGCTTCCGGAGTTGGCAATTCGGTATTGTACGTAGGTTCAAAAACCGGTCGCGACGGAATTCATGGAGCCAGCCTTTTAGCCTCTTCAGAGTTTGACGATTCGGCTGAAGAAAAAAGACCCACCGTTCAAGTTGGAGATCCCTTTACGGAAAAACTACTCATTGAAGCTTGTTTAGAAGCTATGCAACACGATTGGGTAGTCGGTATTCAAGATATGGGAGCGGCTGGTCTTACATCGTCGTCGTTTGAAATGGCGGATCGATCTGGAACGGGAATCGAGCTTGACCTGTCAAAAGTTCCCATGAGAGAAACGGGAATGACTCCGTTTGAAATTTTACTTTCGGAGTCTCAAGAACGGATGCTGTTTGTTATTGAAAATGGCCGCGAAGAGGAAGCAAAAAAAATATTCGACAAATGGGATTTAGACGCCGTTGTCATTGGAAAAGTAACCGACACTGGAATTATGCGGATGACAATGGAAGGAGAAGAAGTCGTTAATTTACCAGTTCATACTGTCGTTGAGTCCGCTCCCCAGCTAGTTCGTCCGACGAAAAGGCCCTCTTATCTCGACGCGGTTGACAGTCTTAATTTGAAGTTAATCCCTGAATTAGAACGCGGCGAAGGAATTTTAAAGTTACTATTAAAGTCTCTAAATATTGCGGATAAGTCCTGGGCTTATAAACAATACGATCACATGGTAGGTCTTAATACTTTAGTTTTGCCAGGGTCGGACGCAGCCGTCATCCGAGTGAAGGAAAGTCAGAAAGCTCTAGCTATTTCCGTAGATGGCAACAGCAGATATTGCCATTTAGACCCATTTCGGGGAGCCCAAATTGCCGTGGCGGAGTGTTTTAGAAATATTGTCTGTTCCGGCGGCGTTCCTATTGGACTCACCAACTGCCTCAACTTTGGAAATCCCGAAAAACCAGAAATCATGTGGCAGTTTGAACAAGCCGTTGCGGGTATCGGCAATGTATGTAATTATTTTCATGTACCCATCGTAAGCGGCAACGTAAGCTTATATAACGAAACAAAAGGTAAATCGATTTATCCAACGCCTATTGTTGCGGCAGTGGGTCTTCTAGAAGACCAAACAAAGCATTGCACCCAGTGGTTTAAGAATCCTGGAGATCGAATTGGACTTTTGGGATTGACTCTAGAAGAAATTGGCGGAACTGAGTATTTGGAATCTTATTTAGACCTCTGTCAAGGGAGCGTTCCAGCATTGGATGTCCAATATGAAAAAAATATTCAAGAATTGTGCGTGGATTTAATTCAAAAGGACTTAATACAGTCGGCTCACGATTGTTCAGAAGGCGGTTTTGCCGTAGCGGTAGCGGAATCTTGTTTTTCGGGTCCAGACCAATCCTTGGGAGCTACCCTTAACCTTAACGCCACTATAAGGAACGACGCTCTAATGTTTGGCGAATCACAATCACGAATTATTATTTCTTACTCGCCTGACAAAAAAGGGATAATAGAAGAAAGAGCTAATAATCTGGATTTGGACTTTTCCGATTTAGGAACGGTAGGAGGAGAAGACCTCACTATCATTCTCAACGGTAAAGAGTTTATTAAAGAAAAAGTTTCGACGCTCGAAGAGGCTTGGAGGGAACCCCTGAAACGTTATGGAGGATAAGTTTCACGAAGAATGCGGCGTTGTGGGAGTATTTGGCCATCCGGAAGCGGCAAACCTGGTTTATCTTGGTTTATACGCTCTTCAACATCGTGGGCAAGAAAGCGCGGGCATTGTCTCTTCAGACGAAAAAAAAGTCCATGTTGAACTTGGAACCGGTCTGGTCGCGGATGTTTTCAGCGAAGAACGTCTATTACAACTTCCCGGTAAAATCGCTATAGGTCACAACCGTTATTCAACAACGGGCGAAAGCCTATTAAAAAACGCCCAACCCTGCTTGATTGAATATCGAGACGGACCTTTAGCTCTAGCTCATAATGGCAACCTGGTAAATGCCGATTCTATTCGAATTGACCTGGAATCGTCAGGCTCTATTTTCCAATCTACAAACGACAGCGAAGTCATTTTACATTTAATCGCTAAAAACCAGGGTTCCAACTTTATTAATAACGTCTCTTTAGCTCTCTCGCAAGTTAAGGGAGCTTACTCGCTTTTGTTGTTAACCAAGGACGGTATTGTCGCCGCAAGAGATCCAAGCGGTTTTCGCCCACTTTGTTTAGGGAAATTGGATGGAGCCTATATTTTAGCCTCGGAAACTTGCGTTATGGATTTGGTTAACGCGGAGTATATTCGCGAAATTGAACCTGGAGAGATTTTACAAATCAATAGTTCCGGTCTCCACTCGTTTTCTCCTTTTGGTAAATACCCTCAAAAAACCTGCGTCTTTGAGCATATCTATTTTGCCCGACCTGATAGCCGAGTTTTCGGGGAAGATGTTTATGAAATTCGAAAAGCTATGGGAAAAGCTTTAGCTGAGGAATGGCCCGCCGAGGCCGACATTGTAATCCCCGTACCGGACTCTGGAAATATTTCCGCCTTAGGATACTCGGAGCAACTAAACATCCCTTTTGAAATGGGTTTGATTCGCAATCATTATGTTGGGAGAACTTTTATTGAACCACAATCGCAAATTCGCGATTTTGGAGTGCGCGTTAAACTTAACGCAGTTAAAAACATAGTTAAGGGAAAACGCGTTGTCGTTATTGACGATTCAATCGTGAGGGGAACAACCAGCCGTAAAATTGTGAAAATGGTTCGAGACTCGGGAGCTACCGAAGTCCATGTAAGAATCAGCTCTCCGCCAAGCTTATTCCCCTGCTTTTATGGTATAGATACTCCAACCAAGCAGGAACTTATTGCTTCATCTAAAACAGTTGAAGAAACGCGAGATTATATTATGGCAGACTCTTTGCAATATATCAGTTTAGAAAAAATGATGTCTGTCTTTAAAAGCAATCGCGATAATTATTGCAAAGCCTGCTTCGACGGTAATTATCCCATTGCTAAAGAAGATGTGGAAACCAAGTCAAATCAATTGGATTTATTCAGCAAGTAAACAATAAATCAAAAACCGTTCTAGCTAAAGCCATCTAAAACTATTCTACAACAGGCGCCGTTTTTTTCTCTTTTTTAGGTTTTTCCAATTTACTTACCTGCGCTTCGTCTAAAACTTTAGCTATGGCTTCTAGGTCCTTACTATAGTTTTTCAACGAATCTTCAATCTTCTTTTGCGATTCTAGAGCTTTGCGAAAATAATCCTTAATCGCTATATAATCGGATCTCTTTAAAACCACAGGTTCATTATTCATTTCCAAGCTTTGCTCAAGCCTAGCAACTGATTGTTTTTGGTCTTCGGTTGAAGGCAAACCGCTAAACAATTTTTGCAACGCCATATCGAGGGTTCTTTCCATAGCAATCTGATCTTCATAACCAACAATTACGCGCTTTAATTCGGGAATTTTACCTGCGTCGGCTTTTAAATAAAGCGGCCGAACATAAATCAAAGATTCTTCAATAGGTATAACCAGTAAATTACCCTGGATAACGCTCGATCCTCTTTGATCCCAAAGCGATATTTGTCTTGACACTTCGGCGTCTTGATTGATTCGGGCTACAATCTGATTTGGTCCATAAACCAATCTCTGTTTAGGGAAAGTATAAACTCCCAGCTTGCCATAATGTTCTCCGTCGCTACGGGCTATCATCCAAGCCGACAAATTACTTTTCCCGCGAGGAGTAAACGGCAACATGAGGATATATTCTTCTTCATTTCCATCAGGTAGCGTCATAATAGTGTAGTAAGGCTGCATCGACCTGTTGTCAATTTCCGGCACTTCCCACTGATCTTCCTTGTTATAAAAAACCTGAGGAGTTTTCATATGGTACGTGGCAAACACCAAAGTTTGAACGGCGAACAAATCTTTTGGATATCGGATATGGCTTCTCAAATCCTCTGGCATATCGGTTAGAGCCTTAAACAAACCTGGGAAAACATTTTTATAGGTCGAAATGATTGGATCATTTTTATCGGAGATGTAAAAATCCATAGTTCCATTATAAGCGTCTACGACAATCTTCACGGAATTGCGAATATAATTTCCTAAATTTCGAATTGATTGAGAATAAGGGAACCGCGAACTGATTGTATAAGCGTCGTACATCCAAACCAGTTTTCCGTTAGAAATAACCAAATAAGGGTCTCTATCCAATTCTAAAAATGGAGCGATTTTACGGACCCTTTCTGTGATATTTCTATACATTAAAACTTTGCTGTCCCTTCCAATATCGTCGGAAAACAGGATCTTCATGGTTTTAAAACGACCCGCTAATAATGTTTTGCGTAAAAACGATCCGATTTTGACTCCTCCAGTTCCTTCGTAATTTTTATAGACATTTTCTTCGCCAGCCGGATAGTCAAATTCTTTTGCTCCTGTATTGACAAAAACGTGATCGTTAGAAAGTTCTCCAAAATAAATTTCAGGGCGGTCAATTTTTATATCAATACTGGATTTTGGAGGAATGTCCTGAATAAACAATACTGGGAGTCCCTCTGGAGTGATTTGGTTAACAGGACTTAAAGCGGCTCCATAACCATGTGTGAACGTTAAATGCTCGTTGATCCAAGTTCTATTAGGCAAACTTGAGGAAAGTAATTCCCTGGGAGAAAGCAACGTCTGCTGATAACTTCCATTGATTTTATATCGATCATTGTCGGCGCCGTTAAATTGGTAATAGGTTCTAATTTCTTGAATCTGACCAAGGGTGTCTAAAAGCGGCTCTTCATCCCATAATCGAATATTTTCAATCGTCGCCTTGTTTTTCATAATGCTGCTTGCCGTTAAGGTAGAAGTACCCGGCAATTCTTTGATTTCGGTTTTCTCCAACCCATAAGCTAAAGAAGTGGCCGCTATAGTATGCTCAATATAGGGCGATTCTTTAATCAGTTCATTGGGACCCACCACAAACTTTTGCAATATATTTGGATAGATGTTGCCTCCAACAAAAACAGCCGCTAAAGTCCCTCCGGCTATAAATAGTTTTTTTAAATCTCTCTCATAAATTTTAAGGAAACCTGCGACGGCTCCAGCTAAAGCTATAAAGATCGATAAATTAAGCACCGGCAATCGACCATTGTCATCAGCATAACCAATACCGCTAACTACACCGTTACTTTGGAACAACAATTCAAATCTTGCAAAAAACGCGTTAAGCGCAAATAGTAAAAAAGCGGCTCCCGCCAGATATGTTAAGGACCTTCTAGCATGCGGCAAAATGACAAAACCTGTTGGGGTCGCGTAAATAATTCTTTTAAAGAAATAAATCGCGCCAACGCCAATCGCAACGGTTATTAAAGCCTCCCATAAAACAGATTTAACAAAAGTAAAAAACGGCAAAGCAAAAAGGTAAAAAGAATAGTCATTTCCAAAAATTGGATCTGCCTGACCAAACGATTCATAATTCATAAACTGAAGAACCAATTCCCAGTTTTTTGAGCCTACCATTCCAGCCATACCGGCTAAAATTAAGGGGACGACAAAAGTTAGCGGACGTAAATTTGAACCTATTAAATCCAATAAAGGCAGGTCGCGTCGCACTGTATCAGATAGCACAACCGGCAGATGAGATGTCTTGGCATACGTTATTTTCAATATAGAAAATGTGATTAGGAAAAATAAACCTCCTAAAAAAACGCCAAAACCAAATTGAGCGCTCAAGGTCGTAAACAAAACGGAGTCATACCCATAAGCCTCAAACCAGAGCCAATCAAAATAAAAATTCACCAGCTTTTCGCCAAAAACAACGCAGAGTATTGTTATGGCTCCAAGCGTTAAAAGCAATTTTCTAGAAGATTTCATTGAGAATCCTTTTTTTATGAAATCGATATTGGGAAATACGTTTTTTTAGTAAGGATTGTTGATTAGCAACCCAATTTAATCATTTAAAATAAATCTTTTTAATTTTCTTTCCATTTTATGGAGCAACCCATGCTAGGAATTTGTTCTTCGAGAATTATTCCGTCATTAGCCATTTGTATGGCTTCTGCAAGGTCATATCGCGTTACTTTCTCGGGATTTTGCCAATCGTCGTCAATTCTCCCCTGATAAAGTAAAGTTCGATCCTGGCCATAAACGAAAATATCTGGAGTGCAAACTGCGCCATAAGTTTTAGCAACTTCTTGCGTTTCGTCTATAAGATAGGGAAAAGGAATTTTTTTCTCAGCCACAAGCTTTTTCATATTTTCCATTGAATCATCTGGATACTTTCCGGTGTCGTTAGGATTAATTCCAATGAACTGAACCGTCGAACCTTTCCAATCATTTATCCATTCGTTTTGTAAATCAATTAACCTTTGTAAAACTGCTTTTACATATGGACAATGATTGCACATAAAAATTATAACCAAGACTTTTTTGTCTTTAAAACTATCTAAGGAATAACGCCGATCATCAGTACCCAACAAATCAAAATTCTTTGCAGGAGATCCCAGAGGTCCCTGATTTGAATGCATAAGAGCCATACTACTTCCTCAAAAAAATCGATTGATGAAGTCATGCTATCATCAATACAACCAGCCCCTCAACAAAAATTCATATTGAAATAAACCGCTAACCTTTTTCTATTTTTTTTATCCCACAAGTGGGTTTAATTCCCCGTGGCTTGCAACGTAAAAATAAAGATTTATCTAGGATACCTCGTCCGCTTGCGGCGGGGCCGTTCATTTAAAGCTCTACAAAACTAAAAAAAGGAAAAACTATTTTTCGAATCGAGAATAGACAAAAGAAACAGGTTGGGCAAAGTTTACAAAAGCGGAATTCATACGATTCTCTTTATAACCCAGTTTTCGCAATTTCCTTCCCGCCGCGAAAATTTCAACTTGAGTCAAATAGGCAACCGTATCGGGTATTCCATAGGGATCTAATTTTTTGGAAAGCATTTCCATTTTTTTTACAAACTTTTTCGGAGAACCTGGCATTGGAGGATAATTCATCTGGTTTTTGTATGGGCTTTTATAAATTCCATTAAAAGCATTCAAAGTTTGCAACATCAATACATCTCTCTCCCAAGGTTCCATCATGGCGACCTTTGGATGCGATTGAAGAAGTTCCAACACGCTTATCACAGGATTTTTTAGCTGAACTTCTACAAAATGATGTTGATACTGTTTAAAAGTTTCGCTAAAACCTATCGTTTTTCCAACGCTTTCCATCAACGGAAAATTGACCATAAAAGTATATTGTCCGCCATATAAATTAAAATATGGCCGTCCCATTTCCCTTACATCCTCAACGGATAACATGCCGTAGTCCATACTTGTGTAACCCAGATTATCTTCCGCGAGTAGATTAAAAGCTGTCTGAAGCGTTTCAAACGCTCCCAGATTTATTGGGACCGGATTTTCATCGGTTAGTTGATCGAGATGAGCCTGAATTTCTTTAGCATACGGCCAATCGGAAATATCCACTCTTTGATAAGTTCTTTCCCATTGAATCGCTCCTAAAAATAAGGGCAGCTCGCGCAATTGATCTAAATTTTTTTGTTTGAATAGATTAAGAAATTCTTCCCAGTCAATTGGAATGTGATTAGGGTCCAAATAAGGTTGAAGATACTCTTCGTAAATCAAACCTTCATCCAGTAATAAAGCTTTACACGCCAAATCGTCCCAAATTTCATTTGAAATAATTTTAAAAATAGAATTAGCCTTAAAACACCTCATCGCTTCGGCGTCTACACGAATTGGCGCAAAACGCCCTTGATGCTTTTGCAGACGCGGATTATTTGTCACCGCTTTTAATATCTCTGGCGAAAAATCGCACAATACATATTTTATGCGGGGATAAATAAGTTTTTCTTCGTCTATCTCTTTTAACCTATCTAAAAACGAAGAAGCTAAATTTCCATTACCTACTCCCCACTCTAAAACAAAGAGGTTTTTATCCTTTCCCTCTTGGGCTATGGCTTCCCGGTAAAATTCTTCCGCCAAGCTATAGGCAAGCCGATAATCCCGACTAACGTAAGTTTGAAAATGATCGTGAATTCCAGAACCAAGGGTTCCGTAAAAAATGGCGTTGACGTGAGTCTGCCATTTGTCGGAGGGTAAAAAATCGCCTAAAGGCAACAGATTTTTGGGAGCACCGGCCATGAAAGAAAAAGAATGGAAATTTGGTTATATAACTTCTATTGGCCGCTAAAAACTTCAAGAGAGCCTATATAAGAGGTCTCCTCAAATTATTTTCACAACTAAAGGCAAGGAGATAAAAATCAAACAAAACGATAATTACAAACCATCCGTGTTACGCACAGCCGATTCGGCGGTTTGAACTGTTTCAATGGTCATATCGGATTTAACGTTGCCGCTAGCTTCGTTAGAGAGAGTTTCAAATTTCTTAAAAGCTTCCTGCGCTTGTTTGGTCCGACCAACCTCTTTATAACAGTTATAAAGATTGTACCAGGCATAAGCGTCGTCAGGATTGAGCTCTGAGGCAATTTTAAACTCTTTAATCGCGCTTTCAACCTTGTTTAAAGAACCATATAAACTGCCAAGGTTTGTATGCGGTATTGAAGAATCGGGGTCAAGCTCGCTAGCTTTTTTGAAACATAAAATAGCTTCTTCCACCATATTCTTGGCGGAGTAAACGCTACCCAAATTACAGTGACCCATTGGATCTTTTTCATCCATATCCACAACTACCATTGCGGCGGTTAAAGCTTCGTCAAAGTTTCCATGCTTAAAATAAGCGTTCGATAACGCCGCTCTCAGTTCTTTGTCTTCTGGAGAAAACATCAAAACTTTCTTTAGAACTTTTATCTGGTCAGAATGCAAATCCAACATGTCGTAAGCCGCAGAAAGATTTGCATATGCGGTAATATCTTCGGGATCTAATTCAACTACTTTCTCAAACTCTTGAGCGGCTTTTTCAAACATATCTTTTAACATGTAAACGCCGCCCAGATTAAAATGGATCTCTGGATCGTTATCGTCTAAAGCAACCGCCCGGTTTAACTCCCAAATCGCCTCGTCTTCACAATGGGTAAGTCCATAAGCAGTTCCCAATAATTTATAAGCTCTAGCTCGTTTTGGATCTCGACCGACTATAATTTTCAGTTCCTTAATGGCGTCTTCATAGCTTCCGCCATCAATATAGAGAGTGGCCAACTCTGTGAGCAAGTCCAGATTGTCTGGATCTTTTTGCAGCTCTTTTTTAACCTGACGCGTTTTTTTAACGATCGCAGCTTCTCGTTTGATTTCTTCCGGGTCCCGCACTCCTAGCTCTTCGAAGATTTCAGGATGGATTTTCATTTTTACCCATTCGGGGCTATCGGCCATTGATTTTGCTCCAAAACTATTGAAAATTAACTATATATTGTTCGATGGAATTCTATAATTCTAAAATATGGATAACGCGGGTGTCAAGGCAGTAAACAAATATAAATAGAATTTTATACGTCCACTAATTCCTGATCGTTTGCCATATTCATGATTTCTTCCTTTCCAAATTTGTCTAAATACAGCAGAAAGTGTTCTCTCGATAAAAACTTCCATATTTTGCTCGATGGATAGTATTCGTCGATTACTTGATTAAACCGTTCGTATATTTCCCCAACTTCGTCCTTAGTCATTCCCACTTTAATTTCAAAATCATACATTATCGACATGTCTCTATCTGGATGCTTTATAACCCGGTCAATAGAAAATTTAGAAGGGTTATGAAATACCGCAGAATCTTTTTCTAATGTAAAAGTGGATTGTCCAACTGAATGAATATTACCCGAACGCGCTTCGCTGTTATCTATAATGAAATCGACGGTTTCAACCGCCTCCTCTTTTTCTTCTGTTGGGAACCCAAAAAACATGTAGGTATGGTTCCAAATTCCCGCTCGGCTAGCGTCTTCTAAAACTTGTTGTTCTGTGGCCTTGTCGGTTCCTTTTTCAATTAACGATAAAATCCGGTCGTTGGCGCTTTCCAGCCCAAAGAAAAGCATAATAAAACCAGCTTGAAACATTTCATCAAATAACTTCTGATTTTCTACCGTATTGGATTCAAACTTGATCATCGCCAAAGCTTTCATATCCAGTTTTTTATTCAGTATGGCTTTGGACATACGTTGAAAAGCGTTGGGAGAAACGGCTTCATCCGAAAAGGTAAAATGCCGAACCCCATACCGTTCCCCAAAGTATGCCAAATCGTCCGCGACCCTTTCTTCGTTTTCTTTTCTATAATATGAGTCATAGATAAAGCTATGAGTGCAAAAAGTGCATTTGCCCCAATAGCAACCTCTACTTGCCATATAGGGCAATACAGGATACGGCATGAAATATTTTTCCAGAGGTAATTGGTCAAAGTTTGGTCGCGATAATTGATCGTATGGAAGCGATTTAGCCGACTCGTTTCTTTTAACGGCTCCATCTTGCATATAAATCAAATTCGGCACCGATTCTAAAGGGCCTCCGGCGGCAACTTGATTTATCAAACGCTCTAGCGGCAGTTCTCCTTCGAACAAAACGACGCTATCAAAGTATTCTCTAAATAAGGCTTGCTTGTCGTAAAGAACGTCCGCATGACGATTAAAAACGCTGCCTCCTATCGAAATATGAATATCAGGATAACGTTGACGAATAAATCGAGACAGAGTTAACGCCGGTATTACCTGTCCAACATGAATTATGGAAATGCCTACTAAACCATAGGAGCTTAAATCCATATTCGGCAAAATAAAATTTTGAAATAAATCATAATAAGGATTTCTTATTGGGTCTTGAGTCGCTCCCAAAATTCCAGGTAAATGATCTTCCGGCACTCCCTCCATGTATAACGATTCCAAATCCAATCTGGTTGGAAAGTGGGCGAATGAAACCAGTTGCATTGCAATTTTTAAAACGGTATACGCTTGCTTATAAACAGGAAATTGAAAAAACAATTCTTCCGAACGCAACACATTTTTAGCGCTTTCAACTTCAGACAGAACGTTTTCTAAATAGTCTGTATCGGAAAGAATCTGGCGATAGATTTGTTTAACATCTCTTTCACCGGAGGTTTGAGCGGGAGCGTCTAATCGATATTTGATTTTATCAACGCAATATTCCAAATAGGGTCTGGATAAGAAAAAATCGTAGCTCTCTATATTTAAATCATATTGATCGACTTCGAGTCCTTTACTCTCTAAATATCCCTTCAAAGTGGGAGCCGCTAAATACGGTTGGCTTGGGAACCATTGGGGAGGAAATAAAAGAGCCGTCTTCATACCGAAACCTTGCCGATGAATAAATTAAGGTGAAACAGTCGAAAAACTTTTAACGCCTTCTTAAATAAACTATTTTACAAATACTTATTGAATATAAGAAATATTAACAGCAAAACGATCTTAATTAAACACGGAAATTTATTAATTACCGGTCGAGCAAATTTCACAGGGAAGAATCAGGAGAAGGTTTTTACGCGGATTTTTAAGTTTAATGATTTGAGGGTACCTCTAATAATTAGCATTTTTATTGGTTTACTATCGCCTAGCCCTTGAATTTAATGGTCAGGCTCCTGGCAAATCTGAATTTTTAGAGGTTCCCTTAATTTCGCCAAATTATTTATTCAATTTCTGCGACGATTCTTAGAGGTCCACCGCTACCGCCTCCGATTTTCATCGGCAAGGCTATAACGCGAAATCCTCTTGGCGGAAGCTTCGATAACTGGCGTAAGTTTTCTAAACCTGAAACATTGCCATCGCCAAAAACCTGATGAGCCAGGAAGTCTTTAGACTGTCCAAAATCCAAACTAGCAGTGTCTAAGCCTACAGCGGCGACTTTTCGTTTGTTGGTTAAGAATTCTGCCGCGTCCACGCCAAAACCCGGAAAATGCAAGTTCGCCGTATCGCCGGGTTTGTCGGTCCCAAGGTATTTTAGTTTATCCGGCCAAAATTGCTCCCAACCTGTTCGCACCAAAACAATGGTTCCATCTGAAATCCTTCCGTGATTATTCTCCCACTCCAGGAGGTCTTGTTCCGAGATCAAATAATCGGGATTCCCTTTAGCTTTATGACTCACGTCTACCAAAATTCCTGGAGCTATGAGACGATTCAATGGAATTTCGTCCACTCTCCAACGCCCCTTGGCAAAATGGGCTGGAGCGTCAATATGGGTGCCGCCATGTTCAGCTCCGCTAAAATTATTCGCTTCGTACCAAAACCCCGATTTTGTTTTTCCTTTATGAACTTCTTCCAGTTGGAAAGGGCGGCTTGTCGGCCAGTAAATAGTCGATTCATCAAAGGGATGAGTTAAATCAATGAATCGTGATTGTGCCAAAGTTATGATAGGTCGTATTAAGGTGATTGCAAAAAACAGCATCCAAAGAAATATAAAACACCAAATGCGGATTTTATTCATAAAGTTCTTATGAGTTTTTAAATCAATATTCCAATTCGTGATAATAATTTACGCGATTCCTCTTCAATCACGATTCTCCACCAAATCTCAAATGTAATGAGTATTCACAATCGAAAACCATATCGCCCCAGATCCTTTTTAATATTATAGCCTAATAGTCGCTTAACTCGGTCCCGCCAAAAAATTCGGCATTATTGATTTTTTTTCGAGAAAAAATCTGTTTTGCGTATTTTTGCATCTCGTTTTGAAACCAGTAATACACCGGAACCTTCATTCTATTCTATGGTCGGTTGACAATTTCGCTCGGGAAATCTGACTTATATACTTCTTTCATAACGATTTTTTCGATTCCGTTAGTTGATCTTCATTTAACCGGAAATCTGAAAGCTAAACCTAACAAGTCGTTCATCAAACAAGGGAGACAGAGGAACCAAGTTCCATGCATCTAACATTTTCTCAACTTTTGGAAAAATGAGGTGGGTTCCTTTTGGACGAATATTTATCGCCATTTACTTATCAAGAAACCCTTTGGATAAACTATTTTGAAAAATCAAAGCTTATCTTGAACTTAGTCGAAGGGTGATTTTGCGGTTTTCCGTTTACTTTATCTCCTGGCCTTGGCGAGTCATGCAAGCCCGGAATTAAGTAACGATGGCGCCGGAGAATTGGCTGGCCATTCGTGTCTCTGAAAAGGGCTTGAGAGTTTTTCCAGCGATCAACTTACGCGCTTTGGTATCGCATAATGACCGATCCGTTTCGTATTAACTCTTGTTGAACTCGCAGCCGTCGGCATCCAACCATCGCTAAAGCCGTTATAAATAGTATCCAGCCCTGTTTGCCTAATTAATATGCTGTCAATAAATTATCTCATCGCTCCAGGATATCGAATACGGGTATGATGCCGTTGATTGAGAAGAAACGTCTTCTGACGTTAGATGGTTTTATATCCAATTTTTCCCTTCGCGAAACCTTGAAAACCGATTCGTTTATGATGGGTTGACCATCTACGAGCGCATCGGCAACGCGAATATAATCGTCTTTTCTATCGTCGTTATTGACCACAAAGGTTAAATTCGATTCTTCAAAATCAAGATTGCCGTAAAACTTATCTTCGACAATTTTATTCAATTCTGCAAATCGCTCACGGTCTAACACAAAATGAACGACAGGATCTTTGTCTTTGTGAATGAGGGATTCGTCAATATAAACTCCCAAAACGCTTTGGGTTCGCTGTTTCCATTTTTTTTTATCGTTAGATAATGGCAATTCGGCTCCCATGACCATGAGCGAGTCGACGCCCTGAGTATCGCATGATTTATTTTTCAACTTTTCAAAGTAACGTTGTATCGATTGAAAAACTTGATCGAGCTCTTTTTTGTCGTCGCAAGAGGAAACTCCTATTTTAATTATAGCGGGAGTCCATAAATCGTTGTGACCACCGTAAAACACATCCTTGACGTCGCGTATATAAATTTCTGTCGTTACATCTATGCGGCAAGCGGATAAAAGGAAAATAATAAATAGGGTTATCAGGCCCAGCATTCTTTTCATTAGCTATTCTAAGCTCCTCGCATTTCTGTTTTTGTTTAGCAAGATGGTGTTTCAATCTTATGACTCCCAACTTACGATGTCAAAGTTTTGTTCATCGTTCTCCCTTTTTAAAAGCTTCCTTTACATGCTTTCGTATAGCGATGTTACATCTAAATATTAACGTTAATGTTATAAAGTATAAGATTTGTTAGGCAATTTATCATATACGCATTCGATAATTCGAAAACGTAGAAAAAAACGCAAAAAATTAAAAAAAACTAGTCATAAATTTTACGCTTTTTATTGCCTTTCAGTAAGTTTCAAATTAGTTTTTGTTTTAAGACGTAGGATCGAGGTAATCTATGCGTCAAGAAAATCCAGTTTTTAAATTTGGGTTCAAACAAATCACTCAGTCAAAATTATTTCGAATCTGAAATGGAAGGTAAAATGACTTGGGTTTAGATTAAATAAATTATTTGGCTCTTTTCACGCATCTAAATCCAAAGGCGGGATTTTGCATTTTAGGATCTACCCAATTACGAGCGGATATAATTGAAAACCCTTGCTGAGTTCTCCATCCACCGCCTTTTACAAGTTGTTGATTTAAATCGTTTTTTGAGTTGGTCGCAACCCATTCCCAAACGTTTCCCGTCATATCTTGAGCGCCGCTTGGAGAAACACCTGAAGGATAAGAACCTACATGGGCCACGCCGGCAATACCATCTTCGCTTCCCATTAAATTAGCTTTTTTAGGATCGAACCGATTACCCCAGGGCCAAAGTTTTCTGATGGGGCCCTGGGCCGCAGCCTCCCATTGAACTTCTGTAGGCAATATTTTATCCGCCCAAAAACAATAATCCCGAGCCTGACTCCATGTAACCCCAACTGCGGGGCATTGTGGACAGGAATTAATAAAGCGAGTTTCATCGTATTTAGGGTCGAATTTTTTAAATTGGACGACGGTAATTTCAAAACGATCAATATAAAACGCCAACAAACTTACCTGGGTTCCGGAAGGGGTTGTTTGTCCAGATGGAGGGGTTACATAGTACTTACCCGAATCCACCAAAACCATTGAGCTTTCATCTTTGGGGTTTACAATGGAGGGTAAAATCAGGTTCTGACGTTTTCCTGTAGAACTAATTTTAGATTTAGTTTTTTGTGGAGATTTTTGCGCAGTTTTTGGCGAGCTTCTTTTCTCTACTCGTTTTTTTTGACTCTGGCTATACTTACCTTTATAAGATCTTCTTTTTTTGTGCGGGCCGCTTGAGCAGGAAAAAATAAATAATGCGCAGATAAAAATGGCAATAATTCTAATCAATTCTTATTGCGTTCCTTTTCCATATATTTATCAAATTTTCCTTTTAGGGCGTGATACCGATCATAATTTTTCTTCGCTTCTTCTTTGTTGCCCAGCAGTTCAAAGGAATAACCTAAGCTGTAATAAGCGTCCATAAACGTGGGATCTAATCGGACCGCAGTTTGAAAAACAGCAACGGCTTGTTCATAAGATTCTTGAACATTGTAAATTCCTCCCAAACCATAATAAGCTTGAGGATTGGACTTATCTTTATCAATAGCATTTAAAAACGCTTCCAAAGCTCGCGGATATTCTTCATTACGAGTGAATCTTAACCCATCTTCAACATATTGTTGGCTGGTTTTTTCCGCGCATTGACTTAAAATTAAACAGCAAAGTATTAAAAAAACTAAACGAGTTATTTTTTTCAAAAAAAACAAATTTATTTCTAATTTCATCGCGAAAAATGAAATCCATTATAGAACCAAATAAAAAAACGCCTAGTAGACCAGAATATTAATTAGCGAAGCGTTTAACCAGTTTTCTATTTAGGAACTTTTAAATTCATATTAAAAACTTGAAATATCATAACACCAACCAGTTTAAATTAAAACTACGCTTAAATAGCTAAAACTAATAACAAACTGAAACTTCAATGGACCCAATTATATTTTTAACTCTATTAATTTCTTCAATTTTATTAGCTTTAATCTGCGCGTTTTTCTTTTTCGATTGGTTTGGAATTTTAAAACTCAGAAAGTCCAATTCGCAACGAATTCAAAAGTTTAGACGTCTTGCTAATCTCTCTGAAAATTTCCCTCAAGAAAAGCAAGCTTGTCAGATTATTTCTAATAAGATATCCAACCTGGATTCATCCTGGTTTCTTTCTGACAAAGAATGGGACATCTACGAAAACGCTCACAACTTTCTTTCCAATATTGCTTCTGCCTACTATCCAAACTCAAAAAATCCAATTTTGGAAGTTCGAGTAGGAAAGCTAATTTCAAATCTTAAGATATTAAACCAAAAAGTACTGGATCTCTTGAGCCGTAAAGGCTTTCGAAAAATGGCCGATTTTCGGTTGAAACACGCTCTTGCCGTTCAAAAAGCCTGGAGAAAAAAACAGGAATGGGAAAACTCCCAGTGGGGAACTTTTTTAAAAAAAGCAAAGTTCTACTTTCTTGCCAAATGGGCATACACAATTTTTCGGTTTTTCGATATTAGTTTCTGGACCATTAAAACTCTCACAAGTTTAACTCACCATTTCGCATTTAAAACGTTGCTCATCCATTTATATCTAGAGCTCGGAGAATTTGGACTGTCAATTTATAACGAAGACAAAGGAAAAAAATTCAACCTTGAAATAGAGGATCTAGAAAAAGACTTAGAAGGCAGTCCTGTCGATATTGATTGGACTCAAGCGGAAACGCCCATTGACGTAAAGATTAGCCTGGAACCCCTGCGCAAAGAAATCTTATATTCGAAACGCTTAACAAATTGGGAATCGATCAAACCCATTTATTGGGAGGAGTTTGAAATCGTCGCCGAGTATTATTATCCAGAATCTGAAAACCCGATTTACGAGGTCAAACTCTACAATAGTTTGGCGTTCGCCTCGCGTTTGTTAGAAGCTGCGTCTTCATTAGAAAAACGGCCGGAAATAAAAAAAATCTTAAACTTTCGGATTTCGCAAGCTGTGGAGTTGAAAAAACGGGCAGACTCGATTCTGGAACTCCCAATAGTCGAATGGTTGAAAAAATATAATTTGGGAAAGGCGGCTAAAGTGGCTAAGCTAGCATTTCAAACCATTAAAAGCAGACATCCAGGCTTTATCTTAAAAGATTTGCTGACAACGCTACTTATAGAAGGTTCGAAACGTTGGTTTTATATTTTTCTGTTCGATAAAATCGCAAAGGAATCCTGCAAGTTATACGGCGAATCGCCGAAAAGTTCTTCAAAACAAAAAGAAATCGCCTCCACTCAAACTATTTCACCGCAATAAAACCGGCGAAGTTATACCACTTAAAAAACAGATCTACCGTTTCAAAGCCGCACCGATTTAAAAGATCGGTATTTTCATCCAATCTATAAGGAATCAAAACATTTTCTAATGCTTCTCTTTTTTGGTTTATTTCTTTATCAGAATAACCTTGCAACTTTTTAAACTCACTATAAATTTCTACGTAAAACCGGTTGAACATCGAGTTATTTCCTAAAACCTTCTCGACTAAAATAAAACAGCCGTCTGAATTCAATCCTTCGTAAATCCGCCGCACTAAACTTTCACGTTGAAGCGGTCTCACAAATTGAAGAGTGTAATTCATAAAAACTACGGAAGCGTTTTCAATCTCCAAGTTTTCGGAAATATCATTTTGTCTCAATTCAATCTTATGCGCCGATTCTTCTTTGATTTTGTTTTTTGCTTTCTCTAACATCCAGGGCGAATTATCAATTCCAATCATTTCAATCGAACTCTCATTCAACTTATTCGATAAATCGATCAATAAATTAGCCGTTGAACAGCCAATATCAAAAACTCGCGTATCGGGTTTGATAAAGTTCAAGGCTAATCGCACAGCCATTTGCCTGGTTTCTTTATACAAAGGTACGCTTCGATTCAACATATCGTCGAATACGCCGGCGACTTTTTCGTCAAACTCGAAGGCGCCGTTCGCGGCTGGTTCTTTAAATAACTCGTCTTTTTCTGTCATATATCAGCAAAATAAAATTTAGCAATTTCTCAGGTTTCAACAGCTCTTTTAAAGAGGGTGGCGTAAAGCTCCTTTTCCTCCAAAACGCTTCAAATAGTTTTCAAAAGTTTTTGCGTCCGTACCTGCGTCTATATAAATATAAGTTTTTCGAGACGATGAGTTTAACGCAAAATTAACTCGCCAAAGTTGACTGCCATCCACAAACATCAACGCTTCCCAGGGCTTCACGGCCACAAAACCACGATTGTTTTCCATGAATTTCACAAAGTTTTCATAACCGTTGACGCATAATTTAGAAGAAAGACCTCTCAAATCACAAACAGCCCGTAATCCCGTAAAATTATTCTTTGTCCTTCTCTCCATTTTTTCAGAAAGAACATTATTTTCTTCCGCCTCGGCATATGTCGGTTTTCTGGAAAAAAATTGCGCTATCTCATCGGAGCTTAAATCAAATTTAAAATGGGCGTCTTGATCGCTTTGGATAAGCGTATTGTATCGTGTGACAGTAACCTTATTCCATGGCTTATCATTTAAACTGGGACTCGCTTTCATAAAATTCGTCACTCCCTGAAGACACTCCTTCCTGGTCAAATCCAGAGAGCAAATTAAATTAGAAATTTGAAGATCTCTTCGTAACTGAATTCCAAAGTTTTCATTAATTATTTCGTATATTTCTTTTCTTTCCGACCATTCTTTTTGCACATCCTTAAAAACTATTCGATCTCTAAGCGTCTCAACGTCAGCGTCAAATTTTAAAGGCAACGTTTCAAACTCTTTCTCAGGCGCAAACGACTCTGCTATTACGATTCGCTTCCAAACTTTGCTCCTGGTCTCCATATTTTTTAAAACTTGAGCCAAGTTTTGATACCCCGTTAAACATTGGTCATTAGAAATCTTTTGTGAGCAATATAGTTCATTAACTTTTATCTTTTTTTGGATTTCGCTTTTTACCTGATTGATTTTATTTAAAAAAGCTGTTTGCTCTTCCCATGACATTTTTTCATTTAAAAAACGCTTCACTTCTTCTTTCGACGCGTTCCAGGGGATCAAAACTGTATCAAAACCACCGGTTCGTAAAAATCGGTTCGAGATACCAACCACACGCAAACCGGCATTTTTGTCTTCCTTCAAAACCGCATATAACGTCTCTGTTCCTTGCAAACAATTTTCCACCAGCAACGTTTCATCTTGTGGAAATCCAATATTTTTGATGAAAGGAAAACATTCCAAACGTTCTAAACCAAAGTCGCGTTCCATCTCGGCTTTTAAAGTCAGTAATCCATGAAACACATTTTTTTTCGGAATTTCGGCTAGCGAATTAAAAGGATTTGAAAGAACGAAAACACCAACTAAAAGCAAAATCCATTTTTTTGAACCCATAAGGTTCTCCTAAAAATTAGAAAATAATAAATTGTATATATAGTTAAGCTCGCAAAACTCAAATTCGCCAAAAAATGCAGCAGTAAAACCGGAAAAATTAACGCGCAAGGGGTACTATTAATTATTTAAGAAATAGAGGCGATAAGGCAAGTTAAAAAATAGGGAATTTGCATAACCACTTTTGAGGGGAAAACTTAAAAAAATCTTATGAAATAAGGGAAAAAGAATCTAGAGGGGACCTCTAAAAATTGAAATAAAGTTTTAGAAGTTTGTTTTGTTATTTTTTT
>CAYFMN010000056.1:0-7988 GCA_964344185.1 uncultured Nitrospinota bacterium
TAAAATTATTTTTAATAAATAAACTTGACTGCGTCTGTTTCATAGCAGGATGACACACTGAACGAATGCTATAAACTTTCGATTACTTAACATCCTAGACTACTCTAAGGAAATCAACTAGCAAAAAACCATTTTTCCACGGTTTCATTACGAAAACCAATTTCATTTTCTATATTCCATCCTGATTTTTCGCTTAAGGAAGCATACCAAGTTTGAACGTCTTCTCCTTCTACAGAATAAACCATCACGCTGCCGCATCCGCTACTTTTAGAGTTTGACGAAAACCAAATAAAAACCCCGGAAGAACTTACCGATTCAACCAAGTTATGCCAATTGTATGTGTTAAATTTTAGTTCTTTTTTGTAAATATTATGCGGCGACTCCGCTTCTCTATAGTTACCGTTCTTTTCCAGGTTCCAATAACGTTCGTCGATTACTTGATTGGGGTTAAATGGCGGAAAAGTCAATTTGTCTAAAAATCGTTTATCAAGTTTTGCCAATATATAGGGTTCGCTATAAGGAAACTGGATGATACCTCTTCCTGAATAACCCAACCATTTATGATTGAACCATTCATTAATTCGAATGGCATAAACTTCCGCAGGTTTCAAATCGCTTATTAGTTGATCAGAGAAACCATTTAATGCGGAAAGAAAGTTTGTATCATCGTTGTTTTCGCAAGGAATTTTTACAGCCATTTTTAACCTCCAGTCGTCTTAAAAGCGATTTAACCTAAAAACCATTATCGCCATTAATCGACAACGCAATCGACTCAATTTTTGGAAAGTAAAAGGAAGATTTACAAAAGTTGATTCCTGGAACCAATAGTCGATTGATTTGTTTTGTCAATTTTTAATAAAGTGGAATTTATAAGAAACTGCCAAACATAAAAATCAATAGTCTCTCTACTTTCCCTTCTCGGAATTTGAGTCCAAACCTTTACAAAAAAATCTTATTTTTTACGAGGTTTAATAGCCGTTTCCTCTTATTAAATCAACTCATTCAGCGTTTTCCCTTCGGATTATTTTTCTGCGTCTTTAAACCTTTTGATTTATCGGAACTTAAAGTAAGATTAATTCCGCAAATCAAATTTAAAAAAGTTTATTACAATACTTTAATGTTTCAATTTCGCATAAATTATCAAAAAAGCGTAACAAACTTGTAACACTAATTTAACTTTACCGTAACCTTTAAACTTTAAGAAAACTATAACATTTTAATTATAAATAAATCAGAGGTTTCCCTTATCATCGTTTTTAGGCTTCGCCTTGGTTTCTTCTATTGAGCGCCCGACCAGCTTTGCTAGGTAATTAATCAAGGAACTAAAAGTAAAATATAAAAATTGTCACATTGAGCGTCCGACAGGCTTCACCCGTTAATCGTTTAAGGAATTGGAGTTTTTAAGTCCCTTATCACGTGTCATTCTGAACCGATATTTTAATATCGGTGAAGAATCTCGCCTCGATTTAATAAATCAAACTCCTTTTCCTTAGGAGCCTTAAAAAGATTCTCTATTAAAAATCTGAAGGGAAAATTATGTGTCTACATCTGCTATTAAACTATTTAGAGTTGATTGTAACTTTTTATGAAATATTGACCCAATATACAATTTCATAGATCCGAAACAAGATGCTCTTAGTCTCTAAATACTTTCCTATTTCGTTTGATTTAGTTTTTTTACTTCTTCCAGTCTATTTAACTCAAGCCCAAGAGTTGAGACCAATAGCAAAGAGATTCCACAAGCTCAAAAAAATGACAATAGTAAGCTTATTTGTCCCTAATCAAACCGACGCTGAAAATTTAATTTTGTTAGAGTCTGATTATCGATTTCAAATCAAGGAAACACTCTTTTTCAATGCGACAGCCTTCCTAAGTTCCGCAGATATTCTATGGAGAGCAACTTGAAAATATTAACCTGGTATTCGAAATGATTTTAAAAAAATTAAAATTCTTTTTATTCGGGTATCTATATAAGACTCAACGCTCGTGTTGCATGCAATGGGTCGTCTGCGCTTTTCTATCTTCGTTTTTCCTTGTTTTTTCGGTAGAAAACGCTTTCAGCGAAAAATCTAATAGTGAGAATTTTCTCAAATTTGAACTGCAAGTTGCTATGATTTTTAAAATATTAGATTTCATTCAATGGCCGGACTTCCCTTTTTATAATTCCAACAAAATATTTCGTATAGGGGTTTTTGGAAATAGCCCAATACTTGAAGCCATACAACTTTTAGAAGAAGAAACAATTAAAGGTTTGCAAGTTGAAGTTCAATTAGTAGAAAATATTAGAGATGCCAAAAAGTTTCATCTCCTATATGTTTGTCCCCCAAAAACTGATAGTTTACAATCTATCTTAAACGCGATAGGGGACACGAAAACTTTAACTATAAGCAAAGTGGACGGCTTTGCTGAAAAAGGCGGAATGATAAATTTTTACGAAACAAAAGGAAAGATGCGTTTCGAGATCAACCTAGACAAAGTAAAAAAATCAGGGTTAAAAATAAGTTCTAGATTGCTATCGCTTTCTAAAATTGTAGACTCTGAAAGAAAATAGGGCCATGCGATTCATTACCGACGTTTCCATTCAAAAAAAATTAGTTCGAGTCATCATGTTGACTTCCGGAATCGCTTTGGCATTGGCCTGTGTCTTATTCGCAATCTACAATTTTACTATGTTTAGAATTGGCGAGCTTAGAGAGCTTACAAGTCTCGCAGAAATTGTGGGGAATAATAGCTCCGCAGCCCTTATATTTGACGATCCTCAAACAGGAAAAGACATTTTAAAATCTCTTCAAATAGACAACCGAATTGAAGCTGCCGCCGTTTACGGCAAAAATGGAAAAGTTTTCGTTTCATTTAACCAAAACCATTCTACCCCTGATATTTTTCTTTCAGAACCCGATACGTCTATCGATTCTTTTACGCTTCGGAAACTCAACATTATCCTGCCAATTCAACTTAACGAAGAAACAATTGGAACTATTCGAATCATAGGTCGTCAGAAATCTTTGATCAAACTCCTGTTAGAAAATGGTCTGATTGTCTTTTTAGTATTGCTGATATCCTCTATCGTAGCTTATTTAGTGTCAAAAAAATTAGAATCTATGATCTCTTCGCCTATTTTACATTTGTCCGATAAAGTTTCTCAAGTATCGGTTGACCGAGACTACTCCATTAGAGCGACAAAGACCACTCAGGACGAAATGGGTAACTTAATTGATAGGTTCAACGAAATGCTTGACCGTATTCAAGAGCAAGAAGTTGCCTTACAAAGAGCGAATGACCGATTGGAAGATCAAGTTGAGGAACGAACTGCCAAACTAAAAACGGCCATTTCAGACGCTGAACGGGCAAGAATGGAAGCTGAAAAAGCTAATCAGGCTAAATCTGAGTTTCTCTCGCGAATGAGTCATGAACTGCGAACTCCTATGAACGCCATATTAGGCTTTACCCAAATGATGTTAAAGGATACTCAAAACCCTCTAAATGAAATCCATCAGGCCGACGCTAATCATATTATAAAAGCTGGAAAACATCTTCTGGAACTCATTAACGAGATTTTAGATCTTTCCAGAATAGAGTCGGGGCAAATTTCCGTTTTCAATGATAATCATCATTTGGGCGATATCATGGAAGAAGTTCTAGAAATAATCAATCCAACAGCTTTTAAACAGAATATCCAATTATCTTGCGACCCAGATCAATTCCAAGATATTTATGTATTCGCAGATTCTATTCGTTTAAAACAAGTCATCTTAAACTTGTTATCAAATGGAATAAAATATAATAACCCAAACGGATCAGTCCAAGTTCTTAAAGAAATGACTGAAGATAAGTTGGCTGTAAGATTAAAGTTTATAGACACCGGCCCAGGAATTCCAGAGGATAAATTAAGAGATATTTTTGAACCCTTTAATAGATTAGACGCCGATAAAACGGCTATTGAGGGCACGGGAATAGGCTTGTCCATTTGCGAAAAACTCATGGAAATGATGGGAGGAAATTTAAAGGTAAAAAGCGTAGTCGGAGTCGGCTCTGAATTTAGTATCGAAATTGCGACAGGCAAACGAAACAAAAATAAAAATAAAGAGGAACTTTCCAGTCAAGAACCTGAATTCGATGATCTCGAAATAACTGATTCAAATGACATCTTAATTCTTTACATTGAGGATAATGCGGACAACTTGGCTTTAGTGGAACGAATAGTCGACAAAATTCCATGCATAAAATTAATTTCCGCTCTACGCGCTAAGCTTGGAATCAAATTGGCTAAAACCCATCAGCCCAATATTGTATTGATGGATATCAATATGCCAGAAATGAACGGTTTTCAGGCTTTAAAGCAGCTGCAATCAATAGATGAAACAAGCGACATACCTGTAGTCGCCGTTAGCGCGAACGCTATGGAAAAAGACATTGAAAAAGCCAATAAGGCAGGATTTAACGGCTATATTACCAAACCGATAGAAATCCAAAACTTCCTATCGGTTATTTCTCAAACATTAGGCAGGCAATTAAAATAGATAAATTTGCTTTTCATAGCTACCCCCTCCTTCAAACAAGTTGAAGGAGGTTAATATACTTAAAAAATTAAAACGCTTAGACTGGCTCGCATTTACTAAAATGCATAATTCCCCAAGAAAGATGATTATTATTTCCAGCATCAACCCAATGTTTTAGTCCTTGAAGCATTTTGTCGATGTATTCCTTCCCGCAAATTTCAACCATTTCATCATAACGTTTTAAAGTTTCATCCATAACACGCTGATAATGCGTTGTTAAATGTTCAGATAAATCTAAAACCTGAGCGCTTTTTATTCCAAACTCTTTAGCCTTTTCCACATAAAAACCAAATGACCCCAGCGAATCAAGGTGAATTCTGTCCAATACGGGTTTTAAAACTTCGGAAGGGCATTCAAACGTCTGCATTAAATCGGTAAAAATGAATTCTCCATCGTTTTTCAAAACTCTGCTGACTTCCTCTACAACTTTTTCCCTGTCAGCGCTATGGACTATAGCGTCCTGGGACCAAATCACGTCGTATGAACCATCCGGAAATGGAATATCTTCAAAGTTTCCTTCGACAATTGTAATAAGATGGTCAACATCATGTTCTTTGTTAAACATCTCGTTTTTCTTATTTTGAGTTTCGCTAAGATTAAGGCAGGTGATTTCGCAATTAAATTTTTTAGCGAGATAACGGGCGGCGCCCCCATATCCAGAACCAAGATCAAGAACTTTGGTGTTCTCATCCAAATCTAATCTATTGGCCATTTTGTGAACTATTCTAGGGCTTGCATCTTTGATTGGTTCGTCAGGGTAATTGTATATACCAACATGAATATGTTCCCCACCCCAGATATTAAAATAAAACTCATCAGCCGAGTTACTATCGTAGTATTCTTGAGCTTTACTTACAGAATCCTTTTCAGTTGAAATTTCCATGAATGCCTCCGTTATAGAGTTAGGGAATAGCATCCAGACGTTGTCGCAACTCCTTAAAGAGAATAAAAAATTAAACGCCCAAATAAACTATAAAGTTAATAAAAAATATCGAAATATCTATATTTTTTTTGATTGTTTGTATCATACTAAAAAATCAAGAGATTATCAAGTTTATCGCTAAAAAATAAGGTTAGAATAGGCATACCAATAGTTTGCCATAAAGATAATCTTTTGAACGCATGTAGAATTAATAGTATTTTAGCTATACAATTAAGTTTCAATACGTATATTTTTTTAGTTTTCTCGTAAAAAAGTTAAAAGTTGAACGCCTCATTCAAACTCAATTTAAGAAAATGGATCATAAAATAAACGCTAAACCCATTTGGTTTTTTAAAAAAACTAATCCTCCTGTCTTTATAACTTCAGCGGCGTTAATGTTGTTATTTATTCTACTGGCAACTTTGTTTACTCAAAGTTCTAAAGACCTTTTCAGTTTTGTCCAATCGTTAATAGTAAAAAACTTCAGTTGGGTTTTTACTCTATCGACCGTATTGTTTCTTTTTTTTACGATTTTTTTATTATTCAGTCGGTTCGGAAAAATTCAATTGGGGAAACAGGGTGAAAAGCCAGAGTTCAACTATCCAACTTGGTTCGCAATGATGTTTAGCGCTGGAATGGGTATTGGGCTGGTTTTTTGGAGCGTTGCAGAGCCTATAAAACATCTTATAAATCCCCCTCTGAGCAAAATAGGATTACTAAAAAACGTAAATGGAGCAATAACCATAACTTATTTTCATTGGGGATTGCATGCATGGGCAATATTTATGGTTGTTGGAATATCGCTAGCATATTTTTCATTTAAAAAAGGATTGCCTCTTACAATCCGGTCCTGTTTTTTTCCTCTACTGGGCAAAAAAATTTACGGCCCGCTAGGACATTGTATTGACGTTTTTGCCGTTGTTGGAACCATGTTTGGGGTGGCCACATCTCTAGGGTTAGGGGCTATGCAAGTAAACTCCGGGTTAAAGTTTGTTGGAAATATTCCAGAAAGCAAAACGATTCAAGTTATTTTAATCGCTTTAATTACCGCTTGCGCAACTGCTTCGGTGGTACTTGGTCTTAAAAAAGGCATTAGTCGACTAAGTAACTTTAATGTTTGGGTTAGCGTTATATTAGTAACATTTGTATTTTTTATTGGTCCTACCTTATATATAGTCGACTTATTTACAACCAATTTAAAAAATTACTTTAATAATATTTTTTACCTCAGCTTTTGGAGCGAATGGGTTATTGAGTCGTCATGGAAGGCCAGTTGGACAACTTTTTATTGGGGATGGTGGATAGCGTGGGCGCCATTCGTAGGCTTGTTTATAGCCCGAATATCTAGAGGAAGAACCATCAGGGAGTTAATTTTAGGAGGACTATTTGCTCCTTCATTAGCGACATTCTTATGGCTAAGCATTTTTGGCGGAACGGCGCTTCATTTAGAAGTTTTTCAAGGAGCTCCAATTTCCGAGGCAGTATCCGCCAATATAAGTTCTGCTTTATTTAAAACTTTAAATCAACTCCCTTACGCCCAAATCACTATGGCGTTATCAACTTTAGTTATTATTACTTTTTTTGTAACTTCCTCAGACTCAGGCAGTTTGGTTATTGATATTCTAACTGCGGGAGGACATCCCAATCCGCCCGTTAGACAAAAAGTTTTCTGGGCTATAACCGAAGGAGTGATTGCATCCGTTTTGGTATTGGCAGGAGGATTAACCGCTTTACAAACTGCCGCTATTACTTCTGGGCTGCCTTTTGCCTTAATTATGATTGGTATGTGTTTTGCCCTTATAAAAGAACTTAGAAAGGAACCAATGTGATCAAGCTTCTGAAACTTTAATCATATTTATTGATTGAACCGTTTTTAACGCCAGTTTCATAATCATTCGTTTTTTTCGCTAAAACAGGGCTTAAAATAATCAATCCAATTAAATTTGGAATTGCCATCAATGCGTTCATAGCGTCGGAAAAGTTCCAAACTAATTCTAATTTGACAGTTGCCCCGACAAACACAAAAGCTACCCAGACATATCTATAGTAAAGCGTCCATCTATCTCCGAAAAGATATTCGAAGCACTTCTCTCCGTAGTATTCCCATGCCAATATAGTAGAGAAAGCAAAAGTAATTGCGGCAAGGGTTACTATTAATTTTCCCCATTCTCCTGGGAACCCCATCGAAAACGCTTGTATGGTCAAAGCTACTCCAGTTTCACCTGAACTCCAAACTCCCGTAGAACTAATGGCAACGGCTGTAAGCGAACAAACGATTAACGTGTCAATAAACGTCCCTGTCATAGAAACCAAAGCCTGTTTAGCTGGTTGATTTGTCTTTGCCGCCGCTGCGGCAATAGGAGCGCTTCCCATTCCAGATTCATTTGAAAAAAGACCGCGCGCCACGCCATACCGAATAGCGTTGGCGAGCGAGGCCCCAACAAAACCACCGGTAGCGGCGGTTCCCGTAAAAGCGCTTTCCAAAATTAACCGTATTCCTTCGCCCA
>CAYFMN010000056.1:7998-8341 GCA_964344185.1 uncultured Nitrospinota bacterium
ACGCTCCCAAAAAATAAACCAAAACCATTAATGGAACAAAAACAGAGGCAACCTCAGCGATTCGTTTAATACCTCCTATAATGACCAACGCCGTTAAGAATGCCATGATAAGACCTACAGCTACTTTACTAAACCCTAAAGATTCGTAAACCGCATGAGCAGTGGTATTCGCCTGTACCATATTTCCAATACCGAAAGCCGCTAAAGCTCCAAAAGCGGCAAAACACATCCCCAACCACTTACGTCCCAACCCAAATTCCAAATAATACATAGGACCGCCGGAAATTTGGCCGCTAGAGTTGGTTTGCCTATATTGAACGGCCAAAAAACCCTCTGCATATTT
>CAYFMN010000056.1:8357-12508 GCA_964344185.1 uncultured Nitrospinota bacterium
CCCGTTATCCACATCCAGAAAACCGCGCCAGGTCCCCCCAGAGCGATTGCGGCGCCTACTCCTGCGATATTACCTGTGCCAACCGTAGCGGCGAGAGCAGTCATCAGAGCTCCAAAATGGGAAATATCTCCTTTGCCTTCCCGCTCTTTTGAAAACGTTAATTGAAAAGCGTAAAACAATTTCCGGAACTGAATGCCTCGCAAACGGATAGTAAGAAAAAAACCTACGCCTAATAACAGAACCAATAACCACGGTCCCCACATAAAAGCGGCAAACTCGGAAAAAAAAGCGTTCATGAAACCTTAATTTACTAGCGATTTATTGATTTTGAGCTTCGGAATGAAACTCTGCATGAGGATAGAGTTAGAGAAGCGACTATCACTATCAGTTTCTAAGTTTAGAAGCCTTACAATTAAAAAGCAAAAGGATTTTTAACGCGGAAAGTTCAGAATGTTTTAAGGGAACCTTTAAAAATTGATGTTGGCCTCGAGCCGCTCTTGTTAATAAAGGACGGGCGAGTTGCTAAAAATTAAAATTTCGAATTATTAGAGATGCTCTTAAATGAATTCTGATTTTTATTTTTCTTTAAAGGTTCTTATGAAGTGAATAACGCTCCACCCCTCTTCTTCAGAAATCACTTTCCCTACTCGTTTGGGCATTCCAGTTCCTGGACTGCCGTTTTTTAAAACCCACATAAGTTCGCCATCAGAGCGAAGGTCCTGCCACTTTTTGTCAGTAAAATTCCTGGGAGAGTGACCTGACAATTTTACTCCTTTCCCATTATTGCTATGGCAAGTAACGCATAATCCCTTACCAAAATAAATTTTCCTACCCGCTTCAATTACTTCAGGAGTTGGCCCATAAGGGTTTTCTATTTCTTGAACTTCTTCAAGCGCCTCTGCAGGAACCCTTGGCTGATAAACGTTTGGATGAAACGCCATAGCCTTTCCAGAAAAACATAAAGCAAACGCGATCAAGAAGCTGCATTTAAATAGACTCACTACTTAACCCTCCAAAACCGGCAACGATATTCCCTACATTGAAAGTAGCTAAAGAGGATTCTGCCGGATCTTTATCACAGAAAGAAAACTCAAATTTGCGAACCGGAACCGACAGCGCTCCAAACCTATTTGACCTCAACAACCATAACGACAAACTCTTTATTCATTTGAGTCCCTTGATGCGGCGCTGTTCCATCGTAGTAATACCGCTACAATCGAATTGATTTATTGCTCAACTTTACCGTGAGTCGCTTCCCAGTGGCCAATTGACTGGGGAATCATAACAGAACCATCTGGGATAGGCGCGCCATCAGGCCACAGGTGAAAAATAATTCCATCGGTCTTACCCACATATTCCGCCAATTTTTTTTGCTCCGCAGGATCGGTTGGATTATGAATTGCAACTCGACCTGTAGCGATTTCTTCCGCATGATCGTGCCAATTCATTTTATGAGAATGTTTTGGAATTACTTTTCTAGCCAAATCTTTGGAAACCATATACTCGATTTCAGTCATTCGAGCATTAGCGTCGGTCGATTCAAAAAGAATGCATTGGATAATATCTTTATTTATTGGCTTACAATAATGATGAAACGGTCCCACAACCTCTCCGTTCATTATATGAGGCGCAGAAACATGAATAGTATAACCTGAGAGAGGATTAGGCGGCGCCTTGTCTTCCGCGTTTGCATTCATAGAGACGCTACCAAATAAAAAGATAGAAATCATGGCTAACCGCAACGTTTTTTCGATATTCATTTTTAAACTCCCAGTAAAGTTTTTGTTTTTTTATATTTCAGAGAAACCTGAAAAAGATTTCCCGAATCTTCGAGATAAGTATAGGAGTTTAATTAAAACTGAAAAATCGCTGGGGTTACGAATTTATTGAGGTAGGTTCTCGATTCTTTATGTAGTAATTACACTACATGCGATAAATCAAGATTGGTTTCTATTGAAAATAAATTTTTTGCGAAAAATGAAATCGTTTATTTATGTATTAATCATAAATCTCTAATTTCCCACGAAAAAGATCCAACGACAGGACTTTGAATTTCAATTTGATCGCCGACTTTTAGCGGTCCTACTCCAGAAGGAGTGCCGGTAAAAATAATATCGCCCGGTTGCAGGATCCACCACTCGCTGAGTTTGTTGATCAAACTCTTAATAGGAAAAATCATATCCTTGGTATTGCCGTTTTGACGCAAATCGCCGTTTACGCGACAAGAAAAAGACAAATCTTCTAAATTGATAGAGTTTGGATCAAAGGCTTTAAAATTACCCAAAGGAGCGCTTTGTTCAAACGATTTGGAAAGTTCCCAGGGCAAACCGTTTTTTTTCAATTTACTTTGTACGTCTCGAAGAGTTAGATCCAATCCCAAAGTAACTCCAGCAATGTGCGAACAAGCGTCTTTTTCAGGAATATCTTTTCCCTCTTTCCCAATTAAAAGAACCGTTTCGGCTTCGTGATGCAGGTCGGTTCCATAACGTGGATAAAAAAGAGAATCACCCGGAGCGACAATATTAGAAACAGGTTTCATAAAAACCACCGGTTCGCCAGGATGAGCCCCGCCGCCCAATTCTTTTATATGCTCGTCGTAATTTTTCCCAATGCAAAAAATCCGAAAAGGTTCAAACGATTGGCCGCCAATTATAAATTTCAAAGCTTTATCAACTCCAAATATATCAATTAAATAAAATAAGCTATTATTTTAAATAAAAAGGACGGCTAAAAATAGGCGTTTTTTCAACCCAATTTTCCATAGACTTTAAGGTTATGAAATTGCAATAGGAAGATAAAATGAGATAGGCAAAAAAAAACGGTACCGGGTGATAACCCGATACCGTTTTTAGTTTAAAAACGCTTATTTCTTGATAGTAAAATCAGCTTTAGCGTCAGCGCCACCAGCAACGGTAACTTCTTGAGTCACTTCGCCAGCATATGGATGCCACGCAACCACTTTGTATTTACCGGCAGGAACGTCTTTCAAGCTGAAAGCGCCATCAGGGCCAGTAACTTGGTAATATGGATTCCAAACGATTCGAGCGTCGGCTTCCATGAAGTTATGCTGATCGCATTGCAAGAAGAAATGCTTGCTTTTCTTCTTTTTAAGTGGCTTTAAGTTCTTGGTCACATCAGCAGTAGCGCCAACACTTGGCAATGGCTTATTAAACAAGGTTTTACGGTTAGCGCCAGCAACGTCGTAACCGTGCGGATTATGTAAGGTATCTTTATCTAGATTGGTAATTACCACGTTGCCTTCTTTTTCGCCTTTATCTAACAATCTAGACTTACGAATGGTAAAAACTTTAGGGAAAATATCGCATGTTTTGAAATCAACCTTCATGGTCTCAGATTTCCATACTTTACCTTTAGAGAGATTCTCGATAAAAACAACGGCGCCTTCTAATTTACCGTCATGAGCTCGAATTTTTTGAATCTTGCGAATCATTCCATCATTGTCAGGATGTTTGGAACAAAACTCCTTATTTTTTTCTTTGGCCAAGTCTTTCATAATTGGCTCTGCTTTACCTTCAAACTTAACCACGCCGCTAACAGACCCGCCATTTGATACCGCTCCGCCTTCGTATTTATACTTTTTTGCAAAACTGGCAGAGGCCGTCAAAGCCAACGCGGCGCTTACTACAACTGCTCCGGTAAACACTTTTTTAATCATTGAAACGAAATCCTCCTTACAAAATTAACGATCCAAATAAAATGGGAAATTGAACGCTCTGAATTTTTTGAAATCTAACAATTTTACCCAAATTCGTTTGGAAAACAATAGAAAAATGGGAGCCCCATAAAATGGAGCTCCCAATATTTCAAAAAAGCCTTCTTAAATTTTACTTCATAGAAAGCTTTTCATGCCCTTCATTAGAAGCGCTCACGCCTTTTGGAGTTACATTACCCAATGGAAGAATTGAATTGTCTCCCTTAGGCAACACTTTGAAATAACCCCATTGACCCGCTTGCTGATAAGGCGTTCGAGCGTTCAACCAAAGGTAGGTGCCAGGGTTGTGATACGCCCCGCCAGCTCCTTCAGTGATAAAGGCTTGAATATATTCACCGCCGCCAAATTCTTCAACGTCGATCATATCCGAACCTTCTTGATTAATATGGCGGCGCCATTGATGGCCGTCCAAATTAAA
>CAYFMN010000056.1:12518-13831 GCA_964344185.1 uncultured Nitrospinota bacterium
CGTAGGCGTTGCAGGATCTTTATCAGCGGCTACGCAGGCGGTGAAGATGTTACCCAACTCACAACCCTCGTCTTCGCGATACATCCAAGGCTCCAACCGATAGTTAACTCCAGTTAGACCCGCAACGTTTTGCAGATAAGGCATAAACGAAGTGCCGATAATATTGTCCTCATCCTGGAAGTACAACGCAAAATCTCGATAGTTTTCGAGATGTTGATTTTCAGGATAAGACTTATCGATAATTACATCCGCTTTCCAGGAGTTGCCAAGGGTAATATCCTTTCCAGTTTCTGGATCGCGATACACAGAACCTCTTGGTCCAATAATAATTCCGCCATATAAACCATTGCGAACATTACCGGTGAGGTTACCGAAATCCCAGATCAACGCACCGTTCAGGTTGTAATCTGGATGTGCGAAGAAGGTATAGGTTTTGGATTTACCAGGAGCTACCGTTTGGTCGCCTGGGTTAAATCCAACGTTAATACCTTGAGAATCCAACGGATCGAAAGCAATATTATTTGCATGAATCGAAGCGTTTCCGGATTCTAAGCGATTGGTTAGTTTAACTTTGCCAATATTAGCTCGCAAAGTCAAAGGATGCGGCATAACGCCATCGTCCGAAACTTTGCTGATCTCGTTATCGAGGACGTAAATAGCCCCGTTCTCGTTAGCGGCTAACAGTTTACGCTCAAAGTCAACTTCAATTTCGTCTTCCGTATTTGGATTAAACTTCAATCCTTTATTTACGGCAGATACGCTGAAGTTTTTCACAGGAGCGTCAGCCGGGCACAATGTTTTCTTCACTTTTTTAGCGAAGTCTTTATTGTTAGGAAGCATTTTTAAATCGTCTTGCTTCTTATCATAAACCCGGAAAATACCCCAACTACCTTCTCCTAAATGGGAAGTACGACCATCGTAAAAGAGATAGTCGCCAGCCATCATTTGATAACCGCCGGCAGTCGTGGCCATATCATACCTTTCTGCAATACCAATATGAATGGTATTGGTTACGCGGGAATCGCGATCATATCTTTCAGGTCGATAACCGTGACCGGAAAGAACAAAGGTATGGGTTTCGTTCATCATGCCATGAAGCAACCGGAACAACACATTATCGCCAACATAAGCGCGAATTAATGGAGTGGTTGGATCTGCATGAGCTTTACTAGAAAACAACTTGGTAGGATCTGGATTCGCTTTCAATCGAGACGCTAAAGAAGCGGCTCGGAAGTTAAATCCACTACCCGTGGTGTGCGTTCCGCCATTCAACATTGGGAACGCGGCATCGGCCATGTCGTCGGGCATTTGGA
>CAYFMN010000056.1:13841-23328 GCA_964344185.1 uncultured Nitrospinota bacterium
CTGCGGCGATCGCATTTTCTCGACTCATACCCGGAGGATTACCTTCGCTGATCAATTGCGCGGTGTGTGGAACAGTGTCATGCAATTGAACTACGATTTCACGGAAGCTACCGCTTCGAGCGTAAGCAACCGGCTCGGTTCCTCTAATATCAACAACTGGACCGGATCGAACTTCTTTACCGGTAACAGGATCATGATAAGTAGATCCCCAAGGCTCAACAATAGTCGAACCGATACCGCCATGCGGCCAGGTGGTTGCGCCAAACGCATGGTCATGCCAGAACACCAATCCAACGTCGGCGTCTACCCACATTCGGTACCTGACAAACTCAGTGGTAACGATTTCGCCTTTTGGATGAGCTTTTTTCAACGGCTGGGTCAAATGCAACGTGAAAATGCCGTCGCCGATCAAAGCTCCGTTATGGTGGTCGGTTTTAGGTTTAGGATCCATGCTTTTAATCCAGCGAGACTCTTTATTCGATTCCGTTTCAATACCGATCATAACGTCGGCGCCTTCATGGAAAGGAGTCGAATGCTTAGCCATTTGGATCTTAATAGATGTATCTCCAACCTTAGCTGGCGCAATTACATGAGCGTTCATAGGAACAGGCATACCAACATGATGCTCATGACCTTCTTTATCTTTCTTCATTTTCTTATCGAACTGCACATAAGAGCGCATTGATTGATCGTAAGAAAATCCAGAGATAACGCCGTCTGAAGATTGGTTATCAAATTGAAAAAAGTGTGGATGGATATTGACTTTAGACATTTGGAAGTTCGTAAAGTCGTCATCATTCCATTCACTGGAAAGAACAACGTCTACGCAGTCGTAAACGTTAGCTCGATAAACAAGAGGAATGGCTTTTGTAGGGTCGTTCTTTTTCAAAGCCAATTCTTCTTCGAGAACATAAATCAAACCATATTTATCAACAACCGGAGGAGTGTCGCCAACTTGCGGGGTCAACTCAATTGGAGTGTTAATAAAATGGATGGAGTATTGTTTTCTACCCGCTCCAGCTGGACACAAACTCCATCGGCCATGCTCGCCAGGTTTAGCAGGCGTAGAGTTTTCAACATTTGGACCGGCGTCGCCGCTGCCAGGCTCTGTGCTGGCATAAGTGTCGTCGTCCTTAATGTGAAAAGGCTCTAACCATGGAGCGCCTCCATGATGTCTTGCAAAAGGAATCCGCTTACCAAAATGCGGCTTAAAGTGAGGCCATGCTAACTTACCATTTTTTGGCTCGAAAAGAATGGCATGCCGTTTTCCTGGATGCGGAGATTTATACTTAGGATTAGGCAAAGTAGACTCGCGCTCGGATAAAGCCCGGTTATCTTTCCAGCCATAGTCCCAAACCGAACCGTCATAAGAAAGGATTTGTCCTCGCTCATCATCGGTATGACCCGGTTGACCTTGAGGAGGCAACATATATTTAACCCAATCTCGAATGTTGACGGTTGGGGTGTCTTTGGTCCAGTCGCTTGAGCCGTCTTTTCCAACGATATCAAACTTTTTGCCAAACCAATCCATGGTTTTGTCAACCAACTGATCGGATGGAACGCCTTTAGGAATTCGACCCGCTCTGTCAGGCAATTCGGCCAAAGGAGGCATAACGTCCGTGCTTCCAAATGGGTAATTACCGTATTGAAGCGTGTTATATACGCGCCAATAACCCCACATACCAGCAACATAGTGATGAGCTACATGGCAGTGGAATAAGAAGTCGCCCGCTAAATGCTGACACAAACCAGAACCGCATTCGGTTTCCAAATCAACAACTTCGGAAGGACCAATAACTTCAACGTCAACGCGGTCGGAAGTGGTTCTAACTACTGGATATTTAACAGGACCATCCCAGGCGGCCGTAATCATATTTTCCAAACCAGGCTCCCGTTTAGGAGCTCTCAACCATCGAATGGAACCTCCGTGTGGATGATGGGAATGGAAAACTTCGCCGCCGCCATGAACCAATCGGAACTTGGCAGGATCGCCCATATAAGATCGAGGAATCGTGGTTGGAGCGTCGCCAAAAGTATAAGAGCTATAAGCCAACGATTCGTCTTCGTAATGAAAATGCTTTTCTTGTTGCGCCAAATTGTTGATACCAAACGGTTCGCTGCGATAGTTCATCGCGCGAGCGGAAGGCCGATAGGCGTCCGTTTGCGGGTCCCGTTGTGGAATCATTTCGCCATGACGGTTCAAAGGTCGGAAAGATTCGTCGCCAACCTCATGGTACATAAGGATGAACTCTCGGAAATCCTTATTGTTAGGTTGAGCGATCATCATTTCCCAACCGCTATCTAACGGCTTACCATCGAATGGGCTCAAATAAGTTGATCCTTTTGGCTCAACAATGAACGCGCCACTTAAACCCAAAGAGGAAGGATCGCGACCGGCATGACTTTGAATCATGCGTCCGCCTTCTTGCTCATCGATAGGGATTTGCCATTCAAAATCCTGGGATTCGCCAGAATGAATAACAGCTCCCGGGGTTGCTGCGGTAGCAGGCTGCCCTGTAGAACTAATAATCAATTCGGAACCGTTAATTTGGAAAGCAATGTCTTCGTCTTCTACTTCGTTTCTAATCTTGAAACGAACACAATCGCCCTGGTTTCCGCGAATGACTAAAGGCTGAATCAAATCGCCTTGTAGACCGTTTGAAACTGCGCCGGGATCAAGCTCGTCTTCCCGAGCGGCGGCATTCTTTTCTTCCTCCTCTCGAACGCCGTCAACATTTCTTGTCAAAACATACATATAACCTGGGTAATAGTCGCCCCATTGGTTCAACGTAATTTCTACGTTGATGGCTGTAATGTCATATGTTTTAACTGGCGCAGAACTGGAACAATGGGCTCCCTTATAAACTTTTGCCGAAGCTTCGCTTGGTCCAAGCAAAAAGGATTGTCCCATTTGATGAGCTGACCAAGAGTCGTGGTACATACCGCCAGAAGAAGCTGGAGCGGCATGTTCTTTAAGCTCTCGCTTAACTTTGCCCATCAATTTCATAAATGTTTTGTCAAGTCTTTGGCGATTGCCATTGAGACCGCTTTCATTTTCCTCGCGGTCAACTTGACCTTCCAATTTGTTCAACCATTCTGGGTGTTCCGCCGAAGCAACTACGTGTTTCTGTCCTTCATGGCCTTGATCAGCCGCAAAAGAACCTGAAACCCCTAGCGCCAGGAATAGAAACATCCCCAGAACCGCGACCGGCAAAATCCGCCCGCTTGAGAATCGAAAAACCATCACTACCCTCCTTAACGATTCATTAAAAATTAAGGGTTTAACAAAAACTACAAAAAACCACAAAAAAACGTAACTATATTTCCAAACGTTTAGTTTTTTCCTTCAATAGTTATATGAATGGACTCTTTTCCACGAAATATTAGCAAAAAAATCGTGTCATCAGAAACTAAATCACTTACAACTTTTTTAAATTCTACTCGCGAATTAATCGATTGCCCATTAATAGCCATGATTAAATCGCCTTTCTGAAGTCCAGCTTTTTCCGATCTACCGTCTGGAAAAATATCTGTTACAACCACCCCCTCCTTATCAAAAAGGTTGTATTTCTCTTTTAAAACATGATTCAGATCTCTTACCGCTAATCCCAGAGACCGTATTGAGTTTCTGGGCAGCATTGCTACTCTTTCTTTCTTTTTAGCAATCCCCATAGTCACGGGGACAACCTTTTTCTTGCCATCACGAATGACGTGAACGTTTATGAGTTGTCCAGGAGTAATTCCTCCTATAACTCTAATCATTGTTGCAGGGGACTTAACTAAAGAACCGCCAACCTTATAAATTATGTCTCCAATTTTTAAACCGGCTTTTTCGGCTGGTTCTCCTTCGAATACGGCGTTTATATACACGCCTTGTCCGAGAGACAAATCGTCAACGACCTTCTCTTCTTTTCCTACCGGTTCAATCCCAACGCCCAACCAGCCTCGCCGGACTTCCCCAGTTTGGATCAAGTCTTTTACGACTGTCTTCACCATATTAACTGGAATGGAAAATCCAATGTTTTGAGCGTAATTGATTATTGCGGTATTGATTCCAATGATCTCCCCATCTAAATTTAACAAGGGACCGCCGCTGTTACCCGGGTTAATGGACGCGTCTGTCTGTATAAAATCTTCGTATCTAGAAATGTTTATATTTTCTCGATTCAAACCGCTCACAATACCAAATGTCATAGTGCTGTCCAGCCCGAATGGATTGCCAACCGCTATGACAAATTGCCCAACACGCAAATTGCTTGAATCGCCAAAATGCGCCTCAGGGAGCTTTTCTCCTGACTCAATTTGAATAACCGCCAAGTCAGTTTCTTCGTCTGCCCCTAGGACCTTTCCCTCAAACTTTTTACCGCCCATCAACGTAATTTCAGGCGAACTCATATCCTTTACAACATGACTATTAGTTACAATTAAGCCTTTTTCTCCGTCGATAATTACGCCAGTTCCAGTATTAGTAGGCCGCACCCTTCTAATCGAACGGGACTTCTTTTTATTTGATTTAATATAGGGGGTTATGGTTACAACAGCCGGCCTCGTTTTGTCCGCCAAACCAACCAAGGCGGCTTCCATATCCTTTAGTATAGAAAATCCTCGCGTAACGTCAGCCGAAAAACCTAACGCTGGAATTGTTATAATCCCTAACACACAAAAAACTGAGAAGAAATTTTTACAAATCTTGCGATTACAAAACTTCATCTTAAGTTGGATAAAACTCAAAGGCGCTAAGTCCCCCAAATAGCAAGACCCAAAGATTTTTGCTAAAGCAATCAATAACTGGGTTTAAATAAATTCCCGATTCTAACGGAAAAATGCCCAACTTTCAAATATGAATTAATTATTATCTGTGGACCTCGACTAAATAAAAAAGCGACAGAAAGAATTTAGTTTCGTTATTGAATGGGGATTCGTGGAGCGCTTTTCAAGGTTTTCCAACGCAAAAATATCAGCGTATTTCAAACTCATATATGTTAACCTTGGCGAAGCTAAAAAATTAAGCTTTGCTATCAAAGAGAGAACTGCTTTATATATATATTTCAAATATGTGTCAAGAAAAATATTGATTATTGGCTCTTTATAGGAACTTTCTTATCTCTTAATCGTTGTTCTTCAAGAGCAAAGCCTCAATATCGGCGCTATGTACAACAAAAATAAGTTTAATTATTACGGGAGCATTTCTTAAGTAATGGATTTCAAAGAACTAAATGACAAAAGCGCAAAAGAAATTTTAGAATGGTCTGCAAACGAATACTCCGATCAAATAGCTTTGGCTTCTAGTTTTGGACTGGAAGACATGGTTTTAATTGATATGATTTCTAAACTATCTAAACCCATTTCCATTTTTACTTTGGATACAGGTAGATTGCATGAAGAAACTTATACATTGATTGATCGAGTCAGATCGCGCTACAAACTTGAAATAATTACTTATTTTCCAGACTCCTCTTCAGTTGAGCGGCTTTTAAGAGAAAAAGGGTTTCTTTCCTTTAGAGAAAATCTTGAAAATCGTAAAGAATGTTGTCGAATTAGAAAAGTGGAGCCCCTAAATCGAGCGCTTAAGGAATTAAGCGCCTGGGTTACGGGGCTACGCAAAGATCAAAACGTTACTCGGAGCGATATTCAAGCGGTGGAAGAAGATAAAGATCACCCTCCTCTTGTTAAGATAAACCCCTTAAAGGATTGGACTTCCGCAGATATTGAAGCATACATCACTGAAAATAAGGTCCCAACCAATCCTTTACATAAACAAAATTATCCAAGCATTGGATGCGCCCCTTGCACTAGACCGGTTGAACCAGGTGAAGACCCTCGCGCAGGTCGATGGTGGTGGGAAAATCCTGAACATAAAGAATGCGGCCTACATCAAAGATAATACCTTAAAAACTTCTATAATTCTTTGCTAACCTAGTATCCTTTAAAACTGAAAATAAATAAAAGGTTGGTCGCTAAAATCTCCTCCCAAATACATCAATACCGTTAGCAGAATTATAAAAGAATATCTTAGCCCCCTATGCATTCTTAAGATGACCTGAGAATTGTTTTTAATCTCTTGAAATAATTCAGTTAGAAATAAAATTGAAACGATCAAAGTAATTTCAATTAAGTTTTCAGAAAAGTTTGGTAAAACTTGAAAATTTTGAAAAATACTTATTAACATCCCATAAGCCTGCTCAAACGAGGAGGTTCGAAAAATTAGCCACCCTAAACAAACTAATTGATAAGTTAAAAAAATCTGAATAATTGGGTGAATTCGATTCCAAACTTTTGAAATATTGTGGTGAACTCCGATTAAAATACCATGATAAATTCCAAAAACTCCAAAATTCCAGCTAGCGCCATGCCACAACCCGCCAAGTAACATGGTTATAAAAATATTAATACAAGTTCGCTTGCCTCCTTTTTGATTGCCTCCTAAAGGAATATAAAGGTAATCTCGAAGCCATGAAGATAACGATATATGCCATCGACGCCAAAATTCTGAAATATTTTTTGAAAAATAAGGTTGCCGAAAATTCTCCATAAGTTCAATACCCATTGCTTTTGCCAATCCAATCGCCATTAAGGAATAGCCAGAAAAGTCGCAAAAAACCTGAAAACTAAAAGCATATATAGCTATCAATGTTTCTCCGCCGTTAAAATAACTAGTCTGAGCAAAAATTGGATCGGCAATTCTGGCAAGGTTATCGGCAATGAAAATTTTTAGAAAAAATCCCCAATAGAAGAGCATGACTCCTCGAAAAATATCTTCAATTGCAATAACTCGAGGTTTGAGGATCTGAGGAAGCAGACGACCGGCTCTCTCAATTGGCCCTGCAATGAGTTGCGGGAAAAAAGCTACATAAAGCGCAAAATCGAAAAAGCTTCTTTCAGCATGAACCTTCCCTCGATAAACGTCGATGGTATAACTCATCGTTTGAAAGGTATAAAAGGAGATTCCAACAGGTAAAACAACATCTAAAAAATAAGGTTGGACTGTAAAGCCGAAACCCCCCATAAGCTTTCCAAAACTCTCTGCGAAAAAATCATAATATTTAAAAACTCCCAGTAGGATAAGATTGAAAGCAACACTAAAAATAACAAACCGCTTTTTATCCTTTCTACTCTTGGCTGTTAGAATTCCCAATCCGCAAAAATAATCGCAAAGCGTTGAAACAAATATCAATATTAAGTATTTCCAATTCCAACTCCCGTAAAAAACATAGCTTGCAACGAGCAGTAACCTGTTTTGATAAATATGAGGCAGCGTTAAATAGAGGCTATAAAAAAAAGAAAAGAAAAGAAGGAATTCTACGGAATGAAACAACATTGATTATTTTTAATTCATTGAGACTTAAGTAATTGATTAATGTAAATGAAAAAATACAGATATAACATAGCCCAAAAGTCACAATTGGTTCTTGTAACTTAAACTACACATAACCTTACATATCTATAAGAGTTTTTATTTTCTTTTCGTAATCAGAAAAAGTTCCAAACGAGCTGTATTGCGGCTTAATGGTCTTAACTTTTCTCGCGAGTTCTAACGCTTTGTCGTAATCTTTAACCTCAACCAAATAATCTAAGGCCTTTTTATAAATGGACCTCGCCAACAAAGGCGATGCATAGTATAAGTTTTTAAAGTTTTTTAAATTTAATTCTTTAGGGTAAGACTTTAAATCGCGTCCGATTATCGAGTTTGCAAAAAGATAAGACAGATTATATTTTGGTCCGATTTTGAGAAAACCAAAAACTTCTTTTAGATCGGTAACAATTGTATTTTTTATATGTCTATCGTTGAAAAAATTCTTCCACAAATCAAAGTCAAAACCTTTTAGCAATGGATTTAAGTTAAATGAAATATTTTCATATTTTTTTGCCGACTCACGCTCTCCTTTCGCTAAAAGAATTTGAGCTAAAACCCAATAGGAAAGCGAAAAATTTGGATTCTTTTTAATCGCTTCTCTTAGCAAACTCTCTAATTCAACATTTATTTCCGTAGAGAGGACCTCTTTTTCAAATTGCAGCAAACTTCCAAGTGAAAATTCTACTACCGATGTGACCCATTCCTCTTTTCTATCTGATCCTGCGTATACGCACTTGCCATTAAAAGCTACGCATCCTGAGCAAATTAAATCTTCAATTTCATTACTTAAAAACAAACTTTGTAAATATTTAATCTCCAATCTCTTGGAACTCATTATTTGAGAGCCAAATGGTTTTGGCAATTCAGGATCGATATTTAGCTGTCCATTTATTGCCAACTTCACGCCATATGCTAAAACTCGATTACCGCTACTCGTCAGATGTTCTTTATCCTCCTGAAAAAAAAGTTTTTTCCCATTCGTATTTAACGTCACTCCGTTATTTATATGAAATACATTAGAATGCGATTTCGCCAATCTTCTATATAACTTGTCCACCTGTTGAATTAACAAAACTCTTTTCTCATCGTACTCGCATTCAACAAAGTTCTCGCCGGAACAAGACAGGCTAGATTGAGATTTATTATTTTCTAATGCGGTTGGTAAAGTAATCAAACCAACAGAAATCCCCCTGCTATCCGCCTTCCAAATTATTTTTTCAAGCTCTTTCCTATAATAGGAAAGGTTTTGAGGTTGAAAACGATAGGGTAAGGGCGCACGTTTAGGCCGAGGAACCTTCATAAGAGAAGTCTTTAATAAAATATTTAAATTCTGACCCCACTTAGCGTCCTGGACCCAAGCTCCAGAATCACAAAATTGTGCAGAGCTTGAAATTCTCGTTCCTAGTTTTGTAGCGTCTTTAGAACCAGCCATAACTAAAATCATATCTGGTTTAAAACTCAACGCCTCATTTTCGAAAATAAACCTTACATCGCAAATACCATATCCCCAATGCCCAAAGTTAATTACTTGATAGAGTTGGCCGGAACCCTTTGAACTATTTAGCATTCTTTCAAGTTGCCTTGGATAACTCATCTCGCTAGGAGCTCCCTCTCCAATTGTTGTAGAATCCCCCAATGCAATGACTCGAAATACATTTGACCCAGCGTTTTTGTTAAAATAAGGCCCCTCATACCCCCATTTATTGATGATAGTGTCTCCTTTAGCGTGGCGAACCATACCCTCCAGGCCAAATAACGAATATTCTCCTTTAATCTTTATGGAGTTTTTCCCCTTAACCATTTGCGCAAAATAATAGTTATCATCGTCAAAAATATTTCTTCGGATATGATAGGGTAGTGGCGGCTGCGCTTCAATATGCGCTACCTTGTCGGTATACTGGGGAAATTTGTTAATGTAGAAACTTGCAAACGTTTCTAATCCAATAAAGAAAAGTAAAACTAAAATTGACTTCGTAAATTTAAATTCTTTTTCCATTTAACTTATAATCAGTAGCGTTTTTTAATCAACATATTAAAGCTTTTCCTTAGCAAAAATAGCGGCGAATTTCAAAATAATATATGGGGACCTCTAAAAATAGGAATAAAGCTTTAGAAGTTTGTTTTGTTATATTT
>CAYFMN010000057.1:0-23127 GCA_964344185.1 uncultured Nitrospinota bacterium
TATGGTATACAAGGTGTCAGCCGCTACACGCATATTCCTTCGCTTCTGGAAATGGTTGGCATTCCCTATGTGGGTTCCAGTCCTGCCGGACATGGTGTCGCTCTAGATAAAGTTACTACGAAAGTGATGGTTCATGCAGCAGGGTTACCCACGGCCCCCTACTGGGTATTTTTTAACGCAGATCAAATACCCGACGACATGCCCTTTCCCGTCATTACGAAGCCAAAGATGGAAGCGGTTTCTTTGGGCATTCAAGTAATTCACGATCTGACTTCATTAAAACACGCTATCGCAAATTTAGTGGAACAATTTAAGCAACCTGTTTTGGTAGAGCAATTTATTCCTGGTAGGGAGTTTGCGGTCGGATTGCTTGGAAATCGAGATCCGGAAATTCTTCCTATTGTAGAAATAGATTTAGAAGGCAATCCAAACGCAATCCAAAGTTTGGACGACAAGTTGAAAAAACCTAAAGGAAAAATCTGTCCGGCAAACTTAAGTGAAGAACAAGCGGAAACACTCAGAAAGCTGACCAAAGAAACCTTTCAAGTTTTAGGTATTTACGATTTTGGTCGAGTCGATTACCGAATGGATAAAGACGGAAATTTCTACATTTTGGAATTAAACTCGATGGCCAGCCTGGGGCTGACGGGGACCTATGTGCATGCGGCAAAAACAGCGGGATATACCTACGAAACTATGGTAAACCGGATGTTAGACGTAGCCGTAGAGCGATACTTCGGAAACCAGCAAATTGAACAGGTCACAGCCGAAGAACCTGAAACCAAAGCAAAAAAAGATCCGCTTCGTATCCGATTGAGGAGCTTCCTTAGAGGCAATTTGACGACTATGACTGACCAATTGTCGAAAATGGTCGAAATTAATTCTTATGTCCAAAATATCGAAGGAGTCAATTCTTTAGGTCGCTGGGTTTCCAGCCAACTTTCGGCTATGGGATTTAACCGTCAAGTCCATTCGAGAGCGGAGCTTGGCAATATTCTTTACCTTTCAAACCATATGGACGACCATAACGATATTCTTTTAGTAGGAAATTTGGATAATTCCGTGGATTATGAAGATTACTCTCCGTTTTCCGAAGAACGCGGTCGTATTTATGGAACAGGAGTATCGCGCGGAAAAGGGGGCCTTGCTGTATTATTTGGCGCTTTGCGGGCTCTTAGATACACACGAACCCTAAGAAAAATAAAATGCGGCATTTTACTCATCACCGACGACTCTAAAGGAGGACGCTCTTCAAAGCCTATTTTAGAAGAGCTTTCATCAAAATCAAATTACGTTGTTGGCCTTGGCGGAGCCGGATTATCTGGTGAAATCTTTTCTTCCTGTTATGGATCGCTTAATTTTGAAATTGAAATTAACCGGCTTCAAACGAAAATGGCTTCCAGATCTTTAACAGAAAACGACGATCCTATTTTATTTGCCGCTCAAAAAATCTCTGCGCTTAAAAGATTAAACTCTGAGACAGACGGCTCTTATGTCAACTTTACTGGCATCGAAACAAAAAGCGCGGAAGCTCTACCTGCCTATCACGCAACGCTTTCATTTTTAATCAGATATAAACTTGTGAAAAAAAACAGGGAATTGGAAGAACAAGTAAATAAAATTTTCGAAACAAAATCTTCCAGTAACATCAAAATTCACATTGGCAAAGGCCATCAAAGGAAACCGTTTTTGGAAAACGACGCCTCGTTAAAATTTTTTGATCACATAGAGGAAATTGCTAAAGCTGTCGAAGTCAGAGTTAAAAAATCCGATGCGGGTATTTCTTCGGTTTTAGCCTACACTAGTTCTGGCATTCCATCTTTAGATGGCTTTGGACCCGTTACTGGAGGGTATGGCACAAAGAATGAATACGTAGTTCGGGATAGCCTGATAGATCGGAGCGTGTTACTTTCTTATCTTATTTTCAAAGCTTCTAAGAACTTCGCCTCGTGAAAATAAATAAAATCGAAGGCAAGTTTCAGCCCACAGAGGATGGTAAATGTGCCGTCGCTGAAAATGGCATGGTATCGACGGCTTTTCCGGAAGCGACCGAAGCCGGCGTTGAGACATTACGCAAAGGCGGGAACGCTATCGACGCCGCAGTAGCTTCCGCATTTGCGCTGAGCGTATGCGAACCTCAGGCAAGCGGCCTTGGCGGACAGTCTACCGCTATTATTCATTATAAAGGAAAAGTCATTGCTTTAGATGGATCTAGCCGGGTTCCCTCGCTTGCCCATATAGATCGTATCGATAAGAAAACACAAAGGTTTCAGGGGTACAAAGCCACAACCATTCCAAGCACCCCAGCCGTTCTTGGTTACCTTCATTTTAGATATGGAAAACTCGAGTGGGAAGAGATTCTAAAACCGGCTATTCGTATAGCGCGGGAAGGTTATCAAATTTCCCAACTTCAGCACGACCTGCAAACAAGAGAACTAAATAAGTTTCTCGCAGTCGATTCCCTTTCAGGAGCAAAATACTTCCTAAAGGATGGTAAAACTCCATATGAAACAGGAGAACAATTCGTCCAAAAAGATTTAGCGAATTTACTGGAACACCTATCCAGGCACGGAGTTAAATCTTTTTACTCGGGAGATATCGCCCGTCAAATCGACGAGGATATGCGATTCCATGAAGGTTTTCTCCGAGCCGAAGATTTAGCGTTAATTCCATGGCCCGTTGAAAGAAAGCCTATTCGCAGAAATTATCGTAAAGTTAAAATTTTTACTTGTCCGCCTCCTGGGGCCGGTAGAACCTTGCTTCTGGTTTTGCAAATAATGAAAAACCTCCCTTCCAAGTTTTTCAAAAATCCCACTCCGAAAATGTTTCACTTTTTAGCTGAAATTTTTCGTAAAGGCTTACTAAACCATAAAGAAAGACCATTTGATCCCAATATTTATCCTCAACTACCGCATGACAAAACAATTTTAAGTCTGGAATTCGCCAGAAATCTTTCCGCTTCTATTCGCGATGAGATTGATCCTGCACTGCCCCTAACAGAATTATTTACTTTAAATAACGATACAACTCATCTTTCTGTAATGGACTCTGAAGAAAACGCAATAGGCATTACACAGTCAATTGAGCTTGTATATGGCGCAAAGGCGGCGGCCCGGGGAATGGGTTTTTTATATAACAACTACATGAGCTCTTTGGACATCAAAAATCCGTCACACCCTTATTATTTAAGACCCAACGCTATTCCTTGGAGTTCAGTCGCTCCTATAATTGCTTTTAATAATAATAAGCTGTGGTTAGTAGCGGGAAGTCCAGGAAGCGAACGTATTTTCTCGGCCATGAGTCAATTTCTCTCCCATATCATCGACGGAAATCTCCCGATCAGCGACGCAATGACAATGCCGCGTATGCACTGTACTGTTGGTGGCAAATTGTCTTTGGAAGAAGAAAGATTTGATCCAACTATAATAGATTACCTAAAACAAGTAGGTTATAAATTAGATCCACGCGAACCGTATTCTTTTTATCTGGGCGCAATTCACGCTGTCTTGAAATCTCAAACTAGGAATGAATTTCAAGGAGTGGCCGAAATTAGAAGAGACGGCGTCGCTATGGGATTTTGACACATGAAAAAATTCCCAGTTCTCATTTCCATTCCCCACGGCGGAACAAAAGTTCCCGAAGAAATTATTGATCGAGTTTGCATTACGGATAAGGACCAGTTCGAAGATAGCGACGCTTTTACAAAAAATATTTATAATTTAAAAAATGAAGTCGTCGCTCAGGTAGAAGGGGAAATAGCCCGAGCGTTTGTCGATTTAAATCGATCTACCGATGATCGCCCTCCCAAAAATCCGGATGGCGTGGTCAAATCTAAAACATGCCTTGGAAGACCCATTTATCATTCTGGCAGAGAGTTGGATGACGAGTCAACCGAATTGCTTTTGAAAAATTATTACCACCCCTTTCACAATCGAATTCAAGAGTTAACGAATACTTCTAACGAAATACAACTCATGTTGGATTGTCATTCCATGGAAGCCGTCGGACCGGAAATTTCCCCAGATCCAGGAAAAGAAAGACCTAAAATTTGTTTAGGAAGCAATCAAGGAAAAAGTTGTTCAAAAGAATGGGTTCACAAAATGGCAAACTGCTTTAAAACAGTGTTTGGATTAAATGAAAACGACATAACTATCGACCAACCATTTTCAGGCGGATTCATTACCAGAACATATGGGAATAAACCAAAACCTTGCATGCAGATTGAAATGAGCCGTATTCTCTATCTAGCGCCGCCCTGGTTTGATGAAAAAAATTTAACTGTCGCTCCCACAAGGCTAAATCAACTCCAGCAATATTTTAGAAAAACTTTAGAATTATTTTTTTCGGAAAAATAGCCCGTTAGGAGAATATAACATTGCAACATTTTTTAAGGTTTAGTAAATCGGCTTAAATATATATGGCCAATTTACTCCTTGGTTTAATTGTTATGATTTCTTCAAAGTCTTTTTTAGAGTTTCAAAATAAGGGATTTTTCAAATCCTTCATAAGTTTGACGTGGATGATTGTTTTTATTTTTTCTTCCAATAATTGTTTTTCTCAAAATATTCCCGCTGTATCAGAACCTATCAAATCCACCGAAGAAAAAATATTTGATCGACCAAAAGTTCAACAACAATTGCTACAAATAACAAAAAGAAGATTGGTAATAAGAGAAGAACTTGACGAGTTAAAAAAAGGTAATCAAACTCAAGAAATAACAGACCGCATTGAAGATTTAAGAAAAGAGCTGAGAGATCTAAGCCGGAATTTTGAAATTTTAGCCTCCCAATTACACGAAGACGAATTGCCTAAAAAAGATGAAGTTCAAATGAGTTGGCTGGACGAACTTCAGGAGCTTACTAAACCTCTTCTTAAAGCAATACATGAAATTTCGGCAAAACCTCGAAAGATCGAAAACCTGAAAGTTAAAATTCAAAACTTGAAACTTCAAATCGCCACTTACCGGGAAGCCCGAAAAAGTTTAGAAACTTTTTTAAGTTATGACAATGGGGACTCTTCTTTAGACAAGAAAGTTGCCGAATCATACCAAAAACAATTAACCAAACTTAAAACCAAATACAACCCTGAATTTCTTCAGCTTAAACTAGATGAAGCCGAGCGCAGCCTTTCTAAAATACAAGATAGTCAAAAATCTATTTTAGAATTACTAAAAGAATCTGTAGATGACTTTTTTAGAGAACGCGGTCGAAACCTGTTCATTTCCATCACAACTTTCTTTGGTCTATGGTGGGGACTTACCAAAATTTTTCGAACTATAAGTCGAAGGAGTTTCTTTCAAAAAAAACTCGACCCACAATTAAAGAAGCTAATCAAAACAGCTTCTCATATGATAATTATTGTACTTTGCGCTTTATCCAGTCTTCTTTCCCTCTATTTACTAGACGATTGGCTGCTTCTAAGTATAACGATTTTATTTCTAATGGCTATTTTCTGGACCTCGCGTCGATTGATCCCAAACTTCCTTAAAGAATTAAGAATTATCATGAACCTTGGAACCGTTAGAGAGGGCGAACGAATGATTTGGAAAGGCGTTCCATTTAAGGTGCAGGAAACGGGATTTTTTGCAACTATTATTAATGAAAGTTTAGAGGGCGGGATAATAAGGTTACCGGTCGGCGAACTTATCGGCCATCATTCTCGTCCAATAGTGGAAGGAGAACCCTGGTTTCCAACTGAACAAGGAGATTATGTCATCCTTAACGACGGTTCGTACGGCCGTGTGGAAAAGCAAACCATGGAACAAGTGATTCTTTACCACTTTGGGTCCTTGAAATATTATCCCAGTTCAGACTTCATCTCTCAAAAACCAAGAAATTTATCTAAAGGATATCGACTCGTCGTCAAATTCGGATTGGATTACGGCGTTCAATCTCGTATTTGCGACGAAATTCCAAAAATGTTTAAAGAGGGTTTAAATAATTATCTTCAAAATTATTTTGAAAAAGAACCGCAAGAGATCACCTCAATCAAAGTTCATTTCGACGAAGCTGGCGCAAGCTCGTTAAATCTGATTATATTGGTTAATGTAAACGGAGCGTATGCAGACGATTATTATCCATTGAAATGGAAAATAAGCAAAACACTAGTACAAATTTGCAACGAAAACGATTTGGTAATTCCATTTACTCAACTCACGGTTAGCCTTTCGGATGACATTAAAAAACTAACGTCTCGACAAGAATTTTTAAGTCCAAATGCTGCCAGCGAATAAAAAACTGGCGTCTCAGTTAGAATAGATTGCTTTAAATACGGTAATCTCAGAATTAATAATTTTTATTTCAGCGCTCCATAACTTTTTAAAATATGAAAAAAAAAGTTCTTAAAACTATTGGTTGGAGAGAATGGGTTTCCTTTCCTGAGTTAAAAGTAAAAACCATAAAAGCTAAAATAGATACCGGCGCTAGAACTTCATCCCTTCACGTCACTAATCTCAAAATGGTCGAAGGAACAAATATCGTTAAATTTAAAATTCATCCTGTTCAAAGGGAATCGCATCCGGTAATTAATGCTTCGGCCGAAGTAATAGATGAACGCTCGGTAACCAGTTCCAATGGAATTTCAACCATCCGCCCGGTGATCAAAACGAAATTAAAAATTGGGAAAAAAATTTTTAAAATAGAACTAACCCTTGTTAATAGAGATTTAATGGGATTTCGTTTGCTGCTAGGGCGAACCGCAATTAAAAATCGTTATCTAGTGCATTCTGGCAAATCATTTTTAAAGATAAACTCCAATGCGACTGAGAAAGGAAACAAATAATGAAAATCGGAATACTTTCCAGAGGATCGAAGCTTTATTCAACAAAGAGACTAGTGGAAGCGGCTAAAAAAAGAGGCCACGAAGCCGAAATAATCGACTACTTAAAATGCTATGTAAATATTACGTCGCATAAACCTTCCGTTCATTATAAAGATCGAACTCTTAATGAATTCGATGCCGTTATTCCTCGAATTGGCGCCTCTAACACCTTTTATGGAACCGCTATATTAAGGCAATTTGAAATGATGGGGACCTATCCCTTAAATGAATCGGTTGCTATTTCCCGATCCCGTGACAAACTCCGTTCCCTCCAAATCCTGGCTAAAAAAGGAATTGGTCTACCTGTTACGGGATTCGCCCATTCTACAAAACACACGGAAGATATTATTAATCTTGTAGGCAGCGCTCCATTGGTAGTAAAACTCCTGGAAGGAACTCAAGGGAAAGGAGTTGTATTAGCGGAAACCGATAAAGCGGCGGAAAGCGTTATCGGAGCTTTCATGGAGCTGGACGCTCATTTTATGGTTCAGGAGTTTATAAAGGAAGCGGGCGGCGCGGATATTAGATGTTTTGTGATTAATGATAAAGTCGTCGCTTCAATGATTAGACAAGGCAAAGAAGGGGAATTTCGATCCAACCTACATCGAGGAGGGAGCGCCAAGTCGGTTAAAATAACACCCGAAGAAAGAAGCACGGCTGTGCGTTCTGCCAAGGCTATGGGGTTGAATGTTGCGGGCGTAGATTTATTGCGCTCCAACCATGGACCCGTAATAATGGAGGTTAATTCTTCTCCTGGTCTTGAAGGCATTGAACAATCAACCGAAATTGATGTCGCCGATAAAATTATTCAATTCATTGAAAAAGACGCGAAACCCTGGAACACTAAAACATCAGGTATTGGTTAATGGCCGCTGTTTTAACAATCGGCGGGGTTTCGATCAATAAAGGAGAACGCAAAAAAATTGATCTCGCCGGCGCCAATTTATACGATGGAACCGATCTGGTCATTCCTGTAGAAGTCATACGTGGCGAGAATGACGGACCCGTTTTATTTATTTCCGCCGCTATTCATGGCGACGAAATTAATGGAACCGAAATCGTAAGCAGAATACTTGGAAATAAATCATTAAAAAAACTGAAGGGAACTTTAATTGCCGTTCCAGTTGTCAATATTTTTGGGTTTAACATGTTATCTAGATATCTACCAGATCGTAGAGATTTAAACCGGTCTTTTCCTGGTTCTAAAAATGGCTCTTTGGCCTCCCGATTAGCTAATATATTCATGAAAGAAATAGTAAAAAAATCCACTCATGGCATTGACTTGCATACGGGAGCTATTCATCGAACAAACCTACCCCAAATTCGCGCTTGTATGAATAATTCCGAAACTAAACGCCTTGCATTTGAGTTTGGAGTTCCCGTGATTTTAAATTCTAATATTCGCGATGGTTCCTTAAGAGAAGCAGCCCGGAGAAAAAAAATACCTATGCTCTTATTTGAGGGCGGTGAAGCTCTGCGATTTGACGAAAAAACTATTCAAATTGGAGTACAGGGTTGTCTCTCTGTTATGCAATCTATTGGAATGCTGCCTAAAAAGAAAACCCGGGTGAGACGAGAAGCCTTTGTTTCCTGGGGAACCAAGTGGTTGCGTTCTCCAGTCAGCGGTCTTGCCCGCACGTTAAAAGAAGTTGGCGCTCATGTAAAGGAAAGCGATTTACTTGGCATTATTACCGATCAATTTGGAAAACTTCAAGCGGAAATCACCGCCCCGTTTGAAGGCATCGTTATTGGGCAGTTAAAGCTTCCCTTGGTAAATGCCGGGGATGCTCTATATCACATCGCTAGCTTCCATAACACCAAAAAAGTTCAAAAAACTATTGAACAACTGGAAGATGATAGGTATTAGATTTTTTATTTTTAATTACACATGTTTAAATAAAAAAATCTCGCTCATAATTTTATAGATTAACTTTTTACTTTGAGCGACGTGAATTTTCAATATTAGTAGAATCTTTCCAAGGAACTAACCAATATGGACAATATTTCTTTTTGGTTGGAGGAACTTAGCGCCGAAATTTCAAATTTATTTGACCAATTCTTGGCTTTCACTCCTAATTTATTAGGAGCTTTTCTTCTCTTATTTGTTGGAGTATTAGTTGCCAGATTATTAAAATCTCTTACCATCCGGCTTACCATAGTAATTAATAATGTTTTGGATAAAGTTTTAAGGAAGGGCGTATTCACTAAGTTTCGCTTTTCCAATAAGTTTTCCGAGCTTTTTGGTAAATTAATTTTCTGGTTAACTATTTTCTTCTTTGCGACCGGAATTGCCCAGATTTTGGGAGTCATGTCGTTTACTATCTGGCTCAACCGAATCGTAGCGTACTTACCCACATTTATAGTAGGAGGGTTGATCGTTGCGGCTGGATTTCTACTCAGTGCTTTTGCGCGAGATATAATAACATCTGCATTAATTTCGGCCCGTATTCCTCATCACAGGCTAATCGGCGGTATAGTCCAGGGAGCAACGTTAATTACCGCAATTGTGATTGGTATGGATCAAATTGGAATTGAAGTAACCTTCTTGGTAACTTTAATTTCAATTTTAATTGGAGCTATTGTTGGAAGTTTCACCCTGGCCCTGGCTTTTGGGTCCAAAGACCTTGTAAGCAACTTGATAGGCGGATATTACATAAAACAAGAATATCAACCTGGGCAAAAAATCAAACTGGGCAATATTGAGGGAATAGTTTTAGAATTGACTCCGGTGTCGTTGATTTTATCTACAGAGGAAGGGCGAATGACAATTCCCGCCAAAGAATTTCAATCGCAACCATCCTTACTTTATTTGAAGGATACCAAAAATGAGTGATATTCCCCAACTCACATTAACTTTTTTGGATAAACATCCCCTCGACGCCGCTCGCATTTTAGAGCTAGTGCCTCCCGAAAATACTGTTGCTTTTTTTCAAGAAATACCTTTAAACATTTGTTGCAAAATTTTTGAAAAATTACTTCCGGAATATGCCGCTCTTTGTCTTAAGGCGTCCCCTGCTTCTTTTACCGTAGCGTTGGCTCAGGAAATGTCCATTCCAACAGTCGCTACTATTTTTCGTTTTTTGCCGGATCTTCACGTAAAAAATATTTTGATGTCGTTTAGCGAGCAAAAAAGGGCGGTTTTAAAAAGGCAATTAATATATCCCAATAATACTGTTGGAGCCTGGATGAACACTCAGATAATTGAAGTTCCTAAAGAATTCACAGTAGGAGAAACGCGGAAGTTTCTTCGTAGAAGCGGCAGGAGGATTGAAAAACAAATATACGCTGTAAATAGCGATAAAACTTTGGAAGGTATTATAGAACTATCTACATTGGTGATAGCAAAAGACAGCCTTCCTATTTCCAAGTTTATAATTAAAGATTTTTTTTCACTTAACGAAAAAAATACCTTAAGAAGGCTAAAACTTTTGGCGGATTGGGAACGCTTTGAAACGCTTCCAGTTATCGACAACAAAGGGCAGCTTTTAGGGGTTTTGTCCAAAACTGTGTTAGAAAGCGCTTTTAATAAAAATAAGCATTCTGAAAATTCTTTGGAGTTTAGTTCAGCGCTAATGAACCTGACTCAAACTTATACTTCCACATTATCTTTATTTGTAGGATCTATCATTTCGTTTTTTGATCAATCAAAAAATAAGAAAAAATATGGAATCTAAAACTGTAGGAATTGTTAACGCATTAAACCGGAAATATATTTCCGACTATCCTAAAGAGGCAATCCTTGATTTGGAAGGAATGGAACCAGAAGAGGCTGCTGACGCCTTAGAGTTCCAACCCAGTCCAACGCTGGGTTCAATTTTGGAGCGACTTACACCAGAGTTCTCTGCGTCTATTTTTAAGTGCCTTTCCGACCAAAAAGTTTTGACCCTAGTTAAAAAACTGAACCCTAATTTCATTGTAAGCCTCTTGGAACAATTAACTGAAGAGGAAAAGGAACGCTACCTTTCTTTATGTCCTTCTGAATCCCAAAAAGAATTGCGCCAATTGATGTCTTACCCAGAGGGTTCGGCAGGGCAACTAATGGATACGCGTATTTATAAATTCCGGGAAACCATGGGCATTAGACAATGTTTGAGGCGTATTCGACAATTAAAATATGAAAAAGCCAGAAATATATATTTAATTAATGAAAAAAATAAGCTGACTTCAAGAGTGGAAATGCAAGAGTTAGCACTAGCCCAACCCAACCAACTATTAAGGGATTTGGCCAAACCATTAAGCATTTTTGTAAATCCAACAGATCCAAAAGATGAAATCGTTCAAAAGCTTGAAGAGTATAAATTAGCCTCTATTCCAGTAGTCGACCTAAATGGACGCATTCTTGGTTCTGTCCGTCACGACGCCTTAGTTAAAGCCGCTGAAGAAGAGGCCACGGTCGATATCCAAACCATGTTTGGCGTAAGCAAAGACGAACGCGCGCTTTCAGCTCCCCTTTTTTCTATTAAAAAAAGATTGCCATGGTTAGAAATAAATCTATTAACCGCATTTCTTGCGGCAAGCGTCGTGGGAATATTTGAAGCGACAATCGCTAAATTTACCGCCCTTGCAGTCCTGCTTCCGGTAGTTGCCGGCCAATCTGGCAACGCAGGCGCCCAAGCTTTAGCGGTTACTATGCGCGGACTGGCTTTACGAGAAATTAATGTGAGACAATGGCCGTTAGTCGTAATCAAGGAAGTAAAAGTAGGTTTTCTAAACGGTGTTGCCATCGCTATAACAACCGGTGTAGGAGTTTATTTCTGGAGCAAATCTTTGGGCTTATCCGCAGTTATTTTTCTATCCATGATTTTATCTATGGTTGCGGCGGGTTTAGCGGGAGCCTCTGTGCCAATAATATTAACGCGGCTGGGACAAGATCCAGCTACGGCATCTTCTATTATTCTCACCACAGTAACCGATATTGCAGGCTTTTTTTCTTTTTTAGGAATTGCAACCGCCCTTTCCAATTTTCTTTAGCTAAATAACCTTTTCATTCTTCTAAAAATAATTTACAAGAGAATTTTTGTGATTTATAAAAACTTTAATCTATTAATATCCTTCGGAACTCTAATATTTTTGTCAGGGTGTTTAAATTTAGGACCTATTACCTTAAAAGGAGATAGAAGCGCCTATAATAAAGCTCTTCAAAAAACAAACAACGAGCAACTCTTATTAAATCTGGTCCGTCTAAAATATAGGGACACCCCACTTTTTCTAGAAGTCAGTAATATCACTTCCCAGTTCACTTTCACAACATCGGCAAACGCAAACGCAACTTTTCCAGACACGGGTTTAAATATTTTTGGTTTTGGAGGAGGAGCTACAGTAGAAGAAACACCCGTTATCACATATTCGCCTTTACAGGGCAGTAAATTTATTCAACAATTCCTTTCTAAATTCCCTCTCGATTCAATTTATTTACTCTATAAATCCGGATGGAGTATCGAGAGAATCTTCAGGCTTTGTATAGAAAAATTAGGACCTCTTAAAAATGCCCCAAGCGCTTCCGGGCCCACGCCGGAAAGGGCTCCCGCTTACGAAGATTTTTTAGAAGTAGTAAAAATTTTAAGGAAGCTTCAAATTGCGCATGTCTTGGAAATATACCTCCAGGTCACAGACAAAGAAACGATATTAGAAATTCAAATTGATTCTAAGGCGTCGGAATTAAATGAAATAAAAAAACTAAACGAACTTTTAAAATTGCCTCGAAAAAACTTGAATTATACTTTAGCGCTAAACCGTAAAGAAAAAGAAAAAAGTAAGCTATATATAGAAACTCGATCCTTATTAGGTATTATGTATTATCTTTCGCATGGTATTGAAACGCCAAAAAGCGACATTGAAACAGGCGTTGTCACTCAAACTTTAAATTCCGAAGGCAAACCATTTTCGTGGGACAACATCACGGGAGAATTAATTAAAGTTAAGACAGAGGACAATAACCCAGACCATACCGCCGTTTCAATCAAATATAAAGATCGCTGGTTTTATATAGACCAGTCCGACCTAAACTCTAAATCTACCTTTTCTTTATTAAGACAAATTTTCTATCTTCAAGCAGGAGCGATAGAAGGTATAAGACCAACCTTAACCATTCCAATAGGAAGATAAACCCAAAACTATGGCTTCCCATTCTTCTAAAAAAGCGATTTTTGCTGCGCTTGCGGGCAATGGTTTAATCGCGGTGACTAAATTTTTCGCAGCTTTTTATACCAACAGTTCCGCTATGTTAAGCGAAGCGATCCATTCCGTTGTCGATACGGGAAATCAAGTCTTGCTTCTATATGGATTAAAACGCTCGGAAAAACCCGCCGATAAAAATTATCCATTTGGTTACGGAATGGAATTATATTTCTGGAGTTTTGTTGTCGCTATTTTAATATTTGGTTTAGGAGCCGGAATTTCAATATATGAAGGAATCATAAAGATAAAAAACCCGCAGCCGGTAACAGATCCCCACATTAACTATATCGTGATCGCATTAGCTATGATTTTTGAAACGCTTGCTTGTTCCGTCGCTTTTAAAGAGTTTCAAAAAACAAAAGGATCTCAAAATTGGTTAAAGGCAATCCGAACAAGCAAAGACCCCGCTGTTTTTACGGTTTTATTTGAAGATTCGGCGGCATTGCTCGGCCTTATCGTCGCTGGTTTGTCGCTTTATTTAGGAGAGCGGTTTCATTTGCCAGTTCTTGATGGAGTTGGTTCTGTAATTATTGGCTTGATTCTTGCCGCTACAGCGGCCTTGCTTGCCTATGAGTGTAAAGGACTGTTAACAGGCGAAGCGGCAAATGAATCTGTGGTTTATGGAATTAAGCAGATTTTAAAGGAAGAACCCCATTTGCTTTACATTAATGAAGTATTGACCATGCATTTGGGCCCCAAAGATATTCTACTTACCATAAGTTTGGATTTTGAAGATGGTATGTCGTCAAAAGAAGTTGAAGAGGCGATTTCAAATTTAGAATCTAAAATAAAGATTAAATTTCCAGAAATCAAACGCGTGTTTATAGAAGCGCAAAGTTGGTTGGGACATCAAAAAAGCTCAAACTCTTAATCAAAATAAAATGAATATAAAAAATAACTTTAGATTTATTGCATTTCTTACTTCTCTAACTTTTGTATTTATTTGTAGCTATGCATTTGCTCAAGAAAAAACGGGAACAGATAACTTAACTCCCGAAATGGATCCCGCACAAGAGGAAAAAACTTACAATCAACTCATAATTATCTCTCAAAGAATTGCGGCCATTAGAAAAGAACTAAATGAGTTAGGGAAGAGAGTAGCCACAAACGAAGTTTTAGAAAGAATTGAAGGACTTCAAGAAGAACTGAATTCGCTTAATAAAAACTTCGAAACCAGAGTAACTCAAATTACGCAAAAGGACTTACCCCAAAATGGCGAAGAAGGTCTTGATTGGCTGGATGAATTAAAAGAAATAACAAAACCGCTCTTGCAAACAATTCATGAGTTTTCAGATAAGCCCAGAAAAGTCGATACGCTAAAAGCTAAAATAGAAATCTTAGAACAGCGAATAGAACAATATAAATCGGCAAAGGAAAATATAGAAAAATTCTCTCAAAAACAAAAAGAACTAAAAATCCAGGACCGGAAAGTTAGAGCAACCTTTGCGAGTAAAATAGAACAACTAAAAACAAAATATAACCCCGAATTACTTTTACTGGAGCTAGAGGAAACCCAAAGAAACCTCGATCAGATTAAGACAAACAAAAAAACTTTTTGGGAGTTATTTTCAGATGCGATATCGGAGTTTTTTCGAGTTAGAGGTCGCAACCTGTTGATAGCTATGGGAGCCTTTATTGCCACTTTCTTGCTTCTCAATACTTTTTATAAAATCCTTCGAAAGCGGCGTCGCTTATTAAGAAGCATCGATCCTCAACTAAAAAAAGTTTTTAAAACTATTTTTACAACCTTCACTTTAGCCGTTAGCTTTGGGGTTGCGCTTTTAACGCTTTATTTACATGACGATTGGTTATTATTAAGCGTTGTTATTTTAGTTCTTCTCGCCGCACTTTGGGCCTCTCGCCAGTTAATTCCTCAATTTATTAAAGAACTTAGAATAATTATGAACTTGGGAACCATTCGCGAAGGTGAAAGAGTTATTTGGGGTGGAGTTCCCTGGCTAATTAAAGAAATAGGTTTTTACGTAACGCTTGAAAACTCAAGATTAGAAGGCGGACTTTTACAGATACCAGTGGGAGAAATGATAGGTAAATATTCCAGGCCAGTGGTCGAAAATGAAGTTTGGTTTCCAACCAAAAAAAAGGACTACGTAATATTAGAAGACGGAGCCTTTGGCCGGATAGAAAGCCAAACAATGGAACAAGTTGTGCTGTATAGGCTAGGTTCGCTTAAATATTACCCTACGGAAGACTTTTTAAAATCTAGACCCATGAATCTTTCCAGAAATTATAAAATCATCGCTAAATTTGGAATGGATTATGGAGTCCAAGAGGATATATGCGAAAAAATTCCAAAATTATTTGAAGAGGGGCTAATTAAAAATTTACATGAATTTTATTCAAAAACGCCTCCCGCAATCATGGCTTTAGATGTCTATTTTGAGGAAGCGGCGGCAAGCTCTTTAAATCTAATTGTAGTCGCCGAAGTGAACGGGAAATACGCGGAAGATTATTACATCATAAAATGGGAAATCAATAAGATTATGGTTCAAATTTGTAACGAAAATAATTTTACAATTCCGTTCACGCAACTAACCGTAACTTTGCCAGAAAAACCAAAGGAATAGACAAGAGCAATCTAGATAGTTGTCCCTTTCGCAACAACAGCAAAGAAGATTAGTTCACCGGAGAATAAACTACCGCACATCATCTTACTATCCTGAAAAGTATTAGATTTCGTAACCGACGACTGCTGGGACGAACGAAATCTCCATTGGCAACAACTCCCACTTTTTGAAATCTTTTTTGTACTTTTATTAAAAATAAGATGACTTTATTAACGGCACGTCATATAATTTAACTATAGTTAGTGACTATAGTTAAATTATAAAAGAAAGCATAGAAGAAAAATGAAAAAAGAAGTAGACGCCATTGCCATATCAGAATTTAAAGCCACTTGCTTAAAAATTTTAGAGCAAGTGAAAACTACCGGAGAACCAATACTGGTGACAAAACGAGGAGAACCCATTGCTCTGGTTTCTCCACCGCCGCCGCCGGAAAAACCATCATCCTGGCTGGGAATGTTTCAGGATGACGGAGAAATAACAGGCGATATTGTATCTCCGATCAGTAAGGAAGAAGATTGGGAGGCGTTGAGCAAATGAAATTATTGCTTGATACCCATATTCTCTTATGGAGCATTTTAGAACCCGGCAAATTATCCAAAAAAGTATTTTCTGAATTAAACTCTGCAAAAAATGAATTTTGGCTTTCCCCAATCACAACTTGGGAAATCCTCATATTGGCAAAGAAAAATCGTATAAATCTTAAAACGGCAAATCCATCACAGTGGATTAAAAAAGTTTATTCAAAAATACCTTTTAAAGAAGCTGCGATAAACCATGAAATTGCCATAAAAAGCCAGGATGTCGAATTACCGCATAACGATCCAGCGGATCGCTTTTTAGTCTCGACAGCAATTATTCACAATCTAACTCTTGTAACCGCCGACCAATATTTAATCGATAGTCAACAAGTTAAAACTCTGGCCAATTAACTTTCTCATACCAAGCTTTATACTTGGTCGATTTCCCTTTTTTGTTAAAAAACTTTTCAACTTATCTGAAAATCTTAACGAATTACCGGTCTGCTCATTTTTACAAATCCCAATGAAAAAACATCAAACTTCGCTTTGTATTGAGCTATTTCAGGATTTTGTGGAAGAGTAAGAATTGGTAAAGTAAACGCCTGCCTTTTATCTTCGGAATTAATTTGAATATTTTGCGGCGGCAAAGTTTTACCGTCCGGGGAAAAATAAACGAATAAACTTAATACGCCTGTGTCAAAAGACGGATTAAACATTTCTGAAACTTCAGTACACCCGTGTGGAATTTCTTTAGCATCTCCTAGTTTTTCGCCATCCAGCAATAAAACATAATAAGGCTTTTTTCCTGGCATCAAAAACCGGCAGATATTAAACGATAGCTTCTTGTTTGACAACTCGCCGTTAGAGGTTTTGTGATAAAAAGAAAATACCGTTCCATTAAGGCTCACAAAATGCACTCCCTTTAGCTGGTTATCAATCAAATTAAGCCAGGGATCTAAATTATAAGAAGAAACTAAATCTTTTTTTTCTCCTCTCGTAAAACTAATAGTTCCTAAAAACAAACACAAAACAAAAACCGCATACCCACCCCACAAAAAACCCACTAAGATCGAATTAGAAAAAAAACCTTTAAACGATTCTTTATTCAGATTTCCGATAAATAAACTTCGAATTCCAAAACTGGCAAGTATTAAATAAAACGGTTCTACCGGAGCGCGATAACGAAAAGTTCCTATCAATAAAAAAGAAATAACCAGGGTCTGAAAAATAATAGGAAGTAAAACCAAACTCTTTTTCCATCGGTCTATATCGGCGGTTCTTAAAAACTGAACCGTTCCAATAAAAATAAAGAAATAAAAATAAAACTGAATATGCGCTCCGTAAAAAGATTCAAACTCAAGATTCAAAGGAGCGATGTACATAGAACCAGGATCAAATAGAAAACCTGATAACTCGTCCAAAAACCTTTTAAAATAAAGAGGTAAAATTTCTAAAGGCTGAGAAACTAACTGTTCCAAGCTTGAAAAAGGAGACTTCAATGGATTAAATCCCAACTTTTCCAGTTGAATAGAGTACTCGCTGCCCCCATACACCCAACTACGATCCAATCCTTGTTGCGTGTGAACTAAAGAAGCGTCTCTGCCTAACGGTATTAGTTTTCCAGAATGACTATAAAAAATTCCATTAAGAGGAGCAAAAGAGACGATCATTCCCAAAATCATGCATCCAGTTTTTTTTATAAATTCACTGCGAACAATACTTTGGCTTAAAGTTTCTCGCAAACTGTAAACAGCCAAAAAAATTAAAATGGGTATTGTCGCCTGACCCAAATAAAATCCTATTCCTAAAAACGCTCCAAAAACAAAAAACCAACTTTTACTAAAATTCTCTTTTAACGTTAAACAAAAATAGACTAGAGACGCGAGAATTAATATTTGTAGAGACGCTCGGTTAAGGACAACAGAGAAGTGGATACAAAGCGGGAATACCGCCGTTAAAAATCCTGCAACGACAGCTGTTTTTTCATCGTGTAGCTTACCTACAATTTTTACTATCAGAATAGGCAACAAGGAACCGATAACGGCTTGCGAATAAAATACCGAGCTTGGATCTGCTCCAAAAATCTTAATAAAAATAGACAGATAAAGGGAATATATTGGAGCGTGCCAATAATCAGCTTTAGAAAAATCTCCGAAGGCGAAGTCTTTTGCCGCTTGAAAATAGGCGGGACCGTCTGCGCTTAATCCCACTCCATCTACCCAGGTAATATAACTTGCATACCATAATCTAAACCCCAAGCTTAGAAGAAATAAACTCAATAAAACAAGTAAAGAGCTTTTTTTATGATAAAAATTAACAACCATGGAAAAATCAATTTTCTCACGCAAAATAAATAATCCAAAAGCGCAGATCACATAAACTAAATGCAACTCCCATGAATACCCAAAGAAAAATGGAATTAAGAACGCTAACGGGATAATCCACTCAAAAGATAAAACCCTACTTCTAATTATATAAATTGAAAACAGGTAATATCCGATAAAGAAAGTATGAATAAATACTTTTGCGTAAAGAACTGAATAAGGCAGGGTCGGCAAATGAACGGGGATTAAAGAAAAACCAGGAGTTAGTTCCGCAGAGTGGGTTAAAAGAATAAGGTATAAATGAAGTAAAAACGCGAACTTTAAAAGACGAATAATATTCTTTTTTGAAACAAAGCTTTTATCAATTACCCACTGATAGATTAAAAAACCCGCTACTGAAAGCCAAAAATAGATAGGGATAATTATTTTATTAAAGTTTCCGTAATATATTTTAGCTTTTAGAAATTTGAATAAAAAATTGCCTTCCCTATATTCAAAACTCAATACAAAAGCAGACGCAATAAACAAAAAAGAAATTAAACCTGCAATTTCTAAGAAAAAATTAAGTTTATTTTTGTCGTTCGACGAAAGAGCTAATGTTTTAGGCATGAATTTTCGAGTCGTTTATTAAACTGGGGTCGAATTCAATTTGAGGTTTCTTGAATAAGGTTATCCAGCCTCGAAGCTTCTACTATTAGCAAACTCCAAGACCGGATTAGTAAAGCGGGGTGTGATATGTTGAAAACCTTTAATCTATTTGAAAATCTTCGGGTTTGAAGCCGTATTTTTTGTAATATTGCCTTAAATTTCTTCTAGACTCGGCAATTCCTTTGATATCTTTATTTTTCAAAAAATATTTTTCCGCTAGTCGGGTATGCAAGATTGCGTCAGCCCCTTTTTCATAAGTATCGTAAATTTCAGCTAAAGAAAAGTGGGCATGAGCGTCTTTCGGATTCTTTTTTATATCGTCTAAATATCCGGCTATCAATGCCTCTTGCGCTTGTTTATTTTGATACTTCTTTACCTTCAATTGATCCAGTTCTTTTTCCAAAAATAATTTAACGTTTTCCATCAAAACGCGGGTCAGCTCTTCGGCGGTTCCTTTTATCTCTTCTTCAAAAGGCACAACGTCTTTTGACGGCTTTTCTTTATCTGTAACAACAGGCTTGGTATCGTCGCCTGTTTTCTCTTTTTTATCCGATAGCCCATCAGATACTTTCACAGCTTCAATCACTTTTCCCGCCAACACATTTGACGGAACCGCCAACAATACAAAAAACATAAAAACACATAAAATCAATATCCTGGAATTCATACCCGATCTCCTAAAATTAAGTCGCCTCCACTTTTTTATTAGGTCTTTATTAGATTAGCAGAAAGAAATAGATTTTGAATGAAATATTTGCGCATGCAAAACGGTTACATTAAAATAAAGATAATTTAATCTTTCTTTAGTACATTCTTCTTTCTGATCCGAACCACTAAAATGCTGCAAACCTTAAATCAAATCGGAGCTACCAGTAATGTACGATCAAGTTTTTAAATTCCTTAAAGCCTTCCACTCCGACGGAAAACCCTGGCAATTAACCCTGGGTTTGGTTTTTGGTTACATGATGGGTCTATCCCCCACCTTAAGCGCTTTAAACCTGATTTTGCTCATTTTAGCCTTAGTTATAAACCTCAATATCTCCTTTTTAATTGTAAGCTTTGGTTTTTTTTCCGGCGTAGGTTATTTACTCGATCCACTTTTCCATAAAGTCGGTTATCAGCTTTTGACTTCGCCTGGAATGAAAGACCTCTGGCTCCAGATTTTTAGTTGCCCGATCACATTGACGGCGAAATTAAATAATTCCATTGTTATGGGGAGTCTGGTCGTTTGCATCGTCTCTGCAATCCCAATGTTTTTTGTCTTCAATACGCTTCTTAGAAAATATCGCAATCCTATCAACCAATTTATCTCCCGATTGCCTATTATCCGGTCGATCAAGTACATGAAAATTTACGAGAATTTGCCAGGCTAATCTTATGAAACTCTTTCGCGTTTACGGCCTTATCGCCATTTTACTCCTAACCGGTTTAACCGCCGGATTTTTCCATTTCTTTTTGGACGGCCTAATAAAAAGCAACGCCGAATCTAAAGGTTCCGAAGCTGCAAAAACTCAAATAGAAATCAGCTCGGTAAAAACCTCTCTACTTGAACAAAAGACGGAAATAAGAAATATCTCCGTTGCCAATCCGGATAACAATATGGAGAACGCGGTAGAGATTGGACTGGTAACTTTTAATTTTGACGGCGGACAGGCCCTTTTAAGGAAAGCGGTCATTGACGAAATAATCATCGATAACGTGCGCCCAAATCAGCCGCGCAAAACGCCGGCAAAACAATATGGGCCTGCGCAAAAATCAGAATCTGAAACAACCAAAAAAGAAGATTCCGCCGGAATGCCCGGTCTTAACGGAATAGATTTCAAATCGCCCGAAGATATTTTAAAAACCGAAAAACTGGAGACGCTGGAGTTTGCAAAAAAATCAAAAGAAGAAATTGAAGCGATCAAAACTAAATGGCAAAACCGCTTTAACAACGATCTAAGCGCCGGAGCGCTAGACGAATTTAAAGGCCGCATTAACAAATTACAAGGGAGAGCCAAAAACCTGAAAGGACCCGCCGCCATCGCGGAAGCTCCTAAAATTTTAGAAGAAGCAAAATCGATAAAAGCGGATCTTCAAAAGAAAATCGACGATGTCAAAAGCTTAAAAGCAGAACTGGAACAAGACGTCGCTAAAATCAAAACGATGGCGTCAAAAATTCAATCGCTTCCCGAAAAAGATTTCAAACGACTAAAATCCAAATACTCGTTCGACGCGCAAGGCGGCGTTAACTTTATTGGCAGTATTGTCGGCGAAGAATTGAAGAAAAAGCTGGATAAAGTCTGGAAATATTACCAAATGATTTCTCCTTATCTCGGCGGCGAAGAATCCCAAGAAGAAAAAAAAGCCATCGAGGATGGCAAGTACGTCAGGGGAAAAGGAACCACTGTCAAGTTTAAAGAGCTGGATAAAATACCGGACGTTCTAGTAAAGCTCGCTAAACTTTCAGTTCAGGCCACTCCAGAAATAGGCCTGCAAGGAAACCTAAAGGACTTTTCAGATAATCAAAAGCTCTACGGAAAGCCAATATCGCTAGATCTAAAATCCAATAAAACCGATCAGTTCGACGGCGTTAATTTTGACGCAGTACTAGACCGCACTAAATCCGAAGCCAGCGATACCTTCAACCTGAACGTCCAATCTTTTAAAATCAAAGATCAGGGCAACGATCAATTTTCGATCAAAAGCGGATTGGCTAACTTAAAAAGCTCCATTAATATCGCCAATCAATCAAACCTCAGCGGAAATATTTTGGTAAATTTTGAATCCGTCGCCACCCGGTTCAATCAAACAGACGGCGGCGACATTACTAAGATGATCGCCGATTCATTGTCTACCATAGACAAGTTTTACGTCAAAGCAAATATTTCCGGCACGTTGGATAACTACAATATCGAAGTCGAAACGGATATCGATAAAATCCTTGCAGGAGCTACCAAAAAAGTTGTCGCAATGAAAGCAAAAGAGTTTGAATCGAAATTAAAGGATTCGATTGGCGTTAACACCGGTCCTTTAATAGATGATATTCTGGGTGGGAAAAGCGAAGTTCTCGACTTTCAAAAAATCCTTAATGGGCAAAACGCCACCCTAAATGATCTACTCAAAAAAGTCACAGAAAATTTATTGAAAGATAAGTTAGGAAAATCAGGATTAGGAAAAGCCCTTGGCGGCAAAGCTGGCGGCATAGTATCCTCTCTGACCGATTCCAGTTCGTCTCCTCTTGGCGGCTTATTGGGCGGCGGTCAATCAAAAGGGAATAAAGACGTGGAATCCGGCGGCAATTCTCCATTAGGCGGTTTATTGGGGGGAATTACAGGCGGCGGCGACAATTCGGACGACTCCAAAAAAGAAGAAAAAACAGACTCCCCGCTTGGCGGGTTCAAACTTCCATTTTAGCCTTTACTAAATTTTATTCAGGGTTCTCGTAAAAAACATAAGGAGTTGAATAATCGCTAAACTCAAAATAAACCTTTTTTTCTCCCTGATCCTGCTTGAAGTTATGGTTTTTATCTAAAACTCCATACCCAAACCGATAAGCTCTTGGCCTGCTGTCTCCGGTTCCTATTGCGGTAGAAATTTTATCAATTTTAATGAATCGATTTACCAGTCTATTGCCAGCATATATATCCAAAACTCCATTGACTCCCGTCCAATTTTGAATTCCCCTTCCAAGCTTATTTTGAACTTCTTGAGTGCATCCAACAAAAAGCGGCGCTAAAAGAAAAACAAACAAAATCGTTTTTTTTACACAACCTCTAAACGTTGACATTATTTACTCCATATAAAACCGCGAATGATAATTGCTTTCATAAAATTATAACTATAGAGAACTTCTAAAAATTCAGATTTGCCAGGCGATAGCAAACCAATAAAAATGCCAATTATTAGAGACTCTCAATAAATAAATTGGGAAACGAGATTCCTTGTTTGACTTCACGTCGCCCATAGCCCCCCTGCCGTAAACGCGTTAAATGGCAAAACCTGGATTTCATGGCCCCCGGAGTTTATCCCGAGCATAAGACTGGCTTCGCCCGTTAATTGCTAAAGGAACTAAAG
>CAYFMN010000058.1:0-22950 GCA_964344185.1 uncultured Nitrospinota bacterium
TTCCGATATAATAAACTTTTTTTTTAACTTCTTAGCCTGTTTTTAGAGATTCCCTATAGTTAAAATGTACCCAAATCACTCCCATTTCTGGAGTCCAATTCCGGACTTCATCCCAACCCATACTTTTTCCGCTTCCCATACCGTCTAAAAGATAAGCGCAAATTAAACCTTGATCATCAGGCATATCTTCTCCTTATCCAGTTTTATTAAATTGGTTACTAAGCAAAAGCGTTTTCTTTATCATGTATGAAATTTTAATTTACGCCTATTAGAATGCAATAATTTACGCTTAAATTGGAAGTTTTATAAAAGAATTAAGGCTTTAGTTTATTTAAAACAGGGATAAACTTAATTAATATAACGGTTTTATTTTGTTGCCCTTGTATTTTATTTTTCAATATTTTGGTTGCTTTCAAATTTAGTTTACAACATCATTTAAGTAAATTTACCAACTCTATTAGGTAGAGCTATATCGTGGGGCGATTTTGAAATGATAAAAATAAACTTTTTCATAACACTCTCAAAGATTTTAACTCATAATATAGCTAAACTTGTTTCAAAACGATAACCTTTGATTCCCCAATAAAAAAACATTATGAGTTTTAAAAAATTTTTAATTTATTCTTTCCTATTTATTTTTTTTACGCTCAGTATTTGTGCAACAGCCTGGACGGCTGAGTCAACTTCATTATCAAAATTACAAAGCGTCTTAAAAACAAAAACCCTTCGCGTAGGAGTTTCTTTATTCACCCCCTGGGCGCTAAAAGATAAAAATGGAAAATTGGTTGGTTTTGAGATCGACGTCGCAAACAAATTGGCAAAAGATATGGGGGTATCCCCGCAATTTGTTCCTTATAACTGGGAAAAACTTATTCCTGCTTTAATGTCCGATGAAATTGATATTATTGTAGCCGGAATGGCTATCACTCCTCAACGCGCCTTAAAAGTTAACTTCAGCCAACCTTATGCAACGGCGGGAATTAATTTAGCGACTAATTTAGAACTTACTAAGAATATTGATAGCCTGGAGCAACTCAACGATAAAAAAATAAAGATCGGGGTAGTTGCGGAAACTGTATCGGAAGAACTTGCCGGTCAGATATTTTCAAAAGCCTCGATTATCAATTATAAAGACTCTCAATCCGTAAAAGTCGATCTGGTCGCCGGAAAAATTCACGCTTATATGGAATCCAAACCCATTCCTCGTTTTATCTCGATTGAATATCCAGAAAAAGTCGACGTTCCTTTGTCTACGCCTCTCTTGGTTACAAAAGCCGGTTTTGCCGTTAAAAAAGGAGACATTGATTTTCTTAATTTTTTGAACTCCTGGATAATAGCGCGCGAAGCCGATACCTGGCTCAAATCCACTCATAATTACTGGTTTAAGACTTTAAAATGGCGTCAGAAATTTCTCAAATAAACTTTGGGTTTAAAGGCTCATCTTTTTCTTTTATAGTCCTTTATCTAATCCCTGTTTTTATTATTTTGTTCTTGTTGAACGCGATAGTTTCAGCGGACCCTCACATTTCCAAAATGGACGAAGACCGAAGGGTTCCGTTAAAAGAAGAACTCTTTGGCCCTTCGCAAGACTGGAGAAACCCAAAACAGCCTAACAGCCCCTTGATAAAAAGAAGAACTGAAAAATTGGAGGAAGACAAAGGAAGAATTAAAAGCAAGCGTTTTAAGCCTTATTATTACGACCCCGAAAAAGAGGGAGAAGATTGGGACCCCTATTCTTCAGGCTCCGAAAGAAACGCGAACCCAAAACCTCCAACCCTTTTTCGATTTCAGTTTTAACTTTTAATCGCTCTTGGAATATCGCGCGTTAATTAAACCAAAACTTCATTTTTTTATAAAAGGTTTTCAATCCTTTAAATGCCGTCAAAAATCTATCAGGAATGGAACTTGTTCAGTTCCTTGAGTTTTTTGCCGTCAAAAGGATTTTTCAAGTTCTCTCATTCCGCTTAGAACTTAGAAAAATTTTACTGAGGAAAAATATAAATGCCCAATCAGTTTGATGTTAGCGTAATAGAATTCAAAAAAGTAGACGATATGCCTGGCTCTTGGGATGACAAAGATTATCACAACCTTCTGAATATGCTGGAAGTTGACGGATTGGACGAGGTTAGCGGAGAAGAGTTGCTTGAGATGAGTATCATGGCTTTGCAGGATTTGGAACCTGAGAAGGCTGCTGATAATGTGTTGGCGTATAAGCTGCGGAATGCGGTTTCAGCAGGCGTAAGACAGAACATAATCCAGGACATGCTAGAAAATGACAGTCCTTGGGAAGAATATGCAGACATTAGCCTTCATAAATATCTTTTTGCGGCGTCAGTTTTATTGCACAAAGCTTTTCCTTCAAGTTTTTCAAAACCGAAGATTATACGCCTTAGTCTTGAAATCAAAACGTCACAATTCAAAATGCGGGATTTATTTTTAACAAAACCGAATCCTGCTTTTGTCGCCCGTATCCTGGCCGACGGTATGGATGAGGACTGTATTCTCGAACGGTTGTTTGAGGACCAATTACTTTCACATCATTTTCCTGAAGCGGAAAATATTATTTGGCACGCAGAATATCCAGATTTAAAGGAGGACGACGTTATTACTGCAAAGCTTGTTATATACTCCTCTACAAATTGGCTGGAGGATATGGAAAATATAGAGGATTTTCATTCAACTGCCTATTATGATAAAGTCCCTGAAAATTTAAAAGGACACAAATAATTTTAACAAAATAAAAACAACAAGTTTTGGCTCGCTTCTAGATTTACCGGCAATCATAAAGACGCGAATAAAGAGAGATTATAAAATATTTTTCACTCGATTTAGAAGCGACCAAAATCTCAAAGTTGAACGGTTCAAACCATAGTTTGGCAAATCGATATTTAAAATTAGTTAGAGTATGTATTTCAAAAAAATGCGATCTTAGGCTTAAACCAAAAATAACCCCAAAAAGCCAGCGCCACGTACTGATTGAATGCCTAACTATAGACTTCCTCTTTCCGTCTTCAGAACTATTAATGTTTTCCTGAGTCTTTTTTAATAAGCAATGTATTAAAAAAATTGATAGTATGAAAAATAAGACGATTATTCATTCATCTTTACCTCAAAGTTTTGAATTCTTTAATCCATAATAAAATTCTTACTATTAAAAATCTTACACATGGCGAATCAAAATTTACCGCTTAAAAAACTTCAAAGTAAATTTCTAGCTCACGCTGAACTGCCTAAGTCAAATTACCAAGGCTACGATTTTAATGGAGCAAGTTTAAGAAGGGCCATTTTGAGCGAATCAAACTTTAGAGGGGCCAGTTTGAAAAAAGCCGATTTAACAGAAGTGAACCTAAAAGGCGGGGATTTGAGTGGAGCCGATTTGAACGAGGCGATTTTACAAAAAGGCGATTTTTCCGAGGCCGATTTAAGCGGCGCCGATTTGACTCAAGCAAACCTAAGCGAAGCTAAATTTAAAGAGGCCAATTTTAGCGGAGCCAATTTAAATAAAGCAAATTTATCTGGCGCCAATTTAGAAAAGGCAAAGTTAAAACAATCTTCCTTGAGAATTGTTAATTTGAGAGGAGCCAATCTTCGAGAAGCCGATTTAACCGAGTCGAATTTTCAAGGAGCTTTTCAGAAAAATTCCAATCAATTTGAAATCTCGGATTTAAGCGGTACGGATTTGACAAAAGCCTCTCTTTATAAGGCTAAACTTCAAAAAGCCGATTTGAGCGGAGCCGATTTGGTTAAAGCAGATTTAAGAAAAGCGGATTTAAGACAAGCTAATTTAAATGGCGCTGATTTAACCGAAGCCAAATTAAAGGGGGCCAATCTGAGAGGAACAGATTTAAGAAAGGCAAATTTGGAAGGAGTAAAATTAAACTTTCTCCAAAGGTGGTTAGCGATTACTGATTAATTGAATTTTTAAAATAATTTTCCATATTTTTAATAATTGTATTTAAAGAGAGATTTTAAATGGAGAGGTTTAAAAAAATTCTTTTGGTGTTAGATGGAAAATCGTATCAAAAAGCGGCGCTAACTCGCGGCCTTGAGCTTGCAAGGATGAACCAAGCTGAACTCAAAATCATTGATGTCCTTGAAAATCCCGTTCCAAAAATTTACGTTGATGTCCCTTCCAAAATTGAAAAACTAATTTATAAAAAACAAAAATTAATGGATAACGCGGTAAGATCCCGCAAAATTGAGATTCAAAATATTATAAAAACAGAATCTATCGAAGATATCTCGGTCAGTTATGACGTTTTAAGGGGAAAAGCATATTTCGAAATTATTCAGGAAGTTCTAAAGTTTGATTTTGATTTGGTTATAAAAAATGCAGAAGGAAAAGCCGGATTGATGTGGGGTATTTTGGGTAGCGACGATATTCATCTTATTAGAAAGTGCTTTTGTCCGGTATGGCTTATAAAACCGAAACAATCAAAGAAATTTAACAGAGTGCTTGCGGCCATAGATATAGACCCTTTTTCTAACGATAAAAAAGATGATGATTTTAATAAAAAAATTATTCAAATGGCGCTATCTATAGCCCAAAAAGACAATTCTGAATTACACCTTCTCCACGTCTGGGATTTTATCGATAAAAACACTTTAAATAGCTGGGGAGCAAAACTTCCAGGTCTGGAGTTAAAAAAATTTGGCGACTGGGAAAAAAAATTTCGCAAGGACAGTTTCGATCAACTGGTTTCGCCTTTTTCTTTAAACGAAGTAAAATCCAAAATTCATTTAATCGAAGGCGACCCCAAAAGCACAATACCAAAATTTGTTGAAAAAAAGAAAATCGACCTGCTGGTTATGGGTACCATAGGACGTTCTGGGATTCCTGGGTTTTTCATTGGCAACACGTCTGAAATAATTTTAAATAAAATTAACTGCTCGCTTCTTGCAATTAAACCAGACGATTTCATTTCTCCAATTACCCTTGAGGAAGAATGTTAAAAGACTATTTACTCCCCTCCGAATTAAATAAATTTTACATTATTATTTCTCCCCATGGAAAATCAAGATACTTATAACTCAAACAAACCGTGGCACTCGCTAACTTCAGAAAAACTGTTGGATGAACTTGAAAGTTCTTTTGAAGGTCTAAACGACGAAGAAGTGAATAAACGTATTAATGAATATGGATACAACCGATTACCTCCTCCGCGTCGCCAACCGCCTATAATTCGATTCTTAGCGCAATTTAATAACGTCTTAATTTACGTTTTGCTTTTTTCCTCGGTAGTTACAGCCTTTTTAGGACATTGGGTCGATACTGCTGTTATTTTTAGCGTTGTTGTCATTAACGCCATTATTGGATTCATCCAGGAAGGCAAAGCCGAAAAAGCGCTAGATGCCATTCGCAACATGCTGTCCAGTCAAGCTTCCGTTCGCCGCAGTGGAAAGCGGCTAAATATTCCTTCCGATCAATTAGTTCCTGGAGATATTGTCTTCCTTCAATCTGGGGATAAAGTCCCCGCCGATCTTCGGTTTATTAATTGTAAAGATCTTCGAATTGACGAATCGGCCTTAACGGGAGAATCTCTTCCCGTTGAAAAAGACATTGCCCCAGTACCCGAAAACTCCCTTTTAGGAGATCGTTTTTGCATGGGTTATTCCGGAACCTTGGTTACCTATGGCCAGGGAATTGGATTGGTGGTCGCCACAGGAAGCGGTACAGAGATAGGAAAAATTAACGCAATGTTGAGAAAAGTTCAACCCTTAACCACTCCTTTGCTGTTGCAAATGGCTCAGTTTGGCAAATGGTTAAGCTTTTCAGTTCTTACATTTGCCACGCTAACTCTTGCGATAGGCGTTCTGGTGCACGGAAATGGATTAACAGATATGTTCCTTGCTGCAGTGGGCCTTGCGGTAGCGGCAATTCCAGAGGGACTTCCCGCCATTGTAACCATTACCCTGGCTATTGGAGTTCAACGAATGGCAAAGCGCAACGGTATTATTCGGCGATTGCCCGCCGTTGAAACTCTGGGTTCTGTAACGGTAATTTGCTCCGATAAAACTGGGACCTTAACTCAAAACGAAATGACGGTTGAAAACGTGATTTTAGCCGATGGGATCATAGAAGTTACGGGATCGGGTTACAACCCTCAGGGAACCTTCATCTGGGGAGGCAATGAGATAGAAGCTAAAAACAACTCATCGCTCATGGAATTGGCTCGAGCCGGTATTTTGTGTAATGACGCCTCCCTGGAAAAAACGAATGAGCTTTGGAAAGGACACGGGGATCCAACCGAAATCGCTTTGACGACTGTCGGGATGAAAGCGGGATTTGATCCGAATCTGGAATCCCAGGAAATGCCGCGTACCGATATTATCCCCTTTGAATCCCAGCATGCGTTCATGGCCACCCTGCATCACGACTTAAAAGGAAGAGGATTCCTCTACATAAAAGGCGCGCCAGAAAAAATTATGGAGATCTGTAGTTTACAAAGATGGAATGGCGAGGATTGCCCAATAAATGCTCCTTATTGGAATGCTCAAATGGATTTTCTTGCCGGCAAAGGCCAGCGTCTTTTAGCTATTGCCTTTAGACCCGTCTCCGACGCTCATCGAAATTTAAATTTTGACGACATATCAGGAAACTTTTCATTACTAGGAATCGTAGGAATGACCGACCCGCCAAGACCAGAGGCGATTGAAGCGGTCGCTAAATGTCAGTCAGCGGGAATTCGAGTAAAAATGATTACGGGAGATCATGCGGCAACCGCAAGGATCATTGGAGAAAAACTGGGGATAGGCGATGGTAAAAAATTCTTGACGGGCAAAGAACTCCAGCAAATGAATGACGACGACCTTCGGAAATGTATTAACGATATAGACATATTTGCCCGCACAAGCCCGGAAAACAAACTTCGATTGGTAAATGCCTTACAGGATATCGGCGAAGTGGTTGCGATGACAGGAGATGGAGTCAACGACGCTCCAGCTTTAAAGAGAGCCGCAGTGGGCGTTTCGATGGGCCTTAAAGGCACAGAGGTGGCTAAAGAAGCTTCGGAGATGGTTTTGGCGGACGATAACTTTGCAACCATTACTCATGCAGTGGAAGAAGGTAGAACCGTTTACGAAAATATAAAAAAATCAATTTTATTTATTTTGCCTACCAATGCAGCGGAAGCTATGATGATTATCGTAGCGATTGTAGCGGGAAGAATGCTTCCTCTTACACCGGCCCAAATTTTGTGGATTAATATGATTACCGCTATAACGCTTGCTTTGTCTCTGGCTTTTGAACCTGCGGAACAATCAATAATGGAACAACCTCCGAGAGACCCCAAAGAGCCGATTTTATCTTCCTTTTTAATCTGGCGAATAATATTTGTTTCGGTTATTGTATTACTCGGAACATATGGGCTTTTTGTTTGGGAGCGTATGCATGGAGCCTCCATTGAATACTCTCGAACTATAGCGGCAAATACATTGGTTGTATTTGAGGCGTTTTACCTTATAAATACGCGTTATATTCGCAAGTCTGTTTTATCCTGGCAGGGTCTAACGGGAAACCCTTATGTCCTGTATGCTATTGCCACAGTTTTCTTGTTTCAAATAACTTTCACTTACGCTCCCGCTATGCAGCTTTTATTTGAAACCATGCCAATCAATATGTGGGATTGGGTTCGAATATTTTCTATATCCTTTTCTGTTTTTGTTCTAGTGGAGCTCGAAAAATTTTTTATTCCACCTAAAAAATTAAAAGTTCTTTAAAAAAAGATAGTTTACCGTTCCATCGGAAGCTCTTTAAAGTTTTTGGAAATGACTCCTCAATTTCATTTTAAATTTTCCTTTTTGCGTTTTGGAACTTTGCTCTTTATTTGGTGGATATTAACCGAAGGAAATGAAACTTCCCTATGGCTTGGATTTTTACTTTCTATTTTAGGAGGTTTCCTAAGTCGCTCTTCCATATTTCCAAAATTAAAACCTGATTGGATTCGATTATTTAGCTTTTTACCCTGTTTTCTCTTATCTTCTTTCAAAAGCGGCTGGAACGTAATCCAGATTCTTTTAAAACCTTCGATGCCGTTAAATCCAGGAGTGGTTCGTTATAAATTAAGTCTACCCGAAGGACCTTCGCGAATTTTCCTTGCTAACCTGCTAACGCTACTCCCAGGAACATTGAGCGTAAACTTGGAATCCGACGAGGTTGTTTTACACGTATTAAATTTAGATTCCAAGTTCAATCAAGAAGTCCAACATTGGGAATCAAAAATCGCTCAATTGTTTTCGCTTGAATTGATTTCAGTTTCTTGAGGTTAAAAATGAACTTGCATCTCTTTTTTTATATAATTCTAATCTTGGTGGTATTAGGAGGTATGTTTCGCATCATTAAAGGTCCAACAGCAGAAGATCGGATGCTTGCCGGACAATTTTTGGGAACCGTCCTTGTAGCCATTATTTTGTTGCAAACCCAATTGGACCAAAATTATCAACTCTTAGATATCGCCCTTGTTTTCTCTGTTTTGGCTACGATCGCTTCAATAACCTTCGTGACCAAGCAATAATTCTCATAGGTTCTGTTATGGTCGAGTGGATAGCTAACGCTTTTATTGGAACCGGAATTATCTTCATGATTTTTGGAACTGTTGGAATCTTGAGGTTACCCGATTTATATTGTCGGCTCCATGCTTTAACCAAAGTAGATAATTTGGCGTTGGGATTTATTATTTTGGGGATTATGCTTCAATGTAATTCTTTTTTTGTCATTTTAAAACTCATTTTGATCTGGATCCTGGTTTTAATTTCCAGCTCAGCCTCTTCATTTCTTATAAGTCAAAACGCTCTCAACCGAGGAGTTTCTCCATGGAACAAAGTTTAAATTGGATTCCAATATTTATGGACTTGAGTTTAGCCTCTGGACTGCTCTTTTTAGCGTGGTTTGCTCTTAACCAAACTCAATCAAATCCGTTTAGATCTATCGTTTTATTTATGGCCTTTGGCCTATTTATGGCCCTTACTTGGATAAGACTAGAAGCTCCGGATGTCGCTCTGGCTGAAGCCGCTGTAGGATCGGGCATTACGGGAGCCCTTTATTTGTCATTTTGGCGGGAAAGTAACGACTCAAGCCGTCAAAAATCCCCTTCTATTAATTCCGACACAAAAACTTCTTTTTGAGGGCTAACCCAATAAATAATAACCTGATGATTTTAAAAAAATCTTTTTTGATAATTTTGTTTGCCATTCTCGCAATAGTTTTAATATTAGGCTTATTAAAAAATCCGCCTAAGGTCTCTGAGATGGCAAACCATGTTGCGGACAATTTATCCCAAAGCGGAGTTTTAAATCCTGTTACCGCAACGTTGATAAACTTTCGGGGTTACGATACTTTGCTGGAAATTGCGGTCATTTTTTTAGCGTTAATGGTTGCTTTTTCACTGGGATTTAAAACTCCAAAGTTTATCGAGGAAAAAACGAGTCCCATCATCCTCGGTTTTGTCGGATTGTTTGTCCCTTTAATATGGATGCTTTCGGGATATCTTTTATGGGTAGGAGCTTTTGCGCCTGGCGGAGCTTTTCCTGCTGGAGCCCTTCTATGTTCCTCAGGGTGGCTAATCTACAAGACAGGAAACTTCAATTTTTTAAGCAACCGGTCTTTTCTTCTAAATTTTCTTTACAGTTTCGGGTTTTTAGTTTTTTTAAGTTATGGTTTGGTTAGTTTAATTATCTTTAAATCTTTTCTTAAGTTTCCAGCAAATTGGGCTGGAGAAATCATTTTCTGTATTGAATCGGCAACTGTTATTTCATTAGGTTTTATTTTATTTTTCTTTATCAATCCCAAGTCTAGCAATTTATAAAATCGTCTTTGAAATTATTATTTTGCCATGACCGCTACTTCTATATTTTCCGCTACCGGAATTCTACTATTCTTTCTTGGTTTATACTTTTTAATCCAGCATTCCCGGTTAATAATGAAATTTATTTCTATTGCAGTGATGGGCAATGGAGTCTTCTTGACCTTAATTGCAGGAGGATACGATACAAACGATGTTATTCGACACGCAATGGTTTTGACTGGCATTGTCGTTTCAGTCAGCGCTACAGGATTGGGATTGGCATTGGCGCGAAAAATTTCAAAAATAAACACCGGGAATTAAATTGCCTTCATCTTTCCAATGCTAGATCCAACCATCCAAAATGGCTATAGCGATTGGCTTGTTTTACCAATCGCCATTCCCTTACTTGCTTCGGTCGTAATCTTTCTCTTCTATTCCATTTCACGTTTTTTACCCTTGATATTCCATGGAGTTCTACTTTTACCCTGCTGGAAACTTACCCTGGGAATAATGGAAAAGGGACCTCAAACTCATTATCTGGGCGGTTGGCGGCCGCCTTTGGGAATAGCTCTGTATGCCGATGGTTTGAGCGTTTTATTAATCAATATAACCGCCGTGGCAAGTTTATTCATTGCTTTATATTCCCACTTTTATTTTAAGAAAGAAAATAACAAATCTTTAGAAAACACAATTAAAACCAAACCTTTGGGATTATTCTGGTCGTTATGGATGTTTGCCCTTTCCGCCCTTATGGCTATTTTCCTAACGAAAGATATATTTAATTTTTACGTTACTTTAGAACTTCTTTGTCTGAGCGCCGTAGGGCTCATAGCATATTTAGGAGACTCCAAAGCTTTGGAAGCGGCTATGCAGTACCTGATGTTAAGCTTGACAGGTTCATTATGTTATTTAATGGGCGTAAACTATATATATACGGAATATTCTGTTCTCGACATATCCCTTTTAGCAAATCAAATAAAAGGAAGTCCCAGAACTTGGATCGCGTTTGCGCTTATGAGCGGCGGATTGATGTTAAAAACCGGTTTATTTCCTCTCCACTTCTGGCTTCCTCCCGCTCATGCCAACGCTCGCGCTCCGGTCAGCGCTCTTCTTTCCGGTTTAGTAGTAAAAGGGTCTCTTTATATATTTTTACGTCTTTGGGTAAATCTTTTTCAGGAAATTGCTCCTGTATTAACCTGTCAACTTATCGGTATGTTAGGAGCGGGCGCCATCATTTGGGGGTCGATACAAGCTATTATTCAACCTCGCCTTAAACTTTTGATCGCCTATTCAACAGTCGCTCAAGTTGGTTATATGTTCCTTTATTTTCCTTTGGCGAGCGAACCGTCTCAACGTATGGCAGCCTTTGGCGGCGTAGTTTTATTAATTATCTCTCATGCCTTTTCTAAAGCTGCGTTTTTTCTATCTGTAGGCTCAATTTTCCATATGACCCAAACTGATATTATTGAAGATTTAAGAGGAATTGGCAGAAAAATGCCAATAACTTTCATTGCAATAACAATGTCCGTAATTAACCTAATCGGATTTCCGTTGAGCGCGGGATTTGTTGCAAAATGGCTGATTTTAAACGCGGCATTCGCAAGCGGCCAATGGTGGTGGGCATTAGTGATCTTGATTGGAAGTATATTATCGATTATTTATTCAGCAAGAATTTTACCTATTTATTTTGATGACCAATCAAATACCGATTTTTCAAAATCTGATGAAAAATTCATCGCATGGCCTGGTTTCGCCTTGGCTTTCATTGCATTATCCATGGGACCTTTAGCCTTTAGCTGTTTGTTTTTGCTTACTATTGGCAACAACTCTTTTTCTGGAGAATTTCTTTCCGCCTTAATCCCATGAATCAAATTATTCCAGCTCTAATCGTTTTTATTCCATCCTTTACAGGATTTCTCATCTTTTTAATTCGTGAGGAAAGCTCCAGATTACGAATTTTTTTAAATCTCTTTGGCGCTTCTCTTAGTTTCTTACTAAGCGTCTTTATGGTTTTTAGAATTTTCCATAATCAAACTTTTGCTTTTCGTTGGACTATCATCCCTGGAATCGATTTTCTCTTGAAAGCGGACGCCCTTGGAGTCTATTTCGCCCCCTTGTCTTCAGGGTTATGGTTTATAACAACTCTTTATGCCATTGGTTACCTGGAAGGCGATTTAAATTGTCGCCGTTTTTTTGGCTTCTTTAGCTGGTGTATCAGTGCAACTATGGGAGTAGCCCTGGCGGGAAATCTAATCACCTTTTTCTTGTTTTATGAAATTCTAACTTTGACCACCTATCCTCTGGTCGTTCACAGAGAAACGCCTCAGGCTATCCGAGCTGGCCGTATATATCTCATTTACACAGGTATAGGGGGATTGCTGTTCCTATTGGGTTCGGCTTGGCTTCGAGCCCTTGCAGGTCCGCTGGATTTTGTTCCAGGTGGATTTCTAAACCACCTGGGCTCTGAACACCAAAGCGCCCTTTTCTTTATTTTTTTCCTATTGATTTGTGGCGTAGGAGTTAAAGCCGCTTTATTTCCGTTTCATGGTTGGTTGCCATTAGCCATGGTCGCTCCGGCGCCTGTCAGCGCTTTATTGCATGCAGTAGCCGTAGTAAAAGCCGGAGCATTTGGAATTATTAGAATCGTACACGAAGTTTTCGGAGTTCAATTCTGCATGAAGCTGGGAGTATTGGATATTTTAGCGGGAATGGCTGCATTTACAATTATCTATGGGTCCTTCCTGGCGTTGCGGCAGGACGACTTAAAAAAAAGACTCGCCTACTCGACAGTGAGCCAAGTTTCTTATATCGCTTTCGGCATTTCTATTTCCAGTCCTATTGCAACAATTGGCGGATTGGTTCATCTAGTACACCAGGGGCTGATGAAAATCACTTTATTTCTATGCGCGGGCAATCTGGCAGAAAAGTTCGATATTCATAAAATCAGCGAAATGAAGGGAATTGGCAAACAAATGCCGCTAACACTGACTGCATTTACACTAGGAGCTTTCGGCATGATTGGTATTCCTCCAATGGCAGGTTTTATCAGTAAATGGTATCTGGGCCTGGGAGGAATATCGGTTAGTAAATATTGGGTGGTAGGAGTTTTAATCGCCAGTAGCTTACTAAATGCAATGTATTTCTTGCCCATTCTCTACACCGCTTGGTTCGAAAAACCAGATGAACCATGGAAACAAACTAGAAGTGGAGACGCTTGGGAAATCCAATGGATACTATTAATTCCTCCTCTCATTATGGGAATTTTGGCTTTACTTGTGGGACTTTTAGCAAACGCTCCCTTTAGCCCACTGGCTTGGGTAAAACTCATTGTGCAACGGGAGTATGGGTTATGACAACTCTTGGATCCCCAGGCTTTTTTTTAACGATTGGAATTTTGGGTATTCCATTGACTCCCCTTGGACTAGGGTTGTGCTTCTTAAATACAAAATGGAAAACATGGGCTATTTCTCTATCGCCCTGGGTTGCCTTATTCCCTCTACTAACCGTCGCTTTCACGCCAACAGAAACTTATATCGACCTTCCATGGCTCTGGGCTGGTGGAAGTCTAGGGTTGGACGCATCCACCAAACCTTTTCTGTTCTTTACTTCTTTGGTTTGGTTCCTCGGAGGGATTTTTTCCTTGAAATATTTAGAAAGCGATGAAAAAAAACCGGCTTTTTTCCTTTGTTACCTTTTAGCTTTAGCTGGAAACCTTGGATTGATTGTGGCTCAGGATTTCATCGGTTTTAAAACATTTTTTTCTCTGATGAGTTTCGCCTCTTACGGTTTGATTGTCCAGAATGCGGACCCAGACTCTCTAAAATCGGGCAAAATTTATATGGTTATGACTTTACTGGGAGAGGTCGTTCTTTTTGCCGCGATGGTATGGCTGTATCATTTATCAGGCAGTTTGAATTTTAAAGCGGACACTATCGCAGATTTACCAAACAGCGTTCAGATTTTACTTTTATTGGGATTTGGAATCAAAGCGGGAATTTTTCCTCTTCATTTTTGGTTACCGTTGGCGCACACTCATGCGCCAGCGCCCGCAAGCGCCATTCTTAGCGGCGTTATGATTAAAGCGGGTTTACTAGGGTGGCTTCGTTTTTTTCCTATCGGGGAAATTGTCTATCCTGAAATAGGTATGGTTTCAATAGTCCTTGGTTTTTTTACCGCTTTTTACGGAATTTTCGCAGGGATATTTCAAGACAATTCCAAAACGGTGTTAGCTTATTCAAGTATTTGTCAAATGGGACTGATGTTGACGGCTTTGGGTATTGGTTGGAGCTATAAAGAAATACAGGTCGATATCCTTGATGTAATTTTATTTTATGCCTTCCATCACGCTTTTACAAAATCTGCGCTTTTCTTTGGGTTCTGTATGGCAATGGGAAATGTAGCCGTCTCCACCCAACGTTTTAGAACGATGATGGGTGTGGCGATTCCTGCATTATCTCTTGCGGGATTTATATTTACAAGCGGCTCTCTGGCAAAAACGGGAGTTAAAATGCAAATCCACTTTTTAAGTAATTCTCAGCAGGAAATAATTATTGGATTTTTATCGTTAAGTTCTATTGGAACCACAATTCTCATGTTCAAGTTTGCGCAAATTTTGTGGAAAAAAGAATGGCCTAAAGTTCTTGACAGAATAAATAATCTACAAATAATTTGGGCGGCCATTTTGATATACGTATTTCTAATCCCATGGCTTTACCCATTAAAAGCAATGCAAATGGACCAGTTTCTTTTCTTAAAAGGAATGTGGAATAGCGTGTGGCCTGTTGGAATCGGAGTTCTCATCGGCCTTTTGGGGATGCGCGAAGGAAGAAAAAGGGGAACCTTGTTTTCAGGAAAAATTCCCCCAGGAGACATCATCGTTTTATTAGAAAATCTATATGTTTTTTTAACTGACGCTATTAAACGATGCATTGAAATCGCAAATCGACTGAATCAATCGATTTGTTCCCTATTACTTTTTGGGAAAAATAATTTAGGGATAAAAAAATACGGTTTAATGGCGCTTGAAAAGTTATTAGGCTCTTGGACTGTTTTCGGAAGTTTATTTGTTTTCCTTATATTAGTTCTATTATTAAGCACAGCCTGAAACTAAGTTTTCATAACAAATCAAAAATTATGGAAACAAGCAAAGAAAATTTGGCGAAAAACTTTTAAGGTTAATTATAGCTCTTTTTGCTCCAAGAGGAATCGTTGCTAAACTTTGCCCCTAGAGAAACAATTGACCGGATCTGCCAGAATGCGAGTTGATTCCTGAGGACAAAAAAACCCAGAATGTTTCCGAAAAAATAAATTCTTGCGTGTTTAACTTTTTACAGGATATTCTCTTGCTTCCTGTAAACTAAATGGGAATTAGTTCCGCTTTTTCCTTTGTTAACTCAACAGGAGTAAGCCGTTCTTGAACAGGAACCCTCGATCCCAAAATTACGCATGCAACCAAATCACCGGTAACGTTTACCGCAGTCCGGCTCATATCCAGGATTCTATCCACTCCCATAATTAAAACTAAGCCTTCTAATGGGATACCAAAGTCTCCTGCAATATTTCCAAGAATTACCAAACCAACACCCGGAGTGCCAGGCGCTCCAATAGAAGAAGCGACCAGAGTCACCACAATCAAAATAAGTTCCGGGAGGGAAAGGTCTCTTCCAGACAATTGGGATAGAAAAATAATAGCGACGGCCTGATAGAGCGCCGTTCCAGCCATATTAACTGTGGCTGCTAATGGAATAATCAAGCCGGAAATACTTTCAGGAACTTTTAGTTTTTCCACCGCAGTTTTAATTGAAAGGGGCATAACAGCCGCTGTGCTTGAGGTTGAAAATGCCAGCAATTGAGCTCCCGCAATATTTTTAGCAAATTCAAATGGGTTCATACGGCCAAGAACAGCTACTAAAACCAGATACATGAGCAGCAAACAAACAAGCCCCGCCAGAACTGTAAGAATATAAACTCCCATACCCAAAATCGTCGTCAATCCCACTTTGGAAATCAATTGAGCCATCAAACCAAACACTGCCCAGGGAGCTAAAAACATGGCCCACTTTACAACTGTCATCGAAACTTCCATTAAAGCTTCCATCAAGCTGAGAAAAGATGAAATTTTTTCGCGATCAATCGATGTGCAAGCCATTCCGATAAGTATGGCAAATACGACTATTCCCAACATCTCTCCCTGTGCTAACGAAGCGAGGGGTTTTTGAGGGATGAGATCTGCGATTAATTGAGGAGCGCTTTTTCGAGGAGGTTGGACCTCTGAAGCGTCGACTTTTTTTTCTTTTGAAGTTGTATCAGGCAATTCAATCTTGACATAGGAACCAGGTTCAATTGCCAACCCCAGGGTAATGCCCAATCCCGCCGCCAAGGTTGTTGTAATCAAAACAAAAATACCGAATTTAATCCCAACAGAGCGTAATTGGTTTCCTCCCGTTGAATTATTCAAACCAATAATGATCGAAGCTAAAACCAAAATACTGACAACCATGCCGATCAAGGCCAAAAACATTTTACCAGGGAGAGCCAACCAATCTCCTATAACAGCGGCCATCTCGGGAGCAACCAACCCCATGTCCGGACCTAGAAGAAATCCCGCCGAAATTCCCATTAGCAATCCGATAATAACTTGAAGCCATAATCTGTTTTTGACAAGAGAGTCGAGACGGTGGGAAAGATTTCTAAAATATCCAGATACCGAATCAATCAGTAGAATTTTATTACCTGTTGAAAATGTAGGAGGAACAGAATCAGACATTTAAGTCACACATTAGTTTAAAGATGAATCTATGTAAAATTACTCAGCCAAGGCAGTAGGCATCGAATAGTGAAGTTGAGCGACTTTCCACTTATTTTCTTGAAACTGGAAAACTGCCGTGAGCCTGGCAAAAATTTTAATCGTTCCTTCAGAAGTTGGAAATTGAATATTTAGATTAGCCGAAATCCAAGCGATTGACTCGTTACCGGAAACGATTAAATCATCATAGTTGAACTCTGATATTTTGCCCTTTGGATCGAAATTTTTTTCAAAATGCGCTTTTATATCTTCAAGTCCGATATGTTTTGAGTCAGGTTGGGTTCCAATAATAGTAACATCTGAATCCTTAGAGAATATTTCCAACAACCCTTTAGTGTCCCCTGTTTTATATAGCTCGAGTAGCTTATCTAGCGTTGCCCTAACCTCTCTTTCAACATTTTGTTCCGCTCTCATTTGAGACTCCTGGTTTTCATCCCTTTTTGGACCCGTTATTTTTTTGAAAACGATAAAAAAACACTGACAACTTAAGGGAATCTCTAAAAATTCAGATTTGCCAGGAGCCTGGCCCTTGAATTCAAGGGCCAGGCGATAGCAAACCAATAAAAATGCCAATTATTAGAGGTCCCCTTAAGCTATTCTCACACTTGAGATAAAGAATACCATCTAGTTGACTTGTTAATAACTTGAACTTTTGTTCTGCCTGTAAAAATATAAAATCAACTGCTAGCAAAGCGTTCTTCTCCAAAATAATATTATTAAATGATTCATTATGCTTGCTGCAATACCGCGATTCGTTTTTCCAGCGGAGGATGACTGGAAAACAAGGCTTGCACCCGACCGGCATTAATAGCAAAAGCGGCCATCTCTTCTGGAATTTTAGGAGCGCGATGGGCGCTTTGAAGCCTCCTAAGGGCATTAATCATATTTTGACGTCCTGCCAACGACGCACCGCCCGCATCGGCGCGAAACTCCCTCCATCGCGAAAACCACATAACTATCATCATAGCGATAACTCCAAATACAAGTTCCGCAACCATTGATACGATCCAAAATGCTGGGCCGTGACCGCGCTCAACCCGGAAAACAATTCGGTCAACAAAAAATCCTACGACGCGCGATAGAAAAATCACAAAAGTATTAACGATACCCTGTATTAACGCCAGCGTAACCATATCGCCGTTTGCTACATGGCTGACCTCATGCGCCAAAACGGCCTCTACTTCTTCTTGTGACATATTGTCAAGCAATCCGACGCTGACTGCCACGAGGGCTGAGTTTTTATTCCAGCCCGTCGCAAAAGCGTTTGGCGACTCGTGGTCGAAGATACCCACTTCTGGCATGTCAATACCCACTCTCTGGGCTTGCTTTCTAACCGTGGACACCAACCATCGTTCATACTCGCTACCAGGTTGATTTATGACTCTCACCCTCATTGCGGCTTTCGCCATCGATTTAGAAAGTAAAAGCGAAATAAAGGAACCGGCAAATCCAATGATTGCAGAGTAAATTATGAGAGAATTAATATCGAGAGCAATGCCATTTTGATGGAGCAATCCTTCCAACCCCAAAAGACGGAAAGTAAGACTTATCAGCAAAACAATCGCTAAGTTTGTTATCAGGAATAGTCCTAAACGAAGCATCGTTTCTCCTTATATAAGAAAAAACCAAAAATGCGTTTAATTATTATTTTAATTTGTATGATAAGCGCCTTAATAAATATCACGGCTTAAATTTTAATAAAATCGATTAGGAAAAATAGCAATGCCTCCATTAAAAATTTATCCTTTTAAATTCTTAATAAACTTGACGACAAAGTAATTGAGTTTTATTTAATGTTAAGGGTTATTTTTAGGGTTTTGTTTAAAACTGGCCTCGAATAAAAAAACAAAATTTCTATGAAATTTAAATAATGAAAAACATGAAGATTGATGCCCGTTTAGCCCGTTAAAATCTGCCAAGTTTAAAACCGTATAAAGACTGCAAGCATTGCGATTTTCAATCAATAATATTGCCAAGGATGAGCTTCTATGAGTAAAAACCCTTATGAAATTCTTGGGGTTAGCAAAAGCGCTTCTGAAAATGAAATAAAGAACGCATACAGAAAACTAGCGAAAAAACATCACCCCGACCTGAACCCGGCAAATAAAACTGCCGAAGAAAAATTCAAGGATATTTCCACCGCCTACGCTTTTCTAAGCGACAAAGAAAAACGGGCGGCCTTTGATCGGGGTGAAATTGACGCGAATGGACAACCCCAGTGGACGGGTTGGGCAAACGCAACGGCTGGAAACGAAAGACAATATTACCGCGATTTTGCCGGCGGACCGGGTGGTAAGCGATATTATTCATCCAGTCATAATATCAATCCTGAAGACTTTGAGGATATTTTTGGATCAATGTTTGGAAGATCCTCAGGAACTGATTTTGATGATATTTTTAAAAAGCAACAAAACGCAGATGTTCATTATCGCCTTAACATTGATTTTCTAGAAGCCGCGCTTGGATCTAAAAAACAAGTCACAATGCCAGACGGTCAAACTCTCAATATTTCTATAGTAGAAGGAATAAAAGAAGGGCAAAAACTCCGTCTCAAGGGTAAAGGCAAAAAGTTACAGGATGGAGTCCAGGGCGACGCTTATGTAGAAATCCATATTTCCCCGCATGAGTTTTTTAAACGAAAAGGAAACGATATTTACGCCGAAGTTCCAATCGGAATTAATGAAGCAATTTTAGGAGATACGATTGAAGTTGAAACCATCCATGGCTTCGTAAACATAAAAATTCCAAAATCCACCGATTCAGGCAAAAGATTTAGACTTAAAGGAAAAGGAATCAAAGGCGGCGATCATTATGTGGACGTCAAAATTGTCATTCCAAAAGAAATAGACGAAGATCTCGAAAGCGCTATAAAACAATGGGCGGAAAAACACGATTATAATCCCCGAGAAGAAAAAAGGACGGCAAGCGCATGAGAAGAATTAACGAGGTTTTAAAAGAAATCGATCATTTCATAGACCGTACAATTCTGGAAGATTTTATTGCCCGTGGGTGGATCTGTCCATTACGTGACAAAACAGACTATTATTTTGAAGACGTCGATATGTCTCGAATTCGTCTTGTATGTGAACTACATGTTGATATGAAATTCGAGGTGGAAGCAGTTGATATTATCTTATCTTTAATAGACCAACTCCACGCTAGCAGATCTCAGCTTGGTGAAATTGTCAAAGCCATTGAAAACCAACCCCAAAACGTCCAAAATGCCATTTTTGAATTTCTAAAAAAAGATAAATAAAAAAGACAAACAAATAAACTGTAGAAAAAATAAATTTTTCTTTTGCCATTCAAGGCGTTTAGAAACTAACGGTTCTCCAATCGATTGTAATCAAGAAAACCGAAACGAACCGGGTTAACCTCTCGATAACGTTGGTGAAGTTTGTCGCTATATTTCCAAAAACGCATATCAGTCCGGCGAATCCCGTACCGATCCATAAACCGTCTATAACCTTCCTCTGTATGGAGAGCTTTGACATCAGCGACTAAAGCAGGAAGTTGATTTTCATTTATTACCCAAAAAGCTCCAGGATAAGCGCCTATAATTCCTTTAACTACAGTGACGCTATCCTGCTCCGGACGGCGGGTGGAATCTGGACGGAATAAACTTGTAATATTGCTATGTGCGCTATTGTGTAAAACAGTGTAGAGATGGGTTTGTCCACGGTTTTCTTCTATTATCAGATAGTTTGTTTGCGGTAAAAACGTTGCGGGTTTCCCTCGAATAGAACTTAATAACTTTAACCAGCGTTTATGTTCCAGCAAAGTTTGTCCACTGCTAAGACTGCGATGTTTATCTAAAACTGGTTCCAGTTTTTGAATTAATAGTTTATAAAGCTCTTTCTTCGGATTGTCGGCGGTAAAAATGATATCCGTTTTATGGTAAAAGAATTTGTCGATCTCCCGAACATATCGCTTTACATCGTCTCCCGCCCCTTCGTACCAATCATCCCATTCTTTTTCCCTGGAACTCTCAGGCAAAAATGCTAGAAAGTTAAACTCGCTTTCCATACGAAGAAAGTCCATATAAAGCCGTGTCAGTAATTGATGTCCCGAATTTCCAAAAACGTCAAAACCAGGCACCAGTAAATAATGGATACGTTCGAGTATGGGATAGTCAATGATCCATGCGGTTTGAGGAAATTCTCCAAGCAATCCTTTTACGACGGTTGCATTGTCAAAATGCCGAAAAATTGTCAACGCCGCATTGGGGTTGACGCCGTCGCCATCCCAGATTAAGTCCATATTAAGATTGAAGTCGCGTTTTCTCAGGATTCGACTGCCTTCCTGATATTTAGCTTTTAAATACTTTTTTTGTTTCGATGCATAGCTAAGCCATTGACCTAAGGGAACTATTGTACTTCCAGCTTCGGCTGGCAATCGGAGATGACTCTTTTGTCCGGCAAGAAAACGCGCGCTTCCCGATCTTTCCGAAATCTCAGGGTTCACAAAAAATACCCAAAAGCGATCCCTGATAACATGCAAAGCGATTTGTCCTCGGCAAACAGGTCCCTTAATAAATCCCATAAGGGTATATTCCGCTTCTTCAAGCATAAAACGGTATCGAGAAGCTACAGGTAATTCCACAAAAGTTATAAAAGGATTGCTAGCTATTTCCGGTTTATAAGATGGTAATCGGGTTACGTCATATGGGACTTTAAAAAACCATTGCCGCCATTTCTCCATTCGTTTCTTTCCAATTTTATAAGGCATATGGGTTTTCGCCAGCAATGTTGTATCAACAACCCTTAAGCGGTAATAAAATTTTTGACTCCCCGGGTCGTCGTATGGCCGACGTGTAGAAATAATTTTAATAGGTTGTCCAGGCGGGGTATAAGACCGAACCAATTGAAAAAAATAATCTGTCGGCAGATCGTCAAAGTAAAGATGCGCAAAATATAAATGTTCGTAAATATAACGGCTGACCAATTTTCCTTTTAATGAAACTTGGTTAAAGAAATCTTCCCAGGTTTTAATACGGGCAAGGTAACTTTTTGGAAGCTCTATTGCTTTTGGAAAAGGAGAGCCGGCCAACACCCACTCTGTTATCTTGTTAAATTCATTGGTTGTTAACCCCGGTAATCCATATGGCATCCCCCACAATGGATAACGTGTGGAAAATCGTTCAAACTCATTAATAGTGGGACACCTTTGCTTACGATGGATACCCAGAGTAAAACTCGAGGGCAACAGCTTTTTTTTAGGCAAAGGGTGTTTTTTCTTAAGTTCCAGCATACGATAAAGCAGACTGGATTCCTTATTTGCGGTTTTCGATTTTTTCCCCTCATTAAGAACTGGATAAAATTTTCGCTTGCGCCAACCCGCTATAGACGTTTCGTCAAAAGAAAGTCTGGATGGCGGCGCTTGGAGTAAGCGATAGGCATTGTAAACTAACTCTTTACTGGCCCCGCGATTAATGCCTTCTACTGACGTTAAATTTAATTGACACGGCGAATCATAGCATCCATGGCAAACGACACAACGTTTCTCCAGAATTGGTTTCACATCTTGCTCATACTTTTTATCCCAATTCGAATTAGTTGAAATAACAGGTTCTTTTACTTTTTGAAGGTTTGAACGGTCAGAAACCTTAAAACCCACTAAAAATAAGTGACCAGACAAAAATATGCTGATCATCAAAAGACGAGTAATACTTACAAACAACATGTGGAGTTCCCAGCAAAGATTGAAAGAAAAATAACGAGATATTTACAAATTTTTCAATTAAGAGAGTCTAGATTTGCCAAGAGTCTGGCCCTTAAACTCAAGGCTAAGCGATAGCAAACCAGTAAAAATGCCAATTATTAGAGGTCTCCTTAAATAGTTTTTAAATCATATATGGATTACATAATTGTAATAAAAATAAACCTAAAGATGGATATTGTTTTTTGAAGTCTTCTTAAAATTTTTAAAAATTTAAAAATATTTTTACAACTCTATAAAACCAACATTTTTAAATCATTGAAAATAAAGAATTAATTAAATCCACCTTCTGTGACTATTTGGCGCCAAAAATGGTTATGTTAAAATTCCTAATGTAAGGTCCAATTTTTTTAAAATAAATTTAAAAGAAATGGTGAAAAAATGAAGGTAGCCGTAATTTACAATAAATCAAAAGATGAAGAAGGCGTTATTAACGTCTTTGGAATGCAAAATCAGGAAACTTATAACCCTAAAACTGTTGAACGGGTAGCCTCCGCTTTGGAAAAAGGAGGACATAACGTCCGGGTTGTCGACGGTAATATCAATGTCATTGAACAGCTTCAGAGTTTCATGCCGCGTGTCGTTCAAGGCGAACAGCCCGGTATGGAGTTTAACATGGCCTATGGCATACCAGGAGTCAGCCGC
>CAYFMN010000059.1:0-7278 GCA_964344185.1 uncultured Nitrospinota bacterium
GCACTTAAGACTTGAATCCGCCACTTATTATATTCAACTCTAAAATCATTTTCTCCTTGGCTGATAACCACTAAATCAGGTTTGTATTTATAACCTTCCGTTTGCAAAAAAGTAAGAAACTGAATTGTCCCCCAAGCGACTCCCGAGAAGTTAATCACTTCAACATGTTTGCCCCTAGATCTTACGTTTAAAAGATCTTCGAGATTTTTTGAAAACAACTCTTTATTTTCGACTCCCAATCCCATAAAAATCGAATCTCCAAGCATTAATATACGAAACACATTTTCGGATTTATCGTATTTAAACTCACGGTCATTCAAAAAATGTTGAGAGTTCGTTTGTAATCGAAACGGCGGATAAAGGTAGCCATGAGACCAATCTAATACAATATCTAGATTAGGCCTTAAAACAACCGGAAGGTTATATTTAGCTTGATGAAGGTCAGGAACAATTCTTTGCGGATTAAAATAACGAAATGCAATCTCAAAAGAAAAAGCGACTACTACAAAAGATAAAATTAGAAAATAAAAAGTTTTTAAAATGTTACTTTTCATTAAGAGATAAACATTAATTTATAAAGCATTTCACTAAGTCAAATGTAAAATTTAAAATGCAATTGGACTTTTTTAAACTTTAAAAAATTAAACGCCATTTTATAGCAAAAGCAAAACCAATTGCACTTAGACTTTGTAATTCTTTCTCATTTTATTTTATAAGTAATACATCGATCAGATAAATGGGTTAAAACAAAACCGACAGAACTTAGCGTTATCTTAACTCAAACTATTAAAACAAATAGCGTCAATTGAGGGTATGGGCTATATCCCTCTTTACAAAACTTTAAACAAAGCAAAAACTGAAGGACAATCTTTAGTACGGAAGTATGATCCTCACTTAAACGAATTGGGAAACGAGGTCCTGGCGAACTCTCTTTTTGATTTTTTAGAAAAAGAAAAATAGCGCAAAAATCGTTTTACTCAACCTGATATCTCACCATATTTTACCGAATCGCGACCCCACTTCGAGCGCTGCTTCGGGCAAGCTCCAGCGGAGGGAATTGGAAAATTCTAGTCCTTTATTACTTAACGAGCAAAACAAGTCGAACGACCAACAACCGTTAAAACATAAGGTTTATTAAGTTTTCGTTCTATCCTTTAAGACTCTGCAATAACAATCAATCGAAAAGGTTTGTACCGGACAGTTATGTAACGGAAATAAATTAAGAGGACCTCTAATAATTCATATTTTTACTAGCTTGCTATCGACTAGCCCTTGAATTAGGGCTAGTCTCTTTGCAATTCTCAATTTTTAGAGGTTCCCTTGAATAAAAAAGGAGAGAAAATAAAAAAGCCCCAAAAAGCCATAACGGGGGCCCACAACAATCCATGGCTAATTGGGACTTTTTGCTTGGTTGCCACCAAGAAAAGATATTTCAAAAAAATAGTTTTGGGAACTTTATAACAAAACTAAAAAAAAATGCAATCACAAATCGACTTAACCGTAATCAAAAACCATTAATATAATAAAACCAACCGTAGTAATTGCCGAAAACCATATCATGAATTTAAACATTTACAACCTATAAATAAAACTGGATGTAAAACGTTAACGCAAGAGCCGAAAAAATTTTTACCGCGTAACCTACTCTAACCCATAAAACAAAAATTGGATTTTCGTTTCGCATAGTATCCTCGCAATCTTGCTTCTTGAGTAAATACTAACTTGAAAATAACCGAAAGGCAACAACCAACACAAAATTATAACGTTTTTTTTTAAAAAAATTTTAAAAGAATTTTCTAAAGCGCAAACTCAAATTTAAACCATGCGGATACCATATAAAAAGACATTATGATAATTCATCATCAATCACGCCATTACGCATTCCGAAATCAATTTATGGTTAAGAAGAACATAGATTTAGTCAGGGCGCAAGCTGAAGTTGAGAAACTTCGGCAGTTTCCAAACCTGTAGCTTGCTGGATAAGACGAATCACACTCGCATCCATCATCTCCATTAATGGTCCGGGATACAAGCCAACACACAATACGAGGATAGCCAACGGAACCAGAGTAGCCAATTCCCTGTTTGATAAATCCGGAAGAACTTTGGCGACCTCTGTATTTGGCTCTCCCAACGCTACCCTTTGCAGCGTCCACAACATATATGCGGCGGCTAAAACAATACCGCCCATAGAGATAAGCACCATGGCAAAACTGACATAGGAAGTTCCCACCAGGACCAAAAATTCACCAATGAAATTACAGGTGCCTGGCAGCCCAAAAGCGGCGACTGAAAACAAAAAGAAAAACGCGACAAATCTTGGCATCGGTTTATGCAAACCGCCGTAGTCGGAAATCGCTCGACTGTGAGTGCGGTCGTACAATTGTCCAACAGAAATAAATAAGGCTGCGGTAGTAATACCATGATTAAACATTTGCAAAACGGCCCCCTGGATGCCCTGGCTATTGAACACAAAAATTCCGAGAGTGACAAAACCCATGTGGGAAACCGATGAATAGGCTACGAGCTTTTTAAGATCGGACTGCGCCAGGGCCATATATCCGCCATAAATGATGGCCGTGACCGATAACCATAAAATATATGGTGCGAAATTCGCCGAAGCCTCTGGAAACATTGGCAAACAAAAACGCAAAAAACCATATCCACCCATCTTTAACAACACTCCAGCCAAAATCACACTACCCGCCGTAGGGGCTTCGGAGTGCGCGTCAGGGAGCCACGTATGAAAGGGAACCATTGGCATTTTTATGGCAAAAGCCAGAAAGAACGCAAGGAATAACCAGAACTGTGCGTTGGATGAATAAGTCTGTTCAGTTAGCGTCAACAGATCGTAGGTATGCCCGCCATTAAGGTAAATACCCAATATTCCCACTAACAAGAGTAAACTTCCTGTTAGACTGTATAAAACGAATTTAAGCCCGGCGGCAATACGATTCGGCCCACCCCAGAGAATAATCATGAAATACATGGGAATCATTGTCACTTCCCACAACATGAAAAACAGGAAAAGATCGAGAGCGGTAAAAACCACAATCATGGCGCCTTCAACCAATAAGATGAGCGAAAGAAAGGCTCGCACTCGCGATGTAATTCCCGTCCACGAACAAAGAACACAAAGTGGACAAAGAAAGGCTGTGAGTATAACTAAAAGAATGCTGATACCGTCAACGCCAACCGCATACTGAATATTAAACGTGGGCATCCATTCAACGCGTTCCACAAACTGCATGTTTTGTTGGGCAAAGTCAAACCTCCTCCATAGTATCAGCGAGAGGAAAAACTCCACCAATGTGACGCCAAGAGCAATTTTTCGAATTGATTCTTCATCGCGCACAAATGCGAGAATAACGATTCCTAAAAAAGGAACGGCAATCATCCAGCTAATGAGATGATCCATCAATAAAGCCATTTAAGAAACCTCCTTTCCAAGGAAGAAACAAACTCCAGACTTTTCAAATTAGCGCAAGAAAAATAACGAAAGGCCATTGGCAACCCGATCCATTTTTTATAAAAATAAAAATCCACAGTTCATTTGATCAAAGTATACAAAAGGCCCGTCATCGCCACTAACCAAAATATCATTACCAACAACTGATGTTGGATAGTGCGGGATTCCAACTCCTGCAATAAATGCCCAGCAGCGTCAATCTGCTTTGCCACATTTCCCATTCTCTGGTCCAACCAACGAATGTCAACAACTCTCCACAACCGCCCGGCAAATGACACAGAAAAAGTCGCGATAAAATGGACGAAACGATCTATAAACCTAATATCTATAATTCTCCACAACCATCCGGCAAAAGACACAGAAATAGCCGCGATAAAATGGACAAAACGATCTATAAACCTTACATCAACAACTCGCCACAACCAATGCGCTAACCGAATGGTTGGGGCTACCAGATATGCGTCATAGATTTCATCAAAATACCCTTTATTCCAAAACAGGATATACCATCGATTGTTTCTCTCATTTGCTCTGGAACCCCCATGTTGTGATCGGATCTGTGTTGAATATGCATAGCCCCACCCCGCAACCGCCACGCCAATAGAAACCACAAGCCAAACAGGAAAACCACCCCTGACAGCGCCTTCGACTAACGCGACCCCGGAAATATTCAAAACAGGAACAAGAAAATTTGCAAACCAACTCCAAAACAAGGTTAAAAGCGCCCCTGCAAAAACCGTAGCCAATAAAAGACCGGCAATAATGGAGCGGTTAAAAAATTGTGGCCGCACAAATTGCATTTCCAAACTATGTTGCCCTGAAGCCGGCCAGTATGTCTTTGGACCGTGAACAAAAAGCGAGGCGACGCCTTTAAAAAGATATTGAGAAGCCACGAACACCGTGATCAAACCAATAATCTTGAATCCGATTGAAGCGGAAGCAAAGCCTGTGACTTCCCACAAATATTCATACGATCCGGAAAACAACACTAACGGCGGAATTAGGGCCAATAACAAAGCTCCGACATATAAAGTCCCCATATCTTCAGAAACATTATGTTCGTGACTATCATGTCCATGACCCGGTTCCACTGATCGCAATGCATTGCCGGTAGATAGAAAAAAGAACGCTTTATAGCATCCATGAGCAAGAAGATGAAAAATAGCAACCGCAAACGCGCCTAAACCACAGGCCATAACCATGAATCCAATTTGACTGATTGTTGAATAAGCCAAAATCTTTTTAATGTCCGATTGAGTCAAGGAAACTATCCCGGCAAATATCGCAGTTGCGGCGCCGATAATGGCAATGAACGTCATGGCGAAAGGAGAAAGGATAATCAACGGACTCAATCTCACTAACAAAAAAGGACCGGCATTCACCATAGTCGCCGCATGAATAAGCGCCGAAACCGGAGTTGGAGCTTCCATCGCAAAAGGCAACCACACGTGAAACGGCATTTGCGCGGATTTTCCCATTGCTCCCATAAAAAGGAAGAAGGGAATGATTGTCACTGGATGGATATGAAAATCCAAGCCCATCCACCCTAAAATATTAATGGTATGGTCCCGCATGCCTTCGGCCTGAGCGAGAATAGTCTGGATATCGAGCGTACCAAAGGTATAAAAAGTCAGGATAATGCCAAAACTAAATCCAACATCCGCGATTGCGTTAACGAGGAAAGCTTTGGTAGCCGCGCGGCAAGCCGATTTTCGTTCCGCCGCGTGAGAAATTAACAAATAGGAACAGATCCCCATAACTTCCCAGCTAATCAACAACATCAAAAGGTTGCCGCTCATAACCAACATAATCATGGAAAAAGTAAACAGGGCAATGACGGCGAAAAACCGATTATATCTAGGCTCCCCTATCATGTAACGAGAGGAATACACATGCACCACCCCGCTAACTCCCGTAACCAGAAGCAAAAGCAGAACGGTCAGTTGGTCAACAAACAGGGTTAAATCAATGGTGAGAGAACCAGATTTAAAAAGACGATAAAGGGAAATAGTAAAAGGTCCATTTACCAACACTTCAATGAAAGCAATAATTGATAACCCAAAAGAAATACCGATGGCGGGAATCCCAATTCGGTGACTGTTCTCACCCCAACGACGTCCTCCAAGCAGGAGAACAAAAGAAGCCAAAAGAGGAAGTAAAGGAATGAGAACAAATATAGCCATAATTTCCTCAAAGACCTGATGGCAGGGCCTGATTCAACAGCAGTTCAACAATCGGAGAACTAAATAAACCGAGAATCATAATAGCCGCAGACGCGATTCCAATGGGCAGTTTGAATGAAATTGGAATGTCGCCAAACTTATCGTCTAATTGAGCCGACGATTTACGAAAAATACCCTCAAACACTTTGACAAAATAAGCAAGCGTCAAGAGCGTGGAAAGTAACACCGCGACAACCGACACATAATCGCCCCCTTCTAACGCTCCAAGAATGATGTACCATTTTCCAAAAAAACCTCCCGTCGGAGGCAGGCCAACCATGCCCAAAGCCACAACAATTAAAGGACCGGTAAGCCAGGGAGCTTGTTTACCAACACGCCCCAGGTCGTCAATAGTCCTGACTCCATAATGACAAAACGCCACGCCCGCCAAAAAAAACAAGACCGCTTGCATAACAGCGTCGTTCAATAAATAAAAAATTCCTCCGGCAAACCCGGTTTGGTTGCCTTGACCGATCCCAATTATGATTATACCTATATGCGAAATCCCGCCATAAGCGAACAACATTTTCAAATCCCGTTGAGCCAAAGCCAGAAATGCGCCTATAACCGCCGCCGACACTCCAAGAAACGACACCAAAAGCAAAATCGGAATATCATTAATAACAATCGACGCATTTAAGACCCAGTAGATTATTCTAACCCACGCCAACAACGCTACTTTTGTGACGAGCGAAGCCAGAATAGGAGAAGTAGACTCAGGGGCATAAGTATAGGCCTCGGGCATCCAGGCATGAAACGGGACTAAAGCCATTTTAATCCCCAAGCCAATAAACATAAAAAGCAGTCCGCCCACTAAAGCTTTAGAGCTTAACAGAAGGGGAAGTTTGTCAGCCATATCGGTCATATTCAGAGTTCCCGTCACCGCATAGAGATAACTCACCCCTAAAAGATAAAAGGAAGCTCCAAGGGTTCCCAATATAAGATAGCGGAATGCCGCAACCAACGCTCTTCCTCCAGAGACTCCGACAAGCGCGTAACTAGAGATAGCCGCAACTTCTAAAAACACAAATACATTGAATAAATCCCTGGCAAAAACGATGCCCGTCAAGGCGGAAATCATTAACAAAACCAGCGTGTAATAATGAACGATTCGACCGCCTAGACCTTTTGGAGAAGATGGACCGGCAAACACAATACCCAGTAAACCCAGGTTACTTAATAACACCAAGACAACGCTCGCTAATCCATCAGCCACCCACTCAATGCCTATGGGCGCCGCCCACCCACTAAATGCATATCGCACTTCTCCATGATGAATAACGTTATGGAGATTCAAAATAGAGACCAACGCCATAATCGCAAGCGTTACCGCAGAAATTGGCCGACTCCAATGTCGGTGTTTTAGGCAAACCACCGGCATGGAAATAGCGGCAAACAATGGGAGAAGAAATAAAATTGCGGGAAGTTGACGAATCATTTTATTTTTTCAAGAATTTTTTGTTCATCAAGACTTCCATATCTTCGATAGATTGCCGCGCACAGGGCCAATCCCACACCCAACGTCGCTACGCCAACCACAATAGCCGTCAAGGTCAGGACATGAGGCAACGGATTCGCGTAATTGGC
>CAYFMN010000059.1:7288-20749 GCA_964344185.1 uncultured Nitrospinota bacterium
TCCGTCGTTGACACGAGAACGGGAACAGTCGCGCCTTTTTAGCGCTGATAGACACCAGGAAAAAGATCACGCTGGTTTGCATCAAATACATCCCGATAAGTTTCTTTACGAGATTGTATCTCGTAACCATGATAAAAAAGCCCCACAAAAAAAGGATGACAAACGCCAAAAAGTTGGGTCTATGAAGTACCGCTAAAAACGCCTCAACCATTTATTGAATCCTCGACAATTTCTTCAGCGGACAAGCTGAACACAATAGAAACCGCCGTTACCGCAACATCTACGGCAACGCCGATTTGCGTGAGTACAATTCCCAAAGATCTTCGGGATGCGGTTTCCAAACCTGGGATTTCCAAATTCGCATAATTAAGAAACTCTCCGCCTCCAATCATACACAAGCCGCCTACCCCCGCGTAGATCAGCATCCCGACCCCATCGCCATGTAAAACCTTTTTAGCGATTTGACTTCGGGAAGCGTCATGACCAAATATCAAAACCGATAAGATCATCCCCATACCCAAAATGACTCCGCCAACAAAACCTCCCCCTGGCCCGTATTGCCCGAAAAACAATACATATAAACCAAAAATTTGGACTACCGGAATGAGAAAGCGTCCTAAGGTTTGTACGATAATGCTGTCGTGCGGTCGTATCATTATTCATGTCTCCTAAGCAGTAAAGCGCATGCAATACCCGCCGAAAAAATAACCACGGTTTCGACCATCGTATCCAGCGATCGATAGTCCATCAATACCGACGTCACAACATTCGGCGTGTGGGTATCCGAAAAGCTATTCTCAAGATAAGTCGGCGAAATGTGGACGCTTGCAGGAGAATTCGGGTCCCCAAATCCAGGAAGGTCTTTCGCGGCATAGAGCAAAAGAAGTCCCAACAGAGGAAAAACAATTAACGTCGCCAAAGAAGGCGGAGGACGTTTAAACCGAGTATCTTTGGGAGCGGTGCCAAATAGAGTTAATAGAAAAAGAACCGTCGCTAATCCCGCTCCAACGACGGCTTCAACGAAAGCGACATCAACGGCGCCAAGCCATCCCCACACCACCGCCAGAAAAAAACTATAAGCGCCCAGTAGCAAAACAGCGCTCATCAAATCTTTAACTAAGATGGCTCCGGCGGCGGTAACCAGCATCAGAAGGAGTAAAGGAATTTCATAGGAAAAAATCATGAGTTTTTCTTTTCCAAAGGTTTTAAACCAGACCGAAGAGCCGCGCGAATCGTGGCATGTGAGATGACTGGATTTAAAATATAGAGCAAAGCAATCACCACTAGAATTTTAAGCATGTTTTTACTTAACCCTTCATGCAAAGCGATTCCAACTAACATCAAAAAGGCTCCGAGGGAGTCAGTTAACGATACAGCATGAGAACGAGTAAACACGTCTGGCAACCGAATTATTCCAATAGCGGCGACAACCAAAAAAAATAAGCCTGCTGTGATAAAAGTAATGGAAAGTATGTCCATGTTACGACAGCCCTTTTTGTTCCAAATATTTGGCGACGGAAAGCGCTCCGACTAAATTTAGCAAGGCATATCCAGTAGAAATATCAACAAACATATCGACTCGCTCAAAATAAATCCCAATGACAATAAGTAAAATAATTGCTTTTGTAGAAATACCGTTGAGGCCCAATACGCGATCAAAAATTGTAGGCCCTTTCAGAACACGGAACAGATACGCGCCGATAAGAATAGCCAACAATACCAAAACGCAAAAAAGGAAAGTTTTCATAAATCCGGCTCTTCGTCCCTAAAAATTTCGGCGATCTTGTTTTCCATTTCCTTGCTCACAATATCTTCGCTTAAATCCTTATCCAACGCATGAACAACGAGTTTATTGTGGTCAACTTCTGCGGTAATCGTTCCAGGAGTTAAGGTAATGGAATTACCAAAAAGAACAACAGCCGCTCGGTGATGCAGCTTTGATTCCACTGAAATCAGCCGGGGAGAAATAGGAAGCGCTGGATTTAAAATAAGCTTGGACAAATGAAGGCTGCTTTGAACGATTTTATAAAAAAGCCATGGAAGGTAAAGAAGTATCCTTCGCCACAAACGAAACCGCGGAACAAATGGCGAATGGCCAGAGTTGAGCCAGGCAACAACAAAAGAAAAAAAAAGCCCTAAGCCAAGATGAAGCCAGTCAAAGCTCGCAGACAACAAAACCCAAAACAGAAACAGGGCCATGGCTTTTAAAAACAGGAATTCCGATGATATGGGTCTAGATCGCGTTCTCATACCGTTTCCCAGGTCGCATCCGGGTTGTAGCGATGAAACTCAAACTTATGCGGGTCCAGGGCCACAAGATTGAGCCATTGATTGTGAAACAACTGTTGAAGGATCGAATGTTTTTGGATAATAGACGAAAGCACACTCGGCGTATGTTCGATAATGGCTAAAAGCCGCATCGGTTCATGATAGTGAATATCCCCATTGTTAACTGTTTGCAGGGGGAATCCCATTTGCAAATCGCTTTGGCTTCCCAACATCATTCCAACGCCTCCAACAACATTGTGCAAAACCTTGCTGCCGCTTCCAAACGTCCATGGATCGACCGCAGAAAAATAATAACCCGTATTGATCCATTCGCCTACAATTAATGGCGCAGTCATGATTTTTTCCAGTATAGCTCCTTCCGGGTCGGCAATTGGGTCGTAAGAATGCAGGAAAACCCGACCTCCCAAATCCAACCCTTTAGTCAACTTCCTTCTTCCAATAAGAAACGCGCCGTTACCCGCTAATCCCCATTCCGGTCTAGTATTGGCCCAATCGCAACTGCGTTCGTCTACATGCTCAAAAGCCAGTTTTGGAGAAACATTAGCGGGGGCGCTGGGAATACGACGGCATCGCTCAAGAGCCTGTTTCGCGCCAGCCTCTTCGAGATCTTTGTTCAAAGCCTGCAAATCTTCTTTATGCGAATCGGGTAATTCCTCTAAATCAAAAAACTCGACTCGGTCAGTCGTGGTGTTATGTAATCCCGGAAGAAACCAGGTATCGTCGGGTATAGGCAATCCATTTTCCTTGAGAATGTTACGAACTTCAGGTTCATTCGCCATCGCGGCAAAAACCCGGGCGTTTGCATCGCCCGGAGCGCCGCCGCAAGCGCCGCAATCCAAAGCCCCGTAATAGGGATTGTTATCCGTCTCGCTGCCATGACCGCAAAGGCACACCAAACGCGCAAAATTTTTAGTAAGCCCCATAGCGCGCAAACCATTTTCAATAAATGTCGCCCGTTCCGAAAGCGAAAACCCATGAGCAAGCCCGTCGGGAATTCCTTCTGAATTCACCTCTCCTACCCTGGGATTTTGAGGGTCTGACTGAGCGGCAATTGAAATTTGGGTTGGAACTCTATACGTCAACCAACCCTGGAAAGTAGAGGTCATTCCACGAAAAACTTTTTGGAACAATGTTTTACCCACTAACCCCAGACTAAAAAAGAATCCCAACACATCAATTGCCATCATCGACGCAATGGGGTGATGCTTCAGGTCGTGAAAAAGATGACCTCCCAGTTGACTCCAACGCGTACCAGAAGAATATTTTTCTAACGCCGCTCTTTCTTCCGGTCGAGGAGTTTCCGTCACCGCATGGTTAGGAACCAATAACACCGGACATAAATCAGCGCGGTGATTACTATCAAAAGCTTGAGCGCTAATGGGAATGCCAAAAAAACCCGCAAATCCAAATGTTTCATAGGGACCCTGGGTTTCAAGATTACGACGAAATGATTCGGAACGTACGTCGATACAAAAGACCAGTTGCGCATGGGGACGAGTTTCCAATTTTGGCGTCTTTCCACGATGTTCTGAAATATTCTTCAGTAACTTTTCTCGAAAAGAATCTTCATAAGCCTCAATCCATACCCGTCCATGCTGATCGGCGGGAAATTGATCCAACCATTGCAACAACATCCGGGCATCGGTAAGCGAGAGGTCGTTAACTTCCCTTGGAGATAACTCAAGAAATTGAGCCAAGTGGAATAATCGCCAGGCATCTCGACATTTCATATGTTTAATTAGACCGACAGACTTCTCTCCATACTTCATTAGTTGCCGGTATTCTTCAGGCCGCTCGTTCCAATACGCGGTTAAGGCAGATAACGTTCCATCAATTCCCCATTTTTGTTGGCATCTTATGTTGGTCAACTCCACTTCATAGAATAGACGCACAGCCAGATATTGTATGGTGTCAATGGGATTTTTTTGTTGGGTGTTCTCCCAGCCACCGGATGTATCTGGTCCAACCTGGCAATAATGATAGTTGCCTTGAAAGATAATCTTTCCATTGTTCTTCAGGGATTTCGAGCTGGCGCAAGCTGGAACAGATTGCGTCTTCAGGAACTTCGGGGAGGTCATGAACTTTTTGGGAGAAATCCTTAATTCCTAGAAGCTGGCCCGAAAAATCTTTCGACGCAAGGTTTCGCCATGCTCGATAGAAACCTTGTTCTCGACCCGGCATTTCCCAACCGGCTAATCCTTCGTCAAGAAACGCCGCCACCCATTTGATGAGTTGATCGTTGATTTGCCCGACCGCCCCACCCTTCGTCAAATCGTCAATCCAATCGCTGACGGTCCGTTGAGGCGGCAAAGAAATGGAGACTGAAGTTTGCGAATGCGAGTCTTCCGATCCTTGAAAATCAGATTGCTTGAAGACATCGACCACGCTCTTCCATAAATTCGTCAGATAGGCCTCTTCCGAATAATCCCGATACCTTTCATTCTCTTTGATAGTTTGCTCAATAATTTGTTTCCGGGATTCTTCTGAAAGATCTTGCCTAAACTGTTTTGTAGCGCCGCCGCCGTTTAACTCCCAATCCAATAAAGGCGGCGGTAATTCTTCAAAACCAAAAAGCATGTGTAATTGCAAAACCTCTTCAGAAGTAATCTTACGACTCCCAACTTCAATAAAAATCTGGCCATCTTGGCAAGGTCCAACCCTAGAAAAAGCGCGTTTAAAACTTTCTTCGGTAATGCGACCATTTCGGTAAAACTGACGATACTCTTCGTTAGCAAGATATCCATTGCCGCCAAGGAGGTCTTTGCCCTTCCGAACAGCCTCATCAAACGGAAGGTATTCTAGTCCATGGATGGGATTCTGCGCGACCATGGTCCGCATGGGCCAAAACGGCGCAATTGGTTCGCTGGCATCCAATACTATTTGCCGAACCTGATCACGATCTTCGGGGGAAAGGGGCTTCACTGAAATAGTACTCATAATAGAGCGACCTATTCCTGTCTCAGACACAAAAAAAGCCAACCGCTTCACCACATCATAAAAAAAGTGGTTGGCTTCTGCTGGGGTTGATCACCCTACAAATGAGCAAATTAAATACCCCACAGCTTTATTAAAAATTGAAACTTAAGCCTAGATTTCTCTGTGTTGGATACAAAAAGAAAGAGATAATCTAGTTTTAAATTCGCAAAAATTCATAGTCAATACTATTAAAACTCCATAGTCCATACTACTAGAGTTGCACAGCTTATACCATCAGAATTTCCGATAGGTCAAGCGAATTCCCCAATCTGGGATGGCTCAAAATAAAAACAATCCAACAAAAAATGTAATGTAGATTTGCATCAACAATAACATTATTTTACATTTTTACTATTAACTTTATGTAATTACAATGTTTTTACTGAAAAAATGGAAAAGAAATCAAATTGAGCGATATTTTACTGAATAAAACTAAAGCTTGAAAATCGGATTTAAACCAGGAAAACGGTAAATGGTATTACTTAGAGGAAAAGTAAAAGCCTCGCTCACGGCTGTTGGGGGATATTCAAGAAAGTTTTAAACCAAAAAGGAGAATGGCTTAAATAGGTGAACAAGGCTAATTTATATTTCTTACGACCCAAAATGATCCGGTCGAAGCACACTCGCGTCTATCACGAAAAGACTGCCTGAGTGACGCTCCAAAAAAGGTTTGAGGCCGGAGAGAATGGGATCTAATTTTTCTTCAGGGACAACAGTCAAAACCATTTGCAAACTACTTGTATCGTTAAACATCATATGTCCTTCGTGAAATCCGCCGTGCCCTTTTCCCGATAAATTATTGAAAATTGTATAGCCGCTGGCTTGAATCCTGTCTAGAACATCCGTTACAAAGTGAAGATGCTCTCCTTCAATAATAATTTTAACTTCTTTCATTGGATGAAGTTTCATGGCGTTCATGATGTTTCAATTCTCCTCAACAAGGTTATTTTATTGAATAGGTTGCCAATTGTTCGGCGATTGAAAGAGGAAAAATTCCATGGAATCGGGATCTAAAGCGACAATATGGAGCCATTGATTTCTCGTCAATCGCTGTAAGATAGTATGTCGCGAAATGATGGTGGCAATCATTTTTAATGGAGCTTCTATTATAACAAATAATCGCATTGGCTCGTGGTAAGGTTTTTCGCCGTCGAAAACCGTTTGAATAGGAAGGCCAACGCAAAGATCGCTTTGGGTGCCAAACATGACTCCAACACGGCCAACCACATTGTGATACGCTTTGCTTCCCGCTCCATAGACCCGCTGATCTACGGTGGAAAAATAATGCTCCATGTTAATCCATTGACCTACTATCATTGGAGCGGTCATAATAATTTCCAAATAGTCTCCCTCTGGGTCTTTTGAATAATCATAGGAATGCAAAAACGTCCTTCCTTCTAAATTTATCCCCTGAGTCAGTAAACGTCTCCCTGCGATAAATGCCGTATGTCGAGAAAGTCCCCATTCCGGGCGGACCTGCGACCAATCTATACTTCGTGTTTTAATCAGCTCTAACGCTTGGAAATCTCCACTCCTTTCAGGTTCGTCAGGCATACGAGGTAATCGTTCCCTGCTATTTTTTTCGCCGGCTTTTTGGAGATGGCGCTGAAGCCTGATTAAATCTTTTCGATGAGTGGCTGGAACGTCTTCCAAATCAAAAAGTTCAACTTCATCCGTTGTTGTGTCATGCTGGCCGGGAAGAAAATGCGTATCTACAGGAATCAACAAGCCTTTCATAGCCAAAAGTTGCCGAACTTCGGGTTTGTTCGCCATTACGGCAAGGGCTCGCGCGTTTGACACCCCATGGTTACCGCCGCACGCTCCACAATCCAAAGCCGATTCGTAGGGATTATTATCCGAAGTGCTGCCATGGCCGCAAAGCAAAACCAGCCGGGCAAACGTTTTAAATCCTAAAACCCTTAAAGCCGTTTCCACAAAATGAGCCTGCTCGCCTACCGTAAACCCAGCCTGCGTTATCCTTTGCTTTCGGCGATCTTCATCACGCTCATTAACGTCAAATTCTTTTCTGAGAACTTTAATAAATTGTTCAAGATCGGGTTTAGCCCATTGTAATAACTTGTTCAACTCTTCATTTTCAGGGCTATCAATCTCAATTAGGTTCATCGCCAGCTTTCTCAAACGCTCAACCTGGTCGTGAGAAACAGTGGCGCCCAGCGGACCGTATTGCTTAATCAAAAGCCTGTAAATGGCCGCCCGGTGTTGGGAAGCAACCATTTCGTAAGCCTCTTCTCGTTCGATTTTGTCCACAGTCAGCGTCGTCCCTATGGGAATAGCCAACCGTTCTTTCAACCATGAGACGGCGTTTTTGAACCACTTCGGGCGCAACGTTTGTCCAAAAAGCCTGAATCCAAAGAACCATCCAATGGCTTCAACCATAACATAGGGAGTGATCACATTTTCTTTCAAATCATGCAACAGCGTATGACCCGCTTTAGCGAGTTGGTGACCCTCTAAAAACTTTTTAGCCGCCTTGGCCTGATAAGCGCGAGGAATTTCCTTCACAATGTGTTTGGGTTTCAGAAGAACCGGGCATTGGTCCGTTTGTTGTTCGCTCGAAAACCCCTGGTAACATATCGGAACCCCAAAAAACCCGGCGAACCCAAACGTCTCATTGCCGCCAACTTCTTCAAGATGCCTTCTAAATCCTTCAGACCGGACGTCGATGCAAAAAATTGACTGAGACAATGGGCGCGATTCCAGCGGCTTTTCCTCAGCCGCGTCAATCTTTTTCAATTTCTCAATATTAGGAGAAAACTTTTTTACAAAATCCTTGATAAAGCTGGACTCTAAAGCTTTGAGCCAAAAAGGTCCATGCTTCGATTCAGGGAATTCATCAACCCAATCAAGCAACGCTCCTAACGACTCCGAACCGGCCTCTAAAATATCCTGGATGGAAACATTCAATGACTTGGCAAGATGCAAAATTATCAAGGCCTGAACGTCAACTTCTTGCCGTTTCCGAATTTGTTCCCACTTTGAAATCACCCGTGAGTCGCATCGATTGAGATCGTCAATTCTCAAGGGTTCCTGTATGAACATGGACATATCCATGTCCTGTTCTATTTCATCCGGCAAACCTCTCGTTTGGTAATCTTTATATAAGGCATATCCAACGGAGAAATTATTAAGGTAAGCCCGTATTGAAGTATAAGTTCCGGGAATTCCTAATTTCCTGCGGCACGCCAGAGCCACAAGTTCTCTTTCATAAAATATGCGGACGGCCATGTACTTGATAAGATCGATTGGATAAGCGTTTTGCCACTCATAATCCACTTGTTCCGAGCGCCATTTGAGGAATCCCGTCCATCCGCCTAATTGAGCTAAATGTAATGTGAAATAATCGATCCACAAATTCTTGGGAATCGATAACATGGACATGCTTTCCAAAATCGCGTCTTCCGGTCGATCAGGTAAATTTTTAATTTTGTTTTTCCAATCTGGAATACCCAACAAATAACCGGAAGAATCGCCCTGGGCTAATTCTTTCCAACCGCCGTAAAAAGTTTTTTCCCGGAATGGCATACCCCAAGGGGCATGTCCTTCGTCGAGAAATCCGCTTACCCATTTAATAACTTCGCTATTGATTTGTCGCTGAACATCGCTGCCAAGCGATTTGTCGCACCATTCGCTGAGAGTATAACGAGTGCCTAATTCTTCTTGTTCGCGTGCTGAGTAGTCCTGCAAGGACTCTATTTTTTCTTTGTTTTTGGATAAGTTTATAACTTTATCAACTAGATCTTTTATCTCTTTCGATTTATAGGAAGAATGTAAAATCCCGGAGGCGACGTCGGTTGCAACTTTTCCAGAACCATGTAAGAAAAGAGTTTTCAAAAACTCATGATGCGATATTTTTTTATCGCCTATTTCAATTGTCCCGTCTTTAGACGCCTCTTTTAAGGCTTCTTCAAGCGCATCGTCTGTTATTCTGCCTTGCTTGAAATAATCCCGGTATTCTTCATTTGGCAGATAACCACGACCGCCCAAAAACCGCTCGGCTTCCTTAATGGCTTTTTCAAAATGGAAGTGTTCCAGGCCGTGAAGCGGATTATGATGTATAAACGTTTTCATTGGCCAGTAATGAGAAACGGGTTCGCCCGCAAGATTCACGAACGACCGCAACTCAATCCGCTGGGATTCAGTGGGCGTCACAGTTTCTTTATCGTCGAGGGTAGGCATTGCTTCGGCCTGCTGGCCTCCAAAAATAGTTAAATAATTGACGCGCTAATAGAGCAGTCCGCTATAGCCGGCGCCTAATAATAACACGGTTACCGCAATAAATTCCGTTGTCCGTAAATCAGAATATGGCACATCCGTGCGCGCGGTTCCAAATGCAGTTTGATGAAGCATTTGCAAGAAAAACCAGCCTCCTACCAGCCAAACTGCAATAAACATTAAAAAAATCTTGATGAATTTAACATCCAACGCGTCGATTGTCGGCATACTTGTCAAACCCGTAAACGTAGGAAGCATTGGGAGAAATAAAGCGAAACTCACAAGGACGACCATCGCAGTTCCAAATCTAGGCATTGGAGAAGCGAGTCCAGGAAGTTTTCCAATAGTTTGCCATCCATAGCGTTGTCGAACGAACGAAAATGCAAGACAGATTCCGCCCAACACAAACGCAACCGCTATACCAAACGCAATCCCCCATTTGGAAAAGCCTGGAAAAATATTGAGTAACCCCCATATTAACGATACATGAGCCACCGTAGCGGATGCGACAAAAAGATTGCTTTGCCGTTGTCCAAGAGTCGCCAAAGACGCGTAAAATGCGCTTACCAGAGCCAACAGACTTAAAACAAAAAGCATTTCCTCCGTAATGGAAGAATAAATCGCGTTTAATTCGCCTAGTCCAATGGCCAACCAAACGACAACCCAAAAGCTCGAAAGAGTTCCTTTAGCCCTTTCAATCGTACCCACGAATGGGAGATGAAAAGGAACCAGCGGCAAAAAAGTAAGGGCTAGAAATAAGCCGGCAAATACTTGCAAGGTTTCCCCGCCTAAAGCGGAACTCAAAGAGAGAATGATTGAAATAATAAAATGTATGAGAATGAGCGTCGTTCGAAAGGACCGGTGTTTTTCGCCAATAATAGAAAACGCCGCGTAACCTAATAAACCGCTTAGAAAAACCCTGCCCAGAAATCCCTGACTCAGCAATACTCCCAGGCTTAAACCCAGAGTGATCATGCTTGAAGTACAAATTAACGAAGCATGTTCCGATTCTTCCTGACAAAGCAAGACACAAAAACCTGCAAGAAGAACCGCAAAAGCTAAAAAGTTAATCGATGGGTCTGTCTCAACTGTAAAGACCAGAATCATTCCAACAACTACAATCGTCGTCAAACCTATGGATTTAAGATTAGAAAACGTGATTTTTGAGACTTTCCATATAATTCCCACAACAAGCGGAATAAAAGCCAGAATCAGCGGAAGCGTTTGTTGATTATCCATCATTATTTCCAGTCGCGTTTTTAAAAACGATGAGCCACTTTTTGAGCTAATCGCAATATACTATTGCTCAATCGAACATAAACCAAATCCACATAAAACCGATTGATTAGAAGGATGTACATTTGTTTTCGAACCGAAATGAGCCAGTCTGAAATAAATGTTTTTTGCCCTTTGGCATTGGTATAGACAACAAACCAACCAAATAGAATAAGGGCGGTGGATATCAGTATAATCATATCGAAGATTTGTGGATTGAACGCCGCCGCCATAAAAAAACTGTCGGCCACGCCAGGCTCTGGGTAAAGGAAATGCGTAAACTCCTCTCCAGCCCACAAATAAATGAATCCAATAAAAAATAAAGCCCCAATCATAGTGCATGCAACTTTCCAGGAATCAACCGCCTGGAGGCGATACAAACTGAACATAACTTGAGAAGTCGTAATCCAACTAAAAAATAGAAAAATTACCGCGCCATGAGCGTCTTGCAGGTGTATAAAACAAATGCCATAAGCCACCATGAGAATGATCAACGGCATTATCAAGGTAACTCCCAAGCCCGTAACCCAGGTTAATTGACTGTAAGATTCTTTCTTCTCCTCTTCGTGATGGTGTTCTCCGTGATGCGGAAACTTCGGTTCGTCCCGCGAAGAATGAATACCGCTTCCGGCCCCCAAAAACAACGACGCTTTAAAAAGGCCGTGGGCGATTAAATGGAAGATCGCCAACGCAAAGGCGCCTAGCCCGCATTCCATAATCATGTAGCCCATTTGCGCCATAGTGGAATACCCTAAAGTTTTCTTGATGTCGTTTTGCGCAAGCATCATAGAGGCCCCCATCAAAATTGTCACCACGCCAATTATGAAAACTATATGAAGAGTGGGCGACGAAAGCGCGTAAAAAGGAGCCAAGCGATTCAATAGAAATCCGCCTGCATTAATAATACCCGCATGCATAAGAGCTGAAACAGTCGTTGGCGAATCCATGGTGTCGGGTAACCACACGTGTAGAGGGAATTGATTAGATTTGGCAATCCCACCAACAAAAATGAATAATGCAATGGCGGCAACGACGCTTATATTAAAGGAACCTCCCGGCAATAACGAAATCGTTTGAGGGTTTTCCTTCGCCGATTTGAAAAGTTCCGTAAACTCAAGCGTTCCAAAATATTTATAAGCCAGAAAAATTCCGAAAAGAAAGAACACATCTCCAATACGATGGCAAATATATGTTTTAAAACCATTTCGACAAGCGTCGGGATGAGAATAATTAAATACGAGGATTATATAGAGAGCCCAACTTAAGAACTGCCAAAAAATAAACAACATGAACAAGTTTGGACTAGTAACTATAGAGAGAATCACAAAGACTACAAAACCTAATAACGCAAAAAATCGCGCATAGCCCGGATCTCCCTCTAAATATCGAACCGAGTAAACATGAATAACAATACTAACGCTGGTGATCAGTACCATCATGACAGCGGCTAGGCGGTCAACCAACATTCCAATCTTGAATATAGAAGAACTCTCAGGATTTGTCGGCCACAACATAATATGAACCGTTCCTTCAACGCTCACATAATAGAGAGTCCAAACAGCAAGAAAGAAAGAAATGACGTTCGCTATAACCCCTACTCTGGCAACTTGAGACTGGAGTTGGTGGCCAAAAACCTTGATAAGGACGCTAGCTAGAAGAGGAAAGAGAAGAATAAGAATCGGGATGGTCATAACTTATTATTTGCCAATGCCTGGTTTAATGTTTGAATTCTTCATAAATCTTTTTAAATTAAGGAAACCTCTAAAAACTCGGATTTGCCAGAAGCCTGACCCTTAAATTGTTACAATTCACAAAGTTAGAAAATTATAATCAGGTTTTGAAGACTTCTATTATAAATCAAATCTGTTAAGCCAACAGCTCGATTTTTGTAATGGTTTTAAGATGTTTTTTTAAAAATAACGATTCAAAAAGTTTATTACATAGATTTTCTGATTTAACAAATACGAAAAATAAAATGGTTTCAGTCAATTATTAAATGTATAGTCTAAACCAAACTCCTGATTTAATTATTAGTCCCACTATAATCCAACTCGACTTTTTCCATACATCGATAATATAAAGACTACAAAAATCTAACCTTTGATATAAGCAAATAAACAAATAAAACCAAAACGACGACCAATAAATAAAGAAAATAACGAGAAAAGACAAATGCCAAAAATAAGGGGAATGCTATTTATTTCAATCTGCTCGGCGCTCTTGGCTTGCGCGACGCCATGGGAAAGAAAAGATGGCGGGGAATTCAATCAAACGCGATACGAAATGGATCGCTCAATATGCGATTCAGAAGCGCGTAGACTGGTGACAGGCCAAACTATTCGACCGTTTTCTGAAACAAGAATCGCCAGTCAATATTCGGGAGCGATTGTCACTCAATTCCGCGCTTGTATGAATCGCAAAGGCTGGAAAATGAAGTAGGGAAAAACCTAACGAAAAGAAGGAATATGATCCACCTAAATTTCTACGCGCCCATCAACCTATAAAGACTAATGAAAGCCCTCAAGTCACAAGCGTCATCCTACCATTATTAAAATCACTCGCTTCTGAGTTTCATAACTTCGTTATTAATTTCCAGATGAAACGAACATGACAGTTCTCGTTATGGATTCTTCTGTTACGCATCCCGAAAAAACTTTATACAATTAAAACTGACCTTCCAATGCACAA
>CAYFMN010000060.1:0-19349 GCA_964344185.1 uncultured Nitrospinota bacterium
TTTTGACGAAGGGAGAGTTTGTAGACAAAGCTTTATTGCCCATTGCGACTAAAGAGTACGCGTTTAATGAGGGAGCCCCTTTGAGTAATTTGGCGACCTTATTTAAAAACACTTTTGTGACGTTGAACTTTGAGAATCATGGCTGGATCATGGGCCATTCATTTGCCCACTGGTTCTATTGCGCCTTATTTTTTGCAGGCTTGCTCCGCATTGCTCAAACCCGCAAAACTTTGTTCAGGATTTTAATTTCTCTATTTGTTCCTCCTCTATTAATTCTGGGCTTGTTAATTGGAATAACGCACGGGAGGTTTCTAGTATTCATTTTGCCCTTTTATTTGATTTGTGTCGCTACGGGTTTTGTTTGGTTGGTTGTTTCTATTGGAAAAATTAAAATACACAAACCGACGCAAGAGGCCATCGTTTACTTCTCCGCTTTTATTTTATTTTCCTGGGTATTAGGTTTTCCCAAACCTGTTTGGAGCAAGAAGTTTCTAGACGAGATGTTCCATTCGGAAGGATACCCAGCAGTTAGAGATTATTTAATAAAAAATATACAACCAAACGACGTGATTTTGAATATCACAACGATAACGGAACTCAGAAGCGAAGGATTAGGAGATGCGCTAACCTTAATTAGTCTGCCAGAATATTTTAAACAGTTTTTTGAAAAGCATCGGATGGAACTTTTAGGGAGACGTAAAGGTAAAGTAGGTATTTGGTTAATTTTAAATGGGCCTTTATCAAACTCCAATTTTTCCCCCTATTACTTTCCCAAGGGGTACAATCCACAATTGGTTTTACAAAAAACCGGAGTTTATCTTTATCATGGGAACCTCAATTTAGCCGATCCTATTGACGTAGAAAATGATCAAGTTTTCACAACTCCGTTCTGGTCTTTTTTCAAAGGTTATGCATTGCAGGAAATGGGAAAATACGACGCAGCAACAATTTATTACAACAAGTTTCTAGAGTTTGGAATTAATAGCGAACGCGCGCATTTTAATTTAGCTTTAATGTTAATGAACTTTTCTTATGAAGAAGCTCTTAAAGAATTCCTAAACGCTATAAAAATACTGGAAACGCCAACAAAAGTTCCTAAAGGGGTTAAAGTAAAAACAACAAACGTCAATGAACATGACCAGTTTGGGATGGCGCAAAAATCTTCTGAGTTTAAGCGACCTCTTTTGCGTTTCTACCATCTAAAGCATAATGGATACAGATTAAAATACTGGTTCAAAGAAGACCTAATAAAAACTAGCGGTAGTATTTATAGCTCATTTTATTTAATACCAGCTTTGTTTATCTATAATAATTCTGTTGTAACTCATAATAAAAATCAATTTAACAACTCTGTTTTATTAATGAATAAGGGATTTCAGATCGACAGTCGTTCAGACTTGGCGATTAAATTATTTTCTCAATTAAAAGAAAATAAGGAACCTAAAAAGATAGAATTCCCAATACGCTATGCCAACCTTTTAGGAACATATGATATGTTCCCGCCAATCCCTAAAAATAAATAAAAGGGTTTTGTAAAACCAAATTGCGCCATGAATCAAATCAATCCACGATCCATAAAAAGTCACAGACTAATTCAACCTCAAAAATACCTTTATATGTGTATAAAATATCTCGTAAATAACATTATTTAAAAGGATTATTAGGTTTTTATTAAAATTCACAATATTGATAACTAATATCAAAAAGATAAAATCCTAGTTAAGTTTCCAAAAAAGAAAAAATGCTGGAAATCTCAACACAAATAGTTATAATTCAGAGTTTACAAATTGTTCTTAATCCAGGTATTAGCAAAATAACTATTTTTGAATTAAAATCTGGATTTATAAAAGATATTTTTAAAAGATTTTTTAGCGTTTTGAAGGAGAGGTTTCATGGCTGCTGTCCAGGAGGCTCCCAAAGCTGCCGAAAAGGCTAAGGGGAAAGAAACAATCAAAGTAACTGTTTGCCTAAGTCTAAGCGGTTTAGCCGAAGGTGGAATGGAAGTTTATAAAGAGTTTGAAAAACAACTTGCCGAACTCAAAGAAAATGTAGAGTTGGGCGAAAAAAAACATTGCTCCTTGGGCCAAGTAGGATGTCGTGGTTATTGTAGTAGAGATGTTTTAGTCGATCTCTACATAGGCGAAGAACGGGTAACTTATGAGAAAGTAAAGCCCGCAATGGTTAAGGATATTATCAATAGCCATATTGTAGGTGGAAAACCCTATGCTAAAGCCGCTTCTAAAAAAGATTATTACGAATTAATAGATAAACAACAAAGAGTCGCTTTAGAGTTTGGCGGAAAAATTGACCCAGAAAATATTGAAGAATATATCGAAGTTGGCGGTTATTCCTCTCTTAAACATGTTTTAAAAAAATATAAACCGAAGGAAGTAATAGAAGAAATCAAAAAATCCGGACTAAGAGGGAAAGGCGGAGGCGGTTTTCTCACAGGATTAAAATGGGAAATAGCGGCAAATACAGAAAGCAATACACGTTTTCTAGTTGTCAACGGCGACGAAGGGAACCCGGCTTCATATATGGACCGTAGTGTGATGGAAGGAAATCCAAACCAAATGTTGGAAGGGATGATCATCGCCGCATACGCAATACAAGCTACGGAAGGAATTATTTATACAAGAGCCGATTACTCCATTGCGGTAAAACGTTTAACAATGGCTATCGAGCAAGCGAAGGAGCGAAATCTTCTCGGAGATAATATTTGCGGATCGGGATTTAACTTTGATATTTCCATCCATCAAGGTATAGAAGCGTTTATTGGCGGTGAATCTACGGCATTGTTATCGTCTATTGAAGGAAAGCGCCCGTTTCCTAAAGCTCAACCGCCACACTCTGCAAGTAAAGGCTTGTGGGGCAACCCAACTAGCTTAAATAACGCTGAAACATACGCAACCGTTGCCGCCATAATGCGCGAAGATAGAGGGGCCGAGTGGTATGGCAGTATGGGCAACGAAAACGCAAAGGGCTGTAAAACCTGGGCGGTATCGGGCAACATCAAATATAATGGTCTTCTTGAATACAGTATGGATAAAACATTCCAGGACATTATTGACGATGTTGGAGGAATCCAAAAGAAAAAGGCCTTAAAGGTTCTTCATGTTGGCGGCGTTACTGGAGGTTTTCTACCTCCTGAAAAAGCCAATACCGCGACGGATTATGAAAGCCTGCTAGACTCGGGCGTTATTATGGGGCAAGCTAGTTTTGCGGCTTACGACGCTTCGGCTTGCGTTATTGATCTTTCAAAATTTTCAATAGGATTTAACGAAGCGGAAACTTGCGGCAAATGCACTCCTTGTCGAATTGGTCTTACCCTCATTAAGAATAAACTAGACGATATTTCCGAAGGGCGCGGTAAACCTGAAGATATCGATAAGCTCTACGCCCTAGCGGAGGAGGTTAACGTATCGTCGCTATGCGGTTTGGGCGAAACGGCCGTAAAAGCTATTCTCACGGGAATCAAATATTTTCGAAAAGAATACGAAAGGCACATAGTTGATCAGGTATGCGACGCTGCAAAATGTACTGGACTTTATAAGTACGTTGTAAAAGAAGACGATTGCGTGGCTTGCGGAGCTTGCATCAAGCCTTGTCCTACAGGAGCCATTACTGGAGGAACCAGAAAAGTAAGCGCCCACATTGATATGGATATATGCATCAACTGCAACGCATGTTACGAGGCTTGTAATTTTTTGGCCATCGCATAATACTCAGATTTATAAATAAAACCCCCCAAGAGGTTTTAACCTCTTGGGGGGTTTTTTGTTTTCCCTATCCTCAAAGTTTAACAAGTCATATCATTTTTAGACTCAAGGCCTCTGACATTCCCAAAAACTTAAAAACTTGCAAAATTTGTCCTGCAGCTAACCTAATATCAGCTACAGACAAATCCATTTTCAAAATTTTTTCTTCATAAACAAAGGTAAAATAATCTTCGACTAGCTTTTCCCTATTACCATCCAACGACTTCCTTTCTAATATTTTTCCCATCTCAATCCAAATACCTCCGCAACGCGCGCATTGGTCAACCTCTAATCCTCTCTTCCTATCGAAAAAATGACGCAACAATATGGTCATCTCACATTTGGGACAAACATGATCAACGTTGCGAAACAAACGAATTCCTTCAGTTTGATTAATATTTAATAGCTCTCGACCGCTTCTAAAATTACTGGAATTTATTTTTTTTATCTCAAAATGATCAAACCAAAGACCAGCGCAGCCACCTTGGCAAGCCATTATCCCTAACCCGCCATAAGAAAATATAATAAGAGAGTTAGAGCAAGAAGGACAATTCATAAATCAAAACATATCAAGGAAATTTAATTCAAGCTAAGTTTATGGGATGTTTGGAACTTGCTTCAATTTTTTCTGAGGTCATTCTAAAACAAAAAGCGGGGCCTAATGAATTCTAACTTCGCAATCTAAAACCATAGTTTTAATTTGAGACGCCGGTCGCTGGTTATATATTACGCTTCCTCTTTTCTCCCAGGTATCGTAGAAAAAGCTATCACTCATTACCTGTTTTTCACTTACTTCCAAGTCTGGCCGATCTATTTCTTCAATTTTTTCTGAAATTGAATTTATATCCACCGGGGTTTTTCGTGTAAAAAACGACCAAATTTTCTTTATAGCCGACATTGCTACCTCTAACTATCTGAATTTTAATATTTTTCGCACAATACTTACTTATCGGAAAAACATATAATTAGTTTAAATTTAAATAAATTTAAACTAATTATAACAAAATACTCTGCATTTTTAAAACAAATGGACTCTCAAATAATAAAGAAGTTTAAGTTTTTTGCATTTACCAAACTTTCTAAAAAAAAATTTTGGCAATAGAAAAATCTTTTACTAAAAAACTAAGAATAAGAAATAGAAATCTTGGAAGTAGAACTGATCGAAAAGCTTTAAGAAGTCGTGCAATTTCTTAACTAACGTTAAGAGGAAATATTTCCAGATTAATTATCAAAAAAATAGCTCGATTGACAATCCATCCATTTAAATTAAGTTTTTTCAGGTAAATATTAACGAGTCGAAATACAGCGCTAAAGAAAAATAGCGGAGAAATAAATTGTATTTTTGATTTTAAGAAACGGTAGAAGTATTAACGCTAAGGTTTTATTAACGATATAACGACAAGCAGAAACTGAATCCAATTCTATCAAAAAACGAGCTGCCGAAACCAAGAAAATCTTCTACTTTTTTTAAAAAATTTTTTTGATATTTATATTTACTAATAATGCGTCCGATACTTTGGCTTCCCTTCATCTTTGGCCGCAGCCAAACGGGCGGAAACAAACTTTTTCCATTTATTTAAATGTTTTATCTTCTTGTTTTTAGGATCTAAATTAGAACAAATGGTCAAGTAAAATGAGGCTTTTTTTAACGCTTTTACTTTAAGTTGTGGAAACTCCTCTAATTTAGCCAATTCATAATAGGTTAGAGCCAAATTAAAATTGGTAATTGGTTTATTTTTTGCGATTTTCAAAGATCGCAAAAAGGCCCATTCGGCTTTACGGAATAGTTTTATCGTTTTATAAGCCACTCCCAGATTATTGAAAAAAGTATCGTTTAAATTTTCTGGATCCTTTTTATAAGGCTCAAGCAACTCAATAACTTTTTCCGGGTTTTTCTTCGCTCCTAAGCTCATTGCTTTAGACGCAAGGGAATCGTAATTTACTTCTTCGGCAATTCCCAATCCATGAAACCCAATAAAACTAAATATCAGAAAACCAAAAATAAAAGATCTCAACCGAATATACTCCTTTTTGATTTTTTTCTATTATCACTCGTTTTTAGGAAAGAATCAAAAGGGACTTTTTGTTTTCTCCAAATCCCAAATAAAGACAATAACTTAAAAATAGTTTAAAATTATTAGGAATATTCCGACTCTTAATTTGTTTTTAATTTTTTCTTCAGGGGGACTCATGATTTATTCTAACGGAACCAATAAAAAATTTTTTATTATTGGTATCGCAGGAATTACGCTTCTATTTTTCTTATTCTGCTCAGCCCCCGTAGGAGCTGTAGTTTCAATCGCGATAACGGATGATGGTTCCAAATTTGGATATTGCGCAAATCAAAAATCCGTTGCGGAAGCCGAAAAATGCGCTATTGAAAAATGTGGAGCCTCTTGCAAAGTAGAAAAAACCTGCGAAGAAGTCGGCTACGGGGCAATTCATCAAAACTTCCAAAATAATCCCGGAGACCAAAGAGGCGCGGACCATGCGGTTACCGGTTATACCTGCGGTCAGGAATTTCCAGCCTTTGCTTCAAATGCATCCTTGTCGCTTTGCAAAAAGAGGAACAGGAAAACCAATAAAAAAGCTAATACAAACATCTGTTTTGAAAAAGTATTGTGGCAAGATCAACCTTTTGCGAATGATAAAAAAGAAAAAAACTGGTGCTCTTATGCCACCGAAGTAACCGGTATTAAAAGTTTTGAAGAATGCGTCAATAGCGCTCGGTTTATGAATCCCCCAAAAGACTGTGCAAAAAACGTAAAACTCTGGTGTCAATAATTTAAAATACCGCCTATAAAATTCTTACTTTTATTATCTACCAAAGCCTAGCCAAAAAAACTAGGCTTTGGTAATTCCAAATGATAGGCTTCACTATTAATTAAATAACCTTACCAAAAATTCCTTTTAAATAAGCTCCGTCTTTAAAACTAACAGGGTGATCAAGCGCATGTCCCGATCTTTTAAAAGGTAAAAAATTAAAACCAGCGCTTCTCACTCCTCTATCTATTGTCTCAAAAAATTCTTCAGAAGAAACCGGGGCGGAGCAAGACGCCGCAAATAAAACGCCCCCCTTTTTTACAAGGCGGACCCCCATCTCGGTCAATTTCATGTAAGCTTTAAAAGCGCTAGGCTTTTCTTTTTTTTTTCGCGCAAAAGCAGGAGGATCTAAAATCACTAAATCAAAACTTTTATTTTGCTTTCGCAATTCTTCCAGTTCTTTGAAAGCGTCGCCTCTTATTTGGGAAAATTTTTCCGTTATTTTTGAATCTGAGAAATTTAACGCTACATTTTTTCTTCCCGATTCCAACGCCCATGAATTTAAATCTATTTCTAAAACACTTCTACATCCACCGGCAAGAGCATAAACAGAAAACCCTCCCGTATAGCAAAAAACGTTTAAAGTCGTTTTTTCAAAAGCCAATTCGCGAATGGCTTCGCGATTCTCTCTTTGATCAAAGTAAAACCCCGTTTTCTGCCCCGCTAATATATCCGCCTCAAAAGTTAACCCGTTTTCAAGAAATCTTACCGAAGTCTTTAAAGATTCCCCAAACAACAAATCTCCCTCTTGAATAGAAAATCGTTTGAAACAAATCGAATTTATTTTCCGCGCTAAGCGGATAATAACGCGTTTAACGGCAAGCTCTTTTTGTATAATTGTTCCCAAAACCTTTAAATAGGGAATCCAGGAAGTAGAATATATTTTCAAGACTCCGGATTCGCCATATCTATCTAAAACCAGCCCAGGGAAACCGTCATTTTCTCCGTTTACGACTCTATATCCATCCGTTTGTAATTCCTTTAGAGACTGCCTAATAGAAACAGCGGTCTTGAATCTCTCCAACCAAAAATTTTCGTTTATGGCTATCGGAGCGCCTCGTTGCAAAACTCGAAAACAAATTTCGTCTTCAGGGTCCACCAAGCCCACGGCAAGAAAACGATTATTAGAATCGTAAATGACTCCTAAATCTCCTGGATTGCCTTTTATCGGTCCATTAAGAATTTGATATTGAAAAACCCAAGGATAGCCGCTTCGAATTTTCTTCTGAAGGTTTTTGGATATTTTTAGGTGAATCACTGGTTAGTTGATCCTAAAACAGAATCTGGAATTTGAACGAATTTCATTTCCTTTAATATTCTCATTCTTGCCTTTAGGATTTTTTTCGAAGACGTTTTTTTTGACCATACTCTTGGATTGGGAAGGATGGAAGCCAACCAAGCGGAGTTTTCGTCAGAAAGGGATTTTGCCGATTTTGAAAAATAGATTTGAGCCGCTCGCGAGCAACCAAAAACTCCTTCGCCCCATTCAATGATGTTCAAATAGATTTCTAAAATTCGAGCTTTACTCCAAAACGCTTCTATTAAAATAGTGTAATAGGCTTCTAAAATTTTTCTAATCCACGTTCTACTCTGCCATAAAAAGGCATTCCGAGCCGTTTGCATACTTATTGTACTAGCCCCAATTTTTTTATCCGAATTTAGATTATGCCAAAATGCGTCTCCTACAGCGTCCCAGTCAAAACCAGCATGCTTAAAAAATTTACCATCTTCAGCGCTGACAACGGCTTTGATCAAGTTTTCCGAAACATATTTTAATGGGACCCACTTTTCAACAATCAATGAAGACGAACGGAAACTTTCGTTTTGCGCCCACCTAATCCACATCAACGGGGTTGTCGGAGGATTAATATATCGATAGGCAATAACTGGGAGCAGACTCAGCAAAAAAATAATCGCAACAGACTTCAAAACCCAATATAAAAATCGTCGTTTTAAGGTCGGTCGTTTTTCACTTCGCTTTTTTGCCTTAGATCGCCTCATTGATTTGGTGAATACATAAAAAACGTTTCGCTAAACGGCGAGGCAAGAAAAACAGAAAAAATAATCCCAAATGAGATAATGGGTTCTTCTTACTTAAAAAATTATCAGAGTTGAAAAATATTAACGTGAAAAGGATTTGAGGAATAATTATTTTTGAAAAGCTAACAGTTTAAGAGGACCTCTAATAATTCACGTTTTTACTAGCTTGCTATCGACTAGCCTTTGATAATTAGGGCTAGTCTCTTTGCAAATCTCAACTTTTAGAGGTTCCCTTAATTTATCTTAAATTTCTTAACTATCTTCAAATAGAGAATCATAACGTGTCGCCGTTTTCAAAAATTCATCTTGCCGGGAGGCAGGCACTTCTTGTTTAATAAATTGGTGCGTCTTGGACTTAAAAGGATGAATAAATTTTTTCCTGCCGTTTCGTTGCTGAATTTCATAGTGTAAATGAGGCGCAAAGCTTCTACCTGTATTACCCGATTCGCCTACTTTCTGTCCCTGTTTAACAAATTCTCCTCGCTTAACTAATACACGGCTAAGATGAAGGTAACGCGTGATAACGCCTTTTTTAGGATGATCGATCTCCAGGCAATAACCGTTTACTCGCGTATTCCAATTTCTACGAATGACTTTGCCTTCAAAGCTTGAATATATAGGAGTCCCAACATGCGCTTTAAAATCTGTGCCCCTATGTCCTGAAAACCTGCCTTTACGATAATCTCCAGGAAGCGAAGTTATCTCAATATAATCCTTTATTGGAGCCTCTTGGTCAATTATTCGCGGAGCGATCTCTCGTCCTTCATCGTCAAAATATCCCCCATATTTTCTTCCAGGAATATGATAAAAACTAAAGGAGAAAACTTTCCCATGAAATGCGCTATTATAGCTTAATTTTAAAATATCAAACTTATCTTGATTATCTAATTCATTATAAATAACTCGAACTAAATCTCCTTTACGCATCTCCCTATTGATATTTAGATTCCAAGTCAACAGTCTACTAATATAAGCCGCCAATTGCCGACAACCGTCTTCTTTGGACATAATCTTACATAAAGAATAATTTAACGAATTTTTTATTTTAAAGCTTAACGCTCTGGTATCTCCGTTTTTTGCAAATTCAACCGGTTTAACCGGTTTAAAATGCGCTTTTGCAGCTTTGAAGTTTTCTTTAGGAGAAGTTGAAACCTCATTCGATAATGAATCTTTACTTTCAGTAATTTGCGTTTTAACTACAACAGGCTTAACTGTCTGCGGCAAGCTTGCTTCTGCGTTTGGCGTTGAAGTTTGGTCTCTATCAAACCAAAGAAGATAAACATTCAAACTTATCGATAACGCAAGCGTTATGACCAAAAAGTTTTTCTTACCGTTGGCGGGTTTTCCTGTTCCGATTTGGTCCAGAATTGGGGATTTAATATCCATGCGTCAAAGAAATGAAAAAGTTTAAAATAAATAAGGAAAAATTTTTAAGGGAAGGATGTATAATGCTAAGAAAAATACGTTGATTCAGAAAGTGTTTTTGGCGTTTGTTCATATAACTGACTCATGCGCCTACCACCTTATTATCTCAAATTATTTACTAATTGACAACTCCAGCTAAGCGTCGCCAAACCTAAAATACCTTGAATACTTTTTATCCTGAAGCAATATACATTGAGGAAGGCGCGGAAAACTTCGCTCTCTCCAAAACCGTTATTGAGCGCTTCCCTGAAGTTCCGATAACCAAAAACGCCTGTAGAAAAACTATTCAGGATGAAATAAATGAAACTAAAGCAGATCCCTTTGGAGCTTCTAAAAAAATTCTATATCTATCAAAATTTGAGGGGTCTTTTCTTAAGAAATGCCCGGGAATAAGCCCTGGAATGGTGTGTTGCAATTATTATATCGTCAACTTAACCTCAAACTGTATTTACGACTGCTCTTATTGCATACTCCAAGATTTTTTGGAAAATAATCCCGTACTCCAAGCTTTCGTAAACATAGAAAGCGTATTATCAGAACTTGATTCAGTATTCGCATCTTACCCTGAAAGAACATTTCGAGTAGGAACAGGAGAAATAGCTGATAGCCTAGCCCTAGATGATATAATACCTCATACCGATTTATTAGTTCCTTTCTTTAACCGGCAAAAAAATGCTGTTTTAGAATTAAAAACAAAATCTGCCTGCATAAATAACCTGTTAAAACACGATCCTAAAAACGTGGTGATTTCGTGGTCTGTAAACCCTTCTGAAATAGTAAACTCTGAAGAAAAAGGCACAGCGAGTTTAGAATCCAGAATAAAAGCCGCTAAATTATGTCAGGAAAACGGATTCAAGATTGGTTTCCATTTCGACCCAATAATCATATTTCCAGGTTGGGAAACCGCATATAAAGAATTAACCGACGCTATATTTAATAATTTGCCGGTAGAAAATATCGAATGGATAAGCTTGGGTAGTTTTCGCTACCGCTCCAACTTGAAGAAAGTCATAAAACAAAGGCACCCTGAAACTATCTTATTTAATAGCGAACATGTGCCAAGCGAAGATGGAAAGTTTCGATATTTGCGCCTAATAAGAAATAAAGCTTATGACACAATTCGAAATTACATAAGAAAACGGGCGGAAAATATTGGAGTTTATTTATGCATGGAAACCAAAGAGGTTTGGGAAACGGTGACTGGAAAACTACCGAGAAGCGATAAAAAATTAGACCAATTTTTTGATTTGTAAATCGGCGGATTTAAAAATTTATTTAATAAGTAAGCCCGCCATTAACGTAAACCGTTCCAAAGCTTCCGTCTGAAGGTATTGGCCCGCCAATTGGGTAACCATAATTAAAAGCCAAATTTAAGGTTGGTAAATCTTTACCCAAAGGAACGTTTAGCTGAGCACCGCCTCCCACGCCGGTAATAGAATCATTCCTTTCCCCTGATTCGGTATTGATCGCAAAAACCCTTCCATGCTCTATGAATCCATTAATAGATAAAACTTTTTTTACCGTCAAATCTCCTATTCCTATAGAGTAATCTAAAGGAACAGGAACCACGTACTCTGCGGAAGCGGTGTACCCCCAATCCCCTGAAAGTTGAGCTAAAGGAAACCCTCTCACCGTTCCAAAACCGCCAACGGCGAATAAACCGGGAGACAAATTTCTATCGCTAGACAACTGACCGCTTGATCTCAAAATTAAAAAACTATCCCAAAAACCAGGATTTTGAAATCTAGTAAAATCATAAGTGGCGATTGTTGTGGTTGCGTCGGCATTTGTTCTTGATGGGTTAGAGGCAGTCGCATCGGTGCCAGCCAATCCCTGTTGGATTTTAAGATCAATCGTATTTTGGCCGTTGAAACCATCCGAGAAATTTCCAGAACCCCCAAAATAAATGTCCGTAATATTGTCGGCGCTAGAAAGAGATCCCGTTTGAAAGTTTTTAAACTTTTTATAATCAAAACCCGCTCTGAGATCAAACCGATAATTTCTAGTTCGAAGAAGCCGATGTCCCACTTCAAGATTTAAAATATTTGTTCGTCCAAATGCGGCTAAAGGCTTCAAACTCGCCCCTAAGGATTGATCTGAGTACGTGTAGCCAATTTTAAACGTTGATCTTCCAAACTTGTCCAAAGGTAATTGATAATAACCGGTGATCAAATTCTGATCGTCGTCTGATTTAACTACTCTAAAAAAAATTTCGTCGGAAAATTTCCATAAGCTATTTACTATAGCGGTCGTTCCAAATCGCGCTTGTCCCGTAAACTCAGATCCGAAGTTATCCGCGTCAATCCCAAAAAAATATGGACGAGTTTCCTCAACCTCCAACACTAGGTCTGAAGATCCTGAAACTTTCCCCGGTTTTAAAGTTGAACGAGCTTGCACTCCTCTAACGTCGTTTAGTTCTAGCAAGACTCTTTCTAAAGTTGACTCTTGCATTATGCTTTCAGATTGAACGTCGAAAAATCTTTTTTTAATGCTCCCACTATCCATATATTTATTTGCAATAACTTCTACTTCGTCGATAAATCCTTCTTTCACCATCATTTTAACGACGCCATTTTCTATTTTTTGATTTGGGATATAGGCTTGAGTAAGTATGTAACCTTTGGCGGAATAGTAAGCGGTTACTTCCTGTGCGTATAACGCCAAAATTCCTAATGTGGCGTCTATCCCTTCTCCAACGTCGACAATAGGAGCAAGAGTTTCATTATCAAATAGAGTGTTTCCTTCAAGTATTATCTTCTTTACGAAAAATGAAGGGCCGTCTCCTGGATCGATGATATTTCTACTATCTTCAATTACTTGAATGTTTGCATTTGAAAACTCGGGAGGAACGAGAGGTTTGGGTTGGGATTTACGTAAAGTTTTCTCCGAAAGCCCAGACTCTCCAATTGCTGAATTTAGTTGCGCAACTTGAACATTAGAATTATTAGATGAATTATCGTCACTTGCAAGGTTTTGAGGGAAAGCTTTTGGCAAAGCGGTCATCACATATCGAATCATCCCAAGTCCATACTTAGAAAACCAAAACCCTTCATTTTCCCCGACCCTTTTTCCAAGAGGAGCTATGTCTTTGGAAGAAGTTTTAACTTCTTTATTATTGCTGGAAGCGACTTCTATCTTTCCCAAACTCGCTTGAGTCTGGAGCGTTAACTTGGATAGAACAAACCAAGTTTTATTTTTAAGGTCTTCGGTAAATTCTCTAATTGGCGTTGATAGTTTTCCAATGGTAAAAACCTGTTCGCTCTCTACTTTTTTGAAATTTTCTGAAAAGACAATCGCAGTGGATACAGATTTGCCTGATTGAGCTAACTCCAATGGAACTGTTTGAACTGGCTTAAAACTGGCGAAAAACTGGAAAAATTTAAAACTCAACCCCGCCGAAACAACAAAAATTAGCGCAAAACCAAATAACCTTTTGCAAAACGACATAAACCCACCACTCTTGAATGCCTGCTCCAATTCCAATTAAATTATGGAAGTAGGACTCATTTTTTTAATTTGGATGACTCATAATAACATTTCCATTAAAAATATCAACAAATTTAAACAAATTTTATTAAATTTAAACCCAGTAAAACGTATAAAAACAACTTTTTAGGAGTTGGCGACAAAAAATAGGGCCAATTTCTTCAAAAAAAAAGTTACACAGTAAAAACTTTGTTTTTTTATTACGTATAATTTCTACTACTTTGATTAAGACTTGGCTATACGAAATCTCAGCCTCAAAAGCCTGATATACAAACTGACTTTAATCGTGAATTCCTTAAAAACTTATTGGACAATTTTCGGCAGCTTTTTCGGCTCAAATAAAAAAGACAAACCACAATATTGGTTAGTGCGTTTTGTTTTTTTAAGAATTTTAGGAGGAGTTTACTTTTTCGCTTTTCTAACAGCGGCATTTCAAGCAGTACCTTTAATTGGCGAACAGGGATTATTACCTGCGGATACTTTCTTAAAATCTTTGATGGGATCTAGTCAAAGCAAATGGGACGCATTTATTTCCTGGCCAACTTTATTTTGGTTTCATTTATCCGATAATTTTTTAAAGACGATGGCTTGGATCGGGGTATCTATTTCCTTCTTAATAACGATAGGACTTGCAAACGGGTTAATTCTTTTTTTTATTTGGTTTTTGTATTTATCGTTCGTCCACATCGGGCAATTATGGTATGGCTACGGTTGGGAAATCCAGCTTCTTGAAACAGGTTTCCTGGCGATTTTTTTATGTCCCATACTCGACTCACGACCATTTCCAAAATCGTCGCCTCCAATTTTAATTTTTTGGCTTTTACGTTGGCTCACCTTTCGAATCTATTTGGGAGCGGGATTGATAAAAATCAGGGGAGACTCTTGCTGGAGAAATTTAACATGTCTCTTTTATCATTACGAAACACAACCGATTCCAAATTTTTTGTCACCATTCTTTCATTTCATGCCCAAGGCGATTCATAAATTTGGAACTCTTTGGAACCATTTCGTAGAATTAATTGTTCCGTTTTTTATTTTTGGTCCACGCCGTTGGACTCGTAACTTTGCCGGAGCCATCCTAGTTTCTTTTCAAATATTATTAATTTTGAGCGGCAATCTATCTTTCCTCAATTGGTTAACTATAGCTCCAACGATAGCCTGTTTTGACGATGACTTTTTAAAAAACTTCCTCCCTCAAAAGCTAACTCAAATGGCGGAGAAATCCGCTAAAGAAACCAAAACTAAAAAATTTGGCAATGCGCTTACATGGATAATCGTCGTTTTAGTCGCATTTTTGAGCATAGCTGTTATCCAGAATCTCTTAGCTCCAAACCAGGTAATGAACGCCTCTTTCAACAAACTTCATCTAGTAAACACTTATGGAGCTTTTGGCTCTATCGGCAGAGAACGCAAAGAGCTGATTTTTAGAGGAACCTCTGATCCTATCCCAACTGAAAAAACAATTTGGAAACCTTACGAATTTAAAGCGAAGCCCAGCGATATAAAGCGAGATCTTCCTTTTATATCTCCCTATCATTACCGCCTGGACTGGCAGCTCTGGTTCGCCGCCATGTCAAGGCCAGAAAGAGAACCCTGGATTCTGCATCTTGTCTGGAAACTGCTCAAGAACGACTCAAATACGCTTAGCTTGATTCAAAAAAATCCTTTTCCTGAACATCCTCCCACGTACATCAAAATCGATTCATATAAATACAACTTTTCTCCACTTTGGTCCGAATCAGTCTGGTCGCGTTCTTTACTAGGAGAATGGCTTCCTCCAATGTCTAAATCGAACTCGCGATTTAGAGAATTTATCTTAGAAAGCGGCTGGGAACCATAAATTTAAAACATTTTAGAAGTGAATAATTATGAGGCTCTCTAATAATTGACATTTTTACCAATTTGGCATCGTCCAACCTTTGATTTTGAGGGATAAATTCCTAACAGATCTGAGCTTTTAGAGAATTTTTTTATGACTTCAAATGAAAAATAATTACTTGGCATCCATAAAGATAAAGGATAATATTTTACGAAGACTTCTATAATTAGCATTTTTGCTGGTTTGCTCGCCTAGCCCTTGAATTTAAGGGCTAATCTCCTGGCAAATCTGATTTTTTTATAGGTTCCCTTATAAACAAATTAGATGCAAAGAATTTTATTTGGTTATGATTTTTAGAATTTTTAATTTCATTTTTACTATAGGCTTGTTTATATTTTTTACGAACCAAACCGAAGCGGCGGCGCTCGAAAAATCCCCTGTCCTCTCAGATAAAAAATCAAAACCAATTTTATTAGCCGCTAAAGAAATTGAAATTGATATTGAAAAAAAATCGAAACAGCTTCCCAAACGTAAAAAGAAATCTTCCATTAAACCAAAAGCAAAACCTAAAAAAACGCCTCCTAAACCGGAGAAAGAAGAATTAATTTTTGAAGAAGCCGAAGACCCATTTGACGATGATTTCGCCAGCCTTCCTAAAGTAGACGACAGATTTGAATCTTTTAATCGAATGATGTTTGGCGTTAATTCAAGAATCGAAAAATACTTTTTTGAACCGCTAACCAAAGGCTACCGTTTTATCACTCCCGAGCCTGTTCGACTGGCAATACGTAACGCTTTTAATAACGTGGGGATGCCTGCCCGTTTGGTTAGCAGCGTAGCACAAGGAAGTTTTGAAAAATCAGGACGCACGGTGGGAAGATTTCTAATTAATTCAACAGTTGGAATTGGCGGATTATTTGACGTCGCGAACGATTATGCAGGCTTGAATTCTGTTGACGAAGATTTTGATCAAGCGCTTGCAAGTTATGGAACCCCTCATGGCCCTTATTTAGTTTTGCCAGTATTTGGCCCCACGTCAACCCGCCACGCTTTTGGAAGAACGATTGACGGCCTATTAACTCTTACGACCTATTTTTTGCCATTCCTCGGCAACGCAGGGTTAACGGTCGGCGAGCAAGTCAACTCTTATTCATTTTATATCGAAGATAAAAAAGCTTTGGACAAAGACGCTCTCGACCCATACCAAAGTATCCAAGATTTTTATTACCAAAACAGGCAAAAGAAAATTAAAGAGTAGCTGGACGTATGAATTGGGGGATGTCGTTTTCGTTAGTTTTAAATCTATTAATTAAATCATGCCGCAAAATTTATTAAAGAAAACTTGTTTTTTTTGGGGGGAAATACTTTTCTTACCGGTTTTATTTTTGGCATTTTTACCATTTCCAGCTACCGGACAAGTACATCATTTTTCAAATCCAAATGTTAAAGTCCAAGTCTCTAAAGATTTTCTAACCGTTCAGTCATCCGGATTACCCGATCACAAATGGGAAAGAGTCAACCCCAATACCCCCATTGCGCAAAAATTTGTTTTTAAAATTCCAAGGGCTCCAAAATTTGCAGGGCAACCTTCTCAAGTTCCTTCTAGAGGCCCTATTGGGATCGCCATAAATGGAGTGGCATTTTTTGGCCCTGAAGATAAGCAAGGAAAACTAGCAATAGAGAACCACGGATTAGACTCTTGTAGGGGACATCCTTCCGACCGGGGAGTTTACCATTATCATTCAACTCCGGCGTGTATAAATAAAGACTCCCTTGGAAAACATTCTCCAGTTATCGGCTACGCTTTCGATGGTTTTAAAATTTATGGTCAACAAGACGAAAATGGCGTTAAACCTCGTGATTTAGATAAATGTAACGGGCACAACGATTCAAATAGAGGTTATCACTATCATGCCACTGTCGATTACCCCTATATTTTAGGTTGTTATAAAGGTATCCCAGAATCGTCTAACTTTGATAGAAATCAACGATCAAAAAGGATTGTCATTGGAGGTTCCCATGATCCAATGCCTCGCGGAAAGCGAGGACGCAATAAAGACGCATTAAGGCAGGCTTGCGAAGCGGATAGATTGCGATTTTGTCCCAATATTCCTCCAGGTCCCCAGCTTCATCAATGTATGCGCGCAAATACGAGATCCTTCTCGCGAAATTGCTTACAGGCTATACAAAATTTAGGGCCGCCTCCCAGAAGACCGCCACCAGGAAGAAGACCACCGCCGTCTCAATAATTTTTCATTTGATCTAAAACGTCAACAATTCAACTACAATATGACAATTGAAAACATTAAAATAAATTTAGCGAACTTAGGCGATATACTGCAACTAGCAGAACTATTCGACCAATATCGGATATTTTACAAACAAGCCCCGGATATTGAAAGAGCCGCCGCTTTTATCAAACAACGCTTGGAAAATCAAGATTCGGTTATTTTCGCAGCTAAAACCAATGAAACAATTGCGGGATTTACCCAACTTTATCCAAGCTTCTCGTCGGTTTCGATGAAAAAAGTTTGGATATTAAACGATTTGTTTGTTCTAGAATCTTATAGAAGAAAAAACGTCGCGAAATATTTAATGAGTGCGGCAGAGGATCACGCCCGAAAAACACAAGCCGCTCGAATCTCTCTAGCGACTCAATTCTCCAACATACCCGCGCAAAAACTTTACGAAAAAATGGGATATGTTAAAGAAGAAACTTTTTATCATTTTGATTTATCTATTTAAACGAGAACTGTTCCTATTAACCATAATTTGTATTAAAAATGAGCCGATAAAAGGTCGCCGACATAGAAAATGGTTCGAAAAACAAAACAATAATGTATTGGTTTAAGAGGAAGGAGAAGATCGCTAGCCTTCTAATCTATAGAAGTAGTTTCTCAAGCAAACAAAAACGGTCCAAAGAAAACTAAATTTACCGATAATATTTGGCTTAAAAAAATCACTAGGGTAGAATCATAAAAAAACCTGCGAAATAGGATGTCTCCAACGGTTATATTATATAATGATCTTAATCTTCAAAAGTTAAAAGATCTCTGTCAATATGATTTGGTAGGATGGTGCTTTTATAAACTTTAGCCATTTGGATCTGCTCTATATTTATCTTTGCTTCCCTGAGGTTGGCTCCCTCCAAATTTGCTCCTTCAAGAAGTGCATTTTCAAAATTCGCACCTCTAAGGTTTGCAAATGAAAGATTTGCAAAATTCAAAAAAGCTGACTCAAAATTTATTCCATCAAGATTTATATCTGCTAGGAAGGCCCTTTCGAGATTCGCTCCATAAAAACTTGCTCCTTTAAGCTTCACATTATTGAAAACCGAAGACTTTAAACCAGTGAAATCAAATAAAGTATTTTCAAAATTTGCTTCTTTAAATATCATCACTTCAAGATCTGTAGAGCTTAAATCTATCTCAAAATTTAAATCATCTCGACCATCTAAATCACATTTTCTTCTCCCAATTATCGTAATAACTGTCTGAGCAATCAACTTTAAGTCTCGTATTTCTCCAATTGGGATCTGACTTTTTCTATTTTTATCTTCTATGAAATAAGGTAACCGAAGCCTTAAAAATGCACATAAGACTTCAAAAACTTCTTTATAATACTCCTCGTTGGAATTAGCTATTTTTTCTAATGCGTAAAAACCTCCAAAACGAATTTCAGTGTCGTTTGAACCTATCTGGTTAATAGCCCTGGTAAAGGTTTCGGCCAAGTGATTATCTGCCGCAATCTTGGCTTGCTTATGCGCAACAAAGCTTCTCCAAACAGCTAGAGGGATGGCAATAAATGCCGCGACGACCAATCCTAAGTTTCGAAAGTCTTCGTAATTGTGTATTGTCCAATCCATATTGAAACATTAACACTTTAATATTTTTTGTCAACCAAATGAACGGCTTTAAAAAACTTAGGTGGAGTTTATTTTATTGGATCGAGGCGAGATCCTGGTTTATTGTAGTCAAGAATTTAATTAATTATTTTTT
>CAYFMN010000061.1:0-18733 GCA_964344185.1 uncultured Nitrospinota bacterium
ACTCCTTGTCCTTAGGAGGATTATATACCATTAAGAAGAAATAGATTGGGATATTAAATAATCAATTTGCTTTAAAAAGTTGCTCATGTAGCGAACTTTTGAACGCAAAATAGAATCTGTCTTCGTCCATTCCATAACTTTTTGACGTTCCGACCTTATAAATAAACAAGCGTAAACTTCCGCTTTATCCTCCTCCAAACCAGACATCGAGTATAAATTTACGAACCCTTTCTCCGGGTGAGTTAAAAGAAACATATTAGACGATCTGGCATTTATACCGCCCGAACCGTATTTAAAGTTTTTAAGGTTTAATCTCGCCCAGTTAGGATCTTTCCAATACGCATCATCATTAAACTCTTGTTCGATCATATGATACAACTCATGATGAATCACATGTCTTAAGTAAGTCTTATCGTACCTAATACCTTCAAAATCAAGAACCAGACTTTCTTTAAAATAATCTGGTATCGATTGCCTTGCTTGACCTTTAATCGATAAATTTTTTACAAAAATTACAGATCCAAGTTTGATCTTAAGGATGTAAGATTGCGGATACTTTTTAAACTCTTCGCATGCAAGAACTGCGTAAGACAAAAGGTTAGAAAAGTCTTGGGAATTGGCAGTTTTATAACCTAACTTCCAGGTAAAAGAAGGAATTTTTTGATAAATGAACCGAACCTGAAAATATTGATACAGTCTCTCAAACAAATCGTCCAGGGCTTTTTTTGGATTAACTCTAGAATCAACGCTACAGGAAAAACTAGATTTAGAAGAGGAAAAAAACTGATTACGTTTTTTTGAAATAAAACCTCTATTTTTTTGAGGAATGCTAATGGGGTTATCTGTGTAATGAACTCGTCCTCGCTCGTCAGTCCAACGAAAAATCTCGGCGTTCGCTTCCCCGGTTAAAAATAAAAAAAATAAAGATAAAATAATAAACCGAAGGGTATTTTGGATATTTATTTTTTCTTTATTCATAACTAATTCAAAAAAATATCGCTTTTAAATTCGTTAATTGAAAAAAATTGTTTTTTCTCTACCCAAATGCTAACTTTCACATTCAAAAAACCTAGGATATTTAATGCTTGATTCTAATACGAAACGAATTTGGTTGAGTTGTTTATTTGTATATTGCTATTTAATGGGCTTTATTGATCCTAGCGGACAAGATATGAGAAACGGCGGGTTAATATGGGAAGAGCTATAGCGATGTTTGGAATGGGAGGAATAGTGGCTTTAATTGCGGCTATTATCACTCTTTTCAAAAAAGAAAAAACAAAGTTAGTTTATATAGTTTGGACATTGTTTCTCTTCTTGGTACCGCTTTGCTTGACTTAAGAAATCTTTAACTTTCGAGAAGTTTGAATTCCATCAAAGGCGTTCCAACTTCAACGTATTCTTCTTCGTCAATATATATTTCTTCTATAACTCCGTCTTCTGGAGCCGTTAAAGTCCAATACCCTTCCGCAACAAGTTCCGCAACAGGTTGACCTTTTTTAACGGTATCTCCTGGCCCGACTAAATATTTTTCGACTTTGCCTGTTTCCATCGTGGGATACATTTCTTCCATATAAATATATGGATCAAACTCTTCATTGTCTTCCACTGTCACCACTCCAAACTTGTTAAAAAAATAAAAGTTTTAACTCTATTGGTACTTAAGATACAATTTTATAAATTAAAGTTTCACCAAATAACTATCGACTCAAGCTATGAATATTAACCTAGATTCTTCGTCGCTTCTATGAAGCTCCTCTAGAATGACGTCGAATTAATCTTTTTATTTAATGCCAAACTTACTTTTCGAATAAACCAAAGAGTTAGTTCTTTTTTAAGTAACTCGACGTGGTTTGCGCCTAAATATGAAAATAAAACTACAACCCGGCGACGCTCTCTATGAGCCTATTTCAAACAATACCGGCGAAATCCTTAAAATAACCCCGCACCCAAACGGAAAAATTGTTTTGATTCGGTGGCGAATGGAAGGACAACTTCACCACGATACAGAACACTTCTACGCAAAAGTCGCTAAAAGCATTAAACATGGCGAAATGGAATACACGCCTAAGTTAGACTAACGCCAGTTTTAATAAAAAATTTCTAACTTCGATAAACCGTATGCTTAGGCCGCCCCGCTAAAATATTTTGTTTTCCCCAGTTGGCGACATCTTTAAATTTTTGCGATCCCATGAAGGCGTTGAAAGCGTCTTCCGAATCCCACGCAGAAACAATCAAATACGACTGGGGATCGTTAACGTCTTTGTAAAGAAATGATTCGCCATGCCCTTCCATTTCTTCCATTACCTTTAATACGCTCGCAAAAACGTCTTCAAATACCTTCTCTTTACCGGGAATCATTTTATAATTCATGCCAATCGTTACCATAGTTCCCCCTCCTGATTAATTAAGCGGCAATCGCTTGAGGATATTCTAAACCCTCTAAAGGATTGATCTTAACCTCGTTTAAGTTGAATGCTTCTTTTAACTTTTGAACATTTTCCAATTTATGTCCCTTATAAACCGAAAGCTTTTTTATTGGAACCTGAAAACAAATTGATTTTTGCGATTTGGGCAAATCGCTCGCAATAGCTGATAATTCGTCAAACCCAATTCTGCAATCTATAAGATATTTGATCGACGGATGATAAGGCCCCGCCACAAAGTTTTCTAACATACTAGGTTCCGAGTGCAGCCCCAATCTAATAATTGGAATATTACGACTACGAAATTTTAAAACAGCTTCCTTTAAGGAATCTATAGTCTTCTCTAAACTCCAGGGCGTAAAAGCTTTTCGTAAATACATTTCATGTATTTCGGTGTTTTTAATAACTAATGTTGGATAAATCCTCGTAAAATCGGGATTCCAGTTCAAAACGTCTTCAACCGTTTGGGCAAACGTTTCTTCTGTATCTCCAGGCAATCCAGACATCATTTGTAATCCTAGATTAAAACCAAATTTCCGAACCTGTTTTACCGCTTCGTCCATTGCCGACCACGAACATTCCCTACCAGAAAGCTTTAAAACATTCTGATCTGTAGACTGAATCCCCAATTCAATTGTGCTCACCCCAAAAGACAACAAATTTCGCAATATAGTTTCGTCGACGAAAAGTGGATGCGTAGACAAGCGGATATTTTGGATTGCACCTTCTTTTAAAAAAGGTTGGACACAAGACAGCAAAGAACTCTGTCTTTCTAATGGCAAACCAGTAAAACTACCGCCGTAAAAAGCGACCTCACAAATTTTCGAAGAAGTGTTTAGCTCCGAGCTTTTTAAATATTGATCAATAGTCGATTCAACCAATTCTTTATCCACTTTAGTTTTTGCGCCGGATATGTTTTTTTGATCGCAGAAGGAACAACGGTATGGACAACCTTGATGAGGAATAAAAATAGGAATAATTAGTCGATTTAAACCCATAGCTATTTAGGCAATTCAACGGCGCTATAGGCCAAAAGAGCCTCTTGCGCAGCGGCTTGCTCAGCCTGTTTTTTATTTTTCCCAATTCCAGCGCCAAGCAACTTTTGCTTAACAAAAACAGAAACTTCAAATATTTTTTGATGATCAGGACCTTTTTCGCCAACGACTTTATAAGACGGGATACAACTAAATTTGTTTTGCGTAAACTCTTGAAGTTCGCTTTTATAATCTCGAAACTGGCTGGTTTTGGCTACTTTATTTATTTCGCCTTTTAACAATGGCAAAAATACTTTGATTGCCGCGCTCAATCCTCCGTCTTTATAAATAGCGCCCGCTACAGCTTCAAACGCATTAGCTAACAGAGAACTTTTATTTCTACCGCCAGAATATTCCTCCCCTTTTCCAAGCAACAAAAAATCGCCTAGTTTTAAATCACGCGCAATAGCAGCCAGACAGGTCTCCTTAACCACAGCCGCTCTTATCTTAGATAAAGCGCCTTCGGAACTATCGAGAAAAGTTTGGATCGAATAATCGCTGACGATCAAATCTAAAACGGCGTCGCCTAAAAACTCAAAACGTTCGTTATTTTTTAAACCGCCGCCTCGCTCATTCGTATAGGACTTGTGAGTTAGAGCCTTGTTAAGCAGGTAGGAATCGCTAAACTGATAGCCAAGCTCTTTTTCTAAAACCGCTAGTTGCGCCCGCCTTTCTTCAGAAACCATATTAGCCGACGAAACGTTTAAAAATCAAAACCCCATTAGTGCCGCCAAAACCAAAAGAGTTTGATATGGCATAGTCGATATTTTGTTCTCTAGCTTGGTTAGGAACATAATCTAGATCGCATTCGGGATCGGGATTAGAATAATTGATCGTTGGAGGCAAAACGCCACGATGTAAAGCCAATATTGAATAGATAGCTTCTATTCCTCCCGCCGCGCCTAAAAGATGCCCTGTCATGGATTTAGTTGAACTCACCGGAATTTTTGTATTGTTCCCAAAAACCGTTTTTATGGCTTGAGTTTCAGTCGCATCGGCGGCGGTAGAAGTGCCATGAGCGTTGATATATCCAATGTCTTCTTTATTTATTTGACCGTTTTTTAAAGCTAACTCCATACAACGAGCGGCCCCTTCGCCATCCGGAGTGGTTGCGGTTATATGAAAAGCGTCGGAATTCAATCCGTAACCGACCACTTCGGCTAAAATATTCGCGTTGCGTTTTTTCGCATGCTCTAACTCTTCTAAAATAACCACTCCGCTTCCTTCGCCCATAACAAAACCATCGCGGTCAATATTATATGGGCGGCTAGCCTCTTGTGGTGAATCGTTCCTTGTGGATAAAGCTTTTGCCGCATGAAAGCCGCCAATAGCCAATGGTGTAATAACAGATTCAGTCCCCCCGGCAAACATAATGTCGGCATCGCCGTATTGAATCAATCGGGCGGCGTCTCCAATTGAATGGGTTCCGGTGGCGCAAGCCGTAACAACGCAGGTGTTCGGCCCTTTCGCTCCAAAAAGGATAGAAACCTGACCCGACGCAAGGTTTGAAATGAGCATCGGAATAAAGAAAGGAGTTATTTTTCTGACCCCTCTTTCTTTATACACGTCGTAATATTTTTCAATAGCCGGTAAACCGCATAATCCAACGCCAATCAAAACCCCTACTCTTTCGGCGTTTTCTTCCGTAACTTCAATCCCAGATTGTTCCGCCGCCATTTTGGCGCTTGCGATAGCAAAATGGATAAAACGGTCCATTTTCTTGAGTTCTTTGTGCTCAATGTAATCGGACGCCTCAAAATCTTTTACCTCGCCGGCTATTTTTACTGGAAAGTTTTCGACATCAAATCGAGTAATTTCCGCTATACCCGATTTCCCTTTACAAATGGAATCCCAATTTTCATCAACTCCAATCCCTATAGGGGAAACCATTCCAGTGCCAGTTACAACAACGCGCCTTTTCATGAATCTCCGTAATGTTTACCAGTTAATTTATATGGTCTTTAATATAATCGACAGCGTTTTGAACCGTTGCTATTTTTTCCGCTTCTTCGTCGGGAATTTCGATATCAAATTCTTCTTCTAATGCCATAACCAATTCAACCGTATCCAAAGAATCAGCTCCTAAATCGTCGATAAACGAAGCTTCGCTATTCACTTGTTTTTCTTCTACTCCCAATTGATCGATAATAATTTCCTTAACTCTATCCTCAACTGACATTTTTGTCTCCTGAAAAAAAGGAACTACATCAACATTCCACCATTAATATTTATTACTTGACCTGTAATGTACTTTGCTTGATCTGAAACTAAAAAGGCGACGCAGTCCGCAACGTCTTCTGGTGCGCCAAACTTTCCCAAAGGAATTTGCTCCAACATAGCGTTTCGAACTTTTTCGTCCAGCTTTTGAGTCATTTCGGTATCTATAAAACCAGGGGCGACCGCATTTGCGGTTACGCCGCGCGAAGCTACTTCCCTAGCTGTAGTTTTTGTAAGACCTATTAAACCGGCTTTAGCGGCAGAGTAATTCGCCTGACCAAAGTTACCCATCACCCCAACTATGGAAGCAATATTTACGATGGAACCTGATTTTTGCTTCATCATTTGTTTTGTGGCCTGCTGGGTACACAAGAAACATCCTTTTAGATTGGTCGATAAAACGGCATCCCAATCGCTTTCCTTCATACGAACCAACAACCCATCGCGAGTTATACCGGCATTATTCACCAATATATCTATTGGCTTCTGCTCTTTCGATATAGAATCAAAAACAGATTGAATATCTGCTAGATCTGTTACATCTAGACGCTTAGCAGATGCCAAACCGCCTGAGGCTTTAATTTCTTCGGAAGACTTTTCAGCGGCTTCTAACTGAATATCAGCTAAAACCACATGCGCTCCGTCCCCCGCTAATTTTTTGGCAATAGCCAGACCGATTCCTTGAGCTCCTCCAGTAACCAGGGCTATTTTACCACTTAATCCCATTTATAACTCCAAAATATGTTTCCAAAGAAATTAAAAAAAATTTATAAAGTAACTCTAAAAAATCTACGCTAATCAAGACCCTTTTAACATTGAAACTGATTTATTAAGCGAGTCCATATCTCCAATTGGAATACAAGATATCGATTTATCGTACCTTTTAAATAATCCGCTCAAAACCTTGCCAGGTCCAAATTCGATAACTCTCTCAACTTTTAAATTTACTAGATGAGCCATAGTGTCTGTCCATCTAACCGGCGAACAAACTTGACGAACTAAAGAATCTCTAGCTTTTTCTCCATCTGAAACTGGCTCGCAATCAACATTTGTAACTACTGGAAATTTTGAATCTTTAAAGGCAATTTCTTCAAGTTTTGCTTTAAGTTTAATTTCGGCAGGTTTCATGAGGGAACAATGAAACGGAGCGCTGACAGGCAATAAAACTGACTTTTTTGCTCCAGCTTTAGAGGCCTCATCAGCCAACTTTTCAACCGCTTCTTTATGACCCGCTACAACAACTTGAATAGGACTATTCATATTTGCGGGCTGAACAAAGCTTTCCGCAGAAGAAACACTTTCGCAAAGTTTCTCTACTTCGGTTAAATCCAAACCGATAATAGCCGCCATAGCGCCAACCCCTACCGGCACCGCCTCTTGCATATATTGGCCTCGTTTTTGTACGGCATGGACCGCATCTCTAAATTCCAATACCCCCGCAGCAACCAAAGCGGAGTATTCTCCAAGGCTATGCCCAGCGGCAACCACGGCATCTATACCATGTTCGCTTAGGCTTTTCAAGGCTATTATACTGTGAATTAAGATAGCTGGTTGAGTGTTTTCGGTCAACGTTAACTCGTCTTCCGGACCTTCAAAACAAATCCGCGTAATTTCTTTACCCAGAACCTCATTAGCTTCTTCATACATAGATTTAGCCCAATCAAAACTATCATAGAAATCTTTTCCCATTCCTACAAATTGGGCGCCCTGCCCCGGAAATACAAAGGCGGTTCTTACCATTTGACCAACGCCGCTCCCCAAGTTAAACCCGCTCCTAAAACGGGCATTAATATTAAATCTCCCGGCTTTATCTTGTTACCGCTTATCCATTCATGAAATGCAATGGGAATGGATGCGGCTGAAGTATTGCCATATTTTTGAATATTTGAGGCAACCTTTTCCGCCGATATCTTCAGCATTGAGCCTACAGCGTCAATAATACGCTGATTTGCTTGATGCGGAACTACCCAGTCCACATCTTCTAGACTGCAACCGTTAAACTTCAAAGCTTCTAAGGAAACCTGGGACATTCTCCTAACCGCCAATTTAAAAGTTGGGCCACCATCCATCTTTATTACAAATTTATTTTCTTCCAACATTTGCCGAGAAATTCTCTCTCTTCCAACTCCCCCGGGATTTTGGATTAAATCAGAGTACCCTCCATCAGAATATATATGAGTCGAAAGCACTCCTTTTTTTTCTGTGGACTCTGTTTTTGATAGAACCATAGCTCCGGAGCCATCTCCAAAAATAACGCATGTGGAACGATCTTTCCAATCTACAATCCGCGAGTTCACTTCAGTCGCAACAACAAGAATATTTTGATATCGACCTGACTTTATATACTGTTCTGCTATAGACAATCCAAAAACGAAACCAGAGCATACGGCTGAAATATCATAAGCTGCACAGTTACCGGCTTCTAACTTTTTTTGTAAAAAACATGCAGTCGAAGGAAAAATAACATCCGGAGTCGAAGTGCATACGATTATCATATCCAAACTTTTAGCCTCTAAACCTGCGGAGTTCAGCGCAATTTTGGAAGCTTCTAAGGCTAAATCCGAAGGAGCCTGATCATCGGCGGCAATTCTTCTTTCCTTAATACCAGTCCTTTCGCTAATCCATTCGTCGGAAGTATCAACCATTTTTTCCAGGTCGGAATTTGTCAGGACTTTTTCAGGAACATACATTCCGGTACCTTTTATTTCAGCGTTCAGCAAAAAACTTTCTCCAATTAGAACAAATAAGAATTAGATTCGACAGGTTTATTCTGCTGCCTCTGGCTTGGGATCAGATGGTTCGGACGAAGTAGAATCAGGCGACCCAGAAGACTCATTACTTTCATTTGATTCGCTAGACTCGGAAGGATTTTCTAAATTGGAAGACTCTTCTTTCGACTTTTCGTTATCATTAGCTGAATCACCGCCGAAATGTATACTTTCCTTCAAATGCTGCCAGATTATTCCCTTTCGCATCCATAAATCTTGATCTTCCAAATTTATTTCGATATCTTCTTGAATATGTTCATTAACTCTTTTTTCGATAAACTCTTTTGCTCTTTTTATAGCGTTTTTAATCGCTTTTGGAGAAGAGCTTCCATGAGCAATAATACAAACGCCATTAACCCCTAAAAGAGGAGCGCCTCCAGTCTCCGAATAATCAACAGATCGTTTAAAGCTTTCTAAATAAGGTTTAAGTAAGAGAGCTCCTAGTTTACTAATCCAGTTAGTCATGAAAATCTTTTTTAAACTAACGCCTATCATATAAGCAAGGCTTTCGCTAATTTTTAGCGCAATATTCCCCATAAATCCATCGCATACGATTACATCGGCATTGCCTTTATATACCTCTTTTCCCTCAATATTCCCGATAAAGTTGATATGGCTTTTTTTAAGCATTTGAAAAACTTCTTTGGTAATTTCATTTCCTTTGGAGTCTTCCTCTCCAATACTTAATAACCCCACTTCCGGTTTTTCATTGCCAATTATATATTTCGCATAAACATGCCCCATAATCGCAAATTGAAACAATTGAGCTGCCTTGCAATCTACATTAGCTCCAGCGTCCAGCAAAATTGAGGTTCCTTTTAAAGTTGGAAGCTGGATAGCTATTGCCGGTCGGTCAACACCCTTAAGCGGCCTTAATATAAACGTGGAATAAGCCAGTACTGCGCCGGTATTTCCGGCGCTAACAAAAGCGCCTGCTTCGCCTTTTTTAACCAAATCCAAGCCTATCTTCATAGAGGATTTACGCTTACCCCGCAAAGCTTTACTAGGCGTGTCCTCCATTGTCACAACTTCATCAGCGTGAACGACCTCTATATTAAAGCGTTCGCTAGCGGAAAACTTCTGCAACTCTTTTTCGATTAAGTCCTTGATACCAACAAGGATAATCTCAATTTCATATTCTTTAGCGGCAAGAACAGAGCCCTCGACAATCGCCTCAGGGGCGTGGTCTCCACCCATTGCGTCAACGACTATTTTCATTCGTCACCAAAGCTAATAAAATTTGCCATAATATTGAAGAGGGTTGGAGAGCAAGGCGTCCCTTTATAACAAGTTTTGAACTGGCTATATCAATCAAGCCATCAACTCCAATAGTGGAAGGAAGTTGGGTAGGAACTTATGCGTCGTCAATCTCCAAAATCTCTTTATCTTTATAATGTCCACAGTAAGGGCATACCATATGTGGTCGCTTCATTTCGGAGCATTCTGGACATTCAGAAAAAGCCGGAACTTTTAGAGCGTGGTGCGACCGTCTCATGCCTTTTTTAGATTTAGAGGTCCTTTTTTTAGGGGTTGGCATTTAACTATTCTCCTTTTGTTGCAATTTTTCTTTCAATTGTTTCAGTTTTTCAAATCTTGGATCAATGGCGGCATTATCGTCGCATTTGCATTGAGATTCATTCAAATTATTACCGCATTTAGAGCAAAGACCACGACAATCATCTTTGCAAACCTGAATCATCGGCAAAGCTAATAAAATAGCATCCCGAACCGAAGCGGTTAGATTGATCTTAGAACTCGAATAAAATTCTGCGTCAATCTCTTCCTCAAGCATTTGCCTTTCCATTTCAAATTCGTCCCCTGCTGGTTTGGGAACAAACCTCGCAAAAACCTCAGTTTCCGCCAAAAATTGAAACGGCGCCAGACAACGGGAACAAGCTAATCGAATATCAGCTTTTGCTTTTCCCCTAAAGTAAACTTCTTTTTTTAAAAGCTTTAGCTCGCCTTTAACAGCGACTGGCTTTTCTAAAAAACAATCTTCTTGATTAATTTCAAATTGCTCCGCATTTGCGGAAATATCGAAATTTAATCCGCCGCTTGGAATTCGGTCTATCTCAAATTCCATGATTACTTTTTAGGAAAGTTAATTAAAGCCAAAATATTTAGAAATTACCTGGCAGGCAAATTTTTATTTTATCTATTAAGCCTATTCGAGTCAAGGCAATTACTTTAATAAAATAAGGAGCTTAGAGATGAGTTTTATACGATTTTTAAAAGATTTGGGATAGAAGTTTCTAATTGGCTCAATTTAAGCGCGGGGATGATATTTTTCGTGGATTTCCCTTAATCTTGTTTGCATTACATGTGTGTATATTTGAGTTGTTGATATATCAGAATGCCCCAACATCTGTTGAACCGACCTTAAATCAGCGCCACCCTCCAATAAGTGGGTGGCAAAAGCGTGGCGAAGAGTGTGGGGAGAAACAGGTTTGGTTATTCCCTCTAATAAAGTATAGCGTTTGATTATCTTCCAAAAACCTTGTCGAGTCATCGCAGCCCCTCTTCGAGTCAAAAACAACTGAGGGACATTTTTCCCCTTCGAGAAACCAGGACGCGCTCTTAAAATATAATCTTCAATAGCTAACTTGGCAGCGTCGCCTATTGGTATTAATCGCTCTTTTGAGCCTTTTCCAAAAGCCAAAATAAACCCCATCTGCAAATTGACCTTTGACGCTTCAAGCTGAATTAGCTCAGAAACTCGCACTCCCGCAGCGTATAAAACCTCTAACATAGCTTTATCTCTGATTCCTTCCGGCGTTTTTAGGTCGGGAGCGTTTATTAACCGTTCTACTTCGTCAAAATTCAAAACTCCAGGTAGTTTTTTCCACAATTTAGGAGTTTCCAACAGTTCGGCAGGATTTTTTTCCACGATTTTCTCTTCGATCAAGAAACCATAAAACGATTTTATTGAAGATTGTAATCGGGCAATTGATTGAGCAGATAAACCGCTTTTTCGAATTTTAAGTAAAAAGTCTCGAATTTGATTGGTAGAGATATCTTCTAAAGGAATACTTTTAAACTCTGCGGAGAATTTTGCCATATCTCTACCGTATGCCTCGGCAGTGTTGCGCGACCGCCGCTTTTCAATCGAAAGATAATCAACAAACTCTCTAATATAATGTTCCAATTTTTACCTAAAATTTTACCGCCCCCCACGCACGTCATCCCGAGCGTAAGTCGAGGGATCTCGTTTTTTAAAATGCTAAGCCGAAGGAGTGAAGGATCTCGCCTCGATCCAAAAAATCATTCCACATCACTCCATACTAACAAAAACCCTTTAAAAATCAATAAGTTAAAATATCGCCGGTTTCGTAATAAAAAACTTAAATCCTATCTTTCATGAGGGAAAAAATTTCCTTTATATATTTTTGGGTTTCTTGATGCCGCCAGGATTTTACTTTGGGACCAAAGGGTTCTACATGTTTCCAAAGGTTACAGTTTCTTTTTTTTCTTTGGTCGCAAATTTTCTGTCCCTTTAAAACATTGTGTGGCCCTGCGTTATAAGAAGCAAAAGAGAACCGGAGTTTGTCAAAAAAAGGTCTTTCATTTTTCCAAAAGTTGTACATTTTCCGATCATAAAAAATACCAGCCGCAATATTCCATCTTGGTTCGTAGACATTTTTAAACAGAGGATTCTTTTTTTTAATTTCCTTAAATGTTCTCGGCATGATTTGCATAATTCCTTTAGCGCCAACCCAACTCTTAGCGTCTTTTTTGAGTTTAGATTCCGCTATTGCTTGAGCCTTAAACCATTTGTAATCAAAACCAACTCCAAAAAAACGTTTTGTATATTTCCTAAAGTAATCGTCATATTTTTTGGTCCACTTAGGACTATCTACTGGAGGCAAATCTGCCTCCCCAAATGAATTTTTGACAAGAACCAAACTTAAAATGACAATCAAAACAAAAATTAATCGTTTCTTTTGCATTTTTATTTCCTAATTGACGCTCATTCCAATGACTAACCCAACCGCAAATCCTATTCCAATAAAAATTCCGGCAACAGCTAAACCAACTGCTTGGTTACCATTTTTTAATTGGTCCGAGGTGTTAAAGTCGGTAAACTTATCAAGCGTTTTAAATCCTAGAGCCATCATTCCTAAAGTCAAAAAACCGCCTACAAGAGCATACACGAAATTCAAAATCATAGTTTGCGTAACATCCATTGTATCTCCTCCTCGGCAGAAATTTTAATCTTTTACAGAGTAATTTACTTTATTAACTTTCAGATTTAAGCCATTCTTTATGGCTTGACCGGATAATCGCAATAGCCTCATCTGCCGTTTTTACGCACTGCGGAATTATAAGGTCTTCTTCATTAGCCATTTCAAAATCTGGCAGCAACATGTGTTTTTTTGACCATTCAATTAATTCTTCCCACATCTCTCCAACTAAAATTAACGGCGTATTAACTAATTTTCGCACCTGTAGTAATTGCCAGATCATCATCAATTCCATAGCCGTTCCGATACCTCCAGGAAAAACCACGAATGCTTCCGACACCAAAACAAAATGATGCAAACGCGAAAAGAAAGTTCGATGTTCGAATACTTGCCCAACGAAAGGATTAGTTCCCTGTTCAAAAGGAAGATGCACGCGAATTCCCATAGACCTTTCTTTAGCTTCAGGTCCCGCCATTGCCGCTCCCTCATTAGCCGCCTGCATTAAGCCGGGACCGCCGCCGGTAACAATCCCGCAACCCATTCGAGCCAACTCTGCGGCCAAATCGCGAACCGCTTCATAAATCCAATGATCCGGTTGGATACGCGCCGAACCAAAAATGGTTACATCAAAAACATCGCGTTTACTGGGACGAAGCCGCGTCAAGTTATTCACAACATCCCAGAGCCTCATAACCGAATCTTCAAGAACTTTAATGGCTTTCTCTTCATCGCCCAAACTAAGCGAATCTTCAGGCCACGACAACTTATCACCTTCACTCATATAATGTTCTCCATACATTTATTTGTTATAAACCGCTTCATCGACAAACAAATGGCAGTTCGGATGTTTCCATAAAGAAGAAACGGGAAAGGAGGGATCTCCTTCCTTTTTATCGAGCAACGTCTTAACGATTGACCTCTTTTTTTCTCCGGAAGCAATCAAAATAACTGTTCGCGTTTCCAAAACTTGCTTCAAACCTATAGTGATTCCCTGTTTTAAATCTTGCTTAGTTTCAAAATATTTTTGACCAACGCTTTTAGTCGTTTCGTCCAATGAAACAACTCGACAAATCGAATCAAATGTTGAGCCTGGCTCGTTAAATCCGACATGGCCATTCATACCAATTCCTAGAAGGGCCAAATCAATAGGACCATTAATTTCTATAAATTTGTTAGTCTCGATACATTGCTGCGACAGATCTTCAGCTCTGCCATCAAAAAAATGTATATTTGACTCCTTGATATTTAGCGGTTCATATAAATACTTATCTAAAGTAAACCGACAGCTTCCAGAATCTTTACCGTTTAATCCTACCCATTCATCCAAGCCGATAAAGTCGGCGCTTTTAAAATCAACCTTCCCATTATCAACCGACTTTATAAGCGATTTGAAAATTCCAAGAGGAGTGTCGCCACCGGCAAAACACAATAACGGCGAAGACAATTCTCGAGTTTTATCGATAATAAAACCGGCGGCTTTTGTACAAAGCTCTTCGTAGTTTTTAGAAACGGTTACGCGCATACCGGTTAATAATCCATCGAATTAATGGCTGCGCCTAACGCGACAACGCTTTCGCCTAATTGCGATAATTCTATTTGCGCTGGAATGGGAACCATCGACAATACCTTTTCTTTAATTTCATCAATATGAGGTTTTAACGGTATCGACAGCCCGCCTCCTATGATTACTTTTTCCGGGTTTAATAAACAAACCGCATTAGAAATCAAAATTGATAAGTCGATCAAAAATTCGTCAAATACCTTTAACGCTGATGGGTCGCCATCTTTAAGATTTTCAAAAAAATTTTCCGAAGACAAAAACCATTTTTTAAAAGCCGTTCCAGAAACTTTATTTTCAGCAATTCCAAATTCGCCTAAAACGTTCAACTCGCCTCTCATATAATCGTTTTTATCTAATTGGTAACCAATCTCACCCGCCATGTTATTAGCGCCATAAACTATCTTCCTATCAACCATCAAAGCGCTGCCCAGTCCGGTTCCAATCGAAATAAAAAAAGCGGAATCGCAACCTTTTAACGCTCCGATACTACGCTCGGCAACCAAGGCGCAGTTGACATCGTTATCGATAAAAATTTTAAAAGGGAAATGCGGTTTCAGGATAGAAACTAAATCAAATTGCTTCCATTTCAAAGCCGGAGCGTCGATAATTTTATCGGTATTTAGTTCCACAGCGCCAGCTACTCCAATACCCATGCTGTTGATTTGATTATTGAAAATCTTTAACTCGCTTAAAGCGCCCTTAACAAGATCTAACAAATATTTCCAATCGCTTGAGGATTTCGTTTTTTTTTCATAAATCTTCTTTTTATTAGCGTCTAAAACAACCAATAAGGTTTTAGTTCCTCCAATATCGACGCCTATTGTGTATCCGCTCACATTTCCCCCTCAGCGGCTTTTCTTAGCGTAGGAGTCCAGCCCAACCGCCACTAAAATAATAACTCCTTTAATGATCAATTGCGAATAAACGGGGATCCCCATCAAGTTAAATGTATTTCCAATAACCGCGAGAAGCAATACTCCAATCAAAGTCTTAAAAACCGAACCCTGCCCCCCAGATACGCTCGTGCCTCCAATAACAACAGCCGCTATTGCGTCAAGTTCAAAACCTTGTCCTGCCAATGGGGATACCGATAATAACCTGGACGCATAAACAATACCGGATAGCGCAGCTAAAGCTCCGCCGATAACAAACGTTAATATTTGATACTTATCAACAGAAATGCCCGAATAACGCGCCGCCTCCTTGTTGCCCCCAATAGCGCAAACATAACGACCATAACGAGTTTTAACGAAAAACCATTGCCCAATAATTATGACTGCAAATAAAAGAATAACTGGGAACGGTATAAAACCGACATCGCCCTGTCCGATAAATGTAAATTCAGCCGAAGCTCCTTCGACCAAAGTGAATGGATAACCGTCCGAATATAAGTAAACTAAACCGCGAACAACGCTCATCATAGCCAAGGTGACTATGATCGAAGGTATACCGATGGTAACTGCTAAAATGCCATTACACAGCCCAATGATTGAACCGACGATTAAAACTATCAGACAGGCAAAAACCCAATGCATAGAATATTGCAGTCCTAAAGTCATTGCGCCGCATAAAGCTAAAACCGAACCAACTGAGATATCAAAACCGGCGCCAATGATGACAAAGGTGGCTCCAACGGCAATAATCCCTATAATCGAACTTTGCCTTAATATATTAAAAATGTTTTCTGCGGATAAAAAGTTTGGAGCCATAAAAGACAAACCGCCGCAAAAGACAATAAAAATTGCCAGGATTAAATGGTTTTCCAGGATATCGTTAAAGATGTTTTTAAACTTTAAATTCATTTAAAAATAATTCTATTGAACCGCTAAGACGCGAAGCGCGCAAAGTTGTGTACCTCACCCCTTTGCGCCCTCTGCGCCTTTGCGGTAAAAATGTTTTTCCGTTTCTGATTCAAAAATAATTTTCATCATTTTTTCTACGCTTGCAGCAGGATCAACCTCGCCAGCTAATCGCCCTTCATGCAATAACAAAATACGATCTCCAGCTTGTTTCGCTTCATTAAAATCTGAAGTCAGGTATAAAACCCCACAACCATCTCTTGCTAAATTTCTGACAATATTTATGATTTCTTGTCTAGCCTTAACGTCCATTCCTTTAGTCGGTTCGTCCATAATAAGTAATTTCGACTGGCGGTGGAGCCACTTCGAAACGACAACCTTTTGCTGATTGCCGCCGCTAAGTTCTCTAGTTCGATTAACGGGAGTTCCTCCACGAAAACTCATATTGGATAACAGTTGTTCCGATGCGGTAATTTCTTTACTTCGAATCAATCCCAAAAAACCAAGAAAATCTTGTAAATTGGTTATTGTAATATTCTTAAAAATCTCAAAATCAAGATAAAGCCCCTGGATTTTACGGTTCTCAGGAGTCAAATAAATTCCTCTATCAATAGCGTCTAGCGGCCCTTCAGGTTTATAAGGCTTTCCATCAAAAATGAGTTTTCCTTCGTCAAAACGCGATAGTCCAAAAAGAGTTTTAGCTAATTTGGTTTTTCCAGCTCCGATCAAACCCGTTACTCCAACAACTTCGCCAGGGTATACCTTTAAAGAAACATCATTTAAGGTATTACCAACGCTAAGGCTTGATACTTCTAGAATTGGAAAACTGGCAACCTTTACAGTTTTTTTATCAAAACTAGTTTTAACTTCCTCTCCCACCATCTTGTTTATAATCTCCTCTGAAGTACATTCAGAAACCTTCGAGGTGAAAACATTTTGTCCGTCTCGCAAAACGGTTACCCTATCCGCTATTTTAAAAACCTCTTCTAATTTATGAGAGATATATAAAACGCTAACGTTTTGAGATTTTAAATTTTGAATGATTGTAAGCAGCCGTTCTGTATCAGTGGGAGATAAAGAATCTGTCGGCTCATCCATCACGATAAACCGGGATCGTTTGGTCAAGGCTTTAATAATTTCGACAAGCTTTTGATTCGCGGAGTTTAAGTTCTCAACCAACAAATGTGGATCTAAATCTACGTTCATATCCTTACAATGATTCTTAAACTGTATTTGCATGGCTTCTTCGTCCAACCTGCCAAAACTTTTTACAGTTTCGTTTCCTAAAAACACGTTTTGCAATACCGGTAACTGAGGAACCAAGCTAGTTTCTTGAAACATGGCGGAAATACCATCCTTATAAGCGTCGTTTGGCGACGAGTAATTTTTTAACTTGCCGTCAAACCATATCTCTCCTAAGTCCGGTTGTAAAACTCCTAAAATAATTTTGATTAAAGTAGACTTTCCCGCTCCATTCTCTCCTAAAAGAGCTAACGTTTCACCGCGACGTATTTTTAAGTCCACATGTTTTAAGGCGGCAACTCCTGCGAAAGCTTTTGAAACTTTTTTCACTTCTAAAAAATTAGAGTTTTTTGAAAATTCCGACATACTATAGCTCCGCCTTATAGCGACTGACATTTTCTTTACTCACAATGGTTGGAATAATTTCAACGAATTTTGGTATTTCTCGTTTATTTAGAAAAAGTCCGGCCGTTTCAGCCGCTTTAAAGCCTTCCTCTTTAATCGAAAAATATGTGGATTTAGCGACTTCTCCAGATTTTAGATAAGGAATAAGTTCTTTCGAATACTCTAATCCAACAACTTCAACGTCAATCTTATTTTTTTCCTTTAAAGCCATTGCGGCGGCAATAGCGCCCGTCCACCACTGAGCCGCCACAACGTCCGCCTTTTTGTTGGTTTGTAAAAAGTCCTGAACTCCATTTAAAGCCCCTTCCTTAGTCCATCCAGGCACAAAGTGATTGAAAACAATTTTCCAGTCAGGATGTTTTTTCAACACGTTTTTAAATCCTTGCTCGCGCATTCGCTGCGCAGAAGTTCCTGGAGCTCCCTGCACTAAAACAATTTTTACCGCCTTGTCTTTAATTAAACCTTCAACCATTTCGCCTAACATGGCTCCACTTTTGACTTCGTCTCGTCCAATATGAGCGACAACCCCTTCATACAGACCATTAGGATCTTCGCCAATCGTATTAGAAAAGGTCATAAGCGGAATACCCGCTTTTTGCGTTAAAGGAACAGCCTGTTGCAAAGCCAAATTATCAACAGAGCATAAAAGAATGAGATCAACTTTACGCGCAATAAAATTTTCAACTTGAGCTAATTGTTTAGCGGGCTCCCATTCAGCGTCGGCGTATATTAAATTCAAATCGTATTGTTTTGCAGCTTCGTTAAGTCCTTTTTTCTGCACCGCAAAGAATTCAACAGTTCCAGGAATTAAAACAGCGACTTGAAATTTTGATTTATTAGAATTGTTGGACGGTTTCGTCCAAAAGATTAACGCAAACAAAAAAATCAGCGTTATGGCGGCAACAGGCAGGTTTTTCATTTAACTAGGAAAACACTTATTAGTTAAGGAACTAGAAGCAAAAAAAAATATCACATTGAGCGTCAAACCAGCTTTGCTAGTCAATTAATCAGGGAACTAACTCTCCAATATCATCGACCAAAATAAAATTGTCATCCTGCTATGAAACAGACGCAGTCAAGTTTATTTATTAAAAATAATTTTA
>CAYFMN010000062.1:0-17318 GCA_964344185.1 uncultured Nitrospinota bacterium
AAAATGAAAAAATAATTAATTAAATTCTTGACTACAATAAACCAGGATCTAGGTATTTCTTCCTTAATATAGCTTGTCGAAGGGTCGCCTCGAATCTAATAGTTGTCACGGTGAGGCTCAAGCTTGTCCTGAGGTACTCGAAGGGAAATGCGACTTCCTTATTTTAGTTCCTAAGAAGACAATCTAAGGAAAAGGCGACCACCTTTTTTACCGCAAAGCGGTGAGAGCTTGTGCTGAGCCTGCCGAAGTACCTTCTGTGGCCAGATTTAAAGATTTTCGAGGGCGGTGGCGAGGCGGTCTATTTCTTCGGCAGAGTTGGTTTCGGTTACGCAAATCAATAATCCATTTTCCAACTCTGAATAATCACCGCCCAAGGGGACTCCAGCGATTATATTCTGCTCTAACAACGCGTCTTGAATTTCCCTAGCAGGTTTTGGACACTCCAATACAAACTCGTTAAACGTCTCTCCGGAAAACTTCACGTTGTATCCTGAAATTTTCGCCAGCTTTGTTTTTAAATAATGCGCTTTCTTCAAGTTCAACTCGGCAAGCTCTTTCAATCCAGTTTTGCCCATCGTCGCCAAATATACCGACGCGGCTAAAGCGCATAATCCCTGGTTAGTGCAAATATTTGACGTCGCTTTTTCCCGGCGTATATGTTGCTCCCTAGTCGAAAGCGTTAACGTGAAAGCTCGTCGCCCTTGTTGGTCCACCGTTTCGCCGCAAACTCGACCTGGCATTTGCCTTAAATGCTTTTGTTTGCAGGCGAACAACCCCACATAAGGCCCGCCATAAGAAACCGGCAATCCATAAGATTGACCTTCGGCGGCGACAATATCCGCCCCATGCTCTCCCGGCGGCTTTAAAATCGCCAAAGACAAAGCTTCCGTTACGCAAGCGACCAGCAAAGCGCCCTTGGACTCTAGCGACGTTTTCAAACCGCTATAGTTTTCTATCACGCCAAAATAATTTGGCGACTGTAATATAACCGCCGCAACCGATTCGTCGACATTTTTGTCAATAAAACTGCGGTCGGTTTTGCCGTCTTCGCCATACGGGATTTCTTGAATCTCTATCCCGTTGCCGCGCATAAAAGAATTAATCACTTGCCTGTATTGCGGATGCACGGCGCAGGAAATTAAAATTTTATTTCTTTTGGTAATTCGATTCGCCATCAATGCGGCTTCCGCCACCGCCGAAGCGCCGTCGTACATGGAAGCGTTGGCGACTTCCATACCGGTCAGCATGGCGACCATGGTTTGAAATTCAAAGATGGCTTGCAACGTCCCCTGGCTAACCTCCGGCTGATAAGGCGTATAACTGGTCGTAAACTCTCCACGCGAAACCAGATTGGAAACCAGGGCCGGTGTAAAATGACTGTAAGCGCCCGCTCCCAAAAAAACGGCGAAAGATTCCGGGTCCAGATTTTTTTTCTGGATTCCCTTCATCTTTTCGATCAATTGATATTCAGGTAAAGCGTCCGGAATTTGTAGAGGCCTTTCCAGGCGCAACGGTTCGGGGATACTGCGAAATAAATCTTCAACTTTATCTACGCCAATGTGGGCGAGCATTTCCTTAATGTCGGATTCGGTGTGCGGGATGTAACGCATTGACGTTCTCTATTCTTCCTTTAATAACTCATTATATTGTTCTGGCGACAACAATTGCTTTAAGCCGTCTGGGTCGTCTATTTTTATTTTAACGATCCATCCGTCTCCATAAGGATCTGTATTTACTTTTTCAGGAGCGGCATCCAATTCTGAATTAACTTCCGCCACCGACCCATTAACCGGAGAATATAAATCCGAAACAGTCTTCACGGACTCAACCACGCCGAAACTGCCTCCCTGAGTCAATTTAGCATCCACAGCGGGCAATTCGACAAAAACAACGTCGCCTAATTGCTCTTGCGCAAAATGGGTGATGCCTACAACTCCTATATCTCTATTATCCCCTTCGACCCGCAACCACTCGTGTTCCTTGGTATACAAAAGGTTATCAGGAACGCTCATACAACCTCCCACTAATAAAGTTTTCTTTTAATCTTGTTTGAATAATTTTTATTTTTTAACGTTTCGTGGCACAAACGGAAGCTTTACAATTTCCGCCGGAACCGACTGCTTGCGTATTTCCACATTTAAAGAATCCCCCGGGTTTGAATGCTCTTTATCAACAAGAGCCAGGGCGACCCCGACTTCCAACGATGGCGAAAAGGTGCCGCTTGTAACCTCTCCCACTTTTTGTCCATCTTTCGTCACCGAATAATGGGATCTAGGAACTCCTCGTTCTTTGAGCTTGAGCCCGACTAACTTTTTTTCTAGTCCTTTTTCCTTACTGGCGGCAAGCGCCTCTTTGCCAATGAAATTGTCTTTATTCAATTTAATGGTCCAACCCAAACCGGCTTCCAGTGGGTTGGATTCTGCGCTCAGTTCGTTGCCATAAAGCGGATACGCCACCTCCAACCGAAGAGTGTCTCTGGCACCTAAGCCTACGGGTTGAATATCAAACTCTTTGCCCGCACTCATAACTTTATGGAATAAATCTTCGGCTTTTTGTGCGTCAAAATATAATTCAAATCCGTCTTCGCCCGTATATCCCGTTCTTGAAATGACGCATTCTACTTGATCGACTTGGCCAATTTTAAAATGGTAGTATCCAATATCTTTTAACGAAACATCCGTCAGCTTTTGAATCGTCGCTTCGGCGTTTGGACCTTGAATAGCTAGCTGCGCCGTTTGGTCGCTGATGTTGACAACTTTAACGTCAAACTCTTTCGAGTTTTTTACGATCCAATCAAAATCTTTATCTGTATTTGACGCGTTTATGCAAAGCATGTAGCGGTCTTGCGTTATCCTATAAATCAATAAATCATCCACTACGCCGCCAGTCTCATAGCACATCGGAGAATAGAGAACCGACTCGTCTTGAAGCCTTGTAACGTCGTTCGGAATCAGGTTTTGAAGAAACGCTTCAGCGTCCTTACCTGTAATTTCGACTTCGCCCATGTGGCTAACGTCAAAAATACCGCAACTTTTTCTTACCGCGAGGTGTTCTTGGATCAGCCCGGTGTATTGAATCGGCATATTCCAACCGGCAAAAGGAACTATTTTAGCTCCCAATTCCACATGAACAGAATACAATGGGGTGTGTTTTAAAGACGAATCTTGTGGCATAATAGGTAACAATAAATTGAAGGATAAAATTCTACTAAAAAGCCGTCTGATAACCAAGGGCAAAATCGGAACACTTTGAATATGAAGGTGTTTAGCTTTTTCCAAAAACTTGCATTTGTTTGATATAATTCCCCTTTTCTCAAAACATCGAAAAAACGCGTAAGTTTGACAGGTCTGAAAACCTTTATGAGTTTAGAATCCGTTCAAAAAAAAATAGATGCGATTTTGGTCGCTGGAGAAGGCGAATCAAGCTACAAAGTCTATAACCAGCACAAAGCTTTCCTCAAAATTGAAGGAAAATGTATTATTAATTACGTCTTGGAAACTCTCCAAAAAACGGATTCCATTAACGAAATTTACGTGGTGGGTTCAAAAGAATCACTGTCAAAAACCTTGGAGGAATCGGGAATCGACTTCCAAACCCCAAAGCGGATACACATCGTCGAGCAACGCGCCAATTTATTCGAAAATATTTGGAACACTTTTTTATACAGCATAGGGGCCAAAGAAGGCGACTCAAATCTGGACAATTCTGAACATAAAGAAAAAGCCGTATTAATCGTTCCATGCGATTCTCCTTTAATTGCTCCTTACGAAGTCGAATATTTCATTCAAAAAAGCGATTTAAACGACTACGACCAAATTTTAGGATTAGCTCCGGAAGAAGTCTTGAAACCGTTCTCTCCAAAAGATGGCAAACCGGGCATTGAGATGGACTGTCTGCATCTAAAGGATAAAAAATATCGGATTAATAATTTGCATCTGGTCAAGCCTCTAAAAATTCGAAACAGAAGATACATTCGCAACATGTACCAATACCGTTATCAACGGAATATAAAAAACGTTCTTATTTTTGGCTTCTCTCTTATTGGCAAAGATCATCCCGGAAACTTAAAGTTTTATATTGGGTTGCAACTTGCCCTGTTTTGCTCGAAATTAAACTTGCCCTCTTTGGCGGAAATATTTAGAAAATGGACGCCAAAGCGGGAGTTTGAAAAATGTATTTCCAAAGTTTTGGGAACGCGTTTCATGGGTTTGGAGTCTCCCTTACCCGGAGCCGCACTGGATATTGACAATGATGAAGATTATGAAGCGATGAAAGCCCGCTTCAAAGAATGGGAAAAATATATTGCTAGTTTAAACCCACAGTTAAACGCCGCTGGAAACAATCCCACGCTGACGGAGGCCGAATTAAGCGTAAAATAAAAACTATTTGCGTTTATAATTAACCGTGATAATCTTGGTTTTCGCATCCGTCGAGTTTAATTTCCCGCCTTTTCCTTCGGGAACTCCTTATTTGAAAACCAATTCAATTCAACACATTTTGACCAAAATAAATAGGGTCAAATAGTTTCGTAAAGTCGCTATGAATCAGAAAAACATTCGTAATTTTTCTATAATCGCTCACATCGACCATGGGAAGTCTACTCTGGCCGATAAATTAATTTTAACGACCGGCGGCTTGACCCAAAGGGAAATGCAAGATCAGGTTTTGGACAACATGGATCTCGAACGGGAGCGAGGAATCACCATCAAGGCTCAAACCGTTTGCCTGAGTTACACCTCAAAAAAGGGCGAAAAGTTCGTATATAACATGATCGATACTCCGGGGCATGTGGACTTTACCTATGAAGTTTCCAGGAGTTTAGCCGCCTGCGAAGGAGTTTTACTGGTTGTCGACGCTACTCAAGGCATTCAAGCCCAAACCATCGCAAATCTGAATTTAGCGATGCAAAATAATTTGGCGATCATCCCGGTCATCAACAAAATTGATTTACCCAGCGCAAATCCGGAAAACGTAAAAGAACAATTAGAAAACATTTTACAGATCGAAGCCGACGACGCCGTTTTAACCAGCGCCAAAGAGGGGATTGGAATTGACGAAATTCTGGAGGCGGCAATTAATTTAATTCCGCCTCCTGCTGGTAACGCCGACGCCCCTCTTCAATGCCTTTTATTCGACGCGTGGTATGACTCTTACCGGGGAATTATATCTCTCATAAAAGTTAAAGAAGGAACCATACGCGTAGGAAGCAAAATTAAGCTAATGGCCACAAATGGAGAATTCCTGGTTGAAGAACTTGGCGTATTCACGCCCGCGCCCAGGAAAAAAGATTTTTTAAGCTCTGGCGAAGTGGGTTACATAATGGCAGGCAGTAAACAGCTAGATCAAACAAAGATCGGCGACACGATCACGGAAGTCGCGCGTCCCGCCGCCCATCCCTTACCGGGTTATAAAGAAGCGAAACCAATGGTTTTCAGCGGCCTTTATCCTATTGTTGGAGACCAATACGAAGCCCTGCGCGACGCGCTGAAAAAATTAAGACTTAACGATGCTTCCTTCACCTACGAACCAGAAACTTCGTCCGCTTTGGGCTTTGGATTCCGTTGTGGGTTCTTAGGATTGTTACACATGGAAATTGTCCGGGAACGGTTGGAAAGGGAATACAAAGTAGACCTCTTAACCACCGCTCCCACTGTCGTATATAAAGTCATTTTGGATAATGGAACCACAGAATCTATCGAAAACCCATCCAAGCTTACCGAATTTAAAAATATCATAAGCATGGAAGAACCTTTTGTGCGTGGCACGATCATCGTTCCAGAAGAATATATTGGAACAATCATGACGCTCACCCGGGATAGGCGCGGCATCCAAACAAAAATGGAATACCTGACCCTGGATAACGTTTTATTAGAATACGAGCTTCCCTTTAATGAAATTGTTTTGGATTTTTACGACGTGTTAAAATCCACCACAAAAGGTTACGCATCCTTTGACTATGAATTTATCGACTATAGAGCTTCCAATTTGGTTAAACTTGACATTCGATTAAACGGCGAAGCGGTAGACGCTCTATCTTCCATTGTCCATAAAGACAAGGCTTACTATCAAGGAAGAGAGTTTGCAAAAAAATTAAAAAACCAAATCCCTAGACAAATGTTTGAAGTTGCGATACAAGCATCTATTGGGAGCAAAGTTATATCGCGCGAAACGGTAAAAGCTCTAAGAAAAAACGTCCTTGCTAAATGTTATGGCGGCGACATCACTCGAAAACGAAAGTTATTGGAAAAACAAAAAGCGGGTAAAAAGAAAATGAAACAAGTTGGCCGCGTAGAAATTCCTCAAGAAGCTTTCCTATCCGTGTTAAGAACCGATGGCAAATAATCCCGAAAAAGCTTTAAACCAAACGGATAAGCAAACAAAACAAAAAAGCGTTGCCAGAGAATATATTGAAGCGATCGTTTTTGCTTTAATCATAGCTTTGCTGATTCGATCTTTTATTGTGCAAGCGTTTAAAATCCCTTCAGGGTCAATGAAAAACACGCTGCTCATTGGCGATCATATTTTAGTTTCAAAATTCGCTTATGGGATTCACATCCCAAATGAAATCCCATTCACAAACATAAAGCTATTCCCAGATATCCGCCTGCTGCCCAAAGATCCAAAACGCGGCGACATTATCGTCTTTAAATTTCCAAAAGACGAAACCAGAGACTTCATCAAGCGCGTCGTAGGCATTCCCGGGGATAAAATCCAATTGATCAGGCAAAAACTATACGTTAACGACAAATTAGTGGACGAACCCTACATAATCCACTTGGACCCAGCCGAAGACTCTCAGCCGGTGGCTCCTCGGGACGACTTTGGACCTATTCTTGTGCCGCCAGGGCATTTATTTATGATGGGCGATAACCGGGAAAACAGTCAAGATAGCCGGTTTTGGGGCTTTTTAGACATTAACAAAGTCAAAGGCAGGGCTTTTGTTATCTATTGGTCATGGGACCGGGATAGTAATTGGTTCAGATCCGAAAGAATTGGAAGAGGCCTTCAAGACGAAACTCCTATAGCCTCGATAAAAGCGGGAGGCTAAATTGGACACGGACTTGCTTAAAATCGCCAAAGGCGTAATTTTTGATTTTGACGGTTTATTGGCCGATTCAGAACCTTTCCACTTTAAAGCTTATAATGAAATGTTCGAACGTTATGGTCATTCTTTGAACCCCGAAGAGTATTGGGTTGAGTTCACTTCTAAAGGCAAAGGAATTGCCGGAGAAATAGAACGGCATAACTTAAAAATTGACGCAGATCCTATAGATATGCGTAAGCAAAAATTTGAAATTTATTCTCGCCTTTGCCAAAGTGGCGAAATCAAGCTTTTTCCTGGCGCAATTGAGTTGGTCAAAAAACTATCAAAAAAATATTCAACGGCTATAGCGTCGGGTTCTTGGACTAAAGATATTCGTTCCATTTTGAGAGGTCAAAATGCTGAAAGCTTGTTTTCCATAATTTTGGGCAAAGAATCGGCGCCAAAAGAAAAACCTCACCCGGATATTTTTCTAGAAGCGGCCAATCAGTTGAAATTAGTTCCAGAAAGTTGTTTTGTTATCGAAGACGCCTTAAAAGGATTGGAAGCTTCAAAAGCGGCGGGAATGAAATGCGTAATCATTCGCAATCCGTTAAACCAAAATATAGATTTTCCCAATGCCGATTTAGAATTTCCAAACTTAAACGCATTTCTAGAGTTTGTAAAAAAAAACGCATAAAAACTTTATCTTTAATTAGCAAAATATTCAGTTTACCCAACATATACCCAAAAAACCAAACCGCGCCCCGCCTAAAAGAAAACCTTCAACTCCCTCTATCAATAGTCGAAAGACTCCTTAAATCCAACATTTTTTTCAATTTTCACTATTTATTTGGAAATTGTTAGAAAAAAATTTCGCGTGTTTTTTTAAAAAAAATCTACTCAAACTTTTTTCTTCCCGAAAATCAAAGCTTTTCATTTCGACTTTCCAAATCAAAACCCAATCATAGTTTTAACGATTTTAAAAAACAGAAATAACCAAAAATTACCATAGTTATTTTTTTGAAATACCTGTAATATGTGTCTCATTAAAATCATAAAACGTAATTCTTAATCGAAAAAACTATATTTTTTTCTTATAACTCCCGAGAAACGCGGAACGTTTTTTGGCGAAAAAAATCCGCCTCAAACTATCGACAATTCGATATATCGAGCGACAGCTACTTTTGATTATTTTTTTGATTCGGTTAACAATTAGGAGGAACTAAACATCGTGAAGAAAAAAGCCCAATTTGGAGTAACAGAAAATGTAGGAGAACGCCTCAGAGAATGGCGCAAAAAATCTAAAATGAAGTTGCTGGAATTAGCCGACGTTATTCAAATTTCGCAAGGGTCTTTATCGGATCTGGAAAATAATAAGTCTCTTCCTTCCGCCAACACATTAGCAAGCTTACATATGCATACCGATCTAAACATTATCTGGTTGCTTACCGAAACCGGTAAAATGAAACGCCCCAAGAAAAATTAGTTTACAAACCGGGGCCTTTTGGCTCCGGTTTTTTTTTGAAAAAATAATGGTAGGAATATTTTAGGCGGCTAAATCAGAGTAGCTTAAACTTACTTTAAAAAACCAAAAGCGTTTTTTATGCCATCTTTTACTGCATTAAACGCCTTACTGGAAAAAGCCTCTACTTTATCTAAATAACTTTTGATAGCGTGCTCTTCATCTCCTCCAGGCGAATGACTCACTTCGTGCCCTGAAGAAGCTTCCCCATGCCCCCCGACATTTTCCGCCTCCTCTTCATGTGATTCAGCCTCAGCGTGAGCTTCTTCCGCTGGAGCTTCGTGAGACTCTTCCGCATGTTCTTCCCCATGCGATTCTACGGCCTCCCCTTCATGCGATTCGGCTTCGGCATGAGCTTCCTCCGCTAGAGCTTCGTGGGACTCTTCCGCATGTTCTTCCCCATGCGTTTCTACAGCCTCTTCCCCATGCGATTCTACGGCCTCCCCTTCATGCGATTCGGCTTCGGCGTGATCTTCCTCCGCTGGAGCTTCGTGAGACTCTTCCGCATGTTCTTCCCCATGCGTTTCTACAGCCTCTTCTCCATGCGATTCAGCTTCGGCGTGAGCTTCTTCCGCTGGAGCTTCGTGAGACTCTTCGGCAGGTTCTTCGACTTCATGATCAGCGTCGGCAGACTCTAACGCAGGTATGGTATCGCTATCTGCATGAGCTTCTTCCGCTGGAGCTTCGTGGGACTCTTCCGCATGTTCTTCCTCATGCGATTCTACGGCCTCCCCTTCATGCGATCCGGCTTCGGCATGAGCTTCTTCCGCTGGAGCTTCGTGAGACTCTTCGGCAGGTTCTTCGCCTTCATGATCCGTGTCGGCAGACTCTAACGCAGGTATGGTATCGCTATCTGCATGAGCCTCTTCCACTGGAGCTTCATGGGATTCTTCTACTGCGGCTTCCTCATGTTCAGCGGCGTGAGCCTCTCCTTCATGCGATTCGGCTTCGCCATGAGCTTCTGCTGGAGCTCCGTCAGACTCTTCGGCAGGTTCTTCGATTTCGTGCGACTCCGCTTCAGCATGCGTTTCTTCAGCCGCTTCTTCATGTGGCTCTGCCTCGTTATGAGCTTCCTCTCCAGTTTCTTCTCTAGGCGGCAACGCCACTTCGCTTTCAGGAACGTCGGAATGTTCGATAGCCGGTGGAACTTCCTCATGCGACTCGCCTGAAGTTTCTTCTGCGTTTGAGCTTTCCGTTTCGTGTACTGCAGATTCAGATAATTTGCTGATAGCTTCGTTTTGATCGGCTAATGTTTTAGCAACTTCATTCTTAAAGCTTTGAAACTCGGCTTGTAACGCGCTAGTATCTTGGGAAGCGCCGCTGGATTTTATTGAGGAAATTTGAGCGTCAATTTTCGCAAAGTTTTCTTTGAACTCTTTAAGAGTTTCTTTCCTGTCGTTAACCAAATAATAAGCAAACCCTGCAAGTCCTAAAATAAGCAACACTACAAAAAAGTTCATCCCCGATCCGGAAGAACTTGCCGCCGCCGTTGCCTCTTGCTCTTCAGACTCAGAAGGCGTCTCTTCTGGTTTCGTCGGCTCAGAGGTTTTTGCCTCTTCAGTTTTTACCGGTTCGGCTTTGGGTTCTTCTTTAGGCGAAGAATCTTCTGCGGTCGTTTCCGGTTTTTTTTCATCTTTCTTTTCTTCCGGCTTGGCCGAGGCCTCTTCCGAAGCTTTTTTCTCTTCCGGCTTCGAGGTTTCTTCCTCTTTCTTTTCTTCTTTTTTGTTTCCTTGATTCTTATTTTTTTTCTTCATTATTACTGTTCATTTTTAGGGGTTTGCAATTAATGAATCACCTTGTTCAATGGATATTCAACAATATCCTGGGCTCCAGCTTTTTTTAGATCAGGAACGATTTCCCGTACTAACTTTTCCTTGATGACAACGTTAACGTCTACCCAGTCTTTATCGGTTAGAGAAGAAATGGTAGGCTTCAAACCTTCGGGCAATATTTTAACAATAACGTCTAAATTAGCTCTGGGAACGTTCATCATGAGCCCAACTTTAGAGTTAGCTTCCATAGCTCCTTTTAGCATCAACACAAGCCTACTCACTTTTTCTTGTTTCCAAGAATCTTGATGAGAATCCTTATTCATAACAAACTTGGTGTTGGATTCCATAATCGTTTCTAAAATTCTTAAATTATTCGCTCTCAAAGAATTTCCCGTTTCGGTAACCTCAACAATCGCGTCCACTAATTTTGGCGGTTTCACCTCGGTCGCTCCCCAGGAGAACTCAACGTTGGCCGTAACCCCATGCTTCTTCAAGTAATCCACCGTCATATTGACCGCCTCGGTAGCGATTCTCTTTCCTTCTAAATCTTTTACCGACTGAATATCAGAATCGTTCGGCACCGCCAACACCCATCTAACGGGACGTGTAGAAGTTTTGGAGTAAACTAAATCGGCAATTTCCACAACGTCGGCTCTGTTTTCCATTACCCAATCTTTTCCTGTCAAACCAGCGTCTAATACCCCATCGGCGACATAACGGGCTATTTCCTGAGCGCGGATCAACATACACTCTATTTCGTCGTCATCGATGGAAGGAAAATAAGATCTACTTTTTATAGTGACTTTATAACCCGCTTTAGCGAACAAGCTAACGGTTGCCTCTTCTAAACTTCCCTTGGGAATTCCTAACTTTATTTTTTTTTCGCTCATAAAATACTTTCCGTCTGCCAGTTTAATGTCGCGTCTTTAGACTAAATTACGCTTTCAAATCTATTAATGAAGTGTCAACATATAATGGTTACGATTTTTTATAAACTTTTTCGGGATCGAAAATCTTTTCTTCTACGATCTTAGTTTCCCCATTAAGTTTTCTAAAAAAACAACTTTGATATCCTGTGTGGCAAGCCGCCTTTCCAACTTGTTCGACCTTGAGCAAAACGGTATCGTCGTCACAGTCTACGAAAACTTCTTTTACATTTTGAACGTTTCCGCTTTCCTCGCCTTTCATCCAGTATTTATCGCGAGAGCGACTGTAAAACCAAGTTTTTCCTGTTTCTAAGGTTTTTTCCCAAGCATTCTTATCCATATACGCTAACATCAAAACCTTATTAGTTTCAGCGTCTTGAATAATGGCAGGCACAAGACCTCCCATCTTATCGAAATCGAGTTCCATCATATCCTCTAGTGAAATAGCGAAATTTAAAATATTATTGATTTTCTGTCAACATTATAATAGCCTGTTTCCAGAAAAGCCAAAAAATCCCTTCTAAAATTTCTGTTTAAACTATTAAAATTAAATTTTTTATAAATTTCAGAGAATTCTATGCCATCGGTCGGTCACTATAAAGTTTACGCTCCCACAGAACCATGCACCTATAAGGGAGATAAACTCAGAGAAGTTATTAAAAAAATATTAGATGATAAATTTCCTGAAGGGTCGAAAGAACTTAACTTAGAAGGTTGTTGCATAGGTTCTGAAGGACTGAAAGTATTGTTGGAAGAGGAAAAATTATCAGACATTAAGAAACTTAATTTGGGCGGTAACCAAATTAAAAACGAGGGAGCTGCTATATTAGGACAATCCACTTTATTTTCAAAGCTTAAATGGTTAGAACTTGGAGGAAACGGTTTAGAGGCGGAGGGTATTCGGGCAATCGTTAACTCTAAAGGTCTTGGGAAGCTAAAAACACTAAATCTATGCCGCAATAATTTAGGCGACGAAGGCGTCATTGTTCTAGCCAAAGAGAATAAACTGTTGAAACTAGAAGAGTTGGACTTAGCCTGGAATGAAATTAGCGATAATGGAGTCCTTGAATTATCAAAATCATCTAATTTCCCAAATTTAGTGGCAGTATATTTGGATAACAACCTTGCTTCTTCAGATTCAAGAGATCAAGCAAAATTACAACCGAATTTTAAAAAACTACAATCATTGAAACTTTAAAAAAAATCATCTTTTTACTATTCTAAACATATGAATCAAAAGTTCGAAAAAGGATATCTACTAATTGCCAACCCTGTCCTTCCAGATCCCAACTTTTCTCGAACCGTGGTGTTACTTTGTAATCATAACGACAGTGGCTCCTTTGGATTAGTCATTAACCGGGTTGCGGAGTTTTCCCTTGAAGAGATTCTTGCGGAATCAGAACTTAACATTCCAGATATTCAAAAAATTTTCCTTGGCGGACCGGTCGCTCCGACACAAGGTTTTTTTCTCTGCCGTTCTGAAAAAGAACTAGACGAAGTAGAACTCATCTGCCCTGGAGTCCATTTGGGTATGAACTGGGAATCTTCGAAAGCAGTGGCCGAACAAATTGAAGATCCGGAAAAAAATATTAGATTTTATCTTGGATACTCTGGCTGGGCTTCAGGGCAATTAGCGGGAGAAATGAAACAAAAAAGCTGGCTTACCAGGGAAGCCAATGAATCGTTCGTATTTTCAGAACATGAAGATAAAATTTGGTCAAATGTCGTTCGTTCTTTAGGCAAAGAATACGAATACCTTTTAAACGCACCGGTGAATCCTAGTTTAAATTAGCGCATTAAAAATGGTTGCGCTCCAACACGTCCCTCCATCCGAACAAATTTTTAAATGCTACCTGCCTTTAAAATATTTTGGTTTCACTCTTATCGATTATTTTAGTTCTCGTTTTCCTTATTTAACAAAAGATGAGTGGAAATCCTTTATTCGCGAAGGCAAAATCACCGTAAACGGAAAACCCGCTCAACCGGGTCTTATATTAAAAGAACACGATCACATTATTACTCGAATGGGTATGCGCCACGAACCCCCGGCCAACAGGGAACTCACCGTAATTTACGAAGATTCAGACATTCGTATTTTCAACAAAGCGGCTCCCATACCGGTACATCCAAGCGGTCGCTTTTTTAAAAATAGCATGACCGAAATTTTGAAAGAAGTTTATCCCAACGAAACTCCTATGCCAACGCAAAGATTGGACGCTTCCACAACCGGGGCCTTGCTGTTTGCGAAAAATAAAAAATCGGCCGCTTATTTCGCCGAAGAATTCTCAAACAGGCGTATTCATAAAGAATACCTGGCCCTTGTCGATGGAGTTCCTCTAAAATCTCACTTCTTTGTAGATTCTTCGATAGGAAAAATACGCGGCAGTAAATGGGGCGCTGGACCTGAAGCGAAAGCGCCTAAAGAGGCAAAAACAGAATTTTTAAAACTCAATTCTCGCGACGGCAAGACCATATTAAAAGCCATACCTCACACTGGCAGGACAAATCAAATAAGAATCCATCTAGCTGATATAGGACTCCCAATCAGCAACGATCCAGTTTATGGAAACGGTTCCGAAGAACCCGCAACAGAAATGGGATTGCACGCCCACGTATTACGCTTCTGTTTTCGAAATGAACAATTTAACATCGTCGCCCCTCCTCCTAAACACTTTCAGGGCTTTAATATTAACTTTTAGACACGCGATTTCTAAACTTTAATCGGTCAAATGCAGGAAACCCGTTCTCTAATCGAAACAAAAAGAACAAAAACACTTTTAGAAAAAGCCCGCAACGCTTTTTGGATGGCTCCTTTATCTGGAATAACCGAAGTTTGCTTTCGAGAATTCATGGATGAAATGCACGCTGGGGTTTTAATTTCCGAATTAGTCTCCGCAAAAGGCTTGCTCTACAATTCCGAAAGAACACAAACCATGATCGGAATTCACAAAAACCCCGGAACGATTGTAGGAATCCAGTTATTTGGAGAAAACGCGGAGGACATCATCGAAGGATCTAAATATGTAGAAGCGGTCAACGCCGACTTCATAGACATAAACCTGGGTTGCCCCGTAAAAAAAGTCGTTAAAAAAGGTTGCGGTTCGGCTCTTTTACGAGATCCAGATAATTTAGAAAGGTTTCTTACTAAGATTAAATCGAATATTAAACTGCCTTTGACCGTTAAAATGAGAACTGGATGGGATCATAATGAAATCACCGTTCACGAATGCGTCCGAGCCGCCTACAATTCAGGATGCGAATGGGCGGCTATACATGGAAGAACGCGCGCGCAAGGCTACCAGGGAGAATCAGATTGGAAACTCATTAAAGAAGCGCAACAAAACTCGCCATTGCCAATCATAGGCAATGGCGACATAAGGAGTTCCAAACAAGCCGTTGAACGACTTAAAGAATCAGGCGTTGCGGCAGTCATGATAGGTAGAGGAGCCTTAAGAAACCCCTGGATTTTTATGGAATGCGAAGGAAAACTAGAGCCGGGACATATCCCTGACCGAATGGAAAAAGTATCTCGATTTTTTTCAATCTTAAAAAGTTTTCACGATCCAAGACACGTGCTAATCTATCTCAGAAAGTTAATGGTCTGGCTGGCGTTTGGGCTTCCTGGAGCGTCAAGCTTTAGAGGCGAACTATTCACGCTCCATTCGGCAAAAGACGTATACAACTTAGCCGCTATTTTTTTTGAGAACAACAAAAACCAGCCAGTTCCCGTTTTTGAAAACCAGGAAGCCTTCATGATGGGAGGTCACGGCTAAAGCTTTTCTGTCTGTCCTGAACGCAAGATCAAAAAATTAGCGATAAAGGTAAAAATGGAAGACACAAACTTCGAACTTATTAACAAGCTTTCATTTTTTGAAAAGTTCACTGAAAAAGAAAAGCGTTTTCTAGCGGATTTAGATAAGCATCTACTACGTTATAGACCTTCCGACTTTATAATAAACGAAGGTGAAATCGACAATGCCTTTTTTATTCTGTTAAAAGGAGTCGTTTGCATTATCAAGAGCAAACCTAAAGAAACCATCATCGCAAAATTAAAAGCTGGAGCCGTATTTGGAGAAATTGCTATCGTAGGAAAAAGACCTAGAACAACCAGCGTAGTCGCAAACGGAGACGTTATTTGTATGCGTATAGAATTAAACGAAGTGGAAAAACTTCCTCTAAATATCCAAACCAAGCTGAAAGATCAGCTCATAGGGATTTTGGCTAATCGCCTGGAAATTATGAACGATCAATGGGCTAGATTTATCCGGTAATAAAATTTTGCGTTCTTCTAAAAAACCTCATTCAAAAAAAAATAAAAACGTTTCGGACTCTTCCGAAAAGCTTCAAAGTCCTTCAAAAAAAAACGAACTCACAATTTGTGGATGGAACGCGTGTTGGAGCCAGTTTCGAAATCGCCCTAACGATATATTGAGATTATATTTTTCAGATGAACGCTCGCTCAAAATTAAGCCAATTGCTCTATTTTGCGCTAAAAAGAAACTTCCATACCGTCTACTAGATGGAGAATCGTTAAACAAAGTTTCCGCAAGCGTTCACCACGAAGGCGTAGCGATGACAATCCGTCCTCCTGAATTATCTCCCGCCAGAGAAATAATAAAAAAAGGATTGCCAAAAAATAGTATCTCGTTAACTTTAGACCGCATAGGCAACCCACATAACTTTGGAGCGATACTTAGATCTGCCGCCTATTTTGGAACGAAAAATATTTTTCTATCAGATTCTCCAGATCAAGCCGCCATCAGTTCGTCAGCGGCCAGAATGGCGGAAGGAGCGTTACCCTTAGTCTCTATATATAAATGCTCTAATCTGCCTTCTGCTTTGCGAGATTTGCAATCCAGCGGAACTTTCATCTTGGGAGCGGACGTTAAAGCGACTAATTCCCTTTACGAACAGTCCATTTCATTTCCTTGTATGTTAGTCTTAGGCAATGAAAAAGACGGGCTAAGCGACAAAGTAAAAAGTCGATGCAACGCCTTGGTTAAAATTCCAGGAGCGGGAGAAATCAATTCTTTAAATGTTTCTGTAGCGGCGGGAACATTACTTTCTGAGCTTTATAGGCGAAAATCAACAATTTAAAAATCCCTATGACCGGCTTTAAGGAATCTCTAGATGTTTTTTTCAATGATCCATCCATTGGCGGTTCACTTTCCAATGGCTTTGCTTGTTAGCGGAACAATGTTCCGATTATTTGGAAAAATTCAAAACGAAGAGGCTATCTTAGAGGCTGGACGTTTTAACTTGGTTTTTGGTTTTTGGACAATCCCCCCCGCATTCTTAATTGGCTTATTAGGAAAAAATGAGATTGCTATTAAACCTACGTTTCAATGGTTTGTAGAATCCCATTTCCTCTACGGATCTTTGGCGTTTTGTATTTTTGGAGGTATCTTAATACTTGAACGATTCCCAAAAAATAATTGGACCGCTCTATTGCATTATCTTTTGTGCCTCGTTGGGTTGCTCGCTATATTAGCGACCGGCTTTTTCGGGGGAGAACTAGTCCACAGATTTGGCTTACCAATTACAAAATAGTCAAAATAATACGTTTCAAATTTTAATACCCAAAAAAAAAACAAGGGCTTCCGTCCGTTTCGGAAGCCCTTGTCAGTTCCTAGTCAAGCAAGAAAGTAGGGGCTCAATCCTTTTTTCGCACTTTAAACTTAGGAAACTATTCGTAAAACTTTTAAACGCTATCTGGTTTTTATTTTAAATAAATTAAGAGAACCTTTAAAAAGCCGGTAAAAATGCCAATTATTAGAGGTCCTCTTAAGTTAAGAACAAGGGCTTCCGTCCGTTTCGGAAGCCCTTGTCAGTTCCTAGTCAAGCAAGAAAGTAGGGGCTCAATCCTTTTTTCATACTTTAAACTCAGGAAACTATTCGTAAAATTATTTAAAAAGACTTCTAAAAATTAAAGTAAGGAAAATTTTTTAATTTAATTTTCAGAAATATTTTTAAATGCTACTGCCTGCCCCAAAAGGGGCAGGCAGATAACAAATTAATACCGCAACTCATTCCATTGGGTAACAGCTTTTTGGCCGTTTCTTTCTTTATTTTGG
>CAYFMN010000063.1:0-16638 GCA_964344185.1 uncultured Nitrospinota bacterium
AATATAACTTTTTTTTAACTTCTTAGCCTGTTTTTAGAGATTCCCTTATATTAATCGAAGCGGAAAGTTAACTTTCTCTATGAAAAGAGAAATCATAGATTTTACCAAAGATGAAGAGGGTTATTGGACAGCCATATTAACGTGTGGACATAAACAACATGTTCGTCATAATCCTCCATGGCAAATAAGACTCTGGACGCAAACTCCAGAAGGAAGGCAAAAGTTTATAGGCTTCTCACTTTTTTGTAAAAAATGCGAACAATCTGAAAATTAGTTTTATGCGCTTGTATAGTGAAGGGAAGCCTAAGCTTAGTCCACCACCACCCAACCATACCAAAAATCTTGAAATCTTTTTTTCAAACCTTCTGTGACATGGCCATATTTTTCACGAAAGTTTTTGTCTTCGTTCTTAGAACATCCTTTGAGTTTCAAGTTTTTATTTTTTTCAACTTCCACTTTATTTTCAGATTTTTCGATTACCAGGTTCATTTAAATTCTCCAAAAAAAATGTTAAGTTATAAACACTCTCTAATAAAGCAAAGTTAATGCCAAAAAATAAAAATAACCATAACCTATTGATTCATAAGGATTTTTTTATTATAAAAACAAAAAACTCTTAGAAAAAACCTACATATCATGTTTCAGTATGAAAATTTTTCCACACCCAATATCAAAATGAGAACTAATTTATCCACTTTATAAAAAACCAAAAAAAAATTTATAAAAAAATATACAGTTAAATCTAGAATCTTAATTTATTTTCAAAAAAACTATGAACTTAATAAGCTATATCGTTCTTTTTTCTTTAGTATTTGGGTTTCTTATAAGCGTTTGCGCCGATTATTTAAATATTTCTAACCTAAAATCCAATTTGCCTGATGAAGTAAAGGATATTTACGAAACGGATAAATACCAAAAATCTCAAGATTATTTGCGCGCTACAACCCAGCTTGAGCTTTTTTCAGGAGGTGCGGATTTAATAATTATTTTGTTATTTTGGTTCGCATCCGGGTTTAATTATTTGGATCAATGGGCGAGAAGTTTTGGTTGGGGACCTGTCTTAACCGGCATTTTTTTCATCTCAATTCTAGTATTTGGGCAAAATTTACTTTCTTTACCTTTTAAAATCTACTCAACTTTTGTCATTGAAGAAAAATATGGTTTCAACAAAATGGACGCAAAAACCTTTTGGAGCGATATATTTAAGACCATTTTATTAAGTTGCGCTCTAGGAATCCCAATACTGGCTGGAATTTTATGGTTTTTAGAATTCGCAAAAGAGGATGGGTGGTTTTATTGTTGGATAGTTACAGTTTTATATATGTTGATTATTCAATTTATAGCTCCAACTTGGATAATGCCCCTATTTAACAAATTTGAGCCATTAGAAGACGGACAGTTAAAAAAAGCTATACTCAACTATTCAAAATCAGTTTCATTTCCATTAAAGAATATTTATGTAATGGACGGCTCGAAACGATCCAGCAAATCCAACGCTTTTTTTACGGGGTTTGGAAATAATAAACGCATCGCTCTTTTCGACACTCTTTTAGAGGCGCATAGCGTTAAAGAACTTGTATCCGTTATCGCTCACGAAATTGGACATTATAAAAAGAAACATATTTATATAGGAATGGCATCTTCTATTTTACACATGGGATTCCTATTCTTTTTACTGTCCATTTTTCTAAAGTCGCCTGAATTATTTTCGGCTTTTTACATGGAAGAAATGTCTGTATACGCCGGTTTAATTTTCTTTAGCATGCTGTTCACTCCTATCGAACTCTTTTTATCCATTTTTATGCAACAACTATCTCGAAAACACGAATTCGAGGCGGATCAATTTGCAGCGGAAACAACAGGCCAAACGGAGCCTTTAATTACGGCGTTAAAAAAGCTTTGCGTACAAAATTTGTCAAATTTAACCCCCCACCCCTTTTATGTCTTTTTAAATTACTCTCATCCTCCCCTACTACAAAGAATCGAGGCTATTAAAAAACTTGAAAGAAACGTTGCCGTAAAATAACAATTAATCATAAGATATCCAAACTATGAATAGAGGAAAACCGGCTTTAAATAAATCCATCAAAGTCTGCTTAAAACAATGGCTAATTTGCTCATGTTTTTTTACTCTATGTTTATTATTGATTCCGTTAAATAGTTTTGCTCAAACCGAAGCAAAAGATAATGAAGGACCAGAATATATAAACTTTGGATATGTTTCCGTTTCTCCAAAATATACGATAGCTCCCAACGCCAAGAGCATTATCTTTAGAATAAGAAATAATGCCACCCGAAGTATTCAAAGTATTTTTGGCTGGGTATATGAGTTTGAAGAACCAGAGGAAGGCGAAGCTACGCAATTCCGGCTAGTCAATAATCCGAATAAAAGCGGAATTCCTATTAAAGGAGCAATACATAAACCTGCGGCTGAAGAACAATGGCGGTTTCCACTTATAGCGGCAAACCCTCCAGTTAATTCATCAAAAAAGTTTACCATTTTAATAGATCCTCGAGGAATTAGGTTTGCGATTATCGAGGGGAATTAATCGTCTGGCTTAAGCTCTACCTACTTTTTTCAATTTACGCTCTAAGCACAGCCGATAAAGCATTTGAGTGGCGGGAAACTCTGTGTTTGATTTACTAAATAACACATTCAACCGGTCTTGGGCCTGTTTTAAACACTCTGAATCTACTCGGTTTAGATATTGATCAAAGATAATAGGATCCATTCTTTCGCCTAAAACTTCTACGTCTGAAATTCCCCAAGACTTTAGAATCCTTTCGTGCTTATCTTCTATTTCATCTCCTTTATTGATCAATATGTTTCCGTTTAAATCTTTAACATTCCTGGCTACAACCATACCTGGACGTAAATTTTTCAGTAGAACCGTCGCCATATTGTTTCCTCTTAATTGATTCGGAGTTAGAGAAAAAATTCCGCCAAAGAATTGGCAAATGAGCAAATTTAAGAGGAGATTTTAATATAAAGATGAGGCGATCCGCAAATAGAACTGGTTTATCCTTGGTTTAGGCTCAAAAAACTCGCTACGGAGCTTGAGGCTGGAGTTGTATTTGTAGGCGTCGTTGTAGTTGTAGTATTCGGTTGCCCACAGGTTAAATGATCCGTATGAAAGGAATTTTCACAATTAAAACCGGTTGTCAACAAATCCTGTTCGCCCTCACAACCAGTACCTAGCATTCCTAAAAGCACTATAGGTAAAGCTACAAGTCCTGGAGCGGCTTCTACAATGCGCTTCTTTAAAGAATCTTTTTCCATAAACCCCATGGGAAGTTAAAACTTTATACTTAGGTAACTTATCGAGTTATTAGAAAAATAACTTTAAAAATATATAAACTATTTTCAATATTATTTGCGAATCAGAGAAAAAATATCAACTTTGAATTTAATTTTTATGTGAAAAAATGAGAAAAAAAGCAAAACCCGTTTGCCAGGCGGGCAGGATTCCTAGCAAACGGGTCAGCTAAAAGGAGGATAATTCGTCCAATTAAATTATATCGCTTTTTAATAATAATTCAATTAATTTAAACAAATTCATACAATTTTTATTCTTTTTAATCGAAAAACCAACGTTAATTTTTATTAATTTGACTTTATCCAGACACAAAACTAGACTTTAACTAAGCCCAGTTAATTATGGAACTATTTACCAAAGTTTAAGTAAAGGAACATCAATATGGATACTACTAATCAGTCTTCCGAAAGTTCCACTATATTCGATACCTGGATAAATAATTTTTCAAAATATTATGAAAAATTTCAATTAATGACTCCACAACTAATAGAGTTAATCAAGCAAGGTCTAACCAAAGGACTAAAAAAAGCTAAATGCGAATTTGACGAAATTCGAAGCAAACTAACTTTAATCGATTATGCTTTTGGCTTGGCCAATCTTTCAGCGATAGGTTGCGCTTTTTTAATCGTTTTTTCCGGCTTTGGAGTTCTGGGTTACCAATCGGCATTATGGTTACAAGATGGGGTTTGGACCGAACTCCCCCTTTTAATAGTTTTTAACTTTTTTTTCGAAGGGGCCGCAATTCAAGGATGGCTTAACAATCCACAATCATGGTTTGGGTTGCATCAAATCGTAGATTGGTGTTTACAAAATATTCCACTTTCTTTGACCCTAATTTTAGAAGGGATGTTTTTAGTTATTCTTACCGCTTCATTTTTCTTTATATCAATTGTTTTCCGTTATATTTGGATAAAAAAACTCTAAAAATCTTATGCAAATAATCTAACAACCGGCTTAAAGAGAAGCTAGAACTTCAACTGAGGAGTCTGTTGAGTCTTTTTCGAGTTCCTGTATTCTTTCTTTTGCCTCAATTGCCTTTTGGAATTGATTATTCGTGGTAAACGCATATTCAGCTCTTCTAAAATGAAAACCTGCGTAGGATTTATTTCCTAATTCCTCGTATATCTTTCCTATCTCAAGATTCGTTTGTCCATCCAGTGGGTTTTCCTGAAGAATAGCGTTATAGGCCCAAATAGCAGTCTCATAACTTCCCAAAATTGTTTTGGAAAGATCCGCAAACTTCAATAAAGCTAAGTTCTCGACAGGAGGCAAAGAATCTAAAAACTTTTTAGATTTCAAATAATCAAGTCCAAGGGACTTTAATATTGGGTTTTGGTTTTTCTTATTATTTATTAAATTTTTTTTAAGTTTTTTTATGGATTCGCTTAACATTGCCAAACGGATTTTTTTATACTTTAATGGATCGTCATCGTCTAAGAATCCTCTCTTCTTCAAATCCTGTTCAATCTGATAAGCCACATTGTATTGGTCTTCTCCAAATTCTTCCGTCAGCTTTTTCTTTTTGATATTTAATTTTTCTTCAGCAGAGAGACTTTCTCCCGCATTTGAATACCCTTTTCTACCATCCAAAATACCGGTCCCATCTATCCCTTGCTGTTCTCCGTCTCCGATTCCTTCGGCTGCAAGGGCTTTTTTATCTTTTTCATCCTTTTCATTTTTCTTTTTCTGACGAGCAAGCGCTTCATTTAAAGATCTAATTCTCGATTTTGCGGATTTTGATCTGGCCCCTGATCTTTCAAACGAATTGGACCGACCTCCTCTAGAAGATCTTGACCGCGAAGAAGCAAAATTATTTTTACCTGTTCTTCTCCTTAAAGATCGTTTTTTACTTTGGTTTGAACTTCCAAAATTTGAAACCCTCTTTTGTCCTCTCTCCAAAGAGTTTTGCCTTCGAAATCCCCTATTTAATCCCGAATTCGCATCTACGCGGTTTCTCTTTCTACTCCCAAATCTACCCTCAGCCTTCTTTTGCCCTCCTCTTCTAGAAAAAACCCCTTTGAGTCCCTTTCGCCTACCAGCTCCCTTATCGAATTGAAAACGTTTTGAAGATTTTCTAAGAGACGATTTTCCAGAAAGCAAAGAAGTCAAAGTGCTGGCTTTAGCCGTCTGAACAAGATCGCGATTTTCTTTTCTGATTTTACTCGCGCCGCTACGCGAGCCTTGGTAAAAAGAAACCCCTTTACTATTAAAACCCTCCGCGTCATATTCTGTTTCAGAAGCCACTTGCCTTAATGACGCCAAGTCAAAATCGCTTCGAGATGCGTTAATATCATATTGATCTTCGATTTCAAGTTCTGAAGTATCAAAATCAGATTTGGCGTTTCCAAGCTCTTTGGTTAAACCTTCGCTTTCCTTTTTTAAGAGAATCCGTTTCTGATTTTAAAGAGTTAACCGTGTCTCCAACTTCTAATTCTTTGGATAAACCTCCTAAGTCCTTTTTAAGTTGTTCCAGATCAGTTCCAGCCCCATTCAACCCTCTTCCTTCATCACTTGAAACCTTCGCAACATCATTTAAAGCGCTTCGCAACTCCCCCGCATTCAAGCTTAAATCTTTTCCTAGTCCGATTTGCACATCCTTAAGCGAATCAGTAACGCTTGGATCAAAATCTTCAGGAGCCGCAATTGCGTACGCCTCTGCCGCCAAGAAGAAAAAGATAACAACAGCAAAATGTTTCCAAAAATCTATTTTCATGTTTCTTAAAAACGTTAAATGCAAATTAATCAGACAGTAGGTAACTCTTTTCCAAGTCAATTAATATTTTATCTCATTAAAAAACTGTTTTGCGAGAAAAGTCCTCTCATATTCTTTTCGGAAACATATCTTTTTTCATAAAGAAATTTTTTTTACCAAGTTTTTCTTATTTCCAACGCCTCAAAATTTAGTAAAAAACGACCAAAAAAATGTTGCAAAATTGTGACTAAAACTTTTTATTTCAACAAATTAATAGAAAAACGGAACTAGTTAGTGTACTCTAATAAAATTATAATTTTATAATGGTTAAACAAATTTTTTAATATTATTTCCTTCTACAGACAAATTTTACCTCCAAAAAATTCATAATGGCCCTAAATAAAATTAGAGTTTTAGTCGTAGACGATGCAATCGTTGTCAGAAGAATAGTAACCGATACCTTAGCGACAGACCCTGAAATTGAGGTTATTGGAACTGCAGCTAACGGTAAAATAGCTCAAACCAAATTCGATAATCTAAAACCTGACGCAGTCACTATGGATATCGAAATGCCAGAAATGGATGGACTTCAAGCCCTTCAAGAAATTAGGAAAAGAGATAAAAAGGTTCCTATTATCATGTTTAGCACTCTTACTCAAAGGGGAGCTAAAGCCACTTTAGACGCATTATCGTTTGGAGCTAGCGATTATGTTACCAAACCAGCGAATGTTGGTAGCGTTTCCAAAGCTATGGATCAAGTCAAAAATGAGTTGATACCTAAAATAAAAGCTCTTTGTGGAAGGTCGGTGCCTAAAATAACTCCCTCACTTTCAAATAAACTGGGAACAGGAGGCTTAAAAAGCGGCGCTCCTGCCATTAAAACAGCGGCGATTAACAAAGGGAAAATAGATATTTTAACTATTGGAGTTTCTACTGGAGGTCCCAATGCCCTGGCAGACCTCCTACCTTTAATTCCAGGAAACCTTCCAGTTCCAGTAGTAATCGTTCAGCATATGCCGCCTTTTTTTACCAAGCTTTTAGCGGATCGTTTAAATGATAAATGTAAGTTAAAAGTTAAAGAAGGAGAATCAGGACAAAAACTAGAACCAGGCACCATATGGATTGCTCCAGGCAACTTTCATATGGTTTTGAGTAAAAACGGCAACACAATCACAATCAATACCAACCAAGCTCCCCTCGAAAACTCTTGTAGGCCAGCGGTAGACGTATTATTTAGATCTGTCTGCGAAATTTATAAAGCGAGAACTTTGGGCGTTATTCTAACTGGAATGGGGCAAGATGGCTTGATTGGATGTGAACACATCAAAAAAGTAGGAGGCCAGATTATTGTTCAAGATGAAGAAACCAGCGTCGTTTGGGGGATGCCTGGATTCGTGGCCAAGGCTGGAATAGCGGAGAAAGTACTTCCGCTTCAAGATATTGCCCAAGAAATAATAGAGAGAGTAAAAGTAGGAAGATACGCTTGGATGCCAAACTAAAGTCGACCCTGAAGGCCGACTTTAGTATAACCAACTTAAGACCGTTTCGCCTTAGCCCCTTCTGGAACGCTTTCGATATTCACCGCTTTTTCCGTATCCAAAATTAACAGTAAGCTATCGGCAAGTTTATAAACCCCTAACACTAAGTGACGTGTCATTCCTTCAATAGTTTCCGGGGGTTGTTCAAAAGCATTTTCTGGAACCTCTAAAACATCCCCAATACTGTCTACCAACATACTCACAACACCTTCGTTCGTGCGCACAACTACATTCATGGGTAAAGTTCCTTCGGGTCTTTCATTTAATTCCAAACGCTTTCTTAAATCAATTGCAGTGACAATTTGTCCCCTAAGATTAATTAAACCGCTAACCGTATTGGCGGCAAGAGGTACACTGGTCATTTCCTGATATCTAAGGACCTCTTGAACTTTTGCAACTTCAACTCCCATAAATAAATCGTCTAAATAAAAAGTACAAAACTGCTTTTCAATTTCCATCTTTTACCCCTCCTGCAATGCGGGAGTTTCAGAATCGTAATATCCCATTATAGTAGATTGGATTACCTCTCTAACATCCACAAGATCCGTAACTCGTTGTTTGATTACCGCAGTTCCAAGAACACCGGGTCTATCGGAACCTTTTTGAATCGAGACTCGCTCTTCAACAATATCTATGATTTGATCGACCACTAAACCAACGCTACGGCCATTTTCAGAATATACTACCGCTTGCATCATCTCCTTTTCTTCGCCGTAAGTTTCGGCGTTAAAAACATGAGATAAATAAATCAACGGCATAATTTCCCCACGATATTGAACTACGTCCAAATTTCCAGAACGCTCTACATCCGTATTTTTAAACTCTTCCAAACGACCAACCATATCTAAAATAATAGCCATTCGACCGCGCTGACCCACGGCAAATACCAATAGATTTTGCGTTGAATCCGATGCCTTTGTTTCGACCGTAGTTTTTTCGCTCAATGCGCGTTCTGCAACTTCCGAAAGGACTCTAGAAGATTGAGCTAATCCTAAAACGTCCAAAATCAAGGCGACTTTACCATCGCCCATTATTGTGGCTCCGGCAAAAGCGTTAATACCCTTTAATTGTTTACTTAGAGGTTTAACAACGATTTCCTCGGTATCTGCTATTCCTTCCACGACCAATCCAAAATGCCGATCATTTGCTTGAAGCACAACAATAAATTTAGCTTCATCTAAGTTATTCTCATATTCCAACCCTAGCTCTTTATTCAAATTAACGAGAGGTAATAAGTTACCTCGTAATCTATAAACAGGGGTGCCATGAATCATTTCCACTTCACGGTCTGCTTGTTGGTCTAAACGAACCAATTCCAACAAATTAACTTGAGGAATCGCAAACCGATCACCTCCGCAAGTTACAACAAGCGCAGGAATAATTGCTAAAGTTAAAGGAATTTTTACTTTTAAAGTTGTTCCTTCTCCAAATTTACTATTTATATCTACTGAACCGCCTATTTTCTCGATATTCGTTTTAACAACGTCCATACCAACGCCTCTTCCCGATACGTTGGTGATAGCGGCCGCAGTGGAAAAGCCTGGCGCAAAAATTAAGTTAATTAATTCGCGCTCTCCCATTCGAACGGCTTGCTCTGAAGTTATAACATGCTTTTCAATGGCCTTTTTCTTTACCTTCTCAGGGTCGATACCGCCGCCGTCGTCCACAATCTCAATGATTACTTGCCCGCCTTCATGAAAAGCTCTCAATAAGAGGCTACCTTCCTCGTCTTTTCCATTAGCTATTCGATCTTGAGGACTTTCGATCCCATGGTCCACTGAGTTTCTAATAATATGTGTCAATGGATCTTTAATAGCTTCAATAATAGTTTTATCAAGCTCGGTTTCTTTACCCTCCATATCAATTCGGACTTTCTTATTACAAGCAACGGCAAGATCTCTAACAACACGCGGAAATTTACTCCAAACATTTCCGATAGGTTGCATACGGGTCTTCATAACACCTTCTTGCAACTCAGTCGTAATGAGATTCAAATGTTGCGAGCTTGCGATAAAGGCCGAATCCTTATCATCGTTTTGGGTGGAATGCTGCATAATTTGGTTACGAGCTAAAACCAATTCGCCAACTAGATTCATCAACTTATCCAACAATCCAACATCTACACGAATACTTGTTTCTGAAACGCCAGACCGAGCTTCTTGACGTCGTTCTGGTTTACGCTCTGAAGACTGTTCAGGACTATCAGATGTTGCGGTAACAGGCGCTGTAACGGGCGTTGGCGCATCGCTTTTCGCTGGCTCTACTTTATCTTCAATCGCCGGGGAAGCGTCTGGAACCTCTTCAACCGACTCTCCTTTAGTTAATTTACTCAAAACCTCTATCAAAGAACCGTAATCTACATTACCTTGATTTTTGTCAGCTTCAATACTTCCAAGAATCTGCCTAACGGCATCCACCATATTTAACAAAGCGCTTGCTATTGTCGGGTTCAGAACTAATTCACCTTCTCGTAATCGACTCAAAAGGTTTTCTCCTACATGAGTCAACGATTCCAGTTTGGAAAAACCAAGAAAACCACAGGTTCCTTTGATAGTATGAATAATTCTAAAAATGCTACTTAATAATTCTTTGTCAGAAGGATTTTGCTCTAGATCAACTAGATCACGATCTATTTGGTCTAAGTTTTCGTAACTTTCCACCAAAAATTCATTTACGACAGCTTCCATTTCTTCGCTAATCTCCGGCTCTTCATGAGTCTGAGCCGATGCGGTTGGAGCAGGAGCTTCTGGTTGTGGTTCTTCAGTTTTTACCCCGGGCGCTTCTGCCGCAGGAGTTGGAGCCGCTTCCGTAGCCTCGGCGGGAGCAGATGAGTCATCTATACCGGTTTCACCTTTGGTTAATCGACTTAACTTATCTTTTAATGCCGAAAAATCTTCATCGCCTTCGTTTTGTTCAGCTTCAATGCAACTAAGAATTCTACGAACCCCATCAAACATCGCTAAGATAGCGCTTGTTTTCTCCGGGTCCAATGAAAGTTCCCCATCCCGAAGTCGGCTTAACAAGTTTTCGCCCACGTGGGCTAACGATTCTAATTTTGAAAAACCTAGGAAACCACAGGTACCCTTAATGGTATGAATAATACGAAAAACATTACTTAAAAGATCTGTATCTGAAGGGTTTTGCTCCAAGTCAACCAGATCTTGGTCTAACTGGTCCAAGTTTTCAAAACTTTCCACCAAAAATTCGTTGATGACATCATCCATAAGGAAACCTCCTGGAAATATAATCCAGATTCAATTATTTATTTAGCGCACAAAACCAACTAATCGGTTTATTTGAACTTTATGTAACAATAATACAATCAGTATACTCCAAAACCATAAAACAATACTGAAAATTTTATTATTTTTTGCTTGAATTGTTAAAATTCAGGCAAAAAAAATAGGAAAATCTAAAAGTAGATTTTCCTAATTTTAACCTATTTAACATTGAATGTAAACATACAATCAACAACAAACAGAAAAATTTTTATGATTTTTTTATTTTTACGCGCCTGGCTTTTTGTGCGCTAAATGATCTGGTTTGGAACCGGCAACTTTCAACGTAAAATTTCCTTCGCTGGTTGTAAATCCCATTTTTTTTGTGGGAATTCCTCTTGGTAAAAATGGCTCCACATTTTGACCACGCATAATTGTAGGTAAAGACATCTGCACTTTGACTCCTTCTGTGCTTAAGCGTCCTACTAAATCTCCAGCTAAAACATTCGCTAATTCTCCGACCACGTCGCCCATATCAGGGCTATCATAAGGAACTTCAAAACCTGTAAATTTATTCCCCATTTTTATTGCAGACTCTTTGGGTAAAACTAATATCATTGACCAGGAAACATCTCCAACATATGAAATAATCCCAACCACGCCTTCGCCGCTTATACCATCAACATCGCCTTCACAATATTTAGTTTCGGCTCCCAGAATTGTGGTAAATATACTTTCTGTCCCTTTTATGACGCAATCGGTTAAGTTTTCTAGTGTTTGCTTATCAGATAAATCCAAGGCTGCCATAGCTTTTCCTTTTTTCGAGGTTAGAAGCGTCTTATTTTTCTTATCTAACAATCTTCAAATAAAAAAATGAGAGCGTTAAACCATTATGCCCATTTGGGCCTTTTTAAACTTATATAAACACTCGGAACTGCCTACCCAACAGAACGATCAAATAAACTTAAATTTTTCAAACATATACTCTATTTAAAACTTTTCAAAGAATCCTATCAATAAAAAAATTACTTTTTTTTCAAATAACTTGCGGTTTTTGAAGGGGATTTAAGGGTGGAGCTTTTTTTATGAACCGACATCACACCAACAATTGGTGTTAAATAACCCTGTAGAAACTTTTAAATATTTAAAGAAGGTAAAAAATAAAAAGGCGAGAAATAAAAAAAGCCGCGATTAAAAGTTTTCTTTTAATCGCGGCTTTTTACTAAAAAATTAGCCAAAAATAGCTTTAATTTTTTCTTCTAATTGATTCGCATTGAAAGGCTTTACAATATATTGGTTCACCCCTGCCTGAACAGCTTCCATGATTTTTTCCTTTTCGGTTTCCGAAGTAACCATCATAAAAGGAGTAGCTTTCAAACCGTCATTGCCGCGAACAGCCTTTAGAAACTCAATACCTGTCATTTTAGGCATATTCCAGTCAGAAATAACGAGATCAACTGCGTTTGCTTCCAAAGACTTTAAACCTGCGGCTCCATCTTCCGCTTCGGTAATATTGTCGGGTGAAAAACCTAATTGCTTCAAATTATTCTTAATAATCTGCCGCATTACGTTCGAATCGTCTACAACTAATATTTTTTTATCACTCATCGATTTTAGAACCCCTAGCCAAATTAGTAAACAATCTGTAACCCGAAATTACATTATAAGGTAAGCCGCAAAATTTGCTTCGGCCCAAGCATCTTTCTCACAAGACACAAACTAATGTTTTTTTAATTTGATACTACTAAGCAAAGCGCATGTCAAGAAAATAAAATGTAACAAAAGGTTATTCTGGTCAACGAAACAATTTATTATCAAACCAAATGTTCCTGAAGGTCTTCATAAAGCGTATCGCGCTCTATAGGTATCCTACCTGCCTCCCTGATTTTATTCTCTATATTATTTTTATGAAATAGGTGCCCTGTAACGCCGCCGGCAGCGTGGATAATTTTTTCTTCGACAACAGTTCCATCCATATCATCGGCGCCATAAGCCATAGAAAGTTGCGCTATTTCTGGAGTTATCATTATCCAAAACGCCTTTATATGCGGGAAATTATCGAGCATCAAACGCGATACCGCCAATGCTCTCAAATCCAATTGCCCCGTCGTCCAATTTAAAAAATCAAGCTTGGTATTTTCTGGGTGAAAGGCTAAAGGAATGAACGTAACAAAACCGTTCGTTTTATCTTGCAACTCTCTTAAGCGAATTAAATGATCGACTCGCTCTTCTACTGTTTCTAAATGCCCGTATAACATAGTTGCGTTACTTTTTAGACCTACCGAATGAACCGTTTCTTGTACTTTTAACCATTCCTCGCCTGTGATTTTATCAGCGCAGATTTTCCTTCTAACCCTTTTTGCAAAAATCTCGGCTCCTCCGCCAGGGACCGACCCCAAGCCTGCATCCTTCAACTCTAAAAGAGTGTCTCTAAGGGGTATTCTAGCTAATCTTGAAAGGTATTCTAATTCAACAGCAGTAAAAGCTTGAATATGAACTTCAGGAAACCGGCTTTTTAATCCCCTTAACATATCTACATAATATTGATAAGGTAAATCCGGATGTAATCCTCCTACAATGTGAAATTCGCTAACATTGCCATGTTCATATTTTTCGGCGTCTTCAAAAATAACATCTAAAGATTTCACATAAGAGTTTTTATCATGTTCTTTAACTCCAAATGCGCAAAATTGACAACTATGCACGCAAATATTGGTCGGGTTAATGTGACGATTATGGATGTAATAAGCGTTGTTTCCATTCAATCTTTCACGAACAATATTAGCTAAATAGCCAACCCCATTTATATCTGGAGAATTAAATAAGGTAACTCCGTCATCAAAAGACAATCGTTGATTCGACTTAACTTTTTCATAGATAGGTTCTAATGTTTTATCTATAAACTCAAACAAACTCATAAAATCCTCACACAAACCGGCGAATATATTTAAGAAACAGTTTTTACATTTAAAAAATTTGAAATTGACCCTACATTGTACCTCAAATTTAAAGCCAAACGCAATCGACAACCACCGTAGCCATCAATGCAGCTCCAATCCAACCATTGACGTTAAAAAATGCCATATTAACTTTTGATAAATCGTTCCATTTAACCAAGGAATGTTCGTACCCTAACAATATAGCTACCGTTAAAACGCCTATTAAATATAAGGTCCCCAAAAGAGGTAAAAACAAAAGCGCTAGCAAAAAAACAACCATAATTGCATGTGAAACCGCCGCCAATCGCAAAGCGTTTCGGACCCCCAATTTGGAGGGTATTGAATGCAATCCCGCTTTTTTATCCACTTCCACATCTTGGCACGAATAAATAATATCAAAACCTATTAGCCAGAAAACTACAGCCGCTCCCAAAATCAGGGACGCAATCGAAATTTCTTCTTTTATCGCTACCCACGCGCCAACTGGGGCAATCGATAAAGCAATACCTAAAAAAAAATGCGACAAGGAAGTAAATCTTTTAGTTAGCGAATAGAAAAAAACGATAGCCAAAGCAACTGGAGACAACATTAAAGCCAATTGATTTAACATACCGCTGGCGATTACAAAAATAATCGAAGAAACAATCAGAAAAACCCAATATTGCCAAACCGATACCCTGCCCGAAGGCAAAGCTCGGCCCCGTGTTCTAGGATTTGCTCCGTCGTATTTTGAATCGACTATTCTATTAAAAGCCATTGCTGCGCTTCGAGCGCCTATCATTGCTATAACGATCCAAAACAGGGATATAACCTCGGGAGTCCCTTCAGCGGCCAAAAATGCGCTCATCATCGCAAATGGCAACGCAAAGATCGTATGCTGCATTTTAATATCGGATAATATTATTTTTAATTTTTCCAAAATCAAGATGACCTTTTAAACATAAATTTAAGTTTTCTAAATATTCTGATCTCAAAAACACTAAAGCTCAAAAAAAAATAAAATAAGATTCTCTTATATTTATCCTTTTAAAATCAACTTTATACATCGATAATCCTTTCTGAGCGCTATTTATTCCGCTTCTTTACTCGCAAATTAAAAGTAGAAAGATACACTACTAACCAATTAAAGCGCGATTACTATCATTATAAAAGATCGTCTATCTCTAAATGCTCTAACTTTAGAGACCAATATGACTCCTGTTTTAAACAAAAAGTCTCGCTCTCACCTAATCGCTCTTTTAGGCGTTTCTTTAATTTGCTATTTACCTTTTATTGGGAAAGCATTCCATATCGACGACCCGCTTTTTATTTGGATAGCCCGTCAAATTCACAAAAATCCCTTCGATTTTTTCGGTTTTTCGGTTAATTGGACAGGCAAACTATTGCCAATTTCAGAAATAACTCAAAACCCGCCTTTTGCTTCTTATTATATCGCCTTAACTGCATGGTTAGGAGATTGGAGTGAAACAACTCTGCATCTATCTTTTTTGCCGCCACTTGTACTATTCGTTTTTGGAACATACTTTTTAGCTCGCAATTTTTGCGGCATGCCGTTTGAAGCCAGCTTGATGGCTTTAGCGGCTCCAGTTGTCGTTGTTTCCAGCACAAGTGTAATGTGCGATGTTTGGCTAGTCGCTATTTGGACTTGGGCTATTTATTTTTGGATGCTGGGAACAGATAAAAACGAAAACCGATATTTTTTAATTTCATCAATTCTTATTGGGTTAGCGTTTTTAACAAAGTTTTTTGGAGTCAACTTAATTTTTCTTTTGGCCGCGTATACTCTAACTTGTAGAAAAAAATTTTCAAAAGAGCTCCTATTCTTGACTATCCCGATTTTAACCATGTTTGGTTACGAATGGCTTACCTCTTCCCTTTATGGTTCCGGTCAATTTTTCTCCGCAATGGAATACTCAAAATCGGCCAGGCAAGCAGTTAGCGAACCTTTCTGGTTAAGGATTTTGGTGGGACTATCATTCACTGGCGGTTGTTTTATTTCCATCCTGTTCTTATCCCCCCTACTTTGCAAGCTGAGAACTTTGACAAGATGGTTCGGAATGATTTTTATTTTGGGTTTAATTTTACCCAAAACTTCTATTCAACAATGGCTGCCTTTTCCAGATAACGCCTTGGTTGGCGTTATTCAATGTTCTATTTTCGCCGTAGTAGGATTAGGGTTAGTGGCCTTAATCGTTGAAGATTTGAGAAATCGTTTTGAACCAAATTCCATTTTATTAACGCTATGGATCTTGGGAACTGTTATTTTTGCTGCGAACATAAACTGGGCTATCAATGGAAGATCTTTTTTACCCATGGCTCCAGCGGTCGGTATTTTAATAATTAGAAGATTTGAACTTGCTCATCCAAATAAATCTCTAAGCTTTGACAAAAAACTAATCGCTCCCATTGCTCTTTCTTTATTATTAAGTCTTTGGGTAACCGCAGCGGATTACCGAATGGCGAATAACGCTCGCGATGCGGCTAAACAATTCACAACTGCCTATGGACAAATACCCGATACACTATTTTTTTCAGGTCATTGGGGTTTTCAATACTATATGGAAGAAGCGGGAGCCAGTCATTTTGACGGAACCGGATTAAAAAATGGGGATGTAATGATTGTTCCCACTTTTAATTCAAGGGATTTCAATCTTTATTTCCCTCCCGATAAAACGCTATGGAAAAAAAAATTCGAACTGCCTTCTCTTTTCGGCGTTTCTACGATGAACAATGTTTTAGGAGCTGGATTTTACTCTTACTCCTGGGGACCATTGCCATTCGTATTCGGAACTGTCCCGAGCGACCAATACCTTATTTTTAAGTTAGGAACCAGAACAAAATAAAACATCTTTATTTTGTTCTTCTTTCCTTTTTAAAATAGGCGGATTCAAGTCTTAAGTGCAACAGTTAGTAAAGTTTTCTTTTTGAAGAATA
>CAYFMN010000064.1:0-16323 GCA_964344185.1 uncultured Nitrospinota bacterium
GCGCTCATCCAACTAGAGGCGATCAACGCTGAAGGTGTCGTCTATGCTAAAAAAGCTGGGTTGACCGACGAGAATCAAATACTCGCGGCGCCACGAATGCCTGCCCCAAAAAGTAACTAACCGCTAAACATTCGTGAAGGTAAAGATGGTGATACTAGTAAAAAAGATGTGTTTATTTCAAAAATCAAAGAAACTAGAAATTATCTGACTCACTATTCTGATGAGCCAAAGGTTAAATCTCTTGAATTACGCCAATTACCCGTTGCTTCGTCAAAACTAAAAAGTTTGCTAACAATACTTTTGCTTAAAGAGCTAGGGATAGCTGAAGAAAAAATACTGTGGCTTATAAATATTTCGCCAAGCGGATTATTGGGAGAAATAAAATATTCAAAGAAAGAGTTGGGATTTTAGAAGGTTTTAAAAAAACTTAATTGCTTTTCATAATCTTTACCTTCTGATCTATTATTTTAGATGGACCAAAAACACACAAAGCAAACATTTTAGAATTTTCTCCATCTAACGATCCAAAAGCCAATACCCTATTATCTGGATAAAATACAGGATCCCAATCATCAGCGATCTCGCTAGTAACCTGAACAACAGTTTTGGGATAAGTTAAATCCATAATATATAAATCCCAATTACCATTTTGTTTACTTGCAAAGGCAAGCCATCTTCCATCTTTAGAAATAGCAGGGTCCCATTCATCAGCATTGGTTCCATAAACTAATTCTTGTTTCCCTCCTTCAATTGGCATCTTAAAAATATCAAAATTCCCTGATCTATTGGAAATATGATAAACAAATCTACCATTAGGATTTACAACTGGCCTCCATTCTTCATTTTTATTAGTTGTTAATTGTTTTAAGACTTTAGTTTTCAGATTAAATGAAAAAAGTTCAGGTGTATTTCCCTTAATTGCATTAGTTTCTATTTTATTTCCGGCAAAGAGAATAGTATTTTCAAAACCTTTTGAAGGTATAGAACCATTTGCTGATGAGTTTGGCATTAAAAGCTCCAACTTATTGGAAGGCCATTCTAAAAGATAGATTTGTTCAACGCCTGAACGGTTTGAGCCAAATGCTAAAGTTAAATTTCCATTATTCTCTTCACTAACGAATGTGGGGTGTCGATCATTATAATTTGCTTTCTTGTCTGATAGCTCAAAATATCTTTTTTTCATAGTGTCGTAAAGATTTATACGGTCAAAACCATTTTCATTAGTTTGAAAAAGAATTTTTTTCCCATCAGATGAAAAGTTTGGATATCGCCCAGAGCGATCTAATAATAGATGCCTTGGTCCTGGTTTAAACTTTTTTCCCTTCTTTGGAGGAGGTAAGCATTTATTCTTCAATTCAGCCAAATCAACAGGACTAGTAATATTCTGAGATTTATTATTTCTTAATATGTTGGCAAGATCTTGAGCAATAATTTTAGCTACAAAGATAGATCCGTTGTTATTTAAATGAATGTTATCTGATAAAAATAACCAATCCCGTTCCCTTGGTAGTTTTTTATCAAGATCAATGATAGGAACCTTGTTTTCTTTGCTGATCTCTCTAATAGCAGTATTAAAAGCTAAATGATTATTAGAAACCTGGCCTAGGGGTTGGGTCATCAATATTGGAATTTGGTTAAAAATCCTTGAAGTAGTAATGAAAATTTCAAGATTAGCTTTGAACTCTTTTATTCTTGAATCTAAATCATCTTTAATAAAATCTATTGGAACCTCAGAGAATGAATAGTTTTTTTCCTCTCCAGTCCAAGGATTAAAATTTCCTAGTTTCATTCTTAATGAAAAAAGCACATTACTTTTGTAGGAAACAAAGTCCAAAAGTGAAGTCAAAAATTCTGAAGTAGAGACCTTAAGATTGGCCCAGCTTGTTGGAGAAGTTTTAGAAAGAGATGCTTGATATCCTTCATCTTTAGAGAGGATGAGCCTATCATTGATATTGTGCATTAAGAGTACATAATGAGTTTTTTTTAGATTTGGATGGTTAAGGAGTAGATTAATACTGTCTTGAGTTGTATGCCCTCGAACACCATAGTTTAGGGAACTTACCTTTAGAGCAAAGTCTCTTTCGAGCAGATGTTCAACCAAAGCAGGAAAACGAAACTTTTCATCAACTTCATTGCTTTCTGTAATAGATCCTCCTAAAAATAGAAGGCTAGGTCTTTGAGTATTTTCATTTCCATCCTTTGAGTTTTTGATGACTCCATCTATATTCGTCCGAAAAAAGCGTGGTGTACCCGTTGAAAAATATTGATCGCCTTCAGGACGAAAAGGGTTGTCATATTTATGATCGGTTTCCGGCACAAGATTCTTAGTTGGTAATTGCAAGGTTGCCACTTCACTTCTAAAGTTCTTTGCATCAGTTCTTAATTGTTCTATTTCAGAAAATGTTCCCCAAAGCAAGTCAATAAAAACTATGGCTATAATCAATAGTGTGACTAGCAAAAAACCAAAGATCTTATTTTTGGAGCGGGAAAGTTGAAAGTTCATGAGGATACTTTTTTTGGTATTTATTTGAAAGTCTACTAGTTAAGAGAAAATTGTTCCAATAACCAAAAATACTAATTTCGTTTAAGTAACAATAGCAGCTATATTTCAGCACAAATCAGACTTTTCAAGCTTTACAATAGTTTGCTAAGAAGGTATTATTTTGACAATTCAAACATACTGCCTTGTCAGTAAGAATTGCAAGCCAATTTTGCTCAGTTGAAATAATGATGAAAAAAACTCTCTTAGTTTCTATTTTGATCTTCTTGTCATTATGTGGGTGTGCAAACCTTCCTCCTTCTATTCAAAAAATAACTAATCCTCTTAAAGAATCCTTATTTCCTAAGGAACAAAATCTAAAACAAGAAAATACTCAAAAAGGATCACGAGACCAGCATTTTAACGATGCAGATGCTTATTATGATTTTGGGAAGGTTTACCTTGATTTAGGACGTTTTGAAAAAGCCATATCAATATTAAATATAGCGACTACTCTAAGACCTAGTTTTTCCAAAGCCCGTGTGCAATTGGGCACAGCTTATTATCGTTTAGGGAAAAACGAAGAGGCAATTGTAGAGTTCAAGGAGGCGATTCTTCTTAATTCTAACGAGGGAGATGCTCATATAAATTTAGGAGTGGTATACAGCAAGCTTGATAAGAATTTGGAAGCTATCTGGGAATATCAAGCAGGAATACAGATAAATCCTTCTGATGCGAATGCACATTATAACCTTGGGGTTTTATACGACAAGATAAAGGATGGTTTAATGGCCATCATTCATACGATTAAAGCAGGGCTCTATTTTAAGAGACAAGACAACAGCAAAGGAGAAGCTAAAGCCAATAAAATGCAAAGAATCCTACTTGAAAAATATCAGTTTAAACGAGAAGATTTTTCTCATGTCTCTATCCCTGGAACATTTTTTTAGGATGGAATATTAAATGAAGATCAGCGTTTTACGCTTTTACTAAGATATAAGATGAAAACTCTCACTTATGATTATGCAATTGATATTGACCTAGAAATTTATCCCATCGAGGTTATTTTTCGCGTTTGCTACATCTATACAGAGCAGTTTTATATTTATATTGTGCGAAAAGAAGGACATGTTTTATGTGTGAACATGTCGCCAAAAGATAAGAGTTTGACTTGTGAGGATGTAGTTGGAACGTTTCTTAATGCTCTTGTAGATTTTAGAGTCCGCTACGACATATCAAACGAAACTAAGAATATTCGTGAAGTTTTAATTGGAACAGCTTTATCAGAAGCTAAAAGGAATGAGCATTAGTTATTACTGTGGCTATTAATCCGACATCATTTAGTTCTAGCTATAAGTTAACTTCTACTATTTATAAAAAAGAAATTATTCTAAAGGGAATAGAATCTTTTCAAAAAAGTAATGAATGCCATATTGAGTTAGAGGATGTTGAAGATGGATGGGTATTATGCTCAGAGACCAAAGACAAAGAAGCGTTGTGTGAATTGTTGAATCAAATTCTAAAACATTCTATTGAATCAAGTTTGAAAAAACATTGAAGTGAAATGAACACCTTTTAACGGATATAGAGTTAAAAAATGAAACCTCAACCACTTGATAGTTTTCAAAGCAACTTGAATGAGCGATTTCATTTTTTACCTTTTCGTTTTACTCGTATTCCTGGCATCAAAAATACTGTTTTAATGGTTTCTGAAACAGGAGAATATATCTTTCTTTCAGAAGATGAATTCTCAACTTTTATTAAACATGATACTGAACCAAATAGTGAACTCTATAGAGATTTAAAAAATAGAAATTTTCTCTATGGGGAACAGTATGAGTTGTTAGAGCTTTCCGCAGCTCAAATCAGAACAAAAAAATCATTTTTAAAAGGTGGTCCATCTCTTCATATCTTTGTGGTTTCCCTGCGATGTGACCACTCCTGTCTCTACTGCCAAGTATCCAGGCAAAGTCCTTCTAAATCTGAATTTGATATGACAAACGAAGTTAGTTTGGCTTGTGTTGATCGTTTATTTGAATCTCCTGCGCAAGAATTAACTGTTGAGTTTCAAGGAGGTGAACCTCTTTTAGCATTTAATAAAATCAAGTTTATTACTGAAACAATTTTAAAAAGAAATGAAACTCAAAAGAAGAAGATCACCTTCACATTATCATCTACATTGCACTTTATCGATGACGACATGCTTTCTTTTTTTAAAGAACATCATTTCCACCTTTCCACATCCTTAGATGGCCCTGAGTGGCTACATAACGCCAATAGGAAAAATCCAGGAGGTGATAGTTATGGAAAAACTATTGAAGGTATTGAAAGGGTTCGTGAAAGCCTGTGTTTTGATTCCGTATCAGCCTTAACCACTCTTACTAAGAAAAGTCTTGAGCATCCAGAAGCCATCATTGATGAGTATGTGAAGCATGGATTTAACTCCATCTTTTTAAGACCTCTAAGTCCCTACGGTTTTGCTTATAAGTCTGAAAATGCCATTGGTTATTTAGATAATGAATTTTTGGAGTTTTATAAGAGGGCTATTGCCTACTTGATTGAACTCAATCTTAATGGAATATTTCTTGAAGAAACATTTACAAAGCTACTTCTGAATAATATTTTGACCCCATTTCCAAATTTTTATACGGATCTTAGGTCGCCTACAGGAGCAGGTCTAGGGTGTCTTGTTTATAACTACGATGGAAAGATTTACGCTTCAGATGAATCCCGAATGTTGGCTGAAATGGGTGATTACACTTTTTGCTTGGGAAATGCATTTAATACGTATGAAGAATTACTTGAATCAGAAGGTTTCAAAATAATTAATGCTGGTGGAGTGGCAGAAAGTTTGCCCGGTTGTAGTGATTGCGCTTACTTGCCTTATTGTGGAGCTGATCCTGTGTACAACTATGCAACCCAGCATGATCCCATTGGATATAGACCTCAAAACGGATTTTGTAAAAAACAGACTGGAATTTTTGAGATCATTTTTACTTATTTGCATGAAGCTGATCCAGAAATTATGAAAGTTTTTCTATCCTGGATCACTGGTAAACAAAGTCATTCATTCGTCGAATCTAGTTACTCTGGTTAGTTTATGCTAAGTCTTGAAACGCACGCCAATATTGAAGGGTTAGAATCTTCGCACATCTATAAATTATTAAGTATAGATGAAGCTCTTGAATACAATATTAATCCAAAAAAAATAGCTCTTTTTGATGATGATTTTGAAAAGATGGCTAGTCTTGGAAATTTCAGAACGTATTTTGGAGCGGTAGTATCAAAAAATGGAAACCCAAGTCCTGCATCTTTTGAAGAAGTTTGGATTCATTCTCTTATAGATTCTACTGTTCTTAATTACGGCGATGTTTTTAGAGCTTCTCCAATTAACAATGTCATTAAAGTACTTTTTCGTAGAGCGTCAAAACAAAACGTTTTGTTTGTAACCAATCAGTGTAATAGCCGCTGTCTGATGTGTTCCCAACCTCCTACAATCGATGATGACCGCTGGCTCCGTGATGAGTTGAAAGAACTTGTGCCTTTAATAGATAAGAATGTTTCTGAACTTGGTATTACAGGTGGAGAGCCTACTTTACATAAGGAAGATTTAATAAGTTTATTAAAGCTTTGCAAAGATCATTTGCCAGACACTACGTTACATATTCTCACGAATGGAAGAGCTTTTTCTGATTTTGATATTGTTCAAAGCTTGGCAGAGATTCAACACCCGAAAGTTGTTTGGGCTATTCCTTTGTACTCAGATTGCGATGATATTCACGATTATGTTGTTCAGGCAAAGGGAGCTTTTAAAGAAACTGTTAAGGGAATGTATCATCTAGGGAAATTCCATCAGAGTATAGAAATTAGAATGGTATTAAATAAGCAATCCATTCCTCGTTTGTCGAATTGGGCATACTTTATTTTTAGAAATCTCCCCTTTGTTAAGCATATTGCTGTTATGGGATTAGAACCATATGGTTATGCTAAACCTAATAAGGATTTACTCCTACAAGAAACAGCATCGTATGTAAATATTTTAGAGGAGAGTGTTTTCTTCTTAAACAATAGAGGATTAAACGTATCCATCTATAACTTACCTCTTTGTGTTTTGCCTCAACAACTTTGGCAATTTGCAAAACCAAGTATTTCTGATTGGAAAAACAAATTTTTGGATGAGTGTGCTAGTTGTGATGTGCAGGATAGTTGCTGTGGGTTTTTTGCTTGGGCAAAGGACGATTGGATAAGTGAAAACGTACATGCCATAAAAAAAGAAGAAATCGAAAATAAACATTTTTTAATAGGATCAGAACATGAAATCCTCTCTGCTTAAAAAATCAATTAAGGCTCTATTGGGGCTCTCTACTGCATTCACAGCTATATCATCCATTTGGTCCCCTTCTGCCAATGCAGGGTTGGTAGGGGATGCTGACAAACTGATGGACAATCCTGATTTATCTCCTGAGCCAATTACGTTTCCCAATATATTAAATGCAAACTCTGCTGACATTTATGCAGGGCATCGTTCTCATAGTAGTCATAGGAGCCATAGCAGTCATAGGTCTCATTATTCATCTTCGGGAAGTTCATCCACTCCGTTTTTTTCTCCTTCTCCATCACCTTCACCTTCCCCAAGTCCTTCTCCCATTCCCACACCGAGTCCTAGTCCTGCTCCTAGTCCGATGTTAAATCCAAGTCTTATACCCGAACCTAGCCCTGAACCAAGTTCAATTCCTAATTCTGTGCCAAGTCATTTATCTAACCCGGGAGTAAGTTCTTCTCCTGATTCAATACCTAGCCATTTGACTAATCCAAGTACTAGTTCTAAACCTGTTTCCAGTTCTGAGTCAGCATCAAAGCAAAATATGTTGAGCAAGTCAAAGTCTGAAAAAAATATTGATACCACTTCCGCACAGGTTAAAACAGCAAAACCTGATGCAGATGCACTTAAAGAACTGATAAGAAGAATTCAAGTAGCACTTACAGTGAAAGGACTTTATGGAGGGCCTGTGAATGGGGTTTTGGATGAAGGCACAAGATCATCACTTAAAGACTATCAAAGCCAGCAGAATCTTTCTGCAACTGGACGAATGGATTTAAGTACGATTACTAGGTTGGGTATATCTGTTCCTTAGTGATTGTTAAAGCAATTGGGAGGTTACTTCCTGGTATATATAATCTTTGTAACAGATGGTCATGATCTAGATTTATTAAACGTTTTAGGGCGTTTAGGGACATATTAGCAACGGGCAGCCCCTCTAAGCTATTGATTTATAAGAACCTCAAAATGAAGAATTGATTACGAATCAGTTGCCTCTATCCTATTTCTGGGGAATGTGGATGTTTAGGCGTTCGAGGAGGGATTCGAAGTGGGTGGTCCATTCTTCGGTGGGGTTTTTGGCGGGGTGTGTGGCGATGTGGTAGGCGATGTTTTGAAGTTTCCAAATATCGGTTTCCATCTTCAACGACTTCATAAAGTCTAACCAAATATTTAGTTTTTTAACGAATTCCACATCTTTTGATTTTTGTTTGAATTTATCCGCTAATCGATTCAACTTATTTTGAAGCTCTCCTTTTAAAGCTTCCGACTTGGCTAAATTGGAATCGTGGCTCTTCAAAAAAGATTCCATTTGGTCCGACGTTAAACTATCGTTCTCGATAAAACTTATCAATTGAATCTGGTTTGTTATATCAATGATATTAACCAGGCTTTTTGGCGTTTTCTCTTCGCTCGCTTCATAACGCCGCCGTAAGGCGTTGGCCATTACGGATAAGGTCTCGAAGTGTTTGCTGGATTTGCGCAGTTTTTCTTTAAATTCCTTTTGAATTAACCCTTCGGGTCCCAGGTCAAAAATGGGGGTTGGGGCGTGCAGAAAATCTTCCCACTCCACTTTAATTTGTTGCAGTGTATTTTCGATTCCTATTTGTTCCAACCGAAATTTAAATTCCGCTTCAAGATCCTTACATTCTATTTTTGTGTCGCAGGGTTTTATAAAAGCATGGCAGTCGCTGTTGTCGCGGATTCCGCAAAAAAAGAACCGGTTGGACTCCATAGTGATTTGCGACTTGAGGCGAAGGTAACCATATGCCACGGCGTAATCGCCTTCTGAGAGGGATTTAACCTTTAAACTCTCCACCGAATATAAAAATATTTTTTCCGGAGCGTTTTTTGGATTTAACAATCCAAGCTCGACTATTGACCCGCACAAATCTTGCGGGACAACTTTTGATTTTGCAATGGCGCGTTGGTAAATATCCAGCCCGTTTTTCTCTTCCGGTTTGTTGCTCTTCGCCGTTGCAAGAATTTCTATAAACTCTTTTTCGTCGAATCCTTCAAACAACTCTTTTGCCAGCTCAATCGCCCTACCCGCGTAAAGCAAAATTTGTATGGTTTCTATTCCCGATATCTCGCTAAAAAACCAGCCGCAACTTGTAAACATCAACATGCTTTGCCTTTGCATTTCCATCAGCTTCAAGGCTTGTTTCTTCATCGGTTTGGTCAGGGGTTTGGCGGCGTGGAATTCAAAAAACAGGTCCATCTTCTCTTTTGAGCGATCCAATATAAGATAGATGTATTCGTTGCGCGCTTCCCAGGGGTCTTTAAAAAAATTGCTTCCCAATTTTTCAAACTGCGGTTTCCAACTATCCCTAAGCGAATTCAGACCTTCCCTTAAAGGTTTTCGCCATGACTGATTCCAACCCGGGTCGCCGCCGGTGCGACAGCCGCAATCGCTTTGCCAGCGTTCGACGCCATGAGCGCAACTCCAGGAAGAATTTTCCACGATCTCCGCTTCGAATTGTGGCGGGTTTTCCGCCAAAAACTGGGCGTAATTGGTTAGACGGCAGTCTTCCCGTTTTTGAATTTCATACAGAGCGTAAGCCAGCGCCATTTCCGTGAACTTATGGTGGTGTCCGTAGGTTTCTCCATCTGTCGCTACGTGGGCGATCCTAGGTTCGGTATGGGATTTTTTGGGAAACGATTGAAGAATGGAGTTCACAAAGTGGTCGCCGGATTTTAAAAGGTCTCCAAACGCTATATCGTGCGACAAACCGTTGTTATAAAAAAATACGTTGATGCTATTACCCGACGGTAACTTTACAATATATGGAACGGAGCTGTCGATCGCTTCGCCCGGCGTATCCGTCCATTTTGTTTGACCCAACGCCCTGACTCTTTTGGCCTGCCTTGGAGCGAGGATGGCGAACTTTATTCCCAGGTCTGCGAGAATTTCCAGCGTTTCTATATCCACCGCCGCTTCGGGCAACCACATCCCTTCGGGCGTTCTGCGAAAACGGCACTCAAAATCTTTAACTCCCCAAACCGCTTGCGTGATTTTATCTTCCCTGCTAGCGAGGGGCATGATCATATGATTATAAGGTTGGACAAGCGCAGAACCATGACCGCCGAAGTGAGTTTGGCTCTCCTTATCGGCTTCTAAAACGGCTTGATAAACTTCCGAAGCGTTTTGCTGCATCCAGGTCAATAAAGTAGGACCAAAGTTGAAACTGATCTTCGAATAATTATTGACGATTTTTTGGATCTGCCCTTTTTTATTGAGTATTCTGGCGTAGGCGTTGGGGGCGTAACATTCCGCCGTAATGCGCTCGTTCCAGTCCCTAAAAGGCGCGGCTGATTTTTGCGGTTCTATGATTTCCAGCCAGGGGTTTTCGCGCGGAGGTTGATAAAAGTGCGCGTGAATGCAGATGAATTTGTTGGCGGTTGGGTTCATTTTTTTAAATCGTTATTCAATCTCAGGAAATAACCTTTTATTAATTCGGTCAAGGCTTCGAGGGCCTCCTAAGGAACAAGTGGAAGAATTTAACCCAGATTCTTCGTCGCCACTTTGTGGCTTCTCAAGAATGACGTTGAGATAAGCTTTCATAAAACGCAATGTTTTAATTCAAAAAACCATTAGCCTTGTTCTTTTTCAATAAATTCGGTTTTCAAGTCGGGCACTCTGGATGACACGCAGAATGAACCGTAACCTCCTAATCCTTCAAGGATGACGGAAGATAAACCGTCAATTAATGCGACAGCTAATTTCAAAAAAGTATTATTTTACTTTCTATTAATATTTACCCTTCAAAGATAAAAAACCAGTCCCTCTAATAGTCCGGGTAGTCCGGAGAGAAAAAAACCGCTCCTAATGGCGGCAAGGTTATTTTTATGGAATAAGGCCGTCTATGAAAAGGCTCGTTCAACGCGGTCGCGCCGCCCATATTGCCAATGCCGCTTCCGCCGTACTCTTTGGCGTCGCTGTTTAAAATTTCTTTCCAATAACCGTTAAGGGGAACGCCTATTTTATAATCGTATCTGGGAACCGGCGTGAAGTTAAGCGCAACCACCAAAACATTGCCGCTATACTTTCCTTTGCGAATCAGCGTCAAAACGCTGTTCTGGGTATCGCCACAATCAATCCACTCAAACCCATTTGGGTCGGTGTCGCCTTCGTAAAATTCCGGGTACGCGCGGTAAGCTTTATTCAAATCCCGCACCCACTTTTGAACTCCCTTATGATTGGCGTAATCCAGTAAATGCCAGTCCAAACTCGATTCGTGATGCCATTCGTTCCATTGGGCGAATTCCGATCCCATAAAAAGCAGTTTTTTACCGGGTTGAGAAAACATGTGTCCAAATAGCAGACGAAGGTTAGCGAACTTTTGCCAATCGTCGCCTGGCATTTTATTCATTAGCGATCCTTTGCCGTGCACCACTTCGTCGTGCGACAAAGGCAATATGAAATTCTCATGATAGGAATACAACAAGTGAAACGTGAGTTGATCCTGATGGTATTTTCTGAAAACAGGATCGAGCTTCATGTACTCCAGGGTGTCGTTCATCCATCCCATATCCCATTTCATTCCAAACCCAAGCCCGCCCACATAGGTGGGCTTGGAAACCATTGGCCAATCGGTCGATTCTTCCGCAATCACTTGCGTGTCTGGATAGGATCGATAAACTTCTTCATTCAGCAGCCTTAAAAAGCTGATAGCTTCCAGATTTTCGCGGCCTCCAAATTCGTTCGGAATCCATCCGCCCGGCTTACGCGAATAATCCAGGTAGAGCATGGAAGCAACCGCATCCACTCTCAGGCCGTCAATGTGGTAAACGTCTAACCAATATAAAGCGTTGCTGACAAGAAAACTAACCGCTTCGTGTCTTCCGTAATTGAAGATCATGCTTCCCCAATCGGGATGCCAGCCTTTTTTGTCGTCTTCATGCTCGTAAAGATGCGTACCGTCAAAATACGAAAGGCCGTGGCCGTCGACCGCAAAATGAGAGGGAACCCAATCTAAAAAAACGCCGATGCCGCTTTGGTGTAACGTATCGACAAGGTACATAAAGTCTTGTGGAGTTCCATAACGGCTGGTAGGGGCAAAATAGCAGGTCGTCTGATATCCCCAGGAACCGTAAAACGGATGCTCCATAATGGGCAACAATTCAACGTGCGTGAACCCCATTTTTTTGACGTAGCTTGCCAGTTTGGGAGCGATTTCACGGTAAGTCAAAAAACGGTCGCCTTCTTCGCAATTGCGCATCCAGGAACCGAGATGAACTTCGTAAACGCTGATAGGCGACGCGCGAAAATCGTTGGCTTTCTTCCTGGATTTAAACCAATCGCCATCTCCCCAGTCGTATTTGAGATTCCAGGCAACCGATCCTGATTTTGGAGAAACTTCATTATAAAAACCCAGGGGATCGGCTTTTTCTGATTCGAAGTCGTTGTATTGAGACCGGATAAAGTATTTATAAACGGCTCCTTCTTCAATCCCTGGAACAAATCCTTCCCAAATACCGGACTCTTTGCGTGAAGATAAACTATTGCTGGAGCGGTTCCAGTTGTTGAAGTCGCCAATGACGGATACGTACTTGGCATTCGGCGCCCAAACGGCGAAGTTTACTCCTGAGACTCCGTTAACGGTATCGAAGTGAGCACCCAATTTTTTATATAAACGGAAGTGCTTGCCCTCGTTTAATAAATACAGGTCGTCGTCGCTAAAGCGGGAGGAATTGCTTGAAGAAACCGGTTTTTCTGTTTCGGCTTGAGGAGTTTCTTTTGGTCTTTTAGAATGATCGTTCATTTAATAAAACGTTTTTAGTTTCCTTTATTTCAACTTGATAATTTTACTATTATCGCCTAATTTTTTTCTTTCTAAAACGCCATTGTAAAGTTTTAGATATTCTTCTGCGGAACGCCCCCAACCGTAGTCCTTTTGCATACCATTCATTATTAACTGCTTCCAAACCGGTTCATCCCTGAAAACCCCGACCGCTCTTTTAATAGACCGATGCAGGTGAGGTATCGAAAAACCGCGAAATTTAAAGCCAGTGCCTTTTTTGGAAGCTAACGAAAAGTTTTGAATAGTGTCCCGCAAACCTCCCACCGAGCGCACAATGGGAACCGCTCCGTATTTTAAAGCGTACAGTTGAGTCAGGCCGCATGGCTCGTATTGCGAAGGCAGAAGTAACATATCGCTTCCCGCCAAAGTTTTGTGAGCCATCGTCTCTTTATAACCGACAAATGTGGCGCATTTGCCGGGAAAGCGTTTTGGTAAATCGTGAAAGTATTGTTGATAGTCCGACTGCCCCGTACCAACCCCAACAAATGCAAACCCCTGCTTCATAATGTATTGCATACCTTGTATCAAAAGTTCAAATCCTTTTTGATAACAAAGCCTGCTGACAAAACAAATGATAGGAGTTTTTTTATCGACTTTTAGCCCGAGTTCCTCAATTAAGTCGTTTCGGCAATCTTCTTTACCGGCCAGATTATCCAACCCATAGTTCTTTTTGATCCAGGGGTTGCAAGCGGGGTTCCATTTTGTGTAGTCCACCCCGTTTAATATTCCAAACAGATCTTTTTCCCGACTGCGCAAAACTCCCTCCATGCCAAAACCGTGTTCGGGAGTGCAAATTTCATCTTTGTAGGTTTTGCTTACGGTGGTCAGAACGTCGGAATAAACCAAACCGCCTTTTAGAAAGCTGAATTTTCCATAAAACTCGACGCCGTCTATGTTGAAGACGTCCCAGGGTAGCCCGGCAAGAGGAATATCAAGGTGCCAAAAGTTGCCTTGATAAGCCAGATTGTGGATTGTGAAAACGGTTCCAGTATCTTTAAAGAAGGGATCGTCGTTATATAAAGTATTCAGATAAACCGGTACCAGCCCAGTTTGCCAGTCGTTGCAGTGGATGATGTCGGGCTTAAAACCGATCTCTTTGCACGCTTCTAAAAGCCCTCGGCAAAAATATATGTAGCGGGCGGCGTTATCTGGATATTCCTGGTAGTGTTCGCCGTATAAAAAATCCCTGTCGTAGTAGGAATCATTTTCCAAAAAATAGATGGGGGTTGTTTCGAATAATCTATCTTCTAAAATGCGGCCTGTTTGGGTTTCTTGTCCGATGGGAACAGATATTCTTTTCCCTGTGTCCAGGATGTTGTTGGACTGTTTTTCGATGGCCTTGTATTTGGGCATCACAACGCGAACGTCATGGCCCTCTTCTTTAAGAGCAAGAGGCAATGCGCCGGCTACGTCGGCTAAACCCCCCGTCTTCGCAAAGGGAAAAACTTCCGAAGATGCGAACAAAATTTTCATGATAAACCTATTTTGGCCTTTTCTTCATAGTGATCCCGCGGCGGGTATTTTATTCTAATCTGCCGCTGTTTGAATTTCATTAGTTTTTGCTTATCGAGAAGTTATTTCTGAATAGATCCAAAATAGGACGTCCTAAATAATAAATAAGATCGTTTTGCCGCTAAATCCAGTCTTTATATGTTTTTTTGAAACTTTTTTAAAAACTCCACATCTTAATCTTAAAGAGGGACCTTTAGGGTACGGCCAAAGGCCGGAAAGAAACTTTTGTTTAATTATTTAAACACGTTTCTTTTTATTGAGCTTTAAGTTATAAGCTTTTAAGAGGACCTTTAATAATTGGCATTTTTACTGGTTTGCTATCGCCTAGCTCTTGAATTTAAGGGTCAGGCTCCTGACAAATCTGAATTTTTAGAGGTTCCCTTAATTAAATAACAGTAAGACGCGTTTTTGCGATTGCTGTAGCAGCCGGTAAGGCTGTTGTTTCACCCGGATGATCTTGTCTGGACTACCTGCAGTCCAGTTTTTATTCATCCTCTTTTCTTCTCCCTATGTAGCCTGTGGTTCTTGCGAGCCACAGGCTTTTTTTATCCCTTATTTGTGCCGGACAAACCAATCCAGGCAACTTTTCCAGTTTAAAGATCTTTTAACTATATCGAATATCGATATATGCTATAATTTAGCGTGATAAAAAACTTTAAATCCAAAACTGCTCAAGACGTTTACGATGGCGTTAATAGCAAAAATGCCAGAAAAGTTCCGGTAAATATCCAAGAAAAAGCTAGACGTCTATTTGATCAAATTAATGCCTCAACCTCAATAAATACATTAAGAAAACCTCCAAGTAATCGTCTAGAAAAATTAAGAGGCGATTTAGAATCATTTTGGAGTTTAAGAATAAATAATCAATGGAGAATAGTTTTTCGTTGGGAAGAAAATAACGCATTAGATGTCGATATTATTGATTATCATTAGGAGAATTAATGTTACCCAAGAAAAGACCGCCTACTCACCCTGGAGAAATGCTGTTAAAAGAATTTCTGGAACCTATGAAGTTATCTCAAATGGAGTTGGCCAAACACCTTAACTGGCCTTATGCCCGACTTAATGAGATCATAAATAAAAAACGCGGAATATCACCAGATTCAGCATTATCATTAGGAGAAGCATTCGAAACAGGTCCAGAGTTTTGGTTAAACCTCCAAAGAGATTGGGATCTTTGGCACAGTATACGCGAGCATCGTTCCGTTTCTGTTATTAAAGCCAGGGCATAAAAATTAACTCCATTTCATAATAGCGCACAGAGCCTTTTTTTGTCCTTATTTGTGCCTAACAAACCAGTCCAGGCAACTCTTCCACATTTCGGAAACGTTAGGATCGTGACCAATATTTTCATGAATATTCACTTTAATTCGTTCCGAATCGTATCCATGATTATCCACCAATTCCTTTTGAAACCTTGCGGCTCCGTCGGGCGGCACTAGAAAATCCTTTGCGCCGCATTCAAATAAAATCGCAGGTTGATGCGAATAGGACTCCAAATGGGTCAATGGGTTAAAGCTCTTGTAGAAAAAACTTGAACAGGTATCCGATTTTCCCGGATAAAAGTCTTGCTCTGGGTTCAGGTAATCTTTCATACCCGGTCGCAACCAGTCTGGAGTCGCGATGATAGACGCTACGCATTGGATTCGTTTATCAAACCCCGCCGCCGCTACCGCAACGTCGCCTCCCATTGAAACGCCTCCAACAAAAATTTGAGAAGATATTTTTAAATTAGCGAAAGCCCAGTCGATCACTCTTGTTGTATCCAAAATGGTTTGCCCCAACAAAGGCCAAAAATGGTACCTAAAGTTTTCCGCAAGTCGGGCAACCGCCTCCTCCGTTCCTTCATGGGCTCGTTCGCCATGATCGATAGCGTCAAAACTGAGAGCCAAAAACCCCGCGTTAGCGAGTTCTTCTAAACGAGGTTTAACCCGTTCTTTTTGTCCAGTGAAACTGTCTAACCAAATCGCTAATGGAAGTTGCTTTTCCATATTTTCAGGCTTTGTCCAAAGCGTCGGTATTCTGTCGATATGTTTTGATTCAAAGTTTACGCTCATACCCATAGATTCCTTAAATCATTTTTGCCAAACGGCGTTGATTCAACTCCACTCAATTAACTTAAAGGCTCCCCTCTTCTTTTTAAGATATTAATATAAGGGAATCTCTAAAAACAGGTTAAAAATCAAAAAAAAAGTTATATTATATCGGAA
>CAYFMN010000065.1:0-15300 GCA_964344185.1 uncultured Nitrospinota bacterium
GCAAGACGAATTAAATAAGGAGAAAGAACCCGCCAAAGACGAAAGTTCTGGAGGAGAACAGTCTGAAGAGGATCTATGGGCTCAAGCCTTTGCCGAGCAAGACGAATTAAACAAAGAGGAGGAGGCTGAAGAAGTCGAAGCTGTAGACGCTGTGGATACGGCTGAAGAAGACTCAGCGCAAACGACCGCCCCAGAAGAAGACGAGGCCGCACTTGCTGTAGCTGCAGAAGAAGTAGAAAAAACCGAAGAAGACTTAGACTCTACCGGCGGTATTCGAGAAGAAGACTATGAAGACGATGAAGAAGAGGAAGAAGATTTAGACTCTACCGGCGGCATTCGGGAAGAAGACTACGAAGATGAAGACGACGACGATGAAGATTACGAAGATGATGAAGATGAGGATGGCGACGAGCCAAGAAGAAAAATAGGTCCTATTCCTATTCCTGCCAGCGCTCTTGGAAAGGCTCTTATGGGAGCTAGCTTGATCGCCGTAATAGCTACTGGGGCAGGATTTTATTTTGGCGTTCAAACATTTATGCCGGAAGAAGTGGCTAAATATATTCCTTTTCTTAAAAAAGACGCGGCTGAGGAAGACTCTGAAACCGCTAAAGGAAAAGAAGGAGTTTCTGAAGAAGGAAAAGAAGCCGACCCGAATCAGACGGAGGAAGAAAATCCAGACGCTCTTAGTTTAGCGATGGACGGGGAAGATAGCCCAGAGTCTGGCAATAAAGAAATAGAGACAAAAGCGGATGGGGAACAAGAGGAATCCGCAGAATCTCCAAGCGAACCGGAAGCTGGTCCTGAAAAGCCAGTGGAACAAGAACAAACAGAAGCGGCATCGGCGACTGGCGCAGCCGAATCAACGTCTCCAGAAGAACAAGCAAACGCAATGCAAGCGGGAGAACCCGCTCCGGCTGAAGAAAAAAAACCTAAAGAAGATGCAAAACCTCTTATCCTGGGTTCCGAAGAGGGAGCTTCGGAAGAAGCTAAAGACGTATCCAAAGCGTTACAAGCCGCTTTGGGCGATAAAGGCGAAGCTGGAGCTACGGTAGATCCCGACGCTGGATTATTAGCGGCTCTATCTCCGACTGAAAAAACGGTGATGTTTGGCACTATTATGCCAGTAGCTTATAATATTAACGATATTCGAGTTTTAAGTTTTGATTTGGAAGTCGAATTAGATAATAACAAGACCGCAAAATTGATTAGAGAGGCTTTGCCTGTTTACGAAAAAATTATGGTCGATACTGTTGAAAAGTTTCTTGAGAAGAAATTTTACAACGATATTTTGTATGTAAAAGAGAAATTACAAAAACAACTTCAGCAGAACTTTAATCAATCAATTAAAGGCGGTCACGTCAAAAAAGCCAAATTTAAAGAATTTACAATCCAGTAACTTTTGTCCCTCCATTTTTTCTTCCAAAACTTATCGAAGTTCCCTGGGCGCCGATTTACTTTTTCTAATTCTTCGTAATAGCGACAAATTTTTTGAAAAAATAGAATTTATCATTTTTTTGCGCAGTTAAACGCGTTAAATTTTGAATAAAGTGAACTTTTTAGACTTGATCTGTGGAAGTTTAAGTTAATTTTATAGAAAATTATTAACTTTAGATGATTTTTTGATGAAATAAAGGAGAAATACCTAAAATTTATGAGATTTATTTTTTAATTTTGCTTAGAAATTGGTTATAATAAACGAATCTCGAAATTAAAGAACTAATAGGCGCTGATATTGAAAAAAGTATTGACATTGTAAGGACTTAGAGGATACGATTCTTTCGGAAAATTTTTTGTAAATTTATAGGAGTAGAGGGTGTCAAATAAACATTACAGAATTGTGGTATTTCCTGGCGACACACTAAAGCCCAAAAAATATAAACTACCAAAACTTTTGATTCCAGTATGTCTTTTTACCATGGCTTTATTCTTGGTGGGTATTTCTGGAACCATTTATTATTTTTCGACAGGTTATTTTAAATTAAAGTCTGAAACGGCGCAGTTAGCTGACTTAAGAAGACAAACTAAACTTCAAAAAATTCAGGTCGAGCAGTTTTCCCAGCAAGTAAAAAACTTCGAAACTGAAATGTCGCGTTTAGCGCGATTTGAAAAGAAATTAAGAACTATAACGGCCTTAGAAAACTCTCCTAAATCTTTGGAAAAAAATTGGGGCGTTGGCGGGCCTTATGGACTAACTTCTCATAGCTTTGCGACTTCTTTAGAAAAAGAGGCGGGAGCAATGGTGAATAGGTTGTCCACTGATTTAGATTTATTATCCAATCAAGCAAAAATCCAGAGCATCAGTTTTCAAGAGTTGGACGAATTTTTTAAGAACCAATCTTCTATGCTAGCGTCTATTCCATCTGTTTGGCCTATTAGAGGTTGGGTTACTTCTGGTTTTGGTTTTAGAAAATCTCCTTTTACCGGCTTGCGGGAAAAACACGAAGGGTTGGATATTGCGGCTAGAACGGGTTCTCCAGTAAGAAGTCCAGCGGACGGCACCGTTGTTGTCGCGGGAAAAGAATATGGTTATGGGAATATGGTGGAGGTCGATCATGGTTATGGTTTTATTACTCGATTTGGCCATAACTCGAAGCATCTGGTAAAAGTGGGCGACAAAGTTACGCGAGGACAAATTATCGCTCTGGTCGGCAACACGGGTAGAAGCACAGGGCCTCATTTGCACTACGAAGTAATTTTTAATGGGATTCCCGTTAATCCAAAGAGTTATATTTTAGAAGAATAAATTCGTTGTGGTTTTGATTGACGGCTAGCGGGCGTTTAGGCTTTAGCCAAGTCGTCTTAATCTGGTCAAAAACCGCAAAAGCTTGACGCAATTCTTACCTATAAACTACCCAATCGATATTAAACCTGGATATCATTTCTAGCTAATTTATTAAATGTAAGCGTAGAGGCGTCAAAAGGATTTTGACGCTTTTTCTTTTTTCAAGAAATAATAACTAACAAAATAAAAGCCAAAAAGATTTTCACGATCTATCCGCTCCGAGGTTAATAGTGTTTAACATTTTACAAAAAGTATTTGGAACCAAAAATGATCGCGAGCTTTCCCGAATTCAGGCGTATGTCGAACAAATAAACGCGTTAGAAAACGAATTCCGAGCCTTATCGGACGCTGACCTAAAAGCAAAAACCCCTCTTTATAAAGAAAGAATAGATAAAGGGGAAGATCTCAATAGTTTAATCCCTGAAGCTTTTGCGGCCTGTCGCGAAGCGGGGAGGAGAACTTTGGAAATGCGTCATTTCGACGTTCAGTTGATTGGCGGCGTTGCGTTGCATGAAGGTAAGATCTCTGAAATGAAAACCGGAGAAGGTAAAACCCTGGTGGCGACTTTACCGGTTTATTTAAACGCGCTGTCGGGAAAAGGCGTTCATGTTGTGACAGTTAATGATTATTTAGCAAGTCGCGACAGCGAATGGATGGGAAATATTTATAAGTTTCTCGGATTGTCGGTTGGGACGATTTACCACGATATGCCTGATGAAGAAAGAAAAGCCGCCTATCAAGCCGATATAACTTACGGCACTAATAACGAATATGGTTTTGACTATCTAAGGGATAATATGAAGTTTTCCCTAAGCGATTATGTTCAAAGAGATTTGAACTTTGCGATAGTCGACGAAGTGGACAGTATCCTCATAGACGAAGCGAGAACGCCCTTAATTATTTCCGGTCCTTCAGAAGAATCTACGGATAAATATTATTCAATCAATGGAGTTATTCCGAAACTAAAACCCAAACATTATTCCAAAGACGAAAAAGCTCGCTCGGTTTCTTTAAATGAAGATGGCGTGGCGGAAGTGGAAAAGATTTTAGGTTTGGAAAACCTGTACGACCCCGCCAATATTGAAACTCTTCACCATGTGAATCAAGGCTTAAAGGCGCATGTTCTTTTTAAGAAGGAAGTTGATTATGTGGTTAATGACGGACAGGTTGTGATTATCGACGAATTTACCGGGAGAATGATGCCGGGAAGACGTTATAGCGACGGTCTTCATCAAGCCCTGGAAGCAAAAGAAGGGGTAAATATAGAAAATGAAAATCAAACGTTAGCCAGCGTCACCTTTCAGAATTATTTTAGACTCTACAATAAACTGGCCGGAATGACCGGAACGGCAGATACCGAAGCGACGGAATTTCACTCTATTTACAACCTGGAGGTTCTTGTAATTCCTACAAATAAGGAAATGGTGCGCAAAGATCATCCTGACGTAATTTATAGGACTGAAAAGGAGAAGTTTGACGCCGCTATCGACGAAATTAAACAGTGTAACGAGGCTGGACAACCGGTTTTAGTGGGTACCATTTCGATCGAAAAATCTGAGCTTCTAAGTAAATATCTAAAGAAGGCCGGAATCAAGCATCATGTATTGAATGCGAAACAGCATGAAAGAGAAGCCGAGATTATTGCGGAAGCCGGTCAAAAAGGAGCGGTAACGATAGCTACAAACATGGCTGGCCGGGGAACCGATATTGTTTTAGGGGAAGGCGTAGCCGGGCTTGGCGGTCTTCATATTCTTGGCACTGAGCGACATGAAGCTCGCCGCATTGACAATCAGTTAAGAGGTCGGTCTGGTAGGCAAGGCGACAATGGTTCGTCCAGGTTTTTTCTTTCGTTAGAAGACGATCTATTGAGGATTTTTGGTTCCGATAAGATTTCCGGGATAATGGCGAAGCTGGGAATGGAGAACGGACAACCAATCGAACACACTATGGTCACTAAAGCCGTGGCCAACGCACAGCGCAAAGTGGAAGCTCACAACTTTGATATTCGTAAACATCTTTTAGAGTATGACGATGTTATGAATAAGCAAAGAGAAGTTATCTACGCGCTTCGTAAAGAAATTTTAGCTACAGATCCGAAAGAAGTGCTTTTGGATATGGCGTTTGAAACGCTTGACGGAGAACTCGCCGATTTAGCTAACGAAGATATTTATCCTGAAGAATGGGATATTGAGCGGTTGAACGATTATCTGGAAAGACAGTTTGCGTATTCAATCAAAAAGGCGGACGACAAAGAGTTGGAAACTCCAGACGGTTCGCGTCTAGCGTTGGAGGGATGTGATCGTATAAAACTGCACGATTTCATAATGGAACGCGTTACGGAAGAATATTCCAAAAAAGAAGAGTTGGTTGATATCGAGTTTTTCCGGTTAAATGAGCGAATGATCATGTTGCAGGTTTTAGACGGCTTGTGGAGAGACCATCTGTTGTCGATGGATCACCTTAAAGAAGGCATCGGACTTAGAGGTTACGCCCAGAAAAATCCCTTAACCGAATATAAAAAAGAAGGGTTTGATTTATTTTCCCAAATGAACCATCGGATGAAGGAAGAGATCGTACAATTTTTATTCAAGGTTCAAATTGTCGAAGGCGGAGAAGCTGTTGAAGCCAAGCAAAAACCGCGCAAAATGGTCGAGCATCGCGGCGGAGAAGAACAAGCTAAACCCGTTACGGTTAAAAGGGAAGGGGAGAAAGTTGGAAGAAACGACCCATGCCCATGCGGTAGCGGAAAGAAGTATAAAAAGTGCCACGGGCAATGATTAAATAACTGAAGGACGGTTTTTTAGAAAAGGCAAAACCTCAGAGTATCCTTCCTAGGATTTTTCCAGATACTCCTGGCATTCCACACAAAGCGTCGTTAGCGGCATTATTTCCAGTCTTTTTAATCCAATGAATTGGCTGGGTTCGCCTCTAGGGCAATCGACGCACATTCCATAAGTTCCGTTTTCAATCCTAAAAAGAGCTTCGTCGATTAATTTAAGCTCGTTTCGATCTCTACTTGAAAGCGTAAAGGCCATTTCGCGGCTTTCCAAACTAGACGCTAAATCTATTTCATTGCTGAAATTTAGCTCTTCAGCGTGTCTTTCCAGATCCTTGGAGTTTTGCAAAATTTTAATTAACTCCGAACGCTCTTTAACAAGGCGTTGCCGTATTTTTTCGACAATAGGATCTAATTTCTTTTTAGGAACCGTTTTGTGAAGAGCCGCTAACTTTTTGGATTTTTCAGGTTCTTCCGGGGTTTCTTTAACCTTAGGTATTCTTTGTTTTGGAAGTTTTATTTTTGAATCGGTCTTTTTCGCCTTTACTTTAGGCGTAACTTTTTTTGCCGAGGTTTTTTTAACTTTTGGTTTAGCTACAGCTTTTTTAGCTTTTACTTTAGTCTTAGCTTTTTTTACGGCGGTTTTCTTAGCCGCTGTTTTTTTGGCTTTTGATTTAGCTGCGGCTTTTTTAGCTTTTACTTTAGTTTTAGCTTTTTTTGCGGTAGCCTTCTTCGCGGTCGTTTTTTTGGCTTTTGTTTTGGGCGTTACTTTTTTAGCGGTAGCTTTTTTTGCGGCTTTTTTAGCTTTTACTTTAGTTTTAGCTTTTTTTGCCGCTTTCTTTTTAGTTTTAGTTTTTGTCGCCACTCCGCTTCTCCTTATTGATTTTGGCAAATAGAAAACTAGTTTTGACGCTCAAAATAATATTCTCAATATTTTCCGACTAAGTTAAGGATAGCTGTCAATTCCCGACTGAACCATAATTTCAATTTACTAAAATTGAAATCCGAAATTTTACCAAAATTTACATAAAGTTACAAATTAGTTTGCGCTTTTTACCCATTTTAAAATAGTTATTTATCCTATAATAGTTGTCTTATTTTTAATACATTTTAGTTTGATCTAACACTCATAGTCAACCACAACCCGTTGCGAGCAAAGGGCTTGCATGACTTCCACTACAGGCAGGTGATTGGGGTGTTTGGCGTAAGTTTCCAAACCTTCTTTATTGTCAAAATGAGTTGTTAGGGAGATATCGTAAGAGTTCGGGCCTTCTTTATAATCTAATCCCACTTCAATAAATCTAAGAGTTTCCACATTTCCCTCCAAACTTTTCAAAGAAGATACGGCCTTTTCTAAATTTTCTGGAGTTTTTTCGGATAACTTAAATAAGACGATGTGTTTTACCATGAAATTTCCTTTTCTATTTACTTTGGATTATTTGAAAAGGGGTATTATATTATTATTTTTTTGATTTTTGTATGGATTGAGAAAATATGTCTTGGTTTCTTGGCGCAGGTTTGGGATTGTTACGCGGAGGCCCTTTAGGGGCGCTAGTCGGCGGAACGGTTCAACATTTTTTTTTCAAACGCTCCAAAAAAAAACTCAATAGAAATTTGGAAGGTATTTTAGACGAGGCGACATTTTCGGCGTGCCTGGTTGGGATTTTAACCAAAATTTCTTTAGCCGCTTATGGTTTGACAGCCGGTCAAGCGAGAGTCATACATAAGTTTTTCTCCAAAAACCTTGGCTACGAAGCGGACGGGCTTAAAATAATCAATGAAATGATTCGGGAAGTCCGAAGGGTGAACCCCGATATGCGTTACCTGGCGGAAAAACTTTCGGAATCGACAGGCGGGAAATACCGTCTTTTAGCTTTGGCCTTAGCTTATCAAGTAAGTTTAGTGGATGGAAGGGAGAGCGAAAAAGCGCAAGAATTGATCGACGAAGTAGTCGAGTATTTAAAGATCGATCCGATTAAACATAACGGAGTGCGGTCAAAATATTCTTTAGAGGCGATTAAGACGCCGTACATGATTTTAGATATTGATCCAGCCGCAAGCGTCGATGAAATAAAAAAAGCCTACCGCCAAAAGTTAAGAGAACTCCATCCAGATAGAGCTGTCCATTTAGGTCCGGAAAAAGTGGAAGAAGCTCATATTAAATTTTTAGAAGCTCAATCTGCTTTCCAAGAGTTGCAAAATATCAAAGGAATTAAAATTTGAGTTCAACCGACTTGCCTTGCCCGTTAGTTAATTAAGCAGTTAGGCTTATAAGTTTTTCTTTTCGTGTTTTACTGAATCGATCACCTTTGATGAGCTTGTCCTGAGGAACTCGAAGGAGTGAAGGATCTTGCCTCGACCTAATAAAATAAACTCCTTGTCCTTTGGAGTACATCGAAGGGGCACCTCGATTTAATAAAATAAACTCCATTAAGTAGTTACTTTTGTCTATTTGAATTCGTTGTACACTCTTCCGCATGTTGAAACTAAAAACAGGAATTTTAACGGAAAAAGGCAAATCCTTAGAACAAGTTGTTGGACAACATATCGACAAGTTAAACGGTAAGGTTTTGTTTCGAGGACTTGGCAAAAAGCGACCCGTTTTTTTAAGTAAATATATTGAAGCAACGAAAAACCGAACCGATCCAACTCGGCGTTTGCGTTGTTTTCCAGCGGCATTGGAAATGATAAAAAAAGTAAAAGAGCATGATCTTATCGCGAAGAAAAGAACACACTTAGGGGTGTCCTATGAATTTCAAGCGTCAACAATGGATGGGATTATAGTAAAAGTTCACATTCGCGAAGAGGTGGTAGAAAATAACAGAAAATTATTTTTGATTTCTACTTTTGGAGGAAGACGGGAAATAAAAAAATGAGGGATAGTCATCAAGTTCCTACCGAAGTAGAAGAGAGACGACCGGCCCTCAGTTTCCTGTTTTGAGTTAGTACCCCATATTCTACGGTTTCCCGTTTGAGGGCTTTTAACCTTCCGACCACAGGACCCTAGTCTTAGACTATATTTATTTTATCAAATATAGGGAGGGGGTCAAGTTTAAGAAAAAACCCGCTTATCGAACACGAGTCTCGACTGGCGGGCTCTCAGCATTCTATAGGCCGCCGACACCCCATATTCTGACGGTTTCCTTTTAACCATTGGTAGTATAGAACACTCCTATTCGGCTATCTACATTTTATCAAATATAGTAAGTGGGGCAAGTTTAAGGAAAATCCGCTTAAAATTAGCAAGTTATAAAATTGCCTCATTATTGCTTTGGGAGCCGGAGGTTTAGGTTTTTTTTATGTTGTGTTAGCGAAAAAACGGTTCAATATTTACCTACCTTACGATTGCGAATATTTGGCTCAGTAAAAAAACTCAATTATTGAGGCTTTTGGACATTTTTGTCTCTAAAACGCTATTGTTGAAATTAAAATTTGGAGCTAAATTGATGATGAGGGGCAAACTAAAAAAATGATTTGAAGGTTGAGTTAAAAAATAAAAACTAAGTTAATAGATCCCCCTTGGCTTGGTTAGTTATGATAAGCCGTTTTCGACCCAAGGCAAACATAAGTTTTGAGGTTGAAAAATTGAAAGAAAACTCAATATTTGATTCGGTTTTATCAAATTTTCAAAAAGGTTTAAGAAGAAAGTAAACAAAATCATAATGCCGATAGTGAAGAGTTATTTATTTACTTGTTGCAATTATACTTTCAAAACAAGTATATAAAAATGCAATAAGTTGTTTTAATTTAAGAAAAGAAAAAATGCCAGAAATAAGCAAAGAAATATTAATTTGGGCGCGTGAGACCAGTGGACTTACTGTCGAGGATGCGGCGAAAAAATTGCAACTTAAAGACACCAGAGCTGTTACGGCTGAGCAAAAGTTGTTGGAGTATGAGAACGGAAAAACTCCTTCTCGCTCTTTATTGGTAAAAATGTCCAAGCAATATAGAAAACCTCTTTTGACATTTTATTTGGGCAAACCTCCTAAAAAAGGAGATAGGGGCGAAGATTTCCGAACTCTTCATGAAGATTATAGACATGAAGAAGATGTGTTTGTCGACGTTTTAATAAGAAATATTAAAGCGCGTCAAAGCGTTTTACGTGAAATTCTTATAGAAGAGGATGAAGCCCAAGCGCTTCCATTTATTGGTTGCGCTAGTCGTCAACAGGGCGTTTCTAATGTTGCCAATATGATTCGTCAAACCATAAAATTTAATTTAGATGAGTTTAGAAAAATTAAAGGCGCCGACGATGCATTTAAATATCTTCGCGCTATTGTTGAGGAAATGGGTATATTTGTTTTACTTGTTGGCAATCTCGGGACCCATCACTCCAAAATAGACATTAAAATGTTTAGAGGTTTTGTTATTGCGGATAATATTGCTCCTTTTATAGTGATAAACGATGAAGATGCTAGGCCTGCATGGTCTTTTACTCTTCTGCATGAAATTGCTCATTTATGGCTAGGTCAGACAGGAGTGAGTGGTTCTTATTCTGAAAACGAAATAGAAAAATTTTGTAATGATGTCGCTAGTGAGATTTTATTGCCTGCGGGCGATTTAAATGATTTCAATCCTGATGTTTTAGACTTTGAAAAATTAACTCAAGAAATTTCTGCTTTTTCTCAAGCACGTAATATTAGTAGTAGTCTTGTTTCATATCGCTTGTTTAGAAAGAATTACATTGATAAAAAACTATGGTCCAATTTATCGAAATTCTACAGAAACCAATGGCTTGATTTTAAGAGGAAAGAAAGAAATCGTAATAAGGAACAAGATGGCGGTCCAAGTTATTTTGTTGTGAAGAGAAAAAAACTAGGCAATGCCTTGGTTAAAATTGTCGAACGAATGATGTATTCAGGAGCGCTTACAAGCACTAAGGCTGGATTATTATTAGGAATCAAACCTCTAAAAGTTCATAAGCTCTTCCATTCTAGCAGAGCAATATAGGAAGATAGACATTGCTTTATTTGCTAGACGCCAACACATTAATTAGCGCAAAAAATCTTTATTATCCAATTGAGAGGGTTCCAGAATTTTGGAATTGGTTGGTATACCAAGGACAACTTGCCAATATAAAAATCCCAATTGAGATTTATGAAGAATTCAAAGATACCAAGCCAAAGGATGGAGAAAAAGACGAGCTTGCCCAATGGGCAGAAACGGATGAGGTAAAGGAAGCTTTGTTATTTGATGAAGAAGCCGAATCTGATCTCGTTGCTCGCGTTACATATGGAGGATATTTGCCAAATCCTACTGATGATGAAATTATGAAAATGGGCCGAGATCCGTTTCTAATTTCTTATGCGCTTAAAGATAATAAAAACCGCTGTATTGTTACTACAGAAGTGTCCAAGCCGACTCGAACAGGAGCGAACAGGCACATACCCGATGTGTGCAACACTTTCGGTATTCGTTGTATTAATAACTTTGAACTAATTCAAGAGTTGGACTTCAGTACTTCCTGGAAGGGAAAAGCTTAGTTTACTAGCCTAAAAAAATAACTACTTATGGCCGAGAGCGGTATTCAGGGATTTGGGAAGTGTCTGAGTTTGTTTGGCGGAGGTCGGTTAATTTGAAGAAGACTCTTTTGGGGTTCCGTTGTTGGAGTCTCCGTTGGGGGATTCGTTGGTTTTGACAACGATGATGGATTGGATTTTTCTTTTTCCGGATTCTTTTACGGTCATTCGATAATCGGATTCTATGACCTGGTCGCCAGGACCGGGAATTTTTTCCAGACGGTCGATCATTAATCCGCCTAATGTTTCGAAATCGCCTTCCGGCAACTCCAGGCTTAATTTTTCGTTGATAGCGTCTATGGGCGCTTCGGCTCCTATTAAAAATCCGCCGCCAGCATAATTTTCGTATTCTAAATCTTGTTCGTCAAACTCGTCTTCTATTTCGCCGACAATTTCCTCTAACAGGTCTTCCATCGTCACGATACCAATGCAACCGCCAAATTCGTCCACAACAATCGCCATGTGTAACCCGCGATGTTGTAATTCCCTTAGCAAGTCGTCGATTTTTTTGTTTGGAGGCACATAATAAGCGGGCCTGATAAGCGTTGTTGATGAAATGGGAGTTTTGTCTTTTGGTTCGTTCAGCAAGTCGAAAGTGTTTAAGATCCCAATCAAGTTAAACATTCGATGGTGAAATACCGGAAGCCGCGAAAACTCGGTTTCATTTGCGATTAGATGGGCTTCTTCTAAAGTCGCGCTGTCTTGAATGGCGTGAATTTGAACCAGCGGCACCATGCATTGTTCGACCGTGATTTCCCCAAAATTAAAAATTCGATGAATTAGTTTTTTTTCCGTCAGATCGAGATCGGTTGGGCTGTCTGGTTCTACGATTTTTTGGATCTGCTCTCTGTTGGCCGCCAGCGCGGGTCCTTCTGGCAGCTTCATGATCTTCTTAAATAAAATATTAGAAAAGAAGGTGAAGAACCAAACGATCGGAGAAAAGAGTCTGTAAAAGAATTTTAAAGGACGAATGAACGTTAAAATAAAAGCGTCCGCCGCGTTTTGACAAGCGACTTTGGGAATGATTTCTCCCAGGACCAAAATGATTGGAGATAGAATTAAAGTCGCCCACAAATCTCCTTTGTTGCCGAATCTATCTACCATAAAAGCGGTGACCAAAGAGGCGCTGGAGACAACGGCTAAATTGGTTCCCAAAGAGGTGGTGGTAAACAAACGGTCTGGAGATCGAAGCAGTTCGGTGACGGATTCGGAAGCTTTGTCACCCTTGTTGGCCAGATTTTGGATTTTAATCCAGTTTGAAGAAATTAGAGCGATTTCCGAACCTGAAAAGAAAGCCTCCAGGGCTATAAAAACACTAACCAAAATTAATAGCGACGGTAATTCCATTAAGCTACTTTCTCATCGGCCATTGGTTTGTCGACGTCCTTCTCAATTTCAGGTTCTTTTATTGTTACGCCCAGTTGTAAAATCCGCGAGCCTTTCATCTTTTGAACGACAAATTTAAAGTTTTGGTATTTAACCGACTCGCCGGATCTTGGCACCCTTCCAAATAATCCAAAAACCATTCCTCCAATAGTGCCGAATTTTTCTTCCGGCAACTGGCTTTTAAAAATTTCGTTAACTTCGGCAAGGGAAAGCGTTGCGTTAAGTTCGTACTGGTTTTGGTTTATTTTGATATATGGGGTTTCTTCTTGTCTCATTTCGCTGTCAATTTCCCCGACCAACTGTTCCAAAATATCTTCCATCGTAACCAATCCGCAAACGCTTCCAAATTCGTCCAGCACAATGGCCATGTGTTTTTTCAATTTTTTAAACTCTTGCAATAACTCTTTGATGTTTTTTGATTGAGGAACAAAATGCGGAGGATGCAGGCAATTCTTGAGTTTAGCGTTTTCTGTTTGCGAGGTTTTTAATTTATTTATTTCTTTGGTAAATAGTATGCCGGCAATTTCTTCGCTATCTTCATGGTAGACTGGGACGCGGGAATAAAAATTTTCGATAATTTTCGGCAACGCTTCTTCCAGAGTTTCGCTTCCCTTTAGCGTAAACATTTCAATTTTTGGGGTCATTATTTCTTCGGCGGTGAGTTCGCCGAAATTAATGACGTTTTGGATCATTCGGCTCTCTTCCGCTTCCAGACCTCCGGCTTCTTCGCCGATATCCACCATGGCTTTGATTTCTTCGTCAGATATTTTGTGGTCGTGTTTCTTTTTATCTTCCCAGCCAAACATTTTCATGATGAACTCAGAAAACAAGACCAGGAATTTTTGCAGAGGTTGGACTAAAACGAAAAACAACTTTAGCGGACGCGCCGCAAATAGCACATACGATTCGGCAAAGTGTATCGATAATGTCTTGGGGATGATTTCGCCAAAGAGCAAAAGCAAGAAGGTAGCCGCGCCAATGGCGATACTAACTCCCATATTGCCTAATGTTTGATAGGCTATGGAAGTTGCAATTGCGGAAATAGCGACGTTTACAACTTCGTTTCCAATGTATATTGAAACAAGGAGTCGTCTGGGTTCTTGCAGAAGGGAATAAACCAGTTTTCCAGTCTTGCCTTTTTCTTTAAGCGTTTCCAGTTGAAGGGGATTAAGAGAGAAAAAGGCCGCTTCGCAAGCGGAGAAAAAACCGGAAAATCCGAGAAGAACGCCGCTAATAATAAATCTTATGAATGTCGAGTCAGGTTCGTCCAAAACTTTTTCTGAGGATTTTTATTACCAACCTTTTCCAATACTGAATGAGTTTTGGGAAAAGGAACTTTTTAAAATCTCCAGATTGATAAAATTAAAAATGGTTATAACCTTTGAAGCAAGATCCATCTTCAAACTTGCCATTTTCCGTTTCCAAGAGAATTTCTCCCGTTTGGGAGGTGATTTCTCCGATTTCTGTCAAAGGCATACCTCTTTTAAAGAATCGGCTTACTAATTTTTTAGCATTCTCCGGCCTTAAAGTAAATAGTAATTCATAATCTTCTCCACCGGAGAAAATAAGAGGCCGTTTATCTAACTTATTGACTTTACATGCCTTTTCTAATTCAGGGGAGGTAGGAACCGAATTTTCGTAGATTTTCGCTCCCACTCCTGAAGTTTTCAAAATATGTCCTAAATCTTGTAGCAAACCGTCGCTAACGTCAATTGCCGCAGTCACTTGCGCGTTTGATTGAACTAACGACCGCGACTCTTCAATACGGGGAGTCGGGTTTTGATGCCTTGCGATCAAGTATCTATTCATTTTTAATGGGCCGCCAAATTTTTTTGGGGATTGCAAAATTTTTAGGCCCAAAGACGAATCTCCAAGACAACCAGTTACAAAAATTTTGTCCCCGGTTTTTGCTCCATCCCTGGAAAACCATCGGTCTTTTTTTGCTTCCCCTATTAATGCGATGTTCACAAAAAAATGTTCAGGCGAGCGTACCGTATCGCCGCCAACGATTGAAAAATTGTATTTTTCGGATGCCGCATTCATTCCGGAATAAAGTTTGTCCAAAAACTTAGTGGGAAGATTGGGAGAAACGCCAAGAGTAACCAACGCAAATTTTGGAGAGCCGCCCATGGCGGCAATATCGCTTAAGTTAACGGCTATGGCTTTCTGGCCCAAAAGTTCGGGAGAAATGGTTTTTAAATCAAAGTGAACGGTTTCGACAAGAGCGTCGCAAGTCGAAACCAGATGGACGTCTTTATTTGGTTTAAAAACGGCGCAATCGTCGCCTATGTTTTTAAGGACTTGATTGGAGCGATGTTTTAATTTGGACTGGAGTTTGGCGATCAATTCAAATTCGCCAAGGTCCTTTGATTTCATGGATTGAATTAGAGCCAGTTTACAATGAGATCATTAAGTTAAAGCTAAGTATAGTTTGAACCTATCCTTTTCGCCAGTGTTTCAGGGAGATAAACTGGTTGCGTGCATGGATTGATTTAAAGATTAGGATTTTTTGGTTCTCTTAGCGTGTCAACATCTAAGGATTGTCAAAAAAGCTTGGCGTAATAGAATCTATATCAAAACTCTTTTCGATTTGGATATTAATTTTGTCTCCTTCTTTGAGACCGGCGCGTTTCATCTCTTCTAAGAAAAGCGTTATTTCGACGGTTTCTTCCGTGTGTGGAATCCAAATGCTTACCGACCGGAAAGTGGCGGCGCCATTGGGCGGAGGCGAAGATTCGGTGATTTCTCCTTCTATGCGTATCATCTTAGAAATTCCTTTCTATATGTGGCGGATTCAAGTCTTAAGTGCAACAGTTAGTAAAGTTTTCTTTTTGAAG
>CAYFMN010000066.1:0-14843 GCA_964344185.1 uncultured Nitrospinota bacterium
TCAGCTTGCCTCTTAATTCGAAACCAAAGTTGCACTTACAACTTGAATCCGCCTTCTATAAAGTTTCCAATTTTAGATTTTATTTCGTTGCGAATTTCCATATAGGGAGAAATCAAGGCGGCGATATTGGGAACGCCATTTCGAGTTAACAAATGACAGACAAAACCCACGCGCCTCATATTCGTTATTCTATCTTCTTTTGAAAAGCCTAACCCTTTAGAAAGGTTTGTGCGGACAATATCGCCGTCCAAAACTTCAACGTTTTGAAAACCATTTTCCTTGAGACGTTCTTTGATGAGCAGGGCTAATGTGGTTTTTCCCGCAGATGAGAGACCTGTGAACCAAAGAGTGAATCCTTTTTTATTATTCGTTATTGTATTTGATTTTGACATAAGTTTTATTGCAAATAACCCAAAGCTTGTAATTGTTGTCTGGTACTCAGATCCAGTTCCACCTTTTGATCATCGGAGCTTTTCAGGAGTTTCCATTTTTTCTGATTCGCTCGCCTGAACTCTTTTATAATTTCAGAATATTCTTTTGATTGAGAATTGAATTGGAGTTTTTTGTCTCCCGACTCGGTTGGATTTTCCTTTAAATTGTAAAATTCATATCCTTGCGTGGTCGTGGAAGGTTTTGGTTGGACGGCTTCATTTTTTTTAAGAATAGAGTTTTTTGCTTTTTCGTCGGCAAAGTCAAATTCAATATACTTATGGGTATTTGTTCTTAAAGAAACAACGGAAGCTTTTTTTTCCGTAACCGTGGAACCGGAAAAAGCGATTCGGTTTTCTGGTTTATTGTTAAAAAACGGACGCAAACTTTTTCCCTCTAAATTGAGTTCAGGGGGCAGGTTAAGAAAATCTAAAACCGTGGGCAAAATATCCACTAAACTGACTTGACGATCAATCTTAAGGTTTTCTGGGACCGTTCCGGGTAAGATAAAAAACAAAGGAACTCTTATTTGTTCTTCATACACGCTTGATGCGTGACCTTTCCAAACATGTTCGCCAAACCCTTCGCCATGGTCGCTTGTAAATATTACCAGAGTTTTAGCGTCAAGTTTGGTTCTTTTTAAAAAATCAAATAGTTTGATTATTTTTTGATCCACTAATTTTATTTTACTATCGTAGTGTGCAATGGTTTCCTCGTTGTTTTTACCATGTTTATACTCGTGGACTTCATACGTATGAAAAAATACAAAAAATTTATCTTTCTGATGACGCGTTAACCACCTGTTAACTCGGTCCAAAACAGATTCCACGTCTTCCAAACGTTTCTCTTCATAGTAAGAAAATCCTCTGGAAAACCCATATCTGCTGGAGACATAACCGCCGCCTGTAAATCCAGCGTTTATGTAACCGTGTTTGCTCAACTTTTGGGCAAGAGTTTCTACTTTGCCGGGTATCATTATATCCGTTTGAGCGGGGCGGTATCCTAGCGCCATTGGGTAGTAGGAGGTAAACATAGACATATGGGAGGGCAGGGTCCAGGGAGCCTGAGAGATTGTTTGGTTAAACTGGGTTCCTTTTTGAGCGATTTTTTTTAAGTTAGGAGAAGTGTCTCGCATATAGCCGTAGGAATTTAAATGGTCTGCTCGTAAAGTGTCTATGGATATTAAAATAAGGTTTAAATCATTTTCCTTTCTTTCCGTTAGGATTTGAGGATTTCCCCATAAGGCAAAAGCGTCGTCTTCTGATTCGGCGATAAAATGAATTTCGATTTCCTGGTTTGCAAAAGCCCTCAGGTCTATTTTTTCCTGTTGGAAATCTGAAAGTTCTTTTTCAAAAAGAGTCTTTGAAAATAACTCGGATTTGACGCCATTTTGGTCAGTTTGAACGGAGAATTTTACTTTTGCAGGAACCTCTGTCGGTAAACTAATCAGTTTTGTGTTGAAAGATAAAAACGCCTTTTCAGGAACTTTTAATCGAAATTTTATGGCGGACGGAGTTTGTGTGATTAACGATCTAGCGCTGGTTGTATTATATTTTACGTCGGCGATAATGTAGTGCGTGTTTTCTTTTAAGTTCGTTTCCCTTTGGATGAATAATGATTTCAAAAACTCAAACTGATCCCAATTTTTTGAGTTTGACTCTTGTATTCTCTGAGGACCAATAGCGTATGCAGTATCTTTGACAGAAATGCCCTTTCCCTTCTTAAAAGTTCCAAAATAACCAATACTTTCCATAGAAAAACTTGGAGTATTTTCAGGTTCGTTTTTTATTTCGGAGTTGATTATAGAAAGTGGAATTTCTATTTCTCTGCGGTTGTTTAAATAAACTGCAAAACTATCGTTATTAAAAATGACTTTTAAAGTGTTTTTAGCAGAGCTGAAAAAAGAAACAAATTTAGTTTTGACAGGTGTTTTTCCTAGTTGACTAGCTTTTAAATAGCCTTGATTTGTTAAAACGACCGAGCTAAACCGCGACCCGCCTTTAGGAAGAAAATAGATACCCGCCAGGTTATTCTCCTTCGATTTTTGCGGATCAATGGAGTATTTAAAATCGCTAAAAGAAGTCCCGCCGCCGATGCCGTTTAAGATTCCTATACTTCCAAAATAAGCGGGTAAATTTAATATTTGCTTTTGAAAGGACTCGTTCTGCCAAATACTGAGGCCGTTTTCGTCAAATTGTATAGATAAGCGTTGTTCGGCTTTATTGGATATAGGATGAGTCAGGCTTTTTAAAGCGGGAGTGATTGATTCTATCTTAACCAATTTTGATTGGGAGACTTTTCCATGAAACAAATCTCCGTTTTTATTGGTTAGCACAACGTTTCCGTCGATAGTCTTTTTCCCATTTAAATTATAGGAAGAAGCGTTGTAAATGATGCCCGCCAAGTGGTTTATACCGCGAATTCTTCTTTGGTTTTTTGTGTCTTCGTACCAATAATCATTGCCGGAAGTTTCGTCAAATGAAATGTTAACGTTTACAAAACCTTTATGAGAAAGCGACGTTTTGGCAAGAATAAGATCTACGTCCTTCGGAATCCAATAAATAGGAATCTCGTTTAAAAACTTAAAAATTACGTTGTTGGGATCAAACTTTTGGGGCGGTAAATTTGAGATTCTTTGGTCTTCTATTTTCCAATCGCCTTTAACAGGCGACCAATCTGGGAAATCCGAAACGGGAGATTTTAATTCGACGGGAGGTTTGTTGGTTTGAAGCTCCGGTTTGTTCTGCGGGAGACGGTCAAATGTAAAACTTGTTTCAATTAATCCTTTAGATAGTTTCGTATATTTTTCGGTGTTTTCATCTAAGTGGATAGGGAAAAACTTCAATTCGCCAAGGCGTAGATTTTCTGAAGGATTATGAGAAACGGCGATTTTATACGAATTTGCGGACTCAAAGGGGTTCCCTTGGATTTCCGCTTGGTCGATATTATCTAGAAAATCAAAAATATAATCGCGATTTGTTTCCGAAAATGGAGAGCAACCCATTCCTAGAATAAAAATCAAAGCGGTGGGGTTTTTATATTGTTGTACAAGTTTACAAAAAAAAGTTTGAAACGCCTTAAGAAACATAATTTGGTTTTATTAAGAACTAGAAATAACTTGGAGTGAATCGATTTATATCAGTATTAATGACTGATTAAAAAACTTGGAAGGTTTTTGAGAAATTAATACAAGAAAGCGTCAAAGGTTTTTGCTTGGAGCAGGTAGACCGCGATAACTCTAAGGCCCAATAATACCCTATTTCTAAAAGAAGTTCACGAAAGTATTAGGATGCTTGACGATTCTTTCAGAAGATTAATTTTATGAAAACTGAAGAGAATGATTCTATGAAAATTCCCCAAGTTTAAAACTGCGTTTGCGAAGCTAAATTAGATTTTCCGAATAAAAAGCGGGATAATTTGCCTTTTTGCTTTTAATTTTTTGTATGCGAAAATAACCCTTTGTTTATAATTAGTTACATTGTTTTGAGTTCTTTACCTAATCTCGAAAAAATGTTCTTATATTAGGTGTTTCTAATGATTGTTTGCGTTGCGAACCGTCTAAAATAACTCAAGATTTTTTTAGAATCATTCACTTCTATATTTAGCTTTTTAGCAATGAGTGTTAGTAAACAGGAAATAATCGCTTTTCTCGAAAAACGTTATTTCGGCGATGTTCAAGCTAGGGGACTGTGGCTATGGTCCGGCGGGAATGCGAAGGATGTTCCGTATTTGAAAGAGCCTGAAAAACGCTGGAACCTGTTATGGACTATAGCTGAAAAAGAAGATGCGCACAACGCCCCGCAAAATCTTATACACGAAGCTTTATTAGACTCTCCCGGAGATAAATTTTTAATCGATTGTCTTGTTTCTTTTTCTGCAACAACCAGCGCGTCGATTAAGAATGATGCGAGATTATTAATCGAAATATTAAAACATTGGGGTGAGGAATTTGAATTTGATCCAGTTTTAGCGTCTTTACTGGTTTTTCACGATTGTACGGTTCGAGATGGTTTAACTGTCTTAATTCCTAATTTAAATGAAAAGATAGAACAAAAACTTCTTGATAAATGGGAACCCTGGTTTCAAAAAATTAAGAAAGAAAAACTTACGGGTTCCATCAAAGGAATTTTTAGTCTTTTGGATTTCATGTTGGATCCTCTAATGAAAAATTCTCCGAGGATCGATTCAGAAAAGTTTCATATAAATGCGACAAAGGCCAAAGCATACCTGGAAAAGGTTTTGAAAGAATTAGAAGACGTTTCGGAAGAAGATAATACTGAAATTCTCCAAGCAAATATCGAAGAACTTACAAAAGTTAAACCTGAGGAGAAAGCGCGTTTAGAAAACTTGCTTAAAGAGTTTGCGCCGCTTATCGGAACTTTTGTGGAAATCAATTCTAATACCTTAAAACCTGAATCCCTCACGGCATTTACCGGTATTAAAAAAATATTTGAACTCAGTAAAACGATTTCAAGCGAAAAGAGATGGCCGCTCGTACACAACTCCGCCGAAATTTGTTTTAAATCGATTTGGGCAACGAAAGCAAAGAAGACCGAAGATGAAGCAACTGAAAATTCGTAGCGAACAATTAGAGCCTTTTGAAGAGAGGAGATTAAAACGGTTAATCAAAGCCGTTAATGGAGCCTGGCCCGAAATATGCGAAGAGCTGGGCGAAGAAGGCGTTCGCAAGCGAATTAAGAAAGCCCTGCTGTTGGCTCATAAATATAAGATCATATTGCCAAGCAACGCGACTCGGCTTGTCCATTTGACCTTTCTTTTGGATAACGACGAACTGGACACGTCTCCCGATACCGTTTGGGCGAAAGCCATTTTGAACTGGGACGATACTGAAAAGTTTCGATTAGCCGCGTTGGAGTATAGAGCTGAAAAGGAATACGAGAAGAAGTTAGGAGTGTGAAAAAGAAGCAGAAATAAAAAATATTAACCGTAACACCCGCGGGTGACGACGCAAAGAACGCAAAGTATTGAAGACCAAGGACAAATATTTGCCCCTAAGGACTAAAGACAGTCGAATTTAAAAAGTTTTAATGGGATAGCTTTTTATAAAGGGGGCAGTTTTTTCAGCTCAACGCTCTTAAGCAATTAAGTTTGAATAATATAAATATATTATGATTCTGTAAGAGAACTTGCTTTTATTTTTCTTTGCGTCCTTTGCGCCTTTGCGGTGATCAAGCTTTTATGAATTGGTTAAAGGATAATTTGGAGTTTTAGTTTTGGCGGATCAAGAGTTTCAAATTACATTAGACCCGGCGGGACCGTATTCTAAAGACGATGATGTGACGGTTAAGATAACCTTAAACCCGCCTCATGGAAGATTGTCCGGAAAAAAATCCACATTAGAATTGGCTTGTTCCCAATTTTCGCCTTCCAATATTAAAGCGACCATCCGGAGCGATCAAAGCACGAAAGTAAAAATTAAAGGAATCGACCAGGGGCCGATTGATTTTGATATTGACGTTGTTCAAAACGATACCGATTACACGTTCACTAATGGCGATAAAATCACCGTAAACGGTCTTCCTCTGGTTAGTTTCGACAGTACCGCAGTCACGCCTTTGGACGACTCTGTCAATCTAGGCAACAACGAATATCCTATAGGCAACGCCAACATAAATTTAAAACTTAATAATCCGGCTCCATCCAAAGGAGCGAGAGCGACAATTACTTGCGAGGCTATTAAAGGCAGTCCGAAAGAGGTGGTTTTTACCAAAGGGCACACTACGGCCAGTTTGAAAGTAGAGTTGATCCAAACGACCGGCGAACGCACTTTAGACCTTTCCGAAAAGCAATATTGCATTAAAGATTCCGGCGAAAGGGGCGTTCCCGTCAATGTGCGTCCGCCCAAAATGAGTTTTGCCGATCCCCCGTTTAAATCCGGCGTTACCGAAGACAACGGAAAATACATCGCCAAACCAGGCGACACCATAACCTTTAACTTGAAATTCGATTATAAAACTCCGGCCACCGCAAAGGGCAAGTTAACGAGTCCCGCTTTAAAGGCTGATAAGAACTTTAGCGTCAGTAAGGGAAATAACACGACTTCTTTTTCCGCCGAAATAGGCCCTGAAGATCAGTCAAAAGGTGATCAGCAAATCCGGATGATCAACGAAAGCGGTTGCGACTTGGGCGAACCTAAGTTGGCCGATATTTCAATCATTCCTCCGCCTTCCATAAGCTTTGAAGCAGGTGACAACTGGATATCGCCGAACGCCGATTATTGCGTCGGAGATAAAGTAACTTTTAAGGTCAAACTCAACGACAACGCGCGCGAAACCAAAGTATATGGAAAGCTTCAAGTAGGTTCCGCCAGCGCTATCGATATAACGGTAAATAAAGGCGAACAATTTGCGGAAGTCAAAGACGTTGAATTAACCAGTTACAACCTAAAAACCCAGGTAAAAATTACTCCGGTTGGAGACGCTTTAAAAGGCTCCACAACCGAAAAGACCATTGCGGTTCACCACGAAAATAAAGTTTCAATTAAAAGTCCCACGCAAGAAGGTCCTTTTTATCAAGGCGACAAAGTCAAAATTCCATTGTCTTTAAAATACAACGCCAACAAAACAGCCGTAGCGGCAAAGTTGAAGTGCGACGCTTTGTTCAACAAAACCTACGACGTGAATTTCCAGGAAGGATCGCAGGAAACCGAAGTCGAAGTAGAAATAGAAAAAGCGCCACAGGAAAAAAAGGGCACGGTTACTTTTGAAGTTCAGGATAAATTTAGAATCGATGACAGCAATAAAAGTATCGAACTGGCGATTGAAACGGTGTTTTATGTTTCGTTTGCAAATGCAAAACCAAATCCCGAAGGCCCGTTTTACGAAGGCGACAAAACGAAGTTCACCGTTAAGCTTTCTAACGCGGCGCGTAAGGAGGGTAAAGTAGGCGCTCTGGAATGCGCCGACGCTTTTGACAATATTGATATGCAATTTGGCAAAGGCGAATCTGAAAAAGAATTTGAGGCGACCTTAAAAGCGGTAACGGAGAAGAAAGATTTAACGGCAACTTTCGGAATCCATCAAGCTCCATATCAGGAAGCGACCAAAGATATCGAGTGCAAGTTTACGTTGAAACCGTTTCCAAAAATCCGTTTTGATAACTCCAAGCCCGTTCAATCCGGCGGAAAAAAAGAAAATGATGTTTGGACTTTTAAAGCCCGCGACGATGCGCAAATTCGGGTCCATATTTTGGAAGCCCCCCCTCAGGCGGGAGCAAAAGCCAAGCTGGAATGTCCAAGCTTTGAACAGGCTTATGAAGTTGAGTTCACTGAAAAGGGCTATAAAGATGTCGCTGTTAATTTTAAAAAACCGCTCGACGACGGCGAAGTAAAACTCACGGAAATATCTGGATGTTCCTTAAACGACCAGCATATTAAATTTAAAGTTAAAGCCGAGAATAAGCGAACCGTCAACTTTGCGTCCGGCGACGATTGGGTGACTCCTCCGGCTCCCCATTACATTCAAGATAAGGTTAAAGTCAAACTTCTTTTGGAAGGTCCCGTTCCAGACGCGGACGTAAAGTTTAAACTGAAAAGCGACGGTTTCGACGACAAACCGATAGTAATCGCTAAAACCGCATGGACGCAGGAAAGTCAAACCCATGAAATCGAGGCGATTTTAACGAAACACGCCCGGGTCTCTACCTCTCATATAAAACTTACCGACCCAGAAAACTGCGAACTGGGTTCTCAAGTAGATAAAGAATTTCCAATCGGCGACCAAACAACAGTTTATTTCAAACGTATGGGTACGGTGGCCTGGACCGAACCGAGCGGGGACTTTTTCCAGGGCGATAAGTTCAAAGTTAAACTTGAATTAAAAAATCCAGCGCGCGAAGACAATCAAGTTTTGGCTACCGTTAAAGCTTCGGAAACAGGTATTTTTCCTAAAAACGCCGAGGCGGATAATGAAGAAGTTTATCAAGCCAAGTTTGCTAAAGACGCTAAAGAGGCCGAACTGGAACTGGAACTGGTTAAACCGGAGAAAGCGGACGACTATCTGAAAGAAGCCAAAACCGTCAAGATTTCCCTGGAAGCGGTAGATAAAACCAACGTTATTTTAGGAAGCAATACGGAAATCAGCGTAAAGATCAAACCGTTTCCGGAAGTTTATTTTGGAACCAAAACCCCAATTAAAGACGTTACGAAGCCTAAAGATTCTGAGTTTTTTCCGTTCAGAATAACTCAGAAACCGGTTCTTAGAGTTAAGTTGACCGAAAAACCTCCCCAGGGAGGCGTAAAAGTTAAATTAGCCGCAAAAGCATTTGGAACCGACAAGAAGTACGACGTTGAGTTTTCAGGCGAAGAAGTGTTGAAAGAAGTTCCTGTCGAGATGGTAGACGTCACTTCTGGCGACTCGGAAGAAGTATCTATTGAAGTGGTCGATGGCGCCCGGCTTCGCGATAAATTCGACAAGATAAAAGTTAAGGTATCCGACTGCGCCGTTTTTTTTCACGATAAGTGGATCAATCCAGCTAAAGACAAGCACGCCGTGGGTGATCGCGTTTGGATTCGATGTGAGAGGAAAGCCAAGGATACGAATAATCTAAAAGAAGGCGAATATGCGGAAATCTCCTGTATGGGATTTGGTCGCGACAAAGACGACGCCTATGCCCCTCGTAAATATAAAGTAAAGTTTAAGGCAAACGAAACAATCTCCGAACCCGTCGAAGTTCCCGATTTGGAAATTTATAAATCCATAAAAGACGGAGGCGACGGTTCCAGGCCCGCCAAAGGAACAGGATTCAGGTTTCCCGTAATGGGTGGTTCGTCAAAACCCGTGGAAGTTAACCTAAAAGCTTTGGATATTTACGGTGAAGGCGAATGCGTTAAAAAAGAAATCGAGGTTCAGCCTTACCGTGTATTGCATTTCGCCACCAGCCATTTTAATTCCGATAACGAATACGTTATTAAAAGCAAAAAGAAATTAATCATCACCTTAAGCGCTCCGGCCAGAACAAACACCATATTTCAAATTTCCTGTCCAGCATTTCAAGGGATTTATAAAGATAAAAATAAAGATGGGACTTACCAACCCGGCATTGTGATTCCCGCAGGAAAAATGACGCGAACGGTAGAAGTTGAATTCGCTCGAAATCCCAAGGCCGATGACGACCCCGAAGATACCGAATACGAAATCACCCTGGAACGAGTGCGGGGAAATATATCCATTTTTGGAGAGGATAGAATTTATGTTACCGGCGGTAGAGATCCCATCCACATAAAAACCGCTCAGGATCTACGCGGCGTTTTAAAGGTAAAGGTCGTTACCCCTTACATATATTTCGACGATCAGGAGCCTATTTCTCCCGCCCCGACCAAGGGAAGCGACGGCCTTCCGGTTTTAGGACTGGATTCTAAAATGACTTTAAAACTGGCTCTCAGTCATAAAGCCCCTGAGGGCACAAAAGCCGAAATTGTTTCCTACGCCTTTGGCGGAACCTCTTATGAGGTCGAGTTTGAAGAAGGAAAATTATCGAAAGAAGTGGAAGTTCACATCAAAAAGGCGGATGAAAACAAGCCAATGACCTTTACCGTTCTTGGAAAAAGCTTGTGTATAGGTAAGGAAGCGAAGTCGGGAAACAATCCTAATCAAATTAAAGTAAATGTCAAACCCATGCCCGCCGTTCGGTTTCCTTTTCCGCCGCTGATGGGAGATCGGTTAGAGGAAGCCACGTTCACTTCCGCCGCGCAACTTTTTGCCGAAGAACCTTTGGACGATTTACAGGAAGTCATAGACGACTCCGAACGCGGCGAATGGATTGAACCTTACGATCAGGATTTTGTGGTTGGGGATAAGGCAAAAGTCACCGTTCACTTGAGTCAACCAGCGCCGGACGAGGGGATAACAGCGGCTCTAAAATGTCAGGCTTTCTCAAACAATTATTCGATTTCGATTCCTAAAGGCGAAGACACGAAAACCCTGGAAGTAGAGTTTGTAAAATCTTTAAAAACCCCAAACTTGAATGTGACTATCGAAGGTTTGGAGCGGTGCGTCACCGGTTCTGAGTTCTCGCGAATGGTAAAAGTCTACCCGGATCGTCCGGTTTATTTTCCTCCGCACAACTTATTAAAACCGGACGGGCCGTTCAATTCTGGAAAAGACGCCTACGGAGGGCCTTTTATTAAAGGGGATAGAAGCGTTATTTTCGTTCGACTAAAACATCCAGCTCCGAGCGCCGGAGCGACGGCTAAAGTGACAGGACCTTTTCCAACGCAAACCGTAAGCTTTAAGCAAGGCGAGCAGAAAAAAGGCGTGCGCGTAACGTTTAATAAAGAAGGCGCAAGTTCGCAGGATATTAAACTGCAAAAAGGTGAAAATACCGCTCTTGGAACTAAAGTATCCCAAAAAGTTTTGGTAAACACGCCGGAAGTCAGTTTTGCCAGCCCGCCTATAAAAGAGGCCGATCAGGTTGTATCCGGCGGTAAAGCCTGGATTGACGTTAAGCTCTCCACTCCAGCCCCTATCGATGGAAGTTCGGTTTACGTTACAAGTCCGGCTTTCAGGCCCAAGGACGGTTATACATTAAAGATTCCATGCGGTGAAAAGGAAGTGGGTTTGGAAGTTTTATTAAAAGACGAATATGAGGAAGGCGGTTCGGAAAAGGTAACCCTTACCGGACCAAAACGATGCAAACTGGGATCGACCAAAGAAATCACGATGGAAATCCACGTAGGGCCTCGTATCGGATTTTCAAAAACAAAGATGACCCCCGCCGCAACGACAGAGTTTGAGCAGGACGCCGAGGCCACCCTTAGTATTGAACCAAACCAGGCGCCGGACGAAGACGTTACGGTAAAGGTTAAAAGCACGGTTTTTAGCGGCAAAGTGTATATGGTGAAATTGCCTAAAGGAAAAACCGCCGCCGTTAAACAAAAAGTTGTTCTGTCCAAAGGCTACCCAAAATCGACCGCAGGCGATCTACAACAGCAGAAAATTATTTTAGTTTCGCCAAAAGGGTGGCAGGCCGACCCCACTCCCGATAAAGACGGAGAAGTGGAACCCAACGGACATATCATTTATATAAAAGTAAAAACCCCCGCCACGGACGATACCACCGAAAAATGTCCGCTTAAAGAAGCCGAAGAACAAGAGCAAATTAAAAAGTTGATTGCTGAAGAGGAAAAACGGATGGAGGAAGAGCCGGAACCGGATTTCAGCAAGCCCTGTAATTTGGAAATTATGTGTCTAACGGTTAAGCATGGGGATACTTTAGACGATGGTGAAGTAAAACGCGGACCGGCCAAGAACGGAACCTTTGAAATCGTTCGCGATAAAAGTTTGGCGAAAGTTCCGGAAAAAGCTCTTCTTTCCACGCCTTCAAAAATTCCTATTTTACAGGTGATTGGCGGCAGGGAGTTCTACGATCCCCATGTCGGAAAACCCGAGGAAACGTTTCATTACACCACCATTGAGGTGGAAATTCGACCGCCAAAAAAATACTGCAACCAGCAGTTCATTTTTGACGGCGATAAGGTGATGCAACATCCTATGATAATCGTTCGAGATCGTATAAAAGGGGAGCTGGGAAAATATGAAGCAATGGCCGCCCGCTCTGCCGCCAGAGTTGCCGGGGCTAAAGAAGCAGCAGAATTAAAATTGGAACAAGCCAAAGAAAAAGTTACGGCGCCCATTAAAAAAGCTCAGGGAAAGATAGAAGCTGTAAGAGGAGTGGCTCAAGATAAAGCCCAGAAAATGCTGGATCGGGCTACCGATTTGTTCGAGCCCGTTTTGTCCGTTAAAAGAAAAGTCACCGATACGGTTCTTACCAAGGTTGGCGATACGCTGGGATTGGAAAGGGAGGATGACGAAGAAGAGGAAGAGGAAGAAGAGGAAACCAAAGACCCAAGAACCCATCGCTCCTGGTTGGAGAGATATCAATGGTGGCCTATAGAGCCTGCGCCGGGAAATATTCGTTCCAAGTTTCCCGATCCTGAAGAAGACAGCGAAGAAGATGTGGTATCGGTATTTGAGTTCCCTGTTTTTCAGGCGCATCAAATCTGGCACGAAGACGCCGAAGCTAATGGCGACGGCGGCGAAGAGGATGAAGACGGGTTCTCATTGGTTTCTTTTTCTACGGAGACGACGAAAACCGGCGACGACGACAAAAAGCAGGGCATTGGATTTTTACGGGACATGATGTCCGCCGTTAGTTTTGCTTTCATGAAGCCGCGTCAATATATGGTTGAGCTGGAAAGTTGTGGCATTCCGGACGTTGAACAGGAAGAGCCTGCGCAAAGAGCGGACAATCTAAAAGCGGTTGTCGAAGTATATCCATCAGACGAATTTTGCCTCCATTATAAATTTGAACCGGGAATTCCTGAAGTTACCTTAGGCGCGGAGGGAAAATTCTACGATCCGGAAAAAGGAACCGACGAAGGCGAAGGACTGAAGGAAGAAGAGGAAGACGAGTCTGAAGCCGTTGAAGAAGACGAGGAGGAAGAAGATCCTAAAGCGGTTACATGGAGTTTAGGCTGGGAAGAAGACGCAGAAGAGGAGGAGGAAGAGGAAGAAGAGGAGGAAGACGAAGATATTGAAATCGAGATCGACGAAGCCGACGGCAAAGGTTGGCTTGAAGTTGGCGATGAAGGGGGAGACGACGAAGAGGGGGAACAATCCCAATTGAGCGGCGCGAAAGTTTTATATCAAGCGGAATATCGCGCTATCAAAGACCCTCCAAAAAAGAAAAAGCAAGCGGGAGAGCCGCACAAACCAAGCAGGGTGTTTCACGAATTTGGAGCGGAAGAAGATGAGGAAGAGGAAGAAAAAGACGGATTGATTGCCCAGTTTATTTCTTATTGCAAAGACGAAAAAGTTTACGAAGCGGAAATAAAATCCAGTAACGTAGCTTCTGGCGGAGTTGATTTTGACGTCGCTACCGGCGGCAAGTTATCCGAGACCCAAAGCTTTTTAGACGACAACTTGTTTGGGTTCGCTGAGTTTGATCTGGACTTTACCCGCAACGGCAAAACCGGTCCTTTTTATTTCCAAATCATCAAGAGTATCGGCGCGTCTGTCCAGGCAATTCGCGCTATTGTCGCCGTCTTCAACGGATTTTCATCAAACTGCAACGTTACGTTTGGTTGGGGAGTCGAGTTTAACATCTCCTTCCTGGAAGGCGATCTTAGTTTGTATTGGGGGTGGAAGGAATACGAAGATCATCGGGTTTTCAAATGGTATTCGGTAAAGTTAGATCTCACCTTAATTAGCGTAAGCGCACAAGTTAATGTAGGTTTTTCAGCCGCCGCTTTGATGGTGAAATTCCAGGCGGTCATTTATGGAAAGATAACCATTGGCGCAACCTTGGCCGCCGGGTTTGAAAGACAAACGCCGGATACCGTCACTCCCGAATGGTTGGATACCTGGATTGGCGCCATCGGCAAAGCGGAATTGGGAGCCAACCTTGTCTTGGTTCACGAAAACATTTTCCACTGTAACGCCGCTATTAAAACCGGGTTTGAGTTGAAATTTCGAATCGCTCCTGGTTTAATCGACCGCTTTGGCGTCGAATACATGATCTATTGGCTGGGAGTTTCCGCTAGCGGAACATTTAAAGTTGTCGGTTTTAAAGAAAAAAAGAAAGAAGTGAAAATTATTGAAGGCAATCCCAAAGAACTCCCCTGGAGGCGCGGAGCTTTGCCGAGAAAAGCCGCCAACGCCTGGTGGAATATTAAGAAAATTGTTAACCTTGCCTGGAGCAGGGCGGTATATCAACACACCCGCGCTTTAGACCGTTTGCGCAGGTATCAGGAGTTGCAGTTGGATATGGTGCGGGCTTCCAGACACGGAAGAAAAGCCCAAACCGAAGAGGTTCCTTTGTATCGGTTTGAAGGAGAGGATACCGATTACGAGGGTAAACGTCATTATAACGACGTGGAAACAAAATTTAACAAGCAATGGGAAGAATGCGTCGAAGCGTTCAACTGGGAACGCCAAACCGTTCATAGTTCGATTTTGCATCGGTCTTATCGGTTAGACACCCGGTTGAATTATTTTGTGACCAGTATTGAAGACCGACTGTATTACATCAAGCAAAGGCTTTGGGCGATCGACTATATAAAAGACGACATCATCGCACTCAACGAAGAGGTAGCGAGAAAAGAAGAGGAGTCCGACGACGGCGACGGAGCGGAAGACGAATTAAGAAAACAGGCGAAAGAGCTTTCCCGTAAAGACGAAATTAATATCCGTGAGAGAATTGGGAAACGTCCGTTGGCGAAATTGGACTCAGAAATCAACGATCTGCGTTATTACGCGCTAAAAAGGACGGAATGGTAAAAAAAACCAAAAAAAAGTTTTACGTATTGGAATGTTATTCCACTGGAGTGAACGCCGAGTTTTATTTAAATGATGTTCCGATAATAAGAAGGGGGGAGAAGTTAGGGAAACGATATG
>CAYFMN010000066.1:14866-15088 GCA_964344185.1 uncultured Nitrospinota bacterium
CCTGCAATCAGTACTTAATCGACGGCGTTAACGAGCTATCGGTTATTTTGCATCCCGGAAAAACTCCCAGCGAATCGTTGTATTCAAAAAAAGGAAGACAGCGGATTAAGTTGGAAGAAGACGCGGAGGTTAAAGCCGATCTTTCGGTTTATCCATTTGGTTCGGTGATGGGCGGCCCGGCGAAAAAAGTATTGGCCAATATTCATTGGCAGTTGGGAGAGG
>CAYFMN010000067.1:0-8350 GCA_964344185.1 uncultured Nitrospinota bacterium
AGTTTATAGCCTTTTTTTATAGCTTCAAATACTTTCTGCAATATAGCAAGCTTCGTCGCCTTTGCAAGGCTCCTCCAGGATGACAAAGAGATAAACTAATGCTTTAGAACAATATCTCCTCTCAATCAACCATTAACATTTTTTCTGCTGTGCAGTTCCGTGTCTTCTGTGGCTCAAGATTTCCTTTGCGCTCGGAGTTTACCGAAGGACGTCTCTGCAATAAAAAAAGTGAAAGATTTAACCTAGATCCTTTAATTCAAGCGACCATCACCCCGCGCATCGAGATACCTCCCCCCACTAAGCCCTCCACTGGAAACGTGATTCTTTCATCTTCTTCTTGCAACGCGATAATATAAATCAACGGTAAAAAATGTTCCGGCGTTGGATTCGCCAAACGCGCCGCCTCCCCCAGAGATTCATAGTTCAATATCCCTTGCCGATCTCCTTTTAACAAACGCTCCTTGATGGCTTCGTCAAACTCGACAGCCCAACCTATTGGCTCGGCTTTCGGGTCCGGATTAAAATAGCGCAGATTGTGGACAATGTTGCCGCTGGCTAAAATCAAAACGCCCTCGTCTCTTAAAGGTTTTAACTCTTTCCCGATTTGATAATGTCCCGCTGGAGTTAATGATCGATCCAAACTCAATTGAACCACAGGGATATCCGCTTTTGGATACATACGAGTCAACAGTCCCCAGGTTCCGTGATCCAATCCCCATTGAGCGTCGAGAATCACATCCGCGCTAGTCACTAACGATTGAATCCTTCTGGCTAATTCCAGGCTTCCCAGAGCCGGGTATTGGATATCGAACAACGCTTGCGGAAAATTTCCGAAATCGTGAATCGTCGGCGGATTTTCCACAGCCGTCACTCGCGTTCCCTGCGTTTCCCAATGAGCCGATATCGACAAAATGGCTTTTGGCCTGGAAATGCTTTTTCCCAATAGCTCCCATTTTTTTGTGAAAGGGTTGTCTTCGATCACGTTCATGGGACTGCCATGCCCTAAAAACAGGGCAGGCATTTTTTGTTTTTGAAATGCGATCATTTGATTTACCTTCTTTTCCTAAAAGGCGAGGACAAAATCATAATTGCCCACCAACCCATCGGTTATCTCTCCAGAAGAATCCGAACTATATTCTATGATCATACTTTCTTGTTCCGCCGCAGTTAACCGCTTATCCCTTAAAATTCCATCTCGTGCATTTAACTGTTGAATAAAATCGTTATCCCTGATTTGATCTCCCTTGAAATAAGTTTGGGTGACCAACTGCGGAATTCCCGGAGCCGTAATCATGAAATGCAAATGCGGAGGCCGATATCTCCTGTTTTCCAAGTCAATAGGATAAAACCCTGGAACGATAGTTTTGAATAAATAATTACCGTCTTTATCGGTAATACAACGTCCCCAGTATTGAAAGTTTTTGTCGTGAGTTCTTTCAACCCACTCTCCGGTTTCGGGATGTTTGAATCGATGCATTTCCGTATCCCCTCTGTGGTTGTATCGCCCGGAAGCCGACGCATTCCACATGATAATCACGGCGCCCGGTTGCGGCTCCAACGTTCCTCCAAACTTTTTGAATAGAACTTGACCTTTTACATAAACGACCTGCCCCCTGGCTTTCCCATTACGTCCTTTAACAAAAGTGAGGTCGTTGTCGTTGGCTTCGCTGATTGGAAGACGGAAATCAAGGTTTTCCCGGATTTCATCAACCGGATCGCCATCGTCGGGAAAAAACGGCCCAAGAGTTTGTCTTGGAGTTTTTGGTTTTAACATTTGACCAAAAGCCGTGCCGGTTGCAAGCGTTCCGGCAACAGTTCCCAACGTTCCCAAGCCGTACTTCATGAAATTCCTGCGGGACAATAATTCCATTTTATTTTTCATAACAAAACCTCTTTATTAATTTTTATCTAATTTTATAAAAGACATTCTTTCTATAAAGCGTTCCTTCGAATCAAAATGACGCCGCAAAATTAACGAAACATGAGACGCTACCAGCCCCACAATGATAAAAGCCATGACCCTGTGAAAATATTTTCCAACTTCATGCAAAAATGCATTTTTTCCAAACAAGTCCGGCATTTCGAATAGCCAAAAAAACTTAAAACCGTGTCCTCCAGCCAGCGAATAAACATAGCCGCTAATCGGCATCGCAAACATCACTGTGTACAATCCAATTTCCAGGAAATGAAAAGCCTTCTTTTCAAACTCAGACATTGAATCGGGCCAGGCAGGCAATGGATTCATCTTTCTCCATATCAATCGGGCAACCGCCAAAAAGAATAGAGTCACTCCCATAGATTTATGCGCAACAAACAAGCTTGCCGGATAATAATCAGCCGTCTTGACTCCATTCATTACAATCGCAATTACAAATTGGAATAGGAATAAAAAGAAAATAGTCCAGTGAAAAGCTTTTGCAACATTCCCAAAAGTATTTTTGGAATTTGACGAACCCATAATTTATTTCTCCTTCGTTTAAATTTATAAAAATTGAATCATTTCTTATAAAAGCTAGAGCAATCCGGGCGCCAAAAACACAAACCAAATAAAGTCTTTATTTTATAAATGGTTATCTATTTAAAATAGAAACCAGTTGAAATAAATTTTACGTTATAAAACGGTTTTCAGTTGTTATGTAACGAAATTTCGTTGCAATGCAATAGTAACGCACATAAAGAGGTGGGTTTTAATAAGGCTTATTTATTGAAACAAAGAGGAGGGAGCCTGGACAAGGAGTTTATTTTTATTGGGTCGAGGCAAGATTCCTCGACTGGCACTCCTAAGGAACTAACTCGGATTTTAGAGGAAACAACGCTCCTACGGACCGTTGACCCTTCGAGAACCTCAGGGTGGCAATTTTATTTTGGTCGAGATGACATTGGAGAGTTAGTTCCTTAATAAATTAACGGGCGAAGCCGATCAGATTATCGGAATAACGAAATCAAGGTTCGTAAAGGCTGTTTAAGTCTAGCGCGTGGGGGTAACTTCTTTAAAAGTTTGAAACAGCTTCGCGGCGTTTGAAGGCTCTTCTTTAATCAACTCGGTAGTAAAACCATTTTCCAGAAATTGTGAAAAACCTTCTAGTTTGGATCTATCGATTTCCTCAAAATTGCTGAATCCCATGCTCCAGTTTCCAAAACTGCGCTCTACAGTTTCTCCTTCATAAATTAGATTCAGTCCAATGTGCCGCTTATCTTTTTTTATTTTTTCCAAAAGCCCAAAGATTTCCTGCTTCTCTCCTTCTAAAATCTGCATAAACTGTCTGGTAAAACTGCAATATATGAGGATTCCGGTAATTTCATTTTTAGCGTTATTGGTTCTGGAAGTATTTAATATATCGAGTATATCGGCCTCGTCCATTTTACGAGCGGCGACGCTGCAATAGAATAACTCATGCATAATTACCTCCTCTCTTTATTATCTGTTCTGATACAAAATAACAATTTGTTTTAATTAAGGATAAAGGATTTTGTGTTTATTGGCAAAAATACAATCAATGAAGCGGTCTCAAAACTTCTTCAAGAGAAGCCAAAAATATATTCATATCAAAGGGTTTTGTTATATAAGCTCGAAACCCCATATCCAATGCTTTCTTCTTGCCTTCTTCCATGGCGTCTGCGCTAATCGCTATGATGGGAATATGGGAGGTTTCTTTCATCGATTTTATTTTCTTAAAGGCGGCAAAACCGTCTATATCCGGTAAATGCAAATCCATCAAAATAAGATCGGGAATTTCCGTCGAGGCCAATCGGATTCCTGATTGGGCCTCCTTTGCGGATATCAACCTCACCCAATCCACTCTCAATAATATTCTTTGAACTAACTCAAGATTAGAGGCATTGTCTTCAATATATAGGATTGTTTTATTTTTCAAGCCAGAACTATCTTCTTGCGGCGGTTGAATCTTCCGCGACTTTTTCAAAATAACGTCCGGTTGTTGAGCCAAAGGAATATCTATAAAAAAAGAACTTCCTTCTCCTTCTTTACTTTCAAAGGTTATATCTCCTCCCATAAGCTTTATCAACCTGTTACAAATTGATAATCCAATACCGGTTCCTTCGGTTTTAGTGAACTCCGCGCCAAGCCTTTCAAAAGGCTTAAAAAGCTTTCCCCTGAATTCATCGGGAATTCCCTTACCCGTATCCCTCACTTCAAATTTTAAACGCTCGCCGATAATTGAATATTTAAAAAACACGTTGCCGCTAGGCCTATTATATTTGATAGCGTTGGTCGCCAAATTAACCAACACCTGTTTCAAACGAATTCTGTCCGCTAATACATAGACAGGAGGTTCTTTCTTATTTTCGTCGAAAATTTGAATCTCATTCTCTTGCGCCATAGTCATGGAAAGATCGATAACTTCGTTTTTAAGTTCTTGAATATCTACAGGCGATAAACGAACTTTCAAGTCTCCCGTTTCAATTTGGGAAAGGTCCAATACCTCGTTAATTAATTCCAGCAAATGCTTACCGGCTTTTATTATGCGGCCTAAATCCTTTTTCCGCGCCGTCGCTTTTTCTTTCTGCGCGTCTAACATTAGTAACTGGCTGAAACCGAGAATAGCGTTCATTGGAGTTCTCAACTCATGACTCATCCTTGCCATGAATTCAGATTTTGTCCGGTTTGACTCCATCGCTTTTAGAATCAAATTATCTTTTTCTTTTGAATATTTGCGCAATAATAATTGCGTTCGAACTCTGACTAATACTTCCTCCTTCTGTATAGGTTTTTTAATATAGTCGGCGCCTCCCATCAAAAAACCACGGACTAAATCTTCCGTCTCAACCTTAGCGGTAAGAAAAACAACCGGGATATCTTTGACCGCTTCAATGGCTTTAAGCCGTTCACAAACTTCGTAACCATCCAAACCGGGCATAATAATATCCAGCAAAATCACGTCGGGAACGATCTTTTTTGCCGTCTCGATAGCTAAATCTCCATCAGTCGACGCAAAAATATTTAAATTAAAATTATTGAAATAAGACCTGAGGAGATTGATATTTTCGGCGCTATCCTCGACGATTAAAATCTTCATGCCTTTCAAGTCGTCAAACGAGAATATATTTTCCTTATCAAACGGTTTCATAATCCATCACTTACTTAACGCTGTTATCAATAAGAAAAAAAATTTTGAAAACAGAAAACATTTTAACTATTATAGCGGCAATGCGCCAACGGTCTTAAAAAAATTTCTTAATCACACAAAATTGTTGATCTCTTTAAAAAAAGAGTCAATATCAATAGGCTTTGTAATGTAGGATTTAAACCCCATATCCAGGGCTTTTTTCTTATCGTTTGCCATTGCGTCCGCGCTGACGGCGATGATTGGAATATTTGCCGTTTTTTCCATGGATTTTAATTTTCTGAATGCCTCGCCCCCACTCATTCCAGGAAGATTTATATCCATCAAAATAAGAGCGGGTTTTTCTGATAAGGCAATTTGAATGCCAGATTCAGCCTCGGTCGCGGAAACGAGCTTAACTCCTTCTTTAATCGAAAGGATTCTTTTTACCAAATGTAAATTCGCCGAATTGTCTTCAATATATAAGATCGTTTTTGAGGAAGAACGAAAACCTTCTTCAATAGCTAATGACTTGATAGAATCAACCGTCTGCCGCTCCATGTCTGGAATGGACGCCAATGGAATTTCGATAAAAAAACCGTTTCCCTCTCCTTCCCGGCTTTTAAAGCCGATTGAACCAGACATTAAATTCATAAGCCTTTTTGATATCTGAAAACCGATACTACTTTCTTGAATATCTTTGAATTCGTTGCCGGCCTTTTCAGAAGGTTCAAACGGCTTGCGCTGGAATTTTTCAGGAATTTCCCGATCCATATTTGATATAAAAAACCTTAAACGATCGTCGACCCTAAAAGTTTCCATGGTAATAGTTCCATTCATACGGCTGTATTTAATTGCATTAGAAAACAGATTAAGCAGAACTTGCCTTAATCGAACTTTATCCGCCGTTACAAATACGTTATCGTTCGCATCGTCTTCATCGACTATTTGAACGCCTTTTTCTTCGATTAAAGGACTAATAATGTCTAATATTTCACTTTTTAGAGCGAACAAATTAACAGGCTCAAGAGAAACTTTTAATTTGCCCGCTTCAATCCGGGAAAGATCCAATACTTCGTTGATTAACTCCAGCAAATGCTTGCCGGCTTTTAAAATTCGTTCCACATCCTGCGTTTTGACTTTTGATTCCTCTTTTTGCGCGTCGATTTTTAGCAATTGTCCAAATCCTAAAATAGCGTTCATCGGAGTTCTCAGCTCATGACTCATTTTTGCCATAAATTCTGATTTAGCTTGATCAGAGTTTTGCGCTTTTCGGATTAGCAAATTTTTAGCCGACAGCTCTTTTCTCAAAACCAATTGGTTTTTAGCTCTAGCCAGAACCTCTTCCTGACAAACAGGTTTATTTATAAAGTCGGCAGCGCCAACCGAAAAACCTCTTACAAAGTCTTTTTTGGCGTTTTTCCCGGTTACGAAAATAATTGGAGTGTCCTTTGTTAGCCTATTCCCCTTAAGCTTTTCGCATATCTGAAATCCATCCATTCCCTCCATCATAATGTCCAGTAAAATCAAATCAGGAGTCGTTCTTGCGGCAATATTTAAGGCGGATACGCCGCTTTTTGCGATTAGGACTTGTAAACCGGTATCTTCAAAACAGCTTTTCAGAATGCCTAAACTTTCTGGATTATCGTCTACAATCAAAACCTTCATTCCTTCCAATCCTGCGAAAGAAATAAAAATGTCTGTTTTAGTGTTCTCCATTTCACTCCCCATTGAAGTCATCTTCAAAAAACCAAAAATACTTATGCAAACAAAACCTTTGTAAACGCTCTAAAACCTTTATAAACTTATCTTCTCTTTTTTACAGATTTACCTTTCACTCTAAGAATAAACCAGCATAGCTTCTCATTCCCCAAACTTCAACATATATTGTAAATATAAATCATAATAAAGTAAAAATACCTTTAAAAATAAATAGTTGTAAAATGTAACAATATGTTAACAAAAGCAAATCGAATTAATTTTACGTTCTTACATTTCACCCGAATGAAAATTTAATAGTTTACATCCTTCATATAAAAGTATAACCTTATCAGTAACTCACGGTCCTATTTCTGCTCTATATTTATAAGTAATGCCCTTTTGATGGTTTTTAATATAAATCCTAAAAAATCTCAAATTGAGACTAAGACGCTAAACACAAAACCACAATAGTTTTTGGATTTCCGATAATCAAAAATGGATATCGACTCTGCCGTAAAAATTTTAAAAGAAAATTCAGTTCTCTCCGGTTTGGAACAAACCGATATAGAAAAGCTATGCCAGGCATCCCCGTTTATTTACTTAAACGGCGGCGAAATCCTTTTCAAAGAAGGCGAGCCGGGAGAGACAATGTATATCGTTTTAGAAGGCTTGTTAGAGGTTTTCACTCAAAATAAATTAATAGCCGAACGCGGGCCATATAACTTGATTGGAGAAATGGCCCTTATTAACTCGCAACCCAGATCGGCAAACATTAAGGCCGCCGTCCCTACAAGCCTTTTAGAAATTTCAAAAGAAAATTTCAGCTCTATCATCGCGCCGCACTCGTCCGTTGTGTTGGAAATCATGAAAACCCTTTCCGAAAGAAGCCGTAACGATCTCGGCACCCTGGACAAAGGATTCGGAGAACTGAATAAAACAAAAGAAAATTATGAAGATATCATTAAATCGGTTTCCGATATTATTTTAAGAGTTTCTTCAAACCGACTTATTACCTACGCAAATCCGTCGGTCAGTTTGCTGGGCTACACCCCAGAAGATATCATAGGTAAACCGATATCAGATTTAATCGCGAATAAAAATAAAAAAAGAATTCTAGATGAGATATTCACAAAACGGATTGGAGAAAGATCGACAAAAGATTTGGAAGTCTGGCTTAAAGTGGACGACGATTTTTTATTTCCAGGAGGTTTTAAGGAATTATGTTTCCTGGTGGATTCAGCCGGTTTATGGGACGTATCCAATAAAGTGGTAAAACAGAAATCAACGCAAAAAAAATATTTAGGATGCCAACTCGTCGCCAAAGAAATAACCATGCGGAAAAAAGCCGAAGAAGAACTGTTCGAAAACGCTATCCGCCAGGAAGAATTAATTAAACTCCGAACCAAAGAGCTGGAAAAAGCCAAAAACGAAGCGGAAAAAGCCAACAATGCAAAATCTGAATTTATGGCGAGAATGAGCCACGAGCTACGCACTCCCATGAATTCTATATTAGGATTCACCCAGCTTTTAAGAGGAGAAGCAAAGAAAAAAAACAACGAAGTTGAACTAAGAGACCTGGACCAAAT
>CAYFMN010000067.1:8360-14130 GCA_964344185.1 uncultured Nitrospinota bacterium
GGGTTATCACTTACTGGACTTAATCAACGAAGTCCTGGACCTTTCCAAAGTGGAAACCGGTCACATCAAAGTTCATTTGGAACCCGTTAATATATTCGATCTAAAAAATGAAGTCCTTAATTTATCCAAACCAATAGCAACAAAAAAAAAGATCACGCTATTAGACAACCATGCCGCCGACCCCGCCCTTTACGTTATGGCGGACCGAATCCACTTAAAGCAGGTTTTAATTAATCTCGTTTCCAACGGCATTAAATACAACCAAGCCGACGGAAACGTAACCCTCGATTATTTCATCAAAAATCACAATACAGTAGTTATTAAAGTAATCGACACCGGTCGCGGCATCCCAAAAGATAAGTTTAAAGAAATTTTCTTACCTTTCGAAAGACTGGGTATAGAGTCGTCAGAAATAGAAGGAACGGGAATCGGTTTAACCATTTCACAACGCCTGGTTAATCTTATGGGTGGAACAATCTATTTCGAAAGCGTGTTGGGAGAAGGAAGCAGTTTTTGTGTCGAACTACCGGCTTCGGAACCGCCGTTAATATCGGAATACGACGCTGTTCATCCTCATGAATCCTTCAAGGCAAGCGGGAAACAAAACAAAGTTATTTTATATATCGAGGACAATCTGGCCAATTTGAATTTGGTTAGACGAATATTTGAAAACCGTGAAAACACTATTTTTCTACAGGCGCTAACCGCTATAGAAGGGTTAAGGCTTGCCCATACGCATCAACCCGATGTCATTTTAATGGATATTAATTTGCCGGAAATGAACGGTATTGAAGCTTTCAAAAAACTTCAGGAATCGAATAAAACAAAAAACATCCCCGTCCTTGCCGTAAGCGCAGACGCTATGGATCAAGATAAAGAAAGAGCTAAAAGGCTGGGGTTTCGCGAATATATAACCAAACCTATAGACATCCCCTTATTTGTAGATTTAGTGGAAAACTATCTTTAAAATTTACAAAGCAACCTCGAAATTTCACGGTTATTTTTATAACCTCAGGCTTTTATCAAATTTTTTCCCAGCTCCTCGCTCAATTAACCAGGCGACGATTATTCGGATTTCGGAAAAAAGTCAAATATTCACGCCTCTATCCCCACAAAAACCAATCAATTTCACGCCGGTAATTTTTCAATAATATAAAGCCATGCGCAAACTGAATACTTTATAACTTTATAAAAATAAAGCTTGTTTTCACCTCTATTTTATTTATTCTAACTGTAATTTTAATAGTTAAAGCAATTCAAACGAGATATTGTTTTTATAACTAATAAGTCTGGATTTAAATTTGGTTTTTCCTAAAAAAAAACTTTTGAAAATGGGATCTTCAGCTTATTCTTCAATCAATCATCCAATGACTCTATCCATTGCGGAACTTAATTTAAAAACCTCTTCAAATCTAGACACTCTATTGATGGATAAAAGTTCAATAACGACATATTTGGAAAAAGTCGATTTTTTAAAAAGCTTGCCCGGATTAAAAAATCTTGCAGAGAACTGTAGCGTCGTCGAACTTTCTTCCAACGAATTTCTATTTAAAGAAGGCGACGAAGGTAAGTCTATGTTCATCATTTCCGAAGGCTATTTAGAGGTGTTGAAAGAAGACCGAATCATCGCCCGGCGTACCGTAGGCGAATATATAGGCGAAATGGCCTTGCTAGGCAATCAATCCCGTTCCGCTTCTATAAAAGCCGTTTCCAAAGTTAAAGCTATAGAAATCAGCGGCGAGGTTTTCAAAAGCTTTTTATTTTCAAATCCGGAAGCCTTAATGCCTTTAGTTAAAACTCTTGCGCTCAGATCTAAAGAAGAATTGAACATTTTAGCTTCTGATAATCGAGAACTTATAACTCAGAAAAAAATAAATAAAAGATTCAACCGGATTTTGGACGACACGGTTAACGAAATTTATATTTTAGATCCTAAAAGTCATAAAATTTCGCAAGCAAATTTAAAAGCGTCTAAAAATCTTGGCTACTCCTTTAAAGAGTTGGGAAACTTGCGCTTTAACCGCTTATTTTCCGAATTTTCCTGTGACGACCTTAACGCCCAAATCCAAACCCTTATAAAAAACGAGCAGGCTCAAGTTTCCTTTACGGGTCAGCTCAAAAGAAAAGACGAAAGCGTCTATCCTGTCGAAGTCCGCATTCAATATTTGGATACCGAAGAACCTGTCCAGCTTTTCGCTATTGTGGAAGACATCACGTCGCAAAAAGAAATGGAAGACCATATCAAACAACTCGCTTTTTACGACACGTTAACGAACCTTCCAAACCGCAATTTGCTTAAAGACCGGATGCAGATCATGCTGGCCCACGCCAGACGCCATAACAAGAAATTCGCAGTTCTTTATATGGATTTGGATAACTTTAAGACGGTCAACGATAATTTAGGACACGACGCCGGCGATCAATTCTTAAAATCCGTAACAAAACGATTAAAGGAATGCCTGAGAAAGGACGACACTCTGGGCCGATTGAGCGGCGACGAATTCATCATTCTGACGCCGACTTTAAAAGACGAAAAAGACGCGTCCAAACTGGCCCAAAAAATTAACGAGGTGATGCAACCGCCATTCCTTATATCCAACAAAGAAATTTTTTCCAATTTCAGCATTGGAATTTCTTTTTACCCGGACGATGGACAAGATATCGCCACCCTTCTCAAAAACGCCGATATCGCCATGTACCGCGCAAAAGAAATGGGCGGCCATATCTACCGCCTGTTTACCGAATCGATGAACGAAAAAATCAATCATCGAATGACAATGGAACAAAACTTGCGTAAAGCCATTGATAATGAAGAATTAGAACTCCACTACCAACCCAAGGTCGACCAATTCGGACAAGTTAAAGGCCTGGAGGCCCTTGTTCGATGGCCGCAACCCGACGGCAAAACGCTCTCACCCGCAGTATTTATTCCCATTGCGGAGGAAAGCCGGATAATCAATCTTCTGGGAAAATGGGTGATAGTCGAAGCGTGCAAACAAATTCGCGAATGGAAAAATAAATATGGAAGTTGGATTAATGTCGCCGTTAACATTTCGGGAAAGCAATTTGAACAAACCGATTTGGTTAAAGAAATAAAAGAAATATTGACGATCACAAAAATCGATCCGTCTTTTTTAGAAATTGAAGTCACGGAAACGGCGGTAATGAGAGACGTCGACTCCGTCATTAAAATTTTAAAACAATTGAAAGAAACTGGAATTCAATCGAATATCGACGACTTTGGATCTGGCTATACATCACTGGGTTTTTTAAAGAGATTTCCCGTGCGTTCGTTAAAAATCGACCAGTCTTTTATTCGCGGTTATCAAGATCAAAGCAATCAAGCGATCATTGAAGGAATTATTACTATTTGTCATGGAATGGGACTGGAAGTGGTCGCCGAAGGGGTTGAAACCGAAAACCAGTTTAAATATTTGAAGAAATTAAATTGCAACGGCTATCAAGGGTACTTCTTCAGCAAGCCGCTACCTGCAAACGAAACAACCAAATTCATTTTTCAGAATAAGACGCAAGTTACCTAGTTATTTTCCTGAAGTAAATCATTTTTAAGCCAATCTCCGCTAAAACAACGCCATTTTTTTCGGTAAAACAAAAAAAAAGAGGAACTTATGTTCTTTTGGAGGGGTTTTGAAAGCATTAGAGTCTCACTACTAACTCCCCGAATTTCAACGCTTTTTGTTTTTTGTAAATTTTGTCACAAACATTGCAACAAAAACGCCACAAACCTTTATAAATAAAGGTTGATCAGATTTTAAAAAAAAGTATAATTTACATTGAATGAAAAATACCTTAAGAGCATCGTCTAACTTAGAAGCCAGCATGGATTTCGAACTCTTTATCTAGTAAAATATTATTTAATCCTAAAAATATTTTTATAAGTTTGGCATTCCGACACAAGACATTGATCAGAATCCGTTAAAAATCGTATCCAGGCTCCGATACGAAAGTGTTCGCGCAATTTTTTTACTGGCAAGAAAAAATTGAAACCGCTTAATTTAAAAATAATTCTATTTAGCCTTGTTTCTGCCGTTTTAATTCCCTTGACCGCCTCCGGTCAGGAAATTATGAAACGCGCCGAATTCATCAAGGTATTTGCGTCGTCTCAACCCAGCAACCCCCTTCTGCCTAAAAACCATCTGGCCATGTCGGACGACGAACTCTACAAAAAAACCGTTAAAAAACTTAACGACCGGGGAGTCAAAGTATTAGAAGGCAAAGATCCTGACAAACCCATGACCAACCTGGAGTTTGTCCGCGTGGCTTACGCTCTCACCGGCCAACCTCGCGGCAAATCCCTTTTTGAACAAAAAATGTACCTGAAAAAGCAAGGGCTCTTGGCCTCTGCGGATATTGGGTTAACCACCGGTTTGCGCGGAAAGGCGCTGCAATTTCACAAAGGGGACTCCAAAGCGTATAAGGCAAAATTGGCCAATCCCGTTTACATGTTCGACAAAATTAAAACAAAAGAAAAAGCCAACCTTGCTTTTACATTCGACGACAACAGCACATTGACTCTGGGCGAAGACGCAGTCGTCCGCATTACCAAACACGTTTACAATCCGGATTTAAATATGCGGCAAACAGTGGTTAATGTCGCTTCCGGCGCGGTTCGTTTTGTTGTTTCCAAAGCCAAGGGCAAGGGATCAATGTTTAAAGTCGTCACCCCGACCGCGACGGCGGGCGTTTTGGGAACAGAATTTATAGTCGATGTTAAACCGGACGGCCAAACCGAATTTGTTGGAATCCATAATCGAATAGAAACCGCCCCCATATTGCCTAACGGAAAAGAAGGCAAAAAAGCCATCGTCGCCGCCGGACAAATGCGTCGGGTTACAAAAGACCGTGTCGCCACTGCAGTTGCTAAAGCGTCTAAAACTCTAATTGATAGTTACAAAGCCCGTACCTTTACTCCCCAAAAGATTAAAACTGATCGAGGTACCGTTACAAAAACAGCCGTTAATAAGGTGGTCGCGAATACAAAAATCACCGAAACCGCTAAAGCCAATGAAAAAACCAGTTCTGCAAGTAAAGGAAAAGACAAAAACAAAAATAAAGACGGAAAGAACGAAGAAGAAGGCGAAGGAAATGACAACGGTAACGGCAATGGCAACGGAAATGGAAAAGATAAAGATAAAGATAATAAAGGAAACGGGAACGGGAACGGCAACGGAAAGAAAGATAAAGCCACTGACAAAGTAAAAGGCAAGAAAGATAAGGCCGAAGATAAAGTTAACGGAAAGAAAGATAAAGCCACTGACAAAGTAAAAGGCAAGAAGGATAAGGCCGAAGACAAAGTTAACGGAAAGAAAGATAAAACCGCCGGTAAAGTTTCCAAGACGAGTAAGGAAGTCGGAGACAAAGTAAACGCTAAGAAAAATAAGGTTACGGGAAAAATTTCCAAAATATCCGACAAAAAAGCAGGCTCCTCTTTAAAAACCGCACCCAAAGCCAAAGCAAAAGTTACAACAACATCTGTAAAATCTTCGTTAAAACAAACAGCCAACGCTTCCGCAAAGTCCACTGTAAAAAATACTGCAAAATCTTCCGCTAAAAATACTGCCAGTCAAACGGCAAAAAATACGGCAAAGAACAGCGCTAAAAACTCGGCAAAAGAAACTGCCAATCAATCAGTAAAATCAGCCGCAAAGAACACCGCACAAAGCTCAACTAAAGAAACAGTCAGCCAAACAGTTAAAGAAACCATTCAAACTAAAGAAAAAGTCAAAGGGAACTCTAAAAAGACGGTAGA
>CAYFMN010000068.1:0-13737 GCA_964344185.1 uncultured Nitrospinota bacterium
TAGAGTACTTGCTTGACATGCAAGGGGTCGGCGGTTCGAAACCGCCCGTGCCTATGTTTTCGGTATTTTTTTGAGGATATTGACTATTTCTGGATAAATGATTAAAAAAATTCGCCTCTTTATCCAATAACCATAAATGCAATAAGATTCATTGATTCATGAACGACAAAATTAAAATAGAAGATATAGATTTAGAAACTTTAAGACATAGCGCCGCTCATTTAACCGCCCAAGCAGTCAAAGAACTCTTCCCAGAAACACAACTGACCATTGGTCCGCCTATAGAAGACGGTTATTTCTACGACTTTTACAGGGAAACTCCTTTCGTTCCCGAAGATCTAAAAAAGATCGAAGATAAAATGAAAGAAATTGTAAAAAGGGACCATGAAATCGTCCGAAAGGATCTAACAAAAGACGAAGCTTACGAGTTTTTTCGCGAAAAGGGGGAATCCTATAAAAAGGAAATTTTAGACAACATCGACGGAGATATTGTTTCCATCTATAGTCAAGGCGACTTTACAGATCTTTGCGAAGGCCCTCATGTACCGTCAACCGGTTATCTAAAATCCATTAAATTGCTTCATACTTCCGCTGCCTATTGGCGTGGCGACGAAAAAAACGCTGGATTACAAAGGATTTATGGAACTTGTTGGCGAAATAAAAAAGAACTTAAAGACTATTTAAACCGCCTGGAAGAAGCAAAAAAACGAGATCATAGAAAGCTTGGTAAGGAATTGGATTTATATACCGTTTCCGAGGATGTTGGCCCCGGCCTAATTTTATGGCATCCAAAAGGCGCCAGGATTCGTTACATAATGGAAGAGTTCTGGAAAAAAGAACATTATGACAACGGTTATGAGCTTGTGGCTAGTCCTCATGCCGCAAAAATTGACCTTTGGGAAACCAGCGGTCATACCAACTTTTATAAAGATAATATGTTTTCTGGAATGGACGTTGACGGTCAGGAATATGTTCTTAAACCAATGAATTGTCCATTCCATGTGCAAATATTTAAAACCAGACTTAGAAGTTATAGGGATTTACCATTACGATGGGCCGAATTAGGAACTGTCTACAGATATGAACGTTCTGGGGTTTTGCATGGATTATTAAGAGTCCGAGGATTTACCCAAGACGACGCCCATCTTTTCTGTCGTCCCGATCAACTCGAAGAGGAAATCTTAAAAGTAGTTGATTTTATTTTATTTATACTAAGGTCATTTGGTTTCAATGAATTTAAGGTATATTTAAGCACAAGACCTGAAAAATCAGTTGGCTCCGACGAGGATTGGGAACAAGCCACAACCGCTCTAAAAAACGCATTAGAAAAAATTGAGCTGGATTACGAAGAAGACCCAGGAGAGGGCGTATTTTATGGGCCTAAAATAGATATCAAAATTAAAGATAGTCTAAACCGTTTTTGGCAAGTTTCCACGGTTCAGGTCGATTTTAACCTACCTCAAAGATTTGATATTAATTATATTGGGGATGATGGCAAAAAATCGCGCCCAATTATGATTCACCGAGCTTTAATGGGGTCTATTGAACGTTTTTTTGGTTGTTTAATTGAGCATTTTGCAGGCGCTTTTCCAGTTTGGTTGGCTCCAACGCAAGTAATTATTTTACCTATCACCGATCATCAGGTAGAATATGTCGAAAAAATTGCCGAAAGATTGACTCAAGAAAATATTCGATTCGAAAAAGATTTACGAAACGAAAAAATTGGGTTCAAAATTAGGGAAGCTCAACTAGCTAAAATTCCGTACGCAATCGTGTTGGGAGAAAAAGAAGTCGAAGCTGAGAAAATTGCCGTTAGAAAAAGAAAATCCAAAGAAACTCGAACAATGGGTTTAGAAGAATTCATTTCCGAACTTAAAGAAGCGGAAACGAATAAAACTTTAGATTAACGGTTACTATTAATTTTTTTTAGGAGGACGATCGATTAAAAAACAACGTGTCAACGAAATGATCCGGGTAAAAGAAGTGAGCGTTATCAGCGACGATGGCGGACCTTTAGGAACCTTTCCCACGCGCGAAGCCATAACGATGGCGAAGGAAAGGGATTTAGATTTAGTGGAAGTAGCGCCGACTGCAAATCCGCCAGTTTGCCGGATTATGGATTATGGAAAATTTAAGTACAAACAAAGCAAACGCGCCCACGAAGCTAAAAAGAACCAAAAAGTCGTTCATATAAAAGAAGTCAAATTTCGGCCTAATACCGATATTCACGATTTTGATTTTAAGTTAAAGCACGTTCAACGATTTTTAGAGCATGGCGATAAAGCTAAAGTCATGATCTTTTTCAAAGGCCGGGAAATTGTGCATCCAGAACAAGGACAAAAGCTTTTAGAAAAAATAGCGGAAGCTTGCGAAGAGTTTGGAACCGTAGAACAGGCCGCTAAAAAAGAAGGCCGTACCTTAGTAATGATTTTGGCTCCAAAAGCAAAGAAAAAAGGAACATAAGGTTTATAACCTTTTATAAGAAATTTTTAAAACCAGAAGTTCAGGGAGAAAAGTAAATGCCCAAAATGAAAACCAACCGGGGAGCCGCAAAACGGTTTAAGAAAACCGGTTCGGGAAAAATTAAACGAAATTCGGCTTTCACAAGCCATATTTTGACGTCTAAAACCACCAAGCGAAAAAGAAATTTGCGTAAGTCTCGGGTAATGACTGCAGGCGACGCAAAGCGCATGAAAGTACTGTTGCCTAATTAGGCGACGCGATAAAGGAGAAAAGTAATGCCTAGAGCGGTAAACGGGACCGTAGCCCGTAACAGAAGAAAAAAGATTTTAAAGTTAGCAAAAGGTTTTCGCGGTTCCCGAGGAAATTTATACCGAAAAGCAAGAGAAGCGGTTGAAAAAGCCTTAAGCTATTCCTACCGAGACCGAAGAAACAAAAAGCGGGATTTTAGAAGGTTGTGGATTGCCAGAATCAACGCCGCCGTTCGAGCGGAAGGCATGACCTACAGCCAATTCATTCATGGGTTGAAAAAAGCAAATATCGAATTGAATCGGAAAATGCTTTCAGAAATCGCTATCCAAAGCGAAGAATCCTTCAAGAAATTGATGGATACCGCCAAAGCCCAACTCGCCGCATAGAAACCATCTTTCCTCTCCTCGCTGCGGGGAGAGGAGGAAAAAGTTTCACATTTTACTGAATAATCCAACGGGAAAGTTGGTTTGCAAAATCAGAAGTTCTTCTTGGGCAATTCTTTAGATTTTTAAAAGCCTTTCGTTTATCTAAAGGAAATTCTAGAAAAATATCCTTAGGATCTTTCCGGCCCCCCCCTCCTCTCAATCCTAAAAGATTAGGTAAATATACTTTCAAAATATTTTCTCTAAGCGCAACCGCCTCGGGTAATTCCAATAATCGGAATACCCCTATTACAAATCGCGAACCAAATTTCGAAGGAACGGGATCTGCTGAAATAAATTTTGAAACAAGAGAACTCAATAAAACGCTTCGATTTTTAATAGGAACTTTTGGGCTTTCAAAATAATCCATTAATAAATTAAATCCTTCAATTTCACTAAACAAAATTTCATCAACTCTTGCTAAAAGATATTCAACAAGCAAAAAATTATGGTTATGAGATTCTTGAAAATTGTTCTCCAAAAACTCTCTAATTGTCCAACCAAATTTCTCAGCTTCTAAAACCGCTAGTAAATCATGTTTAACTATTTCATACTCAAAAACCCGTTGACATAGTTCATCTGTAAAAATATGAGAAGACTTATTTGAATTAGAGTTACAAAAAAGAATAAATTCTTTTTTTTCTTCTAAATTTTGCCGGGACCAAGCTCCAGGAACGGGATATTTTTTCCCATTTACCGTTTCAAATTGCTTAAAAACTTTTTCCGTTTTATCGCCGTGTTTTAGCTCAAGCTCTCCTTTAAGTATCCCCAAAAAACACAAACAAAGTTTGACCTGTCGAACTTTAAGATTTTGATTAGAATGGGAATCCCAATTATTTATTATCGCCCTATCTATACGTACCTTCAAAATATGCGAAGAGCGTAAAATCAAGGAATTGGATTCAAGGAAACTTTTTGAAAAATTCATATGTGGAAACCAAATAAAATTTGAACAAATTTTTATGCAGTAAAATCATATGCCAAACAATCTAAAGAGGTAGGGGAACGAACCTCAAAACCAGATCCTTCTATGGGAGTAGCCAATCTATTGGGATTAGCGTCTTGAACTAATCTAACATCTAAAGCCTGGACTGGAGTTTCTGTATAAGGGGGATTGATCAACCACGTAGATTCATATTCGACAAACCATTGATTGGTCTGAACAGAAGAATAAAGTCGACACGCTGGATGATCAGCGTTATCTGCAGTCCCAGCCATATTGGTCCAGAAACATAAATTAGTGCGAAAATATAAATAATAACGATAACGCCTTAAATTAAACCCTAAGTAGTGGGGATGTTCGTAATCACACTCGTCATGCGGACTATCCCACATTTCTACAGTCCATCTTTCGCCAGTGCCAGCCGGACTTGCAACTTTGGCAATTGGAACTGGCGGGCCTACTCCTCCTTCGGTTCCAACGCAGGTATTGCCGCCAGTACCTTGGCCGGCGATTGGCGAAGTATCTAATAATGGACCACCTATATCTGCTGGTGCAACAGTAGGTGGATAAATAAGTTGATTCGCCACAGGGGGTGGAGCCCAAATAGCTTGCATAGTATGAACTACTCCCAAATTTGCTGGATCTTCATACTCGGCAAAAACATCATCGCTTCTCAGATCGTTATTTACCCAACCTGCAAAAAGTTTATCCAACCCACGCGTACCATTTTGTCCGCCGCCTATAACGTCCACTGTTGCCACTTGATGAACTCCCGCAGTAGCTCCAGCCAAAAAATCACCCGTTTCAATAGTTAAGCCTGTCGGAGCTCCTAGAGGAAGATGCGTTATAGCTCCGTTTGCAGGTTGAGCGACGCTATTATTCGCAAATCCTCGAACGCGAATCAGAACCAAATTCATCATAATAAATGGTTCTCGATCAATTCGATTTCCTCCGGCGTCGTCAAAAATAAACCCCCCACTACCGTTACAGTCGATATAGGGACAAACATGAAACGTTCCTACCGCGTCGGCCTCTAATTCTTTATGCAATGCATCCGCTCCCGCAAAAAGAGTTGGTTGTGGGTTCGGACTTTCCGCTATAACGTTTCCATGATCTCCATTACCTGGCCGTACGTCTCTTATTGCGTCCCAACTGACAGGAACCCCGGCTGGATCTACTTGAACGCTAAATAAAGCCCGGTTTGCGTTGAAGATTGAGCCTTCAACTAATACTACCGGAGGATTATTCACTTCGTCTTGATCAAAATCGTTTTCGTTGATAGCCCCTGCCGCAATTTGATATTGGTGATTCGCAACAGGATTATTCCCATAATGCGTCCTATTTTCTGGAGTCGCCGGAATTGTAATTTCTAAATTATGAAAACGAACGACAGTAAGAGCTACTTTATCGCATAGAAGCGTTATATTATCCCCGTTACTATCTTGTACTCCAAGCCGTATTTCAATATCTCGCAACGCTCCGCTAACGGTCGTTCCCTCTGCCCATTGTTCAAGACCTGCAAGGGGAAAAGCCGCGCCGGTAAAATCATAATCGTAAGGATTTGCTCGAGCAACTCCACCCGCTTCATTTTGAAATAATCCAACTTTTGGATTTTGATCGTTATTGGCAGTAACATCCCAAACTGTAAAAATTAAATGACCGCGGAATGCATTAGGTTCAATTTGCGGTACAAACAAACGCGCGCGACCATGATGACCGACATTATCTTGTAAATGAACAAAACGACCTGGGTTCAATTTTTCTTGATCATTTAGGGCATTCGGAACTGCTCCAACAGCGTCTCTACTTTTACATATTTGTAATTCCGCTTTAACGACTGTAAATTGAACCTGATCTCCGTCTTGATTCAAACCTTCAACTTTTAATTGAAAATTTGTATCGTGTAACGCGCCGCTCGCATTAGCCCCTTCCACCCAATACTCTTGTCCATTAGCCTGATGAATAGCGCCGTTATCTATCGTAAGGTCAAGGTTTTGTTCTACTCCTCCCGTTTGATCTTCCTGATCAAAAACTTTTACCTTATTGTTTGATTTAGACAATACGATATTACCCGCATAATCATAAGGTTTTGCTTTATGAACAATCAGTTTAACGCGCTGGCAATATTGTTTACGCTGGAAGTGAACATAACCCCCAGGATCGTTTTTCTGAGCTTCGGCAATGGCAACTGGGTCGCCCCCCTGTGGCCGCGGTGTAAATATTTCTAATTTTAAATCTCCACAAGTTATATCAACGTAACGAGCTGGGCCTGGGTTCGTACCGCCGACAAGCGACAATGTCAAACGGATATCGTTCATATTATCGCTCACTTGAACCCCTTCAATATAAACAGAGAGTCCGGCATTAATTTCGCCATTGGTTATATCCAATGGCTTATTTTCCGCTACTCCTCCAACTGCGGCTCTGTAGACATCAACTTTACCGGCATTAGTAAAAGCTAATTGAGCCGTTCCATCAAAAGCTCTATCTACTCCTAAATCTATTCGGATTCTATGTGGATTTGCCTGATAGGGTTTAGGCAGCAAAACAACTCGAGGATTCCCTTGGATTGTAGGATTAACAACCGGGGGAGCTTGGTCGCAAGACCTGGAAGCAGATCGATTGACAGGCTGACTTAGGTCTGAGTCAATATCATCAACATCACAACAGCAGCAGCATCCCATAAATCAATTACCGGCTATTTACTTGAGCCAAAGAGCGATTGAGCAGCATCATGGCTAATTTATAAAGACGTTCCGTTCTCATGTTCTGATCCTTAATGGCTACATCGTTTAAAGCTCTATACGCCCATGGAAATTGCAAATCACTATCGAAATCGCTTCCTAACATAAACATCATAGTCGTAAACACGGCGATATTGCGATAACTAGTCAAAGCATACTTTTTAGAGTTTGCAATCCCCGTTTTAATTAGTTCGTTCATAACCGCTGACCCCTGGCGCTTACTTTTCTCAGGGTAAATATTCGACAACAAATTATAAATTCCCAATTCAAGGGAAACATTAGAAGGCTGAAGCAAACTTTGAATTTTAACTTCGCGAATCCTCTCCATAGCTCGAATCATAAACTTATTTTCAGCGCCAGCAACTTGTTTTAGATAAACGAGCGTTTCTTTATAAAGGCGATCAATCCGGTCAGCTGAACTTTTTATTAAAGGTTCGTTTAAAATTTTTTGCGCCCACGGCAATTGAAAATCTTCATCAAAATCACTTCCCAATAACAACATGATACTTACGTAAAGCGATTTTTCGCGATAAGCGTCAAAATCATATTTTCCTGCCCGGATAACTCCATATTGGATTATTTTTCGTATTTGATCTTCTCCAAGCATTTCGTAAGGCAGTGGAAAATGCTTTCTACAATGTTGCAATATCGAAAATTCGAAACTTAAAATTTTTTCAAAAGTCTTTATTTGATCGTTTCGAATAACTAGCATTGCTATTTTTTTAAGCTAAAAAGATTGCGGAATGGAATTGGAAACGTTGCTTGTAGTCTTTTCTAAAAAGTTGTTCATGGAAACGTTTAATTCTGAATTGACAAACCGATAAACTCCCATAGATTTTCCTCCTTCATGCTCGACAAAAAACAATTCCGCAAATTCGAAAAAAATCTTGAGTTGGTCGGGGGTGCAGGTGGGTAAATAGTTTTTAAAAACACGCGGATCGTAATAACGAAAGTAAAGCGATTCTCCGGATTCACTTCTGGCTAAAAGTAACTTTTTAAAATGTTCAAACAGCCTATCCTCCGAAGCCCGAGAAACAAAAAAAATACCACAGTTATCTCCCCAGCCTTCGCTAAATAACCAACGAGAAAAAGAACTATCAAGATCCACCCGCGCTAAATAAGGCGAGGCCTTTAAAAGCACTTCTGGAATTTTCCCTTTCAGAGGATAAATACAACGACGGTATTCTTTGAACCAGGGCAACTCGGGAAACCATTTATCTCGATGTATTTGCTCAAATATATATGCTTCATCTCGATGTTTATCCGGATCAAGAATATGATAAATTTCTTTTTTTCGCGCGGCGTCAAGAACGGCATATACTTTAGCCCTACTATCGGTTTCAATTAAAGATTTGATGGTCCGTATAATATTTTCTGGTTTTGGCTTTGGCATAAAAATCCTTATAGAACTCTTTAATCAAGCGCTATCGTCCATTCCGGAACATTCTGAACAAACTGGGGTTCCGTCCTCAGCCGCTTTATCCAAAGTTGCCGCTTGCGCCGCCGCAACTTCGTCTTCCGGTTCTTCTACCGCCGGCGCCGCTTCTTTTTTAGGCTCTGCGGCGGGTTCCATTTGGGAACATTCTGAACAAACTGGAGTTCCGTCTTTAGCGCTTTCCTCTAAAGCTTCAGCTTGGGCTGCCGCTTCTTCTTCAGACATACTTTCTTCTTGCGATTCTTCTTTTTTCGATTCTTGCGCCGGAGGCGGAGAACTTTTTGAGGCTTGCTCAACTTGATTTGGAGTTGGAGAGTTTGAAGAAGTAACTACTGGGGGCAATTTTCGATAAGACCATGGCAATATGATTTTCCAACGACCGCTCGTCAACTCAGCCGCAAGGTGGAATAAAATATCCGAATCTCCTAATTCATTTACATATTCAATTGGAGAAACATCTGACAAAACCTCTCGCATAATATCCGAATTACTTGGATTGCTGCTATAGACATTTCTAAGAAATTCAAGAGCCTGGTCTGGGCTTGAAAAAGCCAGATAAGGCATTGCATCGGCTAACCAATCGCTACGAACCAGCTCAAACTCTTGATCGATTACATGCAAGCGGTTTTTCAAAAAAATTCTCCCAAACTCAAATTAAGGCATAAATACCAATAACTTATGGATATCGCAATGTAATAAACTATACCAAATTTTTGTCTACTTTCCAAACTATATAGAGCAATTTTTATCAAGTTTTTTCTAATAACTATTTGAAATTTATTTAATTAAGATGTAGAAGGAAAATAGTCTTCAAACCATTCTACAAATTTTTTAATGCCAACATCGATATTTGTAGTGGGTTCGTATCCCAGATCTTGCCGAATCTTAGTAAGATCCGCCCAGGTTTCTGTCATATCTCCCGGTTGTTGAGGCAGGTAGTTGCGTATGGCGGGCTTTCCTAAACATGTTTCTAAGATCTTTATGTAATCCTCAAGAACTTCGGTCCTATCATTTCCAATATTATAAAGCGCGTAGGGTTGAGATTTGTCTAATGCTAGTTCTACTCCTTGTATGATATCGTCAATATAAGTAAAATTTCTTTTCATTTTACCGTTCCCATAAACGTCAATGGGTTCATCTGCTTGGATTTTTTTGGCAAATTTAAAAAGAGCCATATCAGGACGCATCCAGGGACCATACACCGTAAAAAAACGCAAACCGGTAATTGGAATATTATATAAATAGCTATACGAATGGGCCATTAATTCGTTAGCTCTTTTGGTAGCTCCATAAAGGGATATGGGTCTATCCGATTTTTCTTCTTCTGAAAATGGGATTTTTGGATCGGCCCCATATATTGACGATGAAGAAGCATAAACTAAATTTTTTGGGGGGAACTTACGACAAGCTTCTAAAATATTTAAAAATCCTTCCAAATTCGACTTTTGATATGGAAAAGGATTTTCCAATGAATAGCGAACCCCAACCTGAGCGGCAAGATGACAAACATGAGAGAATTGGTGGGAAGAGAAAAGGTTAAATAATTTGGGAAATTCACAAACATCGATCTTTTCGAAACTAAAAGCCGGCTCCGATTCAATTTGGCTTAGACGATCCTTCTTAAGTTGGACATCGTAATAATCGTTTAAATTATCGATGCCAACAACCTTTTCGCCTCTGGCAATAAGGGTTTTGCATAAGTGATAGCCGATAAAGCCAGCGGCTCCTGTTACCAATATCATAATATTTTAAGGATTTTTGAATCTGTTGGAGAGTCAAATATACAATAAACCAAAATCTAGCTAAAAAACGTTTCATTTATAGCACATAATTTGTCCAAAGCTAAGCTTATGAAAATAACTATTTTGGGGTCTGGAACGGCAGTCCCATCCTTAAAAAGAAACTCGGCTGGCGTGTTAATACAATCCGATGAATTCAATTATTTGATCGACTTTGGTTATGGAAATTTACGTCAATTATTAAATCTGGGATTAACCTATCACGATATTGATCGTATTTTTTTCACGCACAATCATCCCGATCACATGTGCGATTTAATAACTTTTCTTTTTTCTTCCCGCTATCATTTGGACCCCAGAACCAAAGACTTAACCATAATTGGAGGTCCTGGATTTAGTGAATTTTTCTATAAAATCGCCAATGCGTTTGGACACTGGCTCACCCCGACGAGTTATAAGATAGATATTATAGAAATGGACGAAGAAACTAAAGAATGGGACAAAATTAAAGTTCAAACGCTAAAAACAAAACATATCGAAATGAGCCGCGGCTACAGATTCGTAGATTCTAAGGGAAAATCAATGGCCATTTCTGGAGATACCGATTACTCGGAGAATATGGTCAAACTCGGAAAAAACGCTGATTTACTAATTTTAGAATGTTCTTTCCCTGACAACATGAAATCTGGTGGACACCTTACGCCAACACTTGCTGGAAAAATGGCCAAAGAATCTAGCTGCGAAAAGCTATGTCTCACTCATTTCTATCCTCCTTGCGAACTAGAATCGATTCGCAAAATTTGCGAGCAAGAATTTTCTGGAGAAATATTTCTCGCGGAAGATTTGATGAAATTTGATTTATGAGGATTATTTATTTTTTTAATTTGTGTAGAAAGTTTATTCCAGTAAAATCGTTACTATCATTGATCGACGGGTTAGACGATCATATTAAAAATTGTTAATAGCTTTTATGGAGTTACTAAATTTTGGACTACAACGAAATTTATATAAAAATGGCGGTGGCCGCCGTTACATTAGTCGCTTTATACTTTTTAGTAGGTAAAGATAAACCTGAAGACAAAGATAACTAAATTAAATCTCAATCTAAAATTTTCACTTCTTTGTTATTCGGTAAACCGCTCCTTCATAATCGTCTGAAATGTATAAATCGCCATTGGGCGATTGCTCGGCGTCGACAGGTCTCCCATTTTTACCTCCATCAGAACGTAACCATCCAGTAATAAAATCTTCGTGAGATTGAATTTCCCCTTTTTCATTCAAAACAACTCTTACGACTTTATACCCAGCAGGAACTGAACGGTTCCATGAGCCATGAAAAGCGATAAACAGACTATTATCGTATTTTTTTGGCAAACTACCGCTTTGATAAAAAGCCAACCCCAAGGGAGCCATATGGGCGGTAAAAGTATGCGCCGGAGGCTGGGTTTTTTCACAATCCAATTGATTTCCAAAGCGCGGGTCTTTAACCCGGTTATTATGGCAAAAAGGCCAACCGTAATGGACGCCCTCGCGAATGATATTTAACTCTTCTCTTGGAAAATTGTCGCCCAACATATCTCTGCCATTATTAACTCCCCAAAGCTCTCCAGAATATGGGGAGAATTCCATTCCCACCGTATTTCGTAATCCCTCTGCGAATATTTTTCCTTGTTTTCCATTTAATTCAAAAACGCTAACAGCGGCGCGAATGCGATTTGATTCTATACAAACGTTACATGAAGACCCTACCGAAAGATAAAGTTTTCCATCCTTAATTTTTACCGTTCGAGTGGAATGACCGCCGCCAGGAATACCTGAAATTACAACTTCGGGTTTTCCATATGAAATTTTATCGGGCATGCGCTTCATTCGAATAACTTGTCGTTCCTCTCCTACGTAAAGGTAATAATCTGCGCCCAATTGCGCAAACGCCAACCCGTGTGGAGTTTCTCGATTATCAAGAATTGTTATTACCTCATCGACCTTGCCATCTTTATTCTTATCCGGTAATGCGACTACTTTTCCATTTCTCTGACTCAAAAATAAAACGCCATTATCGTCAAAAGCCATATGGCGCGCTCTCGGAAGATTATCTGCAAAAACTTCTACGCGAATATCGTCAGGATAAGTTAATTTATCGACTATGCTTCCGCCAAAAGAAAACGCCGAACAAATTACGCTTAATAAAGCGAAGCAAAAACCTTTAAAAATTCGAATTGCCATTTTTGACTGCGACTTAAAATAAATTAGATTCATAATACCTCCAAAAACAAACTCTATCTGAGCAAGAAAAATCCATTTTCTTAGTGGTTAGCCGAACATTCCAATTTTACAGGTTTTTTACTTTGGCAATCGTCTTCAGTAAAACCATCCACGCCAGCCCCTGCACAGGCTGCAATAACTGCCTGGTTAATAGTTCTATTTTTGTCTTCTCCAACCGCCTTCTGGCAAACTCTTTGATCGTTATACACAACGCAAACTTCACAAGAAAATTTGTTAGCGCCTAGTATAGATTGAAAAGAAACAACCGCAATAAATATCAAAAATCCTACTGAAATTAACGTTGCACGATTCATATCCTGTGTATTCAACTTTCCCAAAATATTTATTCAGAAAAAACTTATCTTAACTCACTAGTGTCCGGTTAAAAATAGAACAATTGCCCTAAGGCCATATTATCCCTAGTAAAGAGGCTGTTATTCTACTTTTGGATTTAAATTTTGATTGCAGGTTTCGAAAAAAGCAGTGGAGAAAACAATTAAACTTTTCTGCAACCTGATAAGGTGTTTATTTTATTAAATCGAGGCGAGATCTTTCACTCCTTCGAGTTCCTCAGGACAAGCTCGCTAAAGGTGATCGCTTCAAGATGACACGCGGAGGGAACTGTGAAATTCAGGTTTTCACGATTGCTAGGTTCTCAAGATAAACATCCGTAAGCTTTTTACCGGACAGTAGTGATCCTAACCCATTTACAAATTTGAGAGCCCTTAAGCAATTTTGAAAATATTATTCCTTTCAAAATCTTAAGGTTGAAGTTTGTTCCTGATTTAATAGTAATACCCCGAAAAAACATGAGCGAAACGAAAACAAAAAACTCGATTTTTCAACTATCTGAAAAGAATATTTTGAAATACCCTATTTTCTCCACTTTTTTCTTTTTTTCTAAAATTTTCCTGGGTAAAGCAAAAAAAAAGTTAAAATTTGGATTTTCAAGATAATTAGCCAAATTTCAACCTTTTAAGACAATAAACAACCAAATAAATAAGCTTAATTATAGATAAAGTTAGGTAAGTCATTTTGGATTTTACTATTTTTAATATATAGTTTTTTTATATAAACTAATTTGAAAGTTATTTTTTTCGGTTTTCTCAATTTTCCAAAAATTTTTGTCGGACATAAAATCCGCTCTTTTTATATCTGGATTGCAGGAGGAATTTTGAATGAATAGAACGATAAACGCTTGGCTTTGCGCCTTACTTTTTATATTTTGCTTAGTTGTGAATCCAGCGTTTGCAGCTGTGGAATCAACCGCATCCGTATCGGGAAATGCGCCTGCATCTGTAGACGGTTTTAGATCTGCCAAGTTCGGCATGACTGAATCAGAAATCAAAAACTCTATTAGTAAAGATTTTAATATTTCATCAAGCTCGGTCGAAAAATCAGAAAATGACTTGGAAAAAACCACCAGCTTACAGACTGTGTCATAAAGTTTTGTATTTCATTAAATTGCTAGTCGGAACTT
>CAYFMN010000069.1:0-6607 GCA_964344185.1 uncultured Nitrospinota bacterium
TTCTTCAAAAAGAAAACTTTACTAACTGTTGCACTTAAGACTTGAATCCGCCTTTTATAATATTCGATCTCCAAAATTTTATAAAAGTATACGTTTTCTTTTCCACTTTTGTTTTTGGTTTCATCGAATTAAATAACGGTATAGAATTGAGGAATCTCCTAAAGAATCAAGCGTTAAAAAGATAGAGAAAAAAGTTAAGTTGGATAAGATTGAAGAAAGGAATAGTTTTTATTGAAGGTTAATAAGAAAATAACTCCTAACTTTTAAACAAATCGGACCACTGTTTATGCCCACGAAAACGCACGTTAATTTTGGTTATACAGATTTTTAATTTCGGGAAAATTAAATGCGTCTATCGACAATATTTAAAATAAGCTCTTCCGCAATATTAGTTTTATTCATTATTGTTAGTCTAACAATCTATAAAATGAACCAAGCGGAAAAATTGCGTCTTTCTGCAATTGATAATCAAATGAAATTAGAGGCTTTGGGTCGCCAATTAGCTCACGGTTCGGACTATCTGACTAGTGAAATAAGACGGTATGTTCAATTTGGAGACAAGAAACATTTTGATAATTTTTGGAAAGAAGTAAATCAAACAAAAACAAGAGAAGTTATCGACGATTTGATTAAATTAAATATTTTGCCGAGCGAATTAAAGTTTATCGAAAAGTCCAAATATTTTTCCGACAATTTGATTAAAACGGCAGAAGAGCAAGCAATGAATGCCGTTAAAAAAGGAAATTTAAATCAAGCAAGGCAGTTAGTATTTGGAAAATATTATGACCAGCAAAAACAACTTATTATGGGAAATATCCAAAAATTTCAAGAAGCGATTCGTCAAAGAACTCAAAAAGAAATTAATTCTGCAAACGAAAACGTAGCTTTTTATCTTTTCGCAACAAATATTCTGCTATTTTTTTCTGCGGTATCTGTAGTTACACTGCAAATTGTATTTACCCGAAAAAGAATTTTGACTCCCTTAAAAAACTTAGGAGTTGAACTTAAGAAAATCTCCGATGAAAGCTCTGACATTGATATTAAATTCGAAAACCAAGATGAAATATATGAATTGACAGAGTCTTTTAGAGATTTAATTAAGAAGAATTTTAAATTCAAAAAAACTTTAGAGGAAAATCAAAGATCGCTTTCCAATTTGATTAGCAACCTTAACGGTATGGTTTACCATCGCAAAAATGATAAAGATTGGACAATGGACTTTGTTAGCTATGGAAGTCTTACGCTGACGGGATATAAACCTGATGAAATTGAAAAAAACGCCGAAATTTCTTACAACAATATTATTCATCCTGATGACAGAGAAACTGTTTGGGATGAAGTTCAAGAGGCTTTAGAAAAAAAAGAACCTTTTATTCTCAACTATAAAATCAAAACATCAGAAGGAAAGGTAAAATATGTTTGGGAGCAGGGCCGAGGAGTTTGGCTGGAAAATGGAGAACTTGAAGGATTGCAAGGGTTTATTACTGATGTTTCGGAGTTAGTGCAAAAAACTAGAGACTTGGAAAGAAGTGAAAGAAAGTTTAAAAGCTATTTTCAAATGCCATTAATGGGCGTCGCCATTTTTGATAAAGAAGGTAGATGGGTTGAACTAAATGACAGGATGTGTGAAATCGTTGGATATAGCAGAGAAGAGTTGATGGGGTTTGCCTGGAAGAAATCCACCCATCCTGATGATATAGAGCGCTGCTTAGATTTCATCGATAAGCTTAAAAGCAAGCAAATGGATCAATATAGAATGGAAAAAAGATACGTTGGGAGAAATGGGGAAATTACTCCCGTAGAGGCTAATGTGGGTTGTATAAGAGACCATAATGGCGATCCAGAATATTATGTTTCTTTAGTTCAAGATATTTCTCTACGGAAAAAACATGAGGAAGAGCTGGATAAATATCGAACTAGCCTGGAAGTACTTGTAGAAGAACGTACGGCCAAATTAAGAGAAGCAGATATTTCTAAAAAGAAAAGTGAAGACTACCTTAGCGCCATAGTAAATAATACGACATCAGTCATCTATTTGAAAGATTTGGAAGGTCGTTACCTTCTCATCAATAGGCGTTATGAAAATATTTTTAACCTGAAAAATCAAGAGGTGCAGGGAAAAACCGATCTTGATTTATTCCCAATAGAAATTGCCGAAAAATTTATTAAAAATGACAAGAAGGTAATGCAATCAGGAAAGGTATTTGAAGGAGAAGAATTTGCCCCTCATGACGATGGATTGCATACTTACTTTTCAGTCAAAGTCCCCATAAAAGATTCAAATGATGAAATTTGTGGAATATGCGGAATTTCAACAGACATTTCTGAACGGGAAAAACTGTTTAAGGAATTAAAAAAAAGTGAAGAAAAGTTTAAAAGTTATTTTGAACTACCACTAATCGGTATTGCAATAACATCGCCAGAAAAGGGTTGGTTGGAAGTTAATTCAAAGCTGTGCGATATCCTTGGTTATACTCGTGAAGAATTGCTCCATATGACCTGGGATGAGCTGACTTATCCCGATGACCTTGAGGCGGACGCTTGCCAGTTTAAACAAGTTTTAACGGGTGAAAAAGAAGGATATTCTTTAAACTTACGTTTCGTTCGAAAAGATAACCTTATCATCCATGCCAGTATTTCGGTTCGATGTATACGCAAACTTGATGGTAAGGTCGATTATTTTGTTGCCTTAATTTCGGATATTACCCAAAGAATAATATTTGAACAAAAACTAAAAGAAAACGAAATGCGTTTTCGAGCCATTCTAGATGGAGTGGTTGACGGTATCATCAGCATTTCTAAAAAAGGGATTATCCAGACATTCAATCCAGGCGCCGAGAATATTTTTGGCTATCCAATGAGTGAGGTGATCGGGAAAAAGGTTAACATATTAATTCCAGAACTATTTACGACGGATCATGATCTTTATAACGATACAGGAAAGCAAAAATTGACTGGCGCTGTCCGCGAACTGGAAGGTCTTAGAAAAAATGGTCGGTTTTTTCCATTGGAGTTATCCATAACCGAGATCACTCTTGAGGGAAAACCGATATTATCCGGAGTCATCCGGGACATTACCGAACAAAAACAATCCCGCGATGAATTAGAACTTAAAGTTGAAAAAAGAACTGTAGAATTAAAACAGGCCAAAGAAGAAGCCGAAAAGGCCAACCAGGCGAAATCCGAGTTTTTAGCAAGAATGAGTCATGAATTGAGGACGCCATTGAATGCGATACTGGGATTTTCACAAGTGTTAAAAAATAATCCAAAGGAGAAATTAACCTATATCCAAAAAGAAAGCGTTGATGAAATCAGTAATGCAGGAGATCACCTGCTTTCTTTAATTAATGAAGTGCTGGACTTATCAAAAATCGAATCGGGAAACCTGAAGGTTTCAATAGAGCCTTTGGAATTATATTCTTTTATTAATGAGTTAAGTGAATTGATGGGACCGGTGGCCGCTCAAGAGCAGATCTATTTGAAAAATGACATAACATCTGAGGCGGGAGTGGTTCTTGCAGACAGGGTGCGTTTGAAACAGGTCTTGCTCAACTTGCTGTCGAACGCAGTGAAATACAATCAACAAGGAGGGGAGGTTTGGATCTTCAGCGATTCGGAAAAGGGAGAAACTTTAAGAATCCATGTGAAGGACACTGGACCAGGAATTCCAGAGGATAAACAGGCGAGATTATTTAAACCCTTTGACCGTCTGGGAGCAGAAACAACGAAAGTTGAAGGCACAGGGATTGGACTGACGATCACGAAGAAACTGGTGGAGTTAATGGGAGGTAGTATAAGCGTTAAAAGTAAGGTGAGCGAGGGGAGCTGTTTTACGGTTGAATTACCGGTTGGAATAATTGACCCGGCCCCAATCAACGAGTTGGAATCGCGGAAAAGTTTTTTGCCGCAAGTAACCCAAGGTTGTTATAAGGTATTATATGTTGAAGACAACCCAACCAATTTGGCTTTAGTGAAGAGGATTTTGTCCATACGAGGGGGAATAGAACTTTTCTCCGCTCCTGAGGCGGAACTGGGCTTGCGCTTGGCGCGCGCCCATCATCCGGACCTTATCTTGATGGATATCAACCTACCGGGGATGGATGGAATTTCCGCAATGAGACAACTTCAAACTTATGAGGAAACTCAGAGCATTCCCGTAATCGCTATTAGCGCCAATGCAATGGAAAAAGACATCGATGTTGCGATGGAGGAGGGGTTCAAACACTACCTCACGAAACCTATTAACATGGATGAGTTATTGAAAGTTTTAGACATTGAACTAACCAGCGCAAATTAAAACTTTATGGCCATTAGAGCGAAATATGTTTTTTTTGGGGAAGGCGGTTTTAAAAATTATTGATTTTGAGCCCCTCCCCTTCCTGGGATTATCTTTTAAAAGGAAATAAGCGATCTGATCTTCCCCGGAATAAGTGGATATGGAGTTAAGCGACGTTTTGTAACTCCATGAACTCGACGTGGCTTTTGTATCCGAGATGGGAATCCAGTCGTGGGTTATAAAAGACTTCGATATATTCAAACAGATTTGCTCTGGGAACCTTAAATTGTCCACCCGATATTGTCCCAAAGCAGGCGTTGCATTTTTTTAGTTTGTTATTCCAATTCCTCTAATACCTTATCAATTTCTTCCAAGAAGTTTACGACGCTGATGGGTTTTGTTATGTAGGAGTGAAAACCAAGTTTTAATGTTTCATTGATTTGGTTCTTCATTGCGTTGGCGCTAATAGCTATCACGGGTATATCTTTTGTCCTTTCGTCGCTTTTTAACCGCTTGATAATTTCCTTCCCGTCCATGCCGGGCAAGTTGATATCTAATAAAATCAGATCCGGTATTTTTTCAAAAATTAATTCCAGACCGACATCCCCTCTTTCCTCCGCCATGAACTCAATTTCAGCTCTGAAATCTAAACTTTTTCTAACCAAATCGATATTTATTCGATTGTCTTCAATATATATCACAAGGTATTTTTTCTTTCCTGATATCCATGCGTCACCACTGGGCAAATCGCCCGCGTCAACCGTTTCTTCTTCCGGCTTATCTCCCTGGGGTAAGCAAACGGTGAAACAACTTCCTTTGTTTGTAAAATATTCATATTGAATAGAACCGTTCATCAATTCCACCAAACTTTTTGTTATGGTAAGCCCCAAACCTGTGCCCTCTACCGTGCTGGCGTCTAGTCCCAATCGATCAAACGGATCGAACATGGACTTTTGCTTTTCGGGCGGAATGCCAGGGCCTGTATCCCAAACTTTTATGCAAATTTTATTATGAGACGTTTTTTCTACGTCGATTATAATCGAACCGTTTTCCACATTATATTTAACGGCGTTGGACAATATGTTGAGCAGGATCTGCCTGAACCGGGTTATGTCGGCAAAAACGTAAACTTCCGAATCTTCGGGATAATCTTTAACGATCTGTATGTTGCGTTCGTCCGCTCTCCCTTTAATTAAGCGTATGGAATCGTTTATATTAAAATGTACGCTGACGTTTTCAAGCGACAACTCTAATTTATTCGCTTCAATCTTTGATAAGTCGAGAACCTCATTAATAAGAACCAGCAAGTGCTTACCGGCTGTCATAATTTCTTTGACGTTTTCCTTTTGCCATTTGGTTAGAGGTTCGGACCTGTTCATTTCCAATAATTGTCCAAACCCAAGAATTGCATTCATAGGGGTACGCAGCTCATGGCTCATCTGAGATAGGAATTCCGATTTAACGGAATTGGCTTTTTCCGCTGCATTCTTAGCCTCTAAAAGTTCCGCTTCGGCCTTTTTTCTTTCCGTTATATCTATTGAATAAACGTTTAAATAATCTTTTTTCTTAACGTAAATAAATTGAAGCGCAATCACCCTGCCTTGATTTTCTAATTCAACTTCCTGGTGGGCTTTTTTCAAAAAAACGGTCTCGGTCGCTTCTCGCAAAGGCTCTGGAACAAAATCCCCAACTTCGCAGTTCCATTCGCTTAGAATGTCTAGAGCCGATTGGTTGGCGTAAAGCAATTTCTTATTCCGATCTATACGCAAAATGGGGTCTGGACTTTCAGAAGGGAATGTTGATAAATCGTTAATTTCCTCGTTTTGTAATTCCAATCGATCATTCAATTTCATATTCTTCTCATGAATCATCGAGTAAAGCTCGGCGCTTTCGACCATATCCGCCGCATTTTGAATGAGAACGGAGGATAGTTTTAATTTTTCTTTAAAACAAAACGTGTTGTCGCCGCCCAAAATACCCGCAAACATTCCGCGCACCCTGGATTTTGTCGCCATAACATGGAGCATTAAATCCTTGCCGTGCAATTTATTTTTTACTAGAACAGGTTCGGTATGGTTTAACGCCCAGGCAAACTTTCCTTCTTCAATCGCACAATCGACAAATTCGTCAATTTGTCCTTTGTGCGAATCTGGATAACAAAAATTAATAATAAAGTCGTTATCTTCATCGTCCACTGTGTAAAAAGCCAAAGCTTCAAATTTTAAGATTAGGCCCAGGCTTTTTTGGGTTTTTCCGAAAATATAGTTCAGGTCGTGGTTTTGATCCTTCTCACCATGAAACCCGGTAAAGGAAGTCAAAAGATCGATTGAG
>CAYFMN010000069.1:6617-13526 GCA_964344185.1 uncultured Nitrospinota bacterium
TTCTTCTAGAAATCGAATGCGGTGGATCGCTTTATTTTTCTCTTCCTTTTTGCTGTCCATTAGTTAACCCATAAATACGTCGACTGTCTCGGAATATTGGGAGTCCACCTGTTGAAAGATACTGGGCAATATATCGATAGGAAGTTTTAAAATATCCCAGGCCTTTGCTTCTATTTTAGGGATAAAGTTTTCGCCGCCATTCCCCAGTCTTAAAATTTTGGCAATAATGCTTCCAAAATGAATAATGGCCGTTTCCATTTGGAAACTATTGGCTTCTAAAGGATTTAAGTGAAACTTTACCGCGCCAATTTGAGATTCGGACAGGTTCCACGACTTTAAAAACTCGGCGCCAATGTATGCGTGATTCCAACCAAATTGTTTTTCCTCAATATCGCAGAGTAACTCGTTTCCTTCGTCGTAAGCCTGCAATATTTTTTCGACTTCTTTTTCAAAGTTAGCAAAAATAATTAACCTGCCAACTTCGTGCAGCATTCCCGCAATATATAATCTTTCGGGGTTTTCGGAACGTTTGTATACCGCAATGACTCTGGAGGCAATACCTGCGGCGATACTATGCTTCCAAAAAGATTCCATCGAAATGGAACTTTGATTCATCCCTTTAAAAGCATCAATCACATAGGTCCCTAACGCCAAGTCCCTGAGCTGATCGGAACCAATCACCGCAACGGCGTGAGTGATCGTTTCAATTTTTTCTGAAAATCCGAAAAAGCTGCTGTTCGCAATTTTGAGCAGCCGGGCCGTCAAGCTAACATCCTGACTGATTATTTCTGCAACGTCTTGAAAAGTGGTTTCGGGATCGTTAACCACCTGGTTAATTTTATGAAAGATTGTCGGTAGCGAAAAAAGTTTTGTAGAATCGCTAACGACGGTTTTTATATCAAACGACATCAAAATTCTCTATATCAGGGGAGTTTCTAACAGTATAACAGACGGCAATTCGAAATAATTCCTTAGCCAACGGCTGTTCAGTGTCGTTAAACTTAAACAAATCCAAACACTTATCTTCCGCTTCTTGAATCCTCAATTCCGGGACTAAAATAGGAAAGGAATATTTGTTTTCTTTTCTTCGCTTTTCAGGAGAACCATCGCTCGCTTCCTTGCGGTCGTCTATGATAAAAACCTGAGTGATTCCCCACTTTTTAAAAATTTTGGCGTGTTTTAGTAATATTTCCTGATTTGCCGGCAATAATACGCGTCCGTTTAAATCTTTTACGTCTTTGGCTAAAATCATACCCGGCCGTATATTTTTGACGCTTAATTTAACCATAGTGTTTTGGGACGATTGACTCGTTTCACGAGTTAATTAACAATGGACTAGGACTTTTCAGTTCCCTTTGCTGGAGCCTGCCGAAGCAGCGCTCGAAGGGTCGCCTCGATCAAATATGATAAATTCCTTGCCCTTAGGAGAATGGAAGTTAGATTTTGCTCCAACATTATATACTTGCGAGCAATAATTTATAATGAAAAAATCTCGTAATGACCGAAAAAACCAGCTTTTCCACCACTTTATAATTACATTGAAAGGCCTAAATTAAGCTTTAATTCGGAAGAACAAAAGAGGCAAAAATAATTGTTTTTCGCGCAATTACCTTATAAAAGAATCCGGGGAGCGAAACAAAACAACCTATTTAGTTAAACGTAAAAAAATTGATAAGTTCTCCGAATAAATTAGATAGTTTTTTCACTGTTTTAACTTTTCCTGAAACGAAATTCTTCTAAAAATGACCCCCCTAACAAAAACCTAATACCTATAAAGAAATTTTCTTTTTAGTTAGTATTATTATCCAAACAGCGCTACACTAAGCAAGGGTACGCTGAATTTATAAAGCCTAAAAGCCCGGATGTATGCCTTTAAAATAACTAATTAAGTTTTTGAGAATTTTGCAAAACGGCTATTTTTCAGTATCCCATAAGTTAACTATTGGAAGCGGTCTGTAAATATTAATCGTGAAGAAATTTTTTCGAAGAACTATTAAAAGCAGTTTGGTAGTACTACCCGCCCTCTTTAGTCGTTCCTCCCTAAAAGATCTCGCTAAAAATTTTTTAAGACCCAATCAAATTAAAGTCTGGAAAGTTTCTTTCGATTTTATCTGAAGAGTTTTCTTGACGAATTCTAGGAGTATTTAGATGTTAGAAGGAAAAGTTAAGTGGTTTAACGACAGCAAAGGGTATGGTTTTATCGAGTCAAGCGAAGGCGAAGATTGTTTTGTTCATTTTTCAGCCATTCAGGGGGAAGGATTTAAGACTCTAAAAGAAGGCCAAGCCGTAAAGTTTGAAAGAACGATGGGACAAAAAGGTCCTCAAGCTTCCAACGTAACGGTTGTCTAAATAAACGATTTAAAACGGCGAGATTTATTCTCGCCGTTTGTTGTCGAATCGCATTACCTATCTGCGCAATTCGCGCCCTGCCAAAACCCACGACATGTAGTCGTGAGTCCCGTTACCTTACGCTCTGAAAACTTGCAATTTTCAGCGTCTTCCTTTTTTACAAAGCCTCAAACGATTCTTTTATAATAAGCGCGTGTTTAGTTCGCCCTGCGAGCTTATCTCTCATTTAATTTCCATAGAAAAGTTCACAATGAAAAAAGAAACCTTAAAAGATTGCAGCGCTTACTTTGCTAAAACCGCCAACCAGCAAGTCTGGAAACTCTTGCAAAAACGCAGTCGCACAAAAGAAGACAACGAATTGATGATTCATTCTGCGCACGCATCCTGTTACCACTGGCTGGAAGTCGGAACTATAGTTCATAATCAGCGTAGCCATTGGCTGCTTTCCAGAGTTTATACGGTAACCAAAGACGCGCCTAACGCGTTGAAGTACGCAAAGAAATGTTTGGAGTTGACTAAAAAATATTCAAAGGAAATGAAAGACTTCGACACAGCTTACGCCTACGAGGCTATGGCGCGCGCAAACTTTTTAAACAGGCAAACCGTTTACGCTAATCGCTACCTGGAAATGGCAAAAAAGGCAGGACAACAAATCAAAAACCTGGACGATAAAAAGTTATTCTTTAACGATCTTAAATTTAAAAGCTCTGTTCGATAAATCTATATTTCAAAATCCCGTTTCCTATCCAAAAAAGCTTTTTTTTAAACTTTTCACATGCAAAAATAAAACCTAGATTGCATAATTAATCAAATCGACAATTCACTTAGGCGTTGGAATGCTAATTATTCGCGAAGACCAATTAGAAATATTCCGGAAAGCCAAACGGCAAAAGTTTTATAAGCATATTGAAAGCATACTAAGAAGCAAAATTCCAAGACTACAAGAACGCTCCTCAAGCGAAATCCAATCATTAATAGAAAAAGCCAGAAACTCCGCTTCTGGTTACGGTTTTTTCCGAAAAGAAGATTTAGAACGATTCATGATCTATGCAGGGCAATACGGCGAAGACTTTGGCAAAACGCCTCAAACCTCTTGGGCTACGCCAATATTGGAAAATTGGTCCATCCCTCCAAAAGAAAAACTAGACCAACTTGATGCCTTGGGACATTTACGTAAAGAAATTGATTCGCCGTGACCAAGATCAAAGCAATAACCGGATTGCCAGAAGAAGTCGATAAAGTTGAAGATTCTTGCGAATCCTGCACTACTACCATCGTAGTGATAAAAGTTTTCCCTATTAAATCAAAAACGCCTGTTGATAAAGCGGGAATTAAGCTTACGCTTCAATCCGATAAATCAAGCGCCGAAGGAGTCACCGACTCAAAAGGCGTTATTACTTTTGAGATTTCAGATTTAAAAAAAAGCGAAGATACGGTTGAAATTGACACTACCGACAAAAATCGTCCAGACATAAAAAATAACATTTGTAAAATAACAAGAGGTAAGGACCATTCGTTTCCAGTTGAATTAGGAAGTCACATTAAAGCGATTTATATATTGAATGGGAAGGACCTCTTAAAAGAAAAGAAAGCCTATCTGCAGTTTGTCAATCTACCGTCCGACGATAAATGGGTAAAAGCGGTTAACTCTGCAACAAACTCTTCTCTAGTACTCTCCAAAAATCGACTATCCCAAGACATAACGATTGTCGTAGAGTTTTATTATCAATCGACCGAAGATTTTACGGTAAAAATGCTTGCCGGGGCAAAGAATGCAAAATATTCGGACGGAGAAAAGAGCCGTAATAAGAAATATAATACGGTTCCGGAAGACTTAAAAACGACGGTAGCGGGAAAAACCAACGATGGTCTCTATGGCGAAGTCAAAGGAAAATTCAGCGTAACCGCCGCTGGCGGCGACAATTATAGTTTTGAAGCCATCGATAGTTATGGAAATAAAGTAACAAGCCTCTCATCCATCCTCACTAAAAGGATTTTGTTTATTCAACCTTTAGTAATGGATAATAAAATTGTAACGCTTCCCAAAAATCCCAAAGCGATTGTAACCGAGTACTCAAAATATCATATTGAATTAATCTTATTAAAAGAACAAAAGATTGACTATTTCCCAAACCTGGACAGTAAAACAGAAGAGAACTTTTTAAAGTCCGCCGAAACAGTTTTTAAGAAAAGTCCTGGATTTGAGCTTTCTCCTTATTCGATAGCTCTAGTTTTTATAGACCAGTCTGCAGTTTGCGTGTTTGATACGCAAATAAAATCCATATATACAAAAGACAGCCAAGAAAAGATAACCTTAAAAACAAATATATTATGGGAACATTTGGATAAAACGGATTGGTTCATTAAAGCTTCGTATAAGCCAGAACCTATCGTAGATCCTAAAATTGAAAAAGCGGTTCAAGAAAAATACGATAAAAAATACGACAATGAAGACAAAATAAAAAAGTTAAGCGAAGAAAAAGATAATTTAAAGAACCAGGAACAAATTACCAAGCTTGAGAAAGAGAATAAAAAGCTGGACGAAGAAATCGACGAACTTTATAAAAGCGATCCCATAGATCAAAAAATTGAAAGCGTAGACAAAAAATTAGAAACGAACGAAAAGGAAGTGAAGAAATTAAAAGAGGAAAAAGAAAAAAACCAAAATGAAGGAAATGAACTTTACGAAAAATTGAAAAAGGAAAAAAAAGAAGAAGCAGAAATAGAAAAACAACTTAAGCCTTATGTGGAAGAAATTGAAAAACTGGGAAAAGAAATAGAAACCCTTGAGAAGGAGTACGACGAACTAGACGAACTGTATAATAAACTTCAAAAACAAAAAGATATAAATGACGACACCGCTCCAATTGATATTGATAAAAAATATTGCGTTTATCAAGTTCGGAAGGACGACGGCAAATTACCCGGCGACATGACTTTTCACCAAGATGTCGAAATCGATTTAAGTAAAGTTATCGAAGAACAAAGGCCTGGCAGTCTGGAACTTCAATATAATAGATTATTTTACTTTAGGGGAGGTTATAGCATGAAAGGCCGTAACCTTTGCACTATAGTGACTAGAAGCAAATGGGCGACAAAAGAAGACACTGAAAAGATCGTTTGCATGCTGCATGAAATCGGCCATCAATTTGGAATGGTTCCCGGTCTAAAAACAGACGAGAAAACAGTAAAGTTTAACGAAGATTTAGATAAGCACGATTACCAATATATCGGCAAAGGACATACAGGGTCGCATTGTTTTTTTGGCATCGGCGACAAAGATTCTTTCATGAACCCCAAACTTTCGGAGGAAGAAACCAAAAAAATCAAGTGCGTCATGTTCGGTCATTCCGATGGACCGCCGGCACAATTTTGCGAATCCTGCGGCAAAACACTTATGAAAAAAGATTTGAGTTTTGGTTTTAAAGACTTTTGGGATCCTTACGATCCTAAAGAGATTTGGACATAACAACGGTTGGATTTGCTCACGCTTTGCAACGCTTTTTTTACCAACAAAATCAAAAAGATTTTATGAGGTAACTTTCCATATCGTCTTTAATTTCTTCCAAAATTCCTTGCAGACCTCTTGCGTCTTTACTGTCTTTGCTAATATCCGTAATCTTTTGATCGCGGGTTCCTGGATTCACGATTCGTTCTACGGACGCGATCACCCTCACTCCCAATCCCGAATTCATAATCTTGAACCGAACCCTACCTTCCTGGGCCTTCCCTTTTGACTTACTGCGTTTTCTAAACTCCGCTATGGAGTTCTTGAGCTGAGTATTTTTATATCCTTTTCTTTCCATCTTTTCTGCAATCTGCACAAAAACCTCTTGTTGAGTCGCTCTGCGGATAATCACCTCGGGTCGCCCGCTAGGCGTATCGACGTATTCTATTTTTTTCAAGCAACCGGTAAAGGGAATCAACAAAAGAAAAAAAACAAAACAACGAAAAACTTTCAACATTTATAAAATTCCTTCTAGATAATTTTTTATCATTTTAACGCAAACCGACAAGAATTATCTATTAACTGTTTGGGTATTAAGAAGTTATAACAAGGAATAAGTTTATAAGACTTTTGCTAGGATTGGGTTAGGTTTGTTGAAAACCGCAAAGAACGCAAAGAAAGGCAAATTAATGAGAGGCGGTCATAAGCGAACCGCCTAAGTAACTAAAATAAGGAGGTCGGCCTTCGAGAGCATCAGCTTCAGGACAAGGAGTTTATTTTATTGAATCGAGGCGACCCTTCGACAAGCTTAGAGCGACCACTGCTATTAGGCTTTTAAATGATCCTTCTCATAAAAAAAGAGGTAACGGCGGTCCAAGGACCGGCGAGATTTCTCGACAAGCTCGAAATGACATTTAATTTTGCTCAGGATGACAAAATAATAATTATCCTATAATCTATATTTATTTTTTATTTGATGTTTTAAAGTATATCCAAAAACCAAAGAACCCAATAAAACTTTGTATAAATCAACACCTACGCACTTAAGATAAGTAGAGATTTAACCTAGATCCTGGTTTATTGTAGTCAAGAATTTAATTAATTATTTTTTC
>CAYFMN010000070.1:0-13386 GCA_964344185.1 uncultured Nitrospinota bacterium
GATCATAATAATGACCAAAATTATCATTAGTTCTGGAAAACCAATTCCCATCATGATTCAATCCCTCCAAATAGTAATCCTGACTTAATCTTTTTATTTTTCCCCGATCTCCAAGATGAGAGACGCGCCCTTCCAAACTCCCTTAACTAATCGCGCATAAGGAGAACGGAGCCGAGGGCTCATGTTTAATGAATTTAGAAGTTTAACGCGTTTTTTCAGTAAATTACAAGCGCAATCGTATTTTTTTTCGGAAAACTTGAAGATATCGCAAAAAAGGAAGGAAAAACGCTCAAAATCTCTCAAAACTCAAGGATAACTAACCTAAGTGTTCTTTAATTTCATAATTGTGTTTTTATAATTATCCGTCGAAAAAACTCCCGATCCAACCACCAAAATGTCCGTTCCCGCATTCACAACGTCCGCCGCATTATCGACTTTGATGCCGCCGTCTACCTCCACCTCTACGTTGCTGCCGCTTTTCTCCAGGATTTCCCTTAAATATTCGATCTTGTCCAACACTGAAGGGATAAACTTCTGGCCGCCAAAACCCGGGTTGACGGACATCAAAAGAACCAGATCGATATCGCCTAAAATCTCTTCCAGCAAGGAAAGCGACGTGGCCGGGTTCACCACAACGCCCGCTTTAACGCCAAAACTTTTAATGTGCTGGACCGTTCTATGCAAATGCGGACAGTTTTCGATATGCACTGTCAGAATATCCGCTCCCGCCTCAACAAATTCAGGGATGTAGCGGTCAGGATTTTCGATCATCAAATGAACGTCCAAAGGTAAATCCGTGACGCGGTTCACCGCTTCGACGATTAAAGGTCCAACAGTAATATTAGGCACGAAATGACCGTCCATAACGTCGATATGAATCCAATCGGCGCCTGCTTGCTCGACAGCCTTTATCTCTTCTCCCAGTTTTGTAAAATCCGCGGCAAGAATTGAAGGGGCTACTTTAACCATAAAAGTCTAATCCAAATTAAAGAGGTTTGATTGATTAACAAATTAAGGAAGCTTCGGAGGAACAGCTTAAGATTAGTCGGCACTAAAATAGGAAGTAATTTTATTGAATCGAAGCGACTCACTAAAACTATTGGAGCATACCATAATGCAAGAATTTTTGCCGTAATAAGTTCATTGGATTTTGAAAAAATAAACTTCAAAGAACGCCATTCTTAATATAATCAAACTAATACAAACTTTCTTCAAAGTTTTGCATCTAAACTTTCATAAATCCTCATAGAGCTTTTTCACAGCTTTATAAAGAGCGCAAAATCCCTGTAAAATATGCGAAGCGTTGCGCATTATTTTCAAAATTTTAATAAATTATTAAAAATCAATACTTTTAGGTACCCCTAAACGGGTATTTTTGTTTATAATAATAACCATTTGACTTCATTTTTTCGGTAAACCATGCTTAAACTCATCCTGGGACGCGACATAACTATGCGGTTGTTGGCTCGCGACCACAACCAGCTTATTTTAGCCGCCTTTATCGGGCTATTGGCGGGGTGCGCTTCCACGGTTTTTCGCTGGATGATTGAGTTTTTCGAAAAAATCTTCTCGGCAAATGGTTTAGCATATATTGGACTCCCGGAAAACATCCACTGGCTTTTTCTGCCGTTCATGCCCATGATTGGCGGACTGATAATCGGCGTTATCTGCAAATTTTTCCCCAATGCCGTAGAAGAAAACGGCGTGCACCGCGTCATGCAGTCGGTCGCATTGGAAGACGGAAAAATCCACCCGCGCACGATTCTATCCTGTTCTTCAACATCGGCTATCACCATCGGCACCGGAGGTTCCGCAGGAAGAGAAGGACCGACGGTTCAAATTGGCGCGGCCATTGGCTCGTTTTTCGGACAATTTTTTAATCAATCGACGGACCGAATGCGTGTGCTGGTGGGATGCGGGGCTTCGGCTGGCATTGCCGCTTCTTTTAACGCGCCTTTGGCGGGCGTTTTATTTTCTTTAGAAATTATTTTAAGGGATTTCAAGATCAGCTCTTTTAGTCCTATCGTAATCGCGTCTGTTATTGGCACAGTTGTCGGTCGGGCCATCGAAGGTAACCACGTAACTTTTTTGGTGCCAGTCCATCAATTGGTGAGTAGCTGGGAAATTATCTTCTATTTTGTACTGGGTTTATTATGCGGAGTGGCGGGATTTTTATTCGTCAAATCCTATTTTTATTTTGGCGATTTTTTCTCGAATAAAGTTTCGATTCCTCAAATTCTAAAACCAGCGTTGGGCGGACTAGTCATCGGCATTATATCTATTTGGGCTCCGCAGGTAATGGGAAACGGTTATGAAGCCATGCAACAGGCCCTCAACGGCGAAATGGTTTGGACCCTGGCGTTTATCCTTATCTTTTTAAAAATAGGTTCAACCGCCATCACGCTAGGCTCGGGCGGACTGGGCGGGATTTTCGCGCCTGCGCTTTTTATTGGGGCCATGCTGGGAAGCGCCTTTGGCGCAGGCACTCACTTTATTTTTCCGCAACTTTCAGCCTCGCCGGAAACTTATGCAGTGGTCGGCATGGGCGCCGTGGCCGGGGCCGTCATGCAAGCGCCGCTGACCAATATTTTAATGTTGTTTGAAATGACTAATGACTACACCCTGATATTGCCGATTATGACAAGCTGTATCGTTGCGTCCTATACAATGCAAATCCTTCACAGGCATTCGATCTATTTCGAAAAACTTCTTAAAAAAGGAATCAATATCCAACACGGTAGAGAAGTTTCTATACTCAACTCATTTTATGTGCGCGACGTCATGACAAAAAAAGTAGTCACTCTACCGCAGGACACGCCTTTTAGAAAAATATTGGAAATCGTCTCGCGTTCAAAAAATCAGCACTTTCCAGTGGTCGATAAAGAAGGCCATATGACAGGTATTCTCGCCTTTTCCGACATCAGAGAAATGATATTGGAAGACGGATTAGGAGATCTGGTCGTGGCCAACGATTTAAGCACCAAAAACGTTGTCACTCTAACTCCTTCGAAAAACCTGAACGAAGCCATGGAACTGTTTGCCGCCATGGATTTCGAACAACTTCCCGTAGTTCAGGAAGAAGATCCCACCATAGTTATTGGAATGATTGCGCGGGGCGACGTGATGAACGTCTACAACCGTGAAGTCCTCGTCGCCGAATTTGACCGTTAACAACGCTTTTTAAGTATAAATTCCATTTAAAAAACATTGAAATAAAATCACTTCAAACACTGGTAAAGTTTGTTTTTCGAAAGTGATTGATGGTATAATATTACATTAGAATTGATAGTCTGAAATTTTGAGTTTTTAGGATTCGTCTGCCAATAGGCATACGAACACAGTCTTTGTTATGAATTTAAAAGACGTGTCCGTATGCCTATTTTTTTGCCCAAGCATACGACGCAATAATTAAAGTTAAAAAAGCGTAAGGTTAGCGACGTATGCGAAAGATCAAAAAGAAAGTTTCCATTGAAACAAACGAGCATTTGAGCAGAAAAATTGAAGAATTTATCAAACAAAATCCAAAAATTAAATGTAAAGCGATAAACCGTCGTTTTGTGTCGTTAGAAAGGTATATTGAAGCGACGAAAGGTCGTCGCGACAGAAATTACCGTAAACGACGCTTTTTTGCTGGAGTAGAACTAATAAGACGAGTAACGGAAGAGGATTTACTCGGCGTCAAAAAAACTCAAAAGGGTCCGTCTTATGAATTTAAAGGCATAACTCTGGATGGGAAAACGATTACAATTCATATCAGAGAAGAATCTTACCGAAATGAGAAAAGACTTTATCTGGTTTCGACGTTCTAAAACTGAAAAGCCCCGCTATCAAACTCCTCAAAGAGGAAGGGAGACCACAGGGCTTTTGATTTTACTGTCTGCCTTCAAGGACATCTTTCGATGCGCTTTGCCTTTCGCCTTTCCAGTAAGACAGAAAATCTCCAATATAATTTGGCTACTTTTATTCTATCAAATGCGGAAAAGAATTCAAGCTGTATTAGCTTGTGTTAAATAGAAGCAGTCTGTATCTTTCTGTGCATTCTGTGGCTTACTCTAAATTCGGTCAAAGGACATCTTAGAGGTAAACCCAAATCACTTCAACTCCAAGAACGTATCGTAATAACTTTGGATTCGTTCGCCATATTGCGCGGCTTGCCCAGTCCCGTTGTAATGACTGGCGAATGTTGTGAAATTTTTTAGTTCAAGAGCCTGGAGCATTTGCGAAACGGTTCCCGCGCCTCGAATAAAATCAAACAAACCCAGTATATGAAACCGGATATCTTTTGAAAAGTTATCAAACATCTCGCCCACGGAATCGTAACCTATCATGTGACAATTGAATCCCATAATTTGCGGGGCGCCCATACTGATTGAAGACATGGCGGCGTCGCTATCCAGGTTCCGCGCAAACTCAAACGCCTTCCACTCTTTAACTTGATTCACATGTAACTTTTCGAATGTTTCATTGACGTCGCTTCGGAATTGATGTCCTAACCACTTTTTTTTCGAATCAAATTTAAAATAAGGATCAAATTTATCTGGATGATTTTTACCATAAAGTCGATAAAACTTATGGTTTTCAAAACGAATTATCATTCTTCCATCTGAACCGAACCCTCTCCCTCCAGACTCAACACAAAGCACGGCAATAGAACAAGCAGGTTCAATCTCTACCATTTCACTCAATAAAGACAACAAACCTCCAAACCGATTCCACGTTCTCGCTATTAATTTCTCTTTGAAATCAAAACTTGGTTGGGTTTTTATTCGGCGACTCTCTAAAGCTTTCAATTCAGCCTTGACTAAATCCTCTTGCTCGAATAAAAACGAAGATACAGGTTCAGGATCTTGAACGGTTACATATTTACCACTCACGTAACCTACGCCTTTGGACGATTCTATTTTGTGCCAACCATTATTGGTTTCCAGAATAGACACTTGATCGCCCCTGCTGAGTTGACCGATTGGCGGTTTTTGCGTGGATGGCTCTGGCCTTAAATTTAATTTTGATGCGGTAATGATTCCCTTGGTTTGACTCATCGCGACCTCTCGGCGAATTTGCATTCAGAATTTGTTATGATCTTCAATAAAGGTTGCTCGCGACATTTTAGCAAGTTCTGATATAAAAAAAGTATGCCTCTATATATACGAAATGAATCGCGTCGGTTTAAAATCGACTCAAGAAAACTAAAAAAACAATTTAAAGCCGTTCTTCAAAGCCTTTCGATTGAAGAAAAAGAACTGAGCGTGCTGCTCGTAAACGACCGAAAAATCAAAAGCCTCAATCAATCGTTTCGCAATAAAAACTCGGCTACGGATGTGCTTTCTTTTCCTCAATTTGAGGAGGAAGCAGGATTCGATTCCATTTTATTGGGGGATGTTGTAGTATCTCTGGAAACGGCAGAGAAGCAGGCTAGAGAACACGGCCTGACCTTTGAGGAGGAAGTTGTTTTGCTAATGACACATGGGCTGTTGCACCTTCTGGGTTATGACCACGAAAGCTCCGCCAAAGAAGAAAAGCGCATGCAAAAGAAAACACTGGAGTTATTTCAGCTTGTTTTTCCCCATAGGGATTCGACAGGGGATAATAATTTTTGATTTTTTTAAGGGTGGTCGCGCTTCGAGAACCTTCTAAGGACAAGGAGTTAATTTAATTGGATCGAGGCGAGATCCTTCGCCGATACTAACGTATCGCCTCTGGATGACACGCGGAAGGGAACCATGAACTCCTAGTCTTTGATTAATAAACTTGCAAGGCTAGTCTGGCGCTCAATGTGATATTTTTTACCTAGATCCTTCCCTTCGGCTCCACTCAGGACAGGCTAGACAAAGGAGAAGCTCCTCTAGGATGACGCAAATTGAGTTTGGACTTACTAACTAAAAAAAGATTTTTCAAACTTGTTAAACATAAATTAAAACCATGGAAAAACTTTGGACTCCCTGGAGATTAGAATACATTAAGTCGCCGAAGTCTGGCTCTTGCATTTTTTGCGATCTCCCGGAGGCTCATCTTGATAAAGAAAACCGTATCCTGCACCGCGGCAAACATTGCTTTGTCATCATGAATGCTTACCCATACAGCAACGGCCATTTGATGGTGACTCCATACAGGCATTTGGCCTGCGTAACCGCAATCAACGATAACGAAACGGAAGAACTTTGGCGACTCACCAAGCATTGCGTTTCCGTGCTTCGCAAAACTTACTCCGCTCAGGGATTCAATATCGGTCTCAACTTGGGTAAAGCCGGCGGCGCTGGCTATGAAGAACACCTTCATAACCACGTTGTTCCGCGTTGGGAAGGCGATACTAACTTCATGCCGGTTTTAGCGGATGTCAAAGCAATGCCGGAGCATCTTTCAGCAGGTTACGATATGCTTTTACCTCAATTCCAGAATATTTCTTCTTAAATTCGTTTAGTTTCATGCCTCCATCATTTAAAGGCCCTCCTATCTCCGAAGACGAAACTCCCATGATGCGCCAATATCTTGGGATCAAAGAAAATCACCCCGACTCAATTCTGTTTTTCCGTATGGGCGATTTTTATGAAATGTTTCACGACGACGCGGTCGTCGCTTCGGAAATTTTGGATATTGCCCTCACCTCGCGCAATAAAAATAAAGCCAACGCGATTCCTATGTGCGGCATTCCGTTTCATTCCGTCAACCAATACGTTGCAAAACTAATCAAAAGCGGTAAAAAAATCGCCGTTTGTGAACAGGTTGAAGACCCTAAAACGGCTAAGGGACTGGTCAAACGCGAAGTCACCAAAATCATCACTCCGGGAACCGTCTTGGACGACGCTCTACTCGACCCCAAAAGCAATCACTTCATCGTTTCTCTTTTTATCGATCCCAAGGGCGTGGTCGGGCTATCAGCTTTGGATCATTCTGCGGGTATTTTTAAAACCGCAGAGATTGACGCGAAAAATTCGATTTCTTTATTGCGCGACGAATTGGAAAAACTGGAACCCAAGGAAATTTTATTGCCGGATTCTTTTTTAAACAACGGATCTAAACCAGATTGGCTGGCCGCTTTGCCTTGCCGGTTGCAGCCTTCCGATGACAGAAACTTTTCCGACAGGCAAGCGCGAAAAACTTTGCTCAACCATTTTGAAACTTCTTCCCTGGAAGGTTTTGGATGCGAACGGTTGAGCCGGGCGGTTTGCTCCGCCGGAGCTTTATTGCAATATGTCAAAGAAACGCAAAATTCTGAATTGGCGCATATCAATTCTCTTTCGACCTATAACCCGCACAACTATATGGCGCTGGACCAAGCAACTATCAGGAGTTTGGAGCTTGTACAAAACTCCGACGGGAAACGATCTGGCACGTTGCTTAATCTTCTCGATGCGACTAAAACTCCTATGGGAGCGCGAAAACTAAAGGACTGGATTCTTAAACCGCTTTTAGACGCTAACTTGATTAATCAAAGATTGGAGATTGTCGAAGAACTTCGCAAAAATATTATCCTAAAAGAAGAACTACGGACTGAACTCAAAAAGATTTTCGATTTAGAACGGTTAGCCGCAAAGATATCTTTAGCCGCATGCGGAGCCCGCGACCTGGCAAATCTAACGTCCAGCCTTGCGGTTTTGCCAACGGTTCAAGAGATAGTCGCTAAACTGCCGCACGAAATCGTTTCAAAAATTTTGGAAGAATGGGACAACCTGGATAACGTCCGCCAATTGATCGACAACAACCTCTCCGATAACCCTCCGCTCAATATTAAAGACGGCAACACAATCAAAAAAGGCGTCGATCCGGAGTTGGACCGCTTGCGGGGATTGGCCACCGAGGGTAAAAGCTGGATAGCCTCATTGGAAACTAAAGAAAAAGAACGTACCGGAATTTCCGTTTTAAAAATAGGCTACAACAAAATTTATGGTTACTACATTGAAGTAACCAAAAAACATCTGGATCAAGTCCCGGAAGAATATATTCGCAAACAATCTTTAGTCAACGCAGAGCGTTATATATCTCCCGAGTTAAAAAAATACGAAGCGGATATTTCTGGAGCCGAAGAAAAAATTCAGGAATTGGAATTAAAATTATTCCGCGACTTGCGGGAAAAAGTCGCGGCGGAAAATATACGCATCCAAAAAATGGCGGACAAAATTAGCGAAATCGACGTTCTTGCGTCATTTGCCGAAACGGCGCGAGAACATAATTACTGTCTGCCTATAGTGAGCGAAAATTCCAGCTTGATTATCGAAAACGGTCGGCATCCGTTGGTCGAACAAATCGGGCCTAAAAATCAATTCATTCCTAACGATACCTTGCTGGATTGCGGCGACAACCAAATCATGGTCGTCACTGGCCCAAATATGGCGGGTAAATCCACCTATCTGCGGCAAGTCGCCTTAATCGCGCTAATGGCCCAGATTGGAAGTTTTGTTCCCGCCGATAAAGCTGAAATTGGCTCGGTTGACCGTATATTCTCCCGCGTGGGAGCGCATGATAATTTGTTAAAAGGTCAATCAACTTTTATGGTAGAAATGAACGAAACGGCCAACATCTTGAACAACGCAACTTCCAGGAGCTTGATTGTTTTGGACGAGGTCGGAAGAGGAACCAGCACTTTCGATGGCATCAGCATTGCCTGGTCATTAGTGGAGTTCTTACACGGACCGGAAAATATCGGCGCAAAAACCATTTTTGCGACCCATTATCACGAGTTGGTGGATTTAGCGGCCTTATTGCCGGGCGTGAATAATTTCAACGTCCAGGTAAAGGAATGGAACGACGAAATAATTTTTCTCAGAAAAATCGCGGCGGGAGGAGCCGACAAAAGTTACGGTATACAAGTAGCGCGGCTGGCGGGACTGCCCGATAAATTGTTGCAAAGAGCGCGAGAGGTGTTGTCTAATCTAGAAAAAAACGAGTTCGACGAAGTGGGTTGGCCAAAAATTGGAGAATCCACAAAGTTGCCGCCAGTGGAACCGCCCCGCCAGCTCAACTTATTCAGCGAACCGCCAAACCTGGTAAACCTAAAACTAAAAGATATAGATCCTAACAATCTGACTCCAAAACAGGCTTTAGACCTCATTTTTGAATTGCGCCAATTACTAGAAGGAACGGAAGAATGAAAATTTTACTTACCGGCGGCGCCGGTTTCATAGGGTCTCACATTGTAGACGCTTATATAAAGGCGGGCCATGAAGTTGTAATTATCGACAACCTCTCCTCTGGGCGCAAAGAAAATATTAATCCAAACGCCAAATTTTATGAGCTTGATCTTTTAGACTCCAAAGTTGAGAATGTTCTCAAAAATGAGGAAATCCAGGTCATAAACCACCATGCCGCTCAAAGCTCTGTCGAACGGTCGGTTTCAAATCCCGTAAACGACGCAAATTCAAATATCATTGCCACTTTACAATTATTACAACTTGCTGTAACCTATCGTATTGAAAACTTTATTTTTGCATCGACGGGGGGAGCTATTTATGGAGATAAGGCGCCGGTCCCGGCTTCTGAGGAATCGCCTTGTAACCCATCAAGTCCTTATGCAATTTCTAAATTAAGCGTCGAGCATTATTTAAAGTTTTATGAAAAGGTTCATAATTTAAACTGCGTCACTTTACGGTATAGCAACGTTTTCGGTCCCCGCCAAGATCCGCATGGAGAATCGGGGGTAATTGCCATATTTTGCAATCGTTTACTTAAGAATACGGCGCCTCTGATTTTTGGAGATGGAAAACAAACAAGGGATTTTGTTTCGGTATTCGATGTTGTTTCGGCTAACTTGTTAGCCTTGGATTCAAAAAATAGCTCTGGAATTTTCAATGTAGGAACAGGGATAGAAACAAGCATTCTTTCTCTAACAGAAACTTTGGTCCGACTTTCGGGAAAAAATCTCAAAATTGAGTTTGGTCCGCCGCGGCAAGGCGAACCCCGAAGGAGCGCTATTAAATATGATAAATTCAAAAAACATTTTGGTTGGGAACCCAACCTCAACTTCGACTCGGTTTTGCTTGAAACTTACAAAAGCTTTTCCTAAGCACGCCCTTGCTTCTTTCCTGGTTGTTTTTATTTTCCTACTTTTTCCGAGCCAAAACCTTTTCGCTTCTCCGTCAATCGCTAACATCAGCGTTTCTTCCAAAGGTAAATTGGTTACCATGGGAGCCGATTTGGTCGACGGATTTTCCAAAGACATTATTCAAACAATCAAAAAAGGGGTTCCAATCACCTTTACCTACGATATTGAGTTGGTAAAAACTGTTCCCTTTTGGGCGGATAAAGTAATTAGCTCAAACACGATAAGCAATACTATTCATTACGATTCACTAAAGAAAGCCTATCGTTTTTCATCCATTGGCAGGAACGTTCAAAGGAAAATTCTGACAAGGAACAAAGACCGCTATCAAAAAATGGCGTCCACCCTTCGGGAAATTCCAATCGCTTCAATTAGCAAATTAGACCCCGACGAAAAATATTACATTCGGGTTAAAGCGGGCGTTGAAACCGACCGTTTTTGGTTTCCCTTTAACTACATCTTCTTTTTTGGCCCATTCAACGACTTCAAAACTTCCTGGACCGAATCGTCGCCCTTAGTGTGGAAAAATGAAATAGAAACGGCGTCTTCGCCATTTCCTAGAAGAGCATCCCGCAAGCGAAACTCCAAAACCAGGATACCAAGTAATGGAGCCGTCCGAACCTTTAACCAGTAATCTTTCCAAAGCCAGCAGCCGCAAAGACGATTTAGTCGGCAACAAGAGAAAAAAAACCTGGCAAATTATTATCGCCGTTTTTTTCTCCGTTATTTTACTAACGCGTCTTGAAGACTACTTCCTCGAACAAGGGACAACAGAAAACATAACCGTATTAGCGTTATTTAACATATTGCTGATACTGCTGTTCGTTCTGCTCATATTGATCACCAGAAACCTGGTCAAGCTGTACAACGAACGTAAAAGCAAGATTATAGGTTCAAAGTTCCAAACGAAACTTATCTTTGCTTTTTTAACGCTGGTTTTAGTCCCTTCTTTGTTGCTGTTTTTTGTCGCCAGTAAACTATTTAGCTACAGCATAGGTAATTGGTTCAGTTTACAAGTTGAACAATCTCTTAAACAAACCGTCGAAGTCGCCGGGGAATATTACGCTTTACTAGAAGAAGACGCTTTTTACAAAGCTCGCGCCGTAGAAAACTTAATCAACTTAAACGAATTGTATCGCAAAGAAAACCGGGCTTTGCTTAACCAATTTGTTTCAGAAAAATTCCTTGAACATCGCCTGCAAGGCTTAATCGTCCTGGACAATTTGCTCACAACAGTCGTTATGAAAGTGAACCAAACGTTAACGACCAACCCGCGAGACCTGGATTTTTCCGACCTGATCAAAAAAAGCGTCGAGGGAGAAGGCGTTTCAGAAATTCGCCAAATAAACGGCAAGCAAGCGCTAACCGTAGTTTTGCCATTAGCTCAAAAAATCGGCAAAAAAGTTTCAATTTGGGGTTATGTTGTCACCCTTTCCCAAATTCCAGGAACCACGGCTATCAAAATTGGGAAAATACGTAAAACCTTTGAAGACTACCAAGAACAATCTCTACTCAAGCTACCCGTTACCGCAAACTACTACATCACGTTTTTAATGATCACGCTGTTAATTTTGTTTTCGGCGATTTGGCTCGGCTTCTATATGGCCCGTGGAATTACGGTCCCTATTCAGCAGCTTGCGGAAGGAACCAAAAAAATAGCCGGAGGCGATTTGAACGTTAAAATTAACGTGCAAGCAAACGATGAAATTTCTCTACTGGTGGATTCCTTCAACAAAATGATGGACGAACTCAATTACAGCCGCCAGAAAATTCAAAAAGGTAACGAAGAATTAAAACTCACTAACATTGAGTTGGATAGCCGACGTAACCATATCGAAACCATTTTGGAAAATATTGGAGCGGGTGTAATTTCGATTAATAAAAAAGGAAGAATCTCAACGCTCAATAAAGCGGCGGTCGAAATTTTACAAATTGAAAACGCTGATATCAAAGGAAGAAGTTACCGCGACGCATTCGATCAATCTTATCACGACCCTATACGGGATATGATCCGGCGTTTAAGTCAAGACAATAAAGACACCATTGAAGAACAAATTGATTTGCGGGTGGGCGACGCTAACAAAACTTTATTAGTTAAAATCAACGCTCTAAAAGATCCCGGCAAAAAATATTTAGGTCTGGTTGTCGTGTTTGAAGATTTAACCAATATGATCAAAACTCAAAAGCTGGCCGCCTGGAGAGAAGTCGCCCAAGGTATCGCTCATGAAATTAAAAACCCGTTAACTCCAATTCAACTCAACACTCAACGCCTGCGGAAAAAATTCAGCGAAAGCAAAGAAGACTTTGGTCGCATATTTAATGAAAGTATTCAAATCATTGATCAGGAAGTAGAAGGGATGAAGGAGCTGTTAGATCAATTTTTAAGATTCTCGCGTTTGCCCGCGCCAAACCCACAACCTAATTCCCTGCATAAAATTATCGACAACGTCGTAGCTCTATACTCAGACATCAACAAAAATACTTTTATCAAAACAAACTTTGATCCAAACCTGAATCAAATTAATATTGATTCGGAACAGTTTCGCAGAGTATTTATAAACCTGTTCGATAATGCTAAAGATGCCATTGGCGAAGAAGGAGTTATTGAAATCAAAACAAGACTTCTTCAAGAAAAGCAAATTGCGCGAATAGAGTTCTCGGATAATGGCATAGGGATACCTTCCACAGAAAGGGAAAAACTGTTTATGCCTTATTACACGACAAAGAAAAGAGGAACAGGTTTAGGACTCGCCATTGTTCACCGGATTATTGTAGATCATGACGGAGAAATAAAAGCCCGAGACAACAAACCAAAAGGGACCACGTTTATAATAGAAATTCCTTGCGCTCCGTCAATTTTGCACGACGGACAAATTGCGAAAAAAGAAGACATCGCTCGCGGCGCCGGTATTTTTTAATAGGTAAAAATCACATCGAACAAAAATCAGTTCTGGAGCTTTCAACAATGCCCCGTGAAATCACAATAAAAATAGAAGAACCTCTTTATAAAGCTTTGGCGGAAAAAACAAAAGACAATCCTGAAGAGTTGAACAAATTTGTCGTAAAAGCTATCGAGGAAAAATTAGAAAAACCTGAAACTGCGAGTTTAGACACAAGCGGATTGGGCGACTTTTTAAGTCAAGCCAAGCAGGGAAGCAGAAACTACGGCGCCAAAGGACAGGGATGGTAGGTTGAATCGTTTATATAAAGTTACTATGGGTTATCGCTAAAGCTTTATCTTCCGTCATCCTTGAGCCCCCTTCGGTAAACTCAGGACAAGCTCCGGGCGAAGCTTGCTTATATTGCAGAAAGTATTTGAAGCTATAAAAAAAGGCTATAAACTTTCTAGATCA
>CAYFMN010000071.1:0-5918 GCA_964344185.1 uncultured Nitrospinota bacterium
AATGAAAAAATAATTAATTAAATTCTTGACTACAATAAACCAGGATCTAGGTAATAAACTTCCATTGCTCTATACACATTAATCTTGTATATTATGTGTATTGTTACAAGGAGGCCAACAGCATGTTAAGAACAAATATCGAAATAGACGAAAAGCTGGTATCCGAGGGTTTAAAACTCACTCATCTAAAAACTAAAAAAGATCTTGTCAATTATGCGCTCAAAGAACTTGTGAGCAAAAAAAAGAGGAAGAAGCTCATTGAAATGAGAGGCAAGGTGGAATGGACAGGCAACCTTTCTGAAATGAGAAAGTCCAGAACATGATCGTTGTTGATACGAGTGTCTGGATAGATTTTTTTAGAGGAAAAGGATCGGCGCAGCATAATGCCATGATCCGGTTAATAGAGGAAGAGGAGGACCTTGCTCTCACTGAAATTATCTTCATGGAAATTTTACAGGGGATAAAGCAAGACAAAGACTTTAGGAAAATTAAAGGATTCCTCTCAGATTTTCCAATTTACGAACCTAAAGGTCTAGAGACCTATATGAATGCCGCTCAAATTTTTAGGAGTTGTAGAAAAAAAGGTAAAACCGTAAGAAAAACTATCGATTGCATCATTGCCGCTATTTGTATCGAAAACAATCTGAATATTCTGCACAATGACAAAGATTTTGATCTTATAGCAGCCAGCGCTCCTTTGAAGTGTTACAAAGTATAAAGCAAAATTATGAGGATTTTAAAGTAGCGATTTAATATTAAATTGATAGCCAAGAAAACTAAAAATTCAGCATGAAAAACTTGGTAACCTTAAGCCAATTGAAAAAAGTCAATAGAATCGGTAGGATGTAGGAAGAGTGTTCCCCGCAGGCGCGGGGATGAACCGGGATTATAAGAATCCCTAGAATTAATAATATAGTGTTCCCCGCAGGCGCGGGGATGAACCGCCTATAGCGTCAGAGGAGGGTTATAAAATAGAGTGTTCCCCGCAGGCGCGGGGATGAACCGTAGGCTGGCAGAGTTTAAGGGATTTTCTGGAAGTGTTCCCCGCAGGCGCGGGGATGAACCGCTTCTTGGAGTTAAAAGCTTGCCTGATATTAGGTGTTCCCCGCAGGCGCGGGGATGAACCGCCGTAACAGAGTTTAGCAAGTTTTTAAAGGGGGTGTTCCCCGCAGGCGCGGGGATGAACCGAATAACTCAGTAATTAATATACTAACATAACTGTGTTCCCCGCAGGCGCGGGGATGAACCGGCTGTATTAGTATAGTGCCTGGGTTGATTTAAGTGTTCCCCGCAGGCGCGGGGATGAACCGAGTGTTAGGACGGACTCTATAACAAACTCTATGTGTTCCCCGCAGGCGCGGGGATGAACCGTCTATCTCCTCTTTTGCGTGGTGCGCCATCAAGTGTTCCCCGCAGGCGCGGGGATGAACCGTATTTTAATCCGGTCTCTAAAGTCTTTTTCTTGTGTTCCCCGCAGGCGCGGGGATGGAGGTTGAGTATTTACCCAGATCCTTCCTCACCCCTTTGGGGTTCGTCGAGGATGACGTTTATTTGAGCGTTTATTTCGAGCGAAATTTTTTTTTCTAGCAATAATTTAGTTAGTTTCCTGGTGGAGTTTATTTTATTGAGTTGCGGCGACTTTTGGAGAGCCTCTTAAGGGTGAGGAGTTTATATTGTTAAATCGATGACACGCCTTTCGGTTTTACTCAGGATAAACTCCGGGGGCTATGAAATTCCAGCAGGAGTGGGAATGGAGTACTTTATCTAAATTTTATATGCGAAAATTTTTTTGACCAACTTTTTTTGAGGATTTATAATTTGGTATTAATTAATTTACCTTCCTAAAAAATATGACTCTGGACAGCTCGTCCAATCTTTTCAAATATTGGGGGAAAGCAAAGCCCCAAATTAACGGAGCGGCCGCTTATCATCCTTTGGTTTACCACTCTCTTGATGTTGCGGCGGTTGGCTTGCGCTTATTAGAAAAGGATTCAGTATTCCAAAAAAAATTTGTCTTTCTGTCTGGCGTTTCCCGGGAAGAATTTTTAGCTATTTGTCCTTTCTTTTTAGCTCTCCATGACCTTGGAAAGTTTGCCGATGGTTTTCAAAATATTAAACCGGAACTATTTGAATTATTACATGGCAAATCCAGCACCGCTCAATATTCCGTCCGCCATGATTCTATGGGGTATTTTATTTGGGCCTGGCTTTTAGCCGATCAGTCTAAGGAAAGAGGGTGGCTGCCCAGGATTTACGACGAACGGCAATGGGATTATTGGATACAAGCAGTAACGGGCCATCATGGAAAACCGCCGGAACTTCCAGAAACCAGAAGGTTAGGAAAGTATGTTGGACCAACAATTCAAAAAGATATTGAAGACTTTACAAATGAAATTTCAAATTTATTTTTATCTAACTATGATTTTTCGTCTTTTGAAAAGTTAGATTTTAATTTTGAAAAATTTTCCTGGCCATTAGCCGGGTTTGCCGTTTTGTGCGATTGGTTGGGTTCCAACTCGGATGTCTTTCAATATAAAACGGAGCAAATTCCGTTAAAAAATTATTTTGATGAATTTGCTCTACCACGCGCTGAAAGAATTCTAGTAGATTCTGGAATATTGTCTGACAAAGCCAAATACTTTGAAAATGCTAAAAATCTATTTCCATACTTAAAAAAAATCAGTCCCTTACAAGATTTTGTTGAGAGTTGCTCTATTGGAGAAGGCCCGCAACTCTTTATTTTGGAGGACGCCACTGGCAGCGGTAAAACTGAAGCCGCCTTGATCTTAGCTTCCCGTTTGATTGAAATTAAAAAAGCTTCAGGATTATATTTTGCTCTTCCTACCATGGCGACGGCAAACTCTATTTACGCAAGACTGAGTTCCATTTATCAAAACTTTTACGAAGACAATAAGAAGCCGTCTTTATTATTAGCTCATAGTTCCAGGCATTTGTCGAAGCTTTTTCGCAATAGCGTTCGGCGTCAACCCACCGATGATAAATATGGCAATGAAGAAACCGCCTCTATTTATTGTAATGCCTGGCTTGCCGATAGTCGTAAAAAAGCTTTGTTGGCTAACGTGGGAGTTGGCACAATCGATCAGGCGTTAATGGCCGCTTTACCAAGCAAGCACCAAAGCTTGCGTTTGCTTGGCTTGATGCGAAACGTTTTGATTGTGGATGAAGTGCATTCTTACGATCCATACACTAACGAACTGTTGTCGTCTTTATTGCGTTTTCATGCCGCCCAAGGCGGGAGCGCGATATTGCTTTCGGCGACGTTACCGCAAGACCGTAAGAACGAATTGGCTGGGAGATTTCGGGACGGTTTAGGAAAGCCAAAACTGGAATTAAAAGAAACGCAATACCCTCTAGCCATTCGCGTTGATAGCGAAACAAAAGAAGAAACCGCGCTCCAGTTTGATTTTCGCTCTAAAAAACACGCTCAAGTCAAATGGGTTCGGAGTTTAGAACAAGCGGAATCGGTTCTCCTAGACGCCAGCGCCGGAGGCGCTTGTTCCTGCTGGATACGAAACACGGTTGACGACGCTATTGAATCTTATATCCGACTGCAAAAAAAAGTTTCCGAGGAAAATATTATTTTATTTCACGCCCGGTTTGCAATGGGAGATCGCCTTGCGATTGAGTCAGAAATTATAAAAATGTTTGGACCTGAAAGCGGATCTAAAGACAGGGCGGGAAAAATTTTGATCGCTACCCAAATCGTCGAACAGTCTTTGGATTTGGATTTTGACGTCATGGTCAGCGATTTAGCTCCTATTGACTTACTGATCCAAAGATGCGGCAGGTTACGCCGGCATGTACGCGATACTAACGGCAATCGCATCGCTGGCGCTAGCGATCAACGGGGAGAATCCATATTGATTGTTCACGGTCCGGAACCTTTCGATAACGTTCACGCCAAATGGTATCGGGATTTTTTCCCTCGCGGGAGTTATGTTTATCCCTCCCATGGACAGCTTTGGCTTACGGCTAAACTTCTTCAAGAAAAAGAAGCGATTTGTATTCCAGAAGACGCGCGTGAGTTGATCGAAGGCGTTTATGGAAAAAAAACGGAAACACAGATTCCCGCTTCTTTACTGGAAATTGACGATAAGGCATTCGGAAAGTCATGGGCTGATAAGTCTCTGGCTCGTTTTAATGTTTTAAACCTGGAAGCGGGATACGTTCACGATCACCTCTTGTGGATGGACGAAACGCAAACCCCGACTCGATTAAGCTTACCGGTCAATGTTCTTCGACTTGCCCGTTGGAATGGTTATACGTTAACGCCGTGGCTCTTAAAAGATAAAGAGGAATGGGCGTTAAGCGAGATTCGTGTTCGGACTTTTTACGCTAATGAAGAACCGAAACATAAAGATCCCTCTTTAATAAAAGCCATTAAAGAAGCAAAAGAAACCATGACAGACCAATGCAAATGGTGTTTGTTTACGCCAATGTCCTCCGGTTCATCGGGCGCGTGGACTGGAGAGGTTGTTAACGAGAAGGGAGAAACGGTTTTGTTTACCTATTCTAAAAACTTGGGACTTCAATTTATAAAACCTGACGTTTCCGAAGAACCTTAAGGCCAATAAGGCTTGACGTTGGAACGATAACTTAAAAACCAAAGGAAACCTATGAGTTTTAATTTGATTAACGACGCCTGGATTCCTGTCCGCAGGAGAAGCGGCGAAACTTCAATTATTAAACCTTGGGAGTTAACAGACGCTATCGATAGGGACCCCATTGTGGCGTTGAATTCTCCAAGAGCGGATTTTAACGGCGCGTTGATTCAGTTTCTCATTGGCCTTATACAGACTATTAGAACGCCGAAGGATTCTTTAAGTTGGGGTCAAGATTTTAAAACGCCTCCATCTGCAAAAGCTTTAAAAGAGGTTATGGAGCCAGTCGCTTTCGCGTTCAATTTAGATGGCGAAAAACCCTTATTTATGCAAGATAAAGAAACTTTAAACGAGAAGCCCAAAAGTATTTCATCTCTTTTAGTTGAAACGCCCGGAGAAAAAGGCCTTAGGGATAACACGGACTTTTTTGTAAAGCGTAGCGGAGACTCAGAATATTGTATGCCTTGTGCGGCGATGTCCTTATTTACGCTACAAACAAACGCTCCTTCTGGAGGGGTTGGGCACAGAACATCGTTACGGGGCGGCGGTCCTTTAACGACTTTGTTGATGTCGCAGGAGAGTCTGTGGCGCACGGTTTGGTTGAATGTTTTAGAGACAAAGCAGTTAGGAGGACTAGGAGGAGGTCTTGATAAAGAAGGCTGGAGTTTTATCTTTCCCTGGTTATCCGAAACTAGAACCAGCGAAACCAATGGCGGGAAAATAACGACTCCTATAGATGTTCATCCGTTCCAGGCTTATTGGGGCATGCCGCGTCGTATCGAGTTGGATTTTTTTAACGTTTTCTCTGGTGAATGCTCCATTTGCGGAAACGAGTCGGAGAAATTAATAAGGCAATATAGAACTAAAAACTATGGAACTAATTATGAGGGGCCCTGGATTCATCCATTAACGCCCATTTCTTATCGGGACACAAACGTTCCAATTCCAAAAAAAGGCAGTCCTGGGGGAATGAGTTACCGGCATTGGCTGGGATGCGTTTTTGAAGGAAAAGACGGTAACCAAAAACCGAGCGTAACGGTTTCCGTGTTTTGCAATAGTTTGGCGCGGAGAAGAATCTCTCAATTAAAATTAAGCTCTTTTGGTTACGACATGGATAATATGAAGGCTCGTTGCTGGTATGAAAGTCAAATGCCGCTGATTTTAGCGGAAAATGACGAGGGAGCCGAAATTTTTGAAGAAGTCGTTGTGGATTTGATTAGAGGGGCCGAGCATGTCGCCAATTCTTTGAGAATTTGCGTTCGAAAAGCTTTGTTTGCCAGTCCGCAAAACGCAAAA
>CAYFMN010000071.1:5928-12049 GCA_964344185.1 uncultured Nitrospinota bacterium
CGATTTTGGAAATCTACCGAACCCGAATTTTTTAAATCTTTGGAAACGCTTCGACAGGAGCCTAATAATGAAAAAAATAGAATGGAAATTAAACTTTCCTGGGCAAAGACTTTGTTCGATCATGGGGAAAAAATATTCGATTCGCTGTGCCAAAGCAGTCCTATCGGGACTTCGGATTTAAAACGTTCCGCTCTTGCCTGGAATGAGTTTAAAAGGAACGCTTTATTGAACCATTCTAAAAAACTCAAAAATGCTTTGAGTTTGGAAGATTGATAGATCGAATCTAAAAAATAAGGAAAACTTATATGACATCGACAGAAATAAAACTTCCCGAAACGGAAACATTTTCCTCTATTGCTCTAAGCTGGTGGCATTCATTAGAACACAATAAAGGGAATAAGGCTGAGTTGAAAAGGGTTTCTAAACCTTTGGAAGCGGTTTTTTTGAAGAGTTATCCCGATCTTTTAAGATTTCTTAATAAGGAGGGGGATAAAATTACGGATAAACGGAAGGAAAGAACCGCCATTTTCGCGGCGTTAGCGGCGCATGTTAAGAAAAACGAAATCGAAAGAGGCAACGCTGAAATGATGGCGAAATCTTCTGAAGGAACAAAGGCTCCAGTAAGCGGTTTAAGATTTCGACAGTTGTTGGCGGCAGAAGAACCCGACGATCTTTTCCTGCGGTACTTGCGAGTTATAAAGCTTTTGGATAATCGCATAAATTTAAAACAACTCTTTAACGATATTTATTGGTGGAACGACGACACCCGCAAAAAATATGCTTACGATTATTATCACAACGCTCCGCAAGAAGATTAGATCCAGGATAGGACATTGCCATTGCAGTTGCGACTTACCAGGGCGCTTTTAGATCCTGCAAGAATTTTTCTCAAACACTCACTAAGCTTTAAGGAGACTTTTAATGTCAAGATTCATTCAATTGCATTTATTAACAGCGTATCCTCCATCGAATTTAAATCGCGACGATCTTGGACAACCAAAAACGGCGGTCGTTGGCGGAACCCAACGTCTGCGGATTTCCTCTCAAAGTTTAAAAAGGGCCTGGAGAACATCCGATATTTTTTCGGAGTCTATGGCCGGGAAGTTGGGGGTTCGCACAAAACGCCTGGGCGTCGAAGTTATATATCCCGCGCTTGTGGAAAATGGCGTTAACGAAAAAGACGCTTTGAAATGGGCTAAGGAAATTGCCGGGCAGTTTGGTAAATCAAAAATCGGAAAAAAAGAAAAGCCTGAAGAAGAATTAGAAATAGAACAACTGGCGCATATCAGTCCGCAAGAGATTGAAGACGTCAAAGCCCTGATCAAAAAGTTAGGCGATGAAAAACGCGCTCCCAATAAAGAAGAGTTGGCTTTAATGAGAAAAGATTTTCAAGCGGCGGACATTGCTCTTTTTGGTCGCATGGTCGCTTCTTCGCCGATGCACAATATGGAAGCGGCGGCTCAGGTATCTCATGCTTTTACCGTGCAAAGCGTCGCGGTAGAGGACGATTACTTCACGGCTGTGGACGATCTAAACGCGGGGGAAGACAACGCCGGAGCGGGACATTTGGGGGAGTCAAAATTCGCTTCGGGAGTTTTTTATATATATGTTTGCGTGAACCGGGAGTTGCTTAAAGAAAATCTTCAAAACGACGAAGCTTTGACTCAAAAAACGTTGCGAGCGCTTACCGAAGCGGCGGCGACGATTGGGCCTTCCGGAAAACAGAATAGCTTTGCTTCGCGGGTTTTTTGCAACTATATACTCGCCGAAAAAGGCGAAAGACAACCTCGCTCTTTAGCGGCGGCTTTTTTGAACCCGGTTTCTAAAGATATTTTGAACGGCGCGATAGTGGAATTAGAAAAAACCCGTGAAGCTTTTGATTCAGCTTATTGGGGAAATGATGGAGAGCCTTCGGCGACTATGAACGTTGCCGCAGGAGTTGGAAGCCTAAAAGAGATTTTAGAATTTGTGGAGGGCTGAGTTTTGATTGAGCATCTAAAATTTCAGCTATATGGTCCTTTTCAAGCCTGGGGCGATATTGCCATTGGGGAAAACCGTCAAGTTTATGAACGTCCTTCGAAATCGGGAATCGTTGGATTGATTGCCGCGGCTCTGGGTATCGATAGAAGCGAAGAGACCGAACTCAAAACGTTAAGCGATAGTTTTGGATTGGCCATTCGAGTGGACAATATTGGGATTTCAATTAAAGATTTTCATACAACCCAAGTGGCTCCGGGAGCGTCAAATCGAAACCTTAGTTCACGAAAAAATGAACTGCTGGGGTTTGATCTAAAAACAATTCTTTCCACTCGCGAGTATCGATGCGATTCATTTTATGGAGTTGTTATTTGGAAGCGAGAGTCTAACGCGTCAAATTATTCTCTATTAAAACTTAAGGAAGCTTTGGAGAGACCAAAGTTTGCGCTTTATCTTGGCAGAAAATCTTGCGTTCCGGCAATGCCTTTGTTTCCACAAATCGTTAAAACCGGTTCTTTGGCGGAGGCGCTTGCTTTGGCGTCTCCTCGCGAAGATAAATTATTGCGGCCTTTATTTAAAGAATCTCGGCCCCATATTTTGGCGTATTGGGAAGAGTGTCCCCAATTGGGCGAGATTCAATCTATTGGGCGTTTAACGCGACGCGACGATTTTTTAAACAGGTCTCGCTGGCAGTTTGGAGATCGATTTGAATTCTACGGAACTCTAAAAGGGAAAAGCGGAGAGGAGAAAAAGATTAATGTTCATCAGTAAAATAAAAGTTCAACCTATATCTACTCCTGAGTTTTGGAAACAAATTAAATTTGGCGGATATAATTTCGATTCAGATTATCGGATGCATCAGTGGGTCTGGAAATTATTCTCCGACGCTCCCGACCGCAAAAGGGATTTTATTTATCGCCATGACATAACTTCTCAAGGACATGTTTTTTTGGCCGTGTCGCAAAGGCGACCGGAACCTTTAGATGATTTTTTAAACGTAGAGACCAAAGATTATTACCCGAAAATAAAAAAAGGTATGCGGTTGGGGTTTTCGCTACGGGCTAATCCTGTTCGGTCCGCACGGGACGAAAATCAAAAGTTGAAAAGGCACGACGTGGTGATGGACAGTAAGAAAAAATTAGCCGCTTCGGGAAAAACGAAAGGTGAAATATTCGGACAAGAGGTTATGCAGGAAGCTGGGTTGAAATGGATTGTCGGAAAAGGCGAAGCGAACGGGTTTTGGGTGGAACCGGAAGTTTTGCGAGTGGATGGATATCGCAGTATGGAATTGCGAACAAAGGGAAGGAACGCGCGGATTTCTATTTTAGAATTCAACGGTCTGTTAACGGTTACCGATGCAGAATTGTTTGAAGAAGCCTTGTTTAAGGGGATTGGACCCGCTAAAGGATTTGGTTGCGGACTTTTATTAGCGAGGAGGGTTTAAGTTATGTTGCCGACCTTAAAGCCAATTCCTATTAAAGAACGCGTGTCTATTATTTTTTTAGAAAAAGGTCAATTAGACGTTCTAGACGGGGCTTTTGTATTAGTCGACGGCGAAGGAGTGAGAACTCATATACCCGTGGGATCGACTTTATGTTTAATGCTGGAACCTGGGACCCGCGTATCTCACGCTGCGGTTTGTTTGGCTGCCAGGGTCGGATGTCTTTTAGTTTGGGTAGGAGAGGGAGGAGTGAGGCTTTACGCTGCGGGACAACCCGGAGGAGCCCGGTCGGACCGTTTATTGTATCAAGCGCAATTGGCGCTTAATCCTGACACACGGTTAAAAGTTGTTCGGAAAATGTACGAATTTCGTTTTGATGAGAATCCTCCCATGAATCGCAGTGTGGATCAATTGCGCGGTATTGAGGGGGCGCGAGTGAAACGAGCGTATGAGCTATTTGCACAACAATATAAAATTAAATGGAAAGGTCGTAAATACGATCCAAAAGAATGGTCTTCCGGAGATTTGGCCAACCGGTGTTTAAGTTCTGCAACGGCTTGTTTGTACGGAATATCAGAAGCCGCTATCTTGGCCGCTGGCTACGCTCCTGCGATTGGTTTCTTACATTCGGGTAAACCTCAATCCTTTTGTTACGATGTGGCTGATTTGTTTAAATTTGAAACCGTGGTTCCTGCGGCTTTTAGCGTAGCGGCAAAAAATCCATCGAATCCGGAAGCGGAAGTGCGGTATGCCTGCCGCGATCTTTTTCGAAAGACAAGATTGTTAACAAAAATAATTCCAACCATTGAAGAGGTGTTGGCGGCTGGAGGCTTAACTCCGCCTAAAGCGGCTCCGGAAGCCCAGCTACCGGCGTTGCCTAACCCAGAAAGGATTGGCGATGTTGGTCATCGTTCTTGAAAATGCGCCGCCCCGGTTGCGAGGCCGATTGGCGGTTTGGCTTTTAGAAGTGCGAGCGGGAGTTTATGTTGGAAATCCTTCACGAAAGATAAGAGAAATGATGTGGGGACAGATTCAAGAAGGGATAGAGGAGGGCAACGCGGTAATGGTCTGGAAAGCGCAGACGGAATCTGGTTTTGATTTTGAAACTTTGGGAATGAACCGTAGAATTCCAAAAGAGTTGGATGGGCTGAAACTGGTGTCATTTTTACCATTGGAACTGGAAGGCGAGCCTCATGATTATGAATTTTTATAAAAATATTATGTGTTTGTTGGAAAGAGAAAATGCCAGTTTTTTAGGCAAAAAAGTTGGTGGCTCAAGAACGTTTTATTTTTTCTTTTAAAATCGGTAAGATGTAGGAAGAGAGTTCCCCGTACGCGCGGGGATGAACCGACCCGCAACGGCCTACACTAAAACTCTGGATCGAGTTCCCCGTACGCGCGGGGATGAACCGACTAGCTAAGCCAAAAGAAGTTGCTAAGCGCAGAGTTCCCCGTACGCGCGGGGAAGAACCTAGTCGATTTTTATCATAATGAAGTTCTTAAGCGAGTTCCCCGTACGCGCGGGGATGAACCGATACGAAAAGATTTCTCTAATATTTTCAATATGAGTTCCCCGTACGCGCGGGGATGAACCGCTGGGTAGTTGCATGTTTGTCTAAAGGGAGTTGAGTTCCCCGTACGCGCGGGGATGAACCGAAGCTTTTTTAAAAAAGAATTCTTTTTTTTATGAGTTCCCCGTACGCGCGGGGATGAACCGAAGAGTATTAGTACATTTTTAGTACTCGATAAGAGTTCCCCGTACGCGCGGGGATGAACCGCCCTTCTCGATAATTATTTAAATTGGGAGATTGAGTTCCCCGTACGCGCGGGGATGAACCGCGATAGCGATGAAAGTTACATTGATGAAGAAAGAGTTCCCCGTACGCGCGGGGATGAACCGGAAATATTTCCCCCGAATGAAGAAAAAACATCGAGTTCCCCGTACGCGCGGGGATGAACCGCGAAAACGTGCAAATACATAGATTTGGGCATTGAGTTCCCCGTACGCGCGGGGATGAACCGTCATTTGTCGCCTCGTCTATGTAGCTTTGTTCGAGTTCCCCGTACGCGCGGGGATGAACCGGCGGTTGCATCAGCTAAATACTGTCATTTTAGGAGTTCCCCGTACGCGCGGGGATGAACCGTTGAGGCGGTAGAAAGGGCGCAGGCGCAGGCAGAGTTCCCCGTACGCGCGGGGATGAACCGTCTAGTATGCCCAATAATGACCACGTTATTATGAGTTCCCCGTACGCGCGGGGATGAACCGTTTTTAGAAAAATTAAAACCTTGAGATTTTCTGAGTTCCCCGTACGCGCGGGGATGAACCGGCTACTCAATCTGGCGATCCTGCACAAGCCCTGTGTTCCCCGCAGGCGCGGGGATGAACCGGACCAGCTCGACGGCGACCGGCATTTGTTCCAGTGTTCCCCGCAGGCGCGGGGATGGAGGTTGAGTATTTACCCAGATCCTTCCTCACCCCTTTGGGGTTCGTCGAGGATGACGTTTCTTTGATCGTTCATTTCGAGCAAAATATTTATTTCTAGCAATAATTTAGTTAGTTTTCTAGTGGAGTTTATTTTATTGGATCGAGGGGACCCAACGACGCTTAGGTAGTATTTCTGTAAGCCAAAGTTGAGGGGCTATGAAATCCGGGCAGGAGTGGTGGAGGTTGAGTATTTACCCAGATCCTTCCTCACCCCTTTG
>CAYFMN010000072.1:0-11936 GCA_964344185.1 uncultured Nitrospinota bacterium
CAAAAATATAACAAAACAAACTTCTAAAGCTTTATTCCTATTTTTAGAGGTCCCCTATAATTATCTAAACAGTTAACGATTTCAGCGTACAGTCTTTTCTTTCTAAATAGTTTTGAGGCCGGAACGCAAAACCCAGGATCAGCAAGATAAGCCTTTTTGAGCATCGCAACTCCTTCGGTTTCCGCTTCTTTCTTTCCGTTTATTTTTTTCTGACCGAGATAAAAAAATGCGGGAGGATATTCCGGATCTAATTTTTTAATATTTTCAAACGTAGATAAAAGCTTAGAAAGATTTTTATCTTTGTAATAAAGCGTTAATAAACTAAATAAATGGTTTAATGAAGTTTTATTCGCAACGAGCTCTTCATAAATTTCTATTGCTTTATTTATCCTACCTTCACTTTCACGTATTTTAGCTTCTTCCACTCGTTTTTCTTCATTATGTCTGGCTCCCGACATTTTTTCCCAGGCGCTAACAGAATCATTAATTTTTTCCTTTAATTGATCAAGGTTTGTAACATTTACAAGCGGTAGAGACGAATCCCAATAGTTTTCCGCAGCTCGCTCAAAGGATTTCCAATTTTCCCATTCTGGCGTAAATTCTTTAAAATTATTTGGTTCGATAAAGGCGATAATAAGAACATTTTTAAGAGAGCCTTGCCTTAAATGACGAAGGATGTTTAAAATAATTTGATAAGGGGGATTCTTGCAGTCATTTTTAATAACTAAAATGGCTAAGACATAAGACTGAACAGCTCTTTTTATTCTATCTATCTGGTTAATATCATAAGGTTTTTCCTTTAAGCTAAGAAACATATTCCTTAACTGATTATTAGATGCAAGAAAGGGAAGACTCTTGTCTATTACTTTTTTCTGATCTATTTCTTTTTCAAGTTGGGCTATATTTTCCAACAAGTCTATAGAAGCGGTGCATTCCCGGAGGCTTCGAAGAGCAGTAGAAGGATCTTTATGACTATCGCACTTACTGCCAAGATCTTTTCCCAAAAGAAGTTTTAGTCCCGTATCGTCAAGAGCAAAGATACGTTTTCGGACATCCTCTTTAATATCTTTGAGCAAATTATGTGCCGCTAATTTTGAATCTTGCCCTATAGGAACGGACACAGCGAATAACCTCGCAATTTTTTAATCAAATAAAAATTGAAATTCAATTTTGTTTTTATTCGCCAAGAGATGAATCATTTCGGGGAAGCGTAATAAACTTAGAAAGCTCTCATTGTCCTAAAAAGCCTTTAGCAAACCTGTTCACAGCTCTTTGGGATTATTACTTTCTAATTAGCTATATGCAGGAAGAACAAAGTATAACGTGTCTAAAATAATCCCTCTGAATACGAATAAGAAAATTTCTTAACGCAGACATGAGGCCCCCCTCTTTCGGCGTTATTTAGATGAATAATTTTAACATAATTTTGAGGTCGAAAATCAAGGAACCTTGCCATTTTTTTTATGTTAGCAAAGAGTTTATATCATCTGGAACAACTTAATAAAACAAGCATTATGGCTAGCCAGATTTACACAGGCTGTGCTGGAAATACCAAGAAGAGGAATTTTTTTTTAAATTTAAGTCGTGTTTAATGGGGGAGCTTGGAGAAAGGGGAATTCAGGCGACTGCTTTTAGAAAACAATTGATATTAATTTCCTTTCCAGCAATATCTTTTAATTCTTGCCTGAATTCCTGTTTCATTCTATCTCGCTTATAGGCTTTTTTGTTATCCTGCTTTTTTACATGATAACGTTTGCTTTGAAGCTGTTTTGCCACAAAATTAATTGGTTTCTTCCTGACTTCCATAGTAAAACCCCTTTGATATTGATTAATTAAACCGAAATATAGTTTAAATTTGATGAAGGAACATGTCAAAAAAATAAGCGTCAATTTGCTAATAACTTTTAGGGTTTTTAAATTCAAAACTTTTCCCAGTAACATAATTCAAAAGCTTAAAATTTCCTCTAACCTTATAATTCTCTATCAGTTGTGGTCCAGGGTTCTATTTAGTAAAATAATTTAAAATCCCTCGTAAAATATTCAAATTTCGAACAAAGTTTATATAAATGTTAAAGAAATTACTGATTGCTCCTGGAATAATTTTAGGCATCCTTTCTTTCATTTACATGGCCCAATCGAAAGAAAAACCTAAAAAAGCTCTTTTTTCAGAACGAGCTAAACCCGTTAGAGTTCTCTCAATTCCTCAAGTTTCTTTAACTCCTCGCGCTCGCGGTTTCGGCTATGTTAAGCCAGAAAAAGTATGGCAAGCGGTAGCTGAGATAGGAGGCAAAATAGCCGAAATCCATCCTAATTTGAAAAAAGGAGTATTTTTAAATAAGGGAGAAATTCTTTTTCGAATTGCCCCCGACCAAAGCCAGTTTGCAATAGAAGAAATTAAGGCCGAAATTTTAAATATCGAAGCCCAAATTGCTAAAACTGATCAAAATAAAAGCGATACGCAGCGACAATTGGAAATTGAAAAGCGATCTCTTGAAATCAATCAAAAAGAATTTAAACGGAAAACCCAACTTTTTGACGAAGGCGTAATATCTAAATCCGATCTGGATAAAGAAAAACAAAGACTACTGATTCAAAAAAACGTTGTAGAAAATTACAAAGGCATTTTGAATAGAATCCCTTCCGAACGACGAGCTTTAGCGGCAACCTTATCTGCTTATCAATCCAGACTTGGAGAGGCTCGCATCAATCTTGGTAAAACGATCATCAAAGCTCCATTTTCAAGTAGGGTTTCCAAAGTTAACGTCGAACAGGGACAAGCCGCCAATGTTGGTCAGATACTTGCAACGGCTGACAGTATAGGAGTGTCGGAAATCGAAGCTCAAATTCCGCGTTATTCTCTAAAAAACTTAATTCCCAAAGGTCGTCGTGAACCAATGGATTTAGAAACGTTTAAAGAAATTACTCGGGGAGATGAAAAACAATTTTTGGGCTTTAAAGCTCTAGTCAGCTTGGACTTGCAAGGACAAAAAATAAAATGGAGAGCTCGGTTTTCTAGAATTGCTGAAACTGACCCTAAAACAGGAGCCATAGGAGTGGTTGTCGCTGTCGACGATCCCTACCTTAAAACACAACCAGGACGACGTCCTCCTTTACAAAAAAATATGTATTGCGAGGTGGAGTTGTTTGGAAAACCTTTACCTCAATCTATCATCGTCCCACGGTCAGCCCTGCATGAAGATAGCGTCTATTTAGTCAACTCCGAAAATCGATTGGAAAAACGGCAAGTGGTCATCGGATTTTACCAAGGAAACTTAGTTACAATTCTTTCTGGCGTTCAACCAGGAGAACATTTAGTAGTGAGCGATCTTATCCCAGCCATAGACGGAATGCTTTTATCTCCTCAAATGGATGAAAAACTCTCATCGTCTTTGATCGCGGAGGCTACTTTTCAAATAGAGGCTGAATGAATCCTTCAAAGTCGATATTAGTTTTTTTTGCAACCCATCCTACCGCCTCCAACTTATTGATGGCTACTTTTCTCCTTCTCGGTATTTTTGTTCTTAAAGATATTCGCCGGGAAACGTTTCCAGACTTCTCTCCGTCGGAAGTCGAAATCACCGTAAAATATCCAGGAGCCAGCGCCGAAGAAGTCGAAGAATCTATCAGCCAAAAAATCGAAACAGCCCTGGAAGACGTTAATGAGACCTTAGAGATTCGAAGTGAATCATTAGAAAACAGGTCTCGGGTGGTGGCGGAAATGCTAGAAGACGGTAATATGATTCAGTTTTTAGACGATATCAAAACAGAAATCGAAGCCATCGACGATTTCCCTAAAGAAACAGAAAAACCAATTATTAAACTATTAGGACGGACAGATGCGGTGGTTTCAATTGCCGTAACTGGTCCCATGTCCGTTTCCGACTTAAAATTTTTTTGCGAACAGTTAAAAGATAAACTTCTTTTATTAGACGAGATTTCTCAAGTGGATCTCCACGGTTTTTCTGACCATCAATTTCAAATTCAAGTTAGCGCCAAAAAATTAATGCAATTTGGCCTTAGCATTACTGATATCACTAGCGCCATTTCAAATCAGAATATCGACCTCCCTGCCGGAACGCTTGAAACTCCCGATAAAGAAGTTCTCATCCGATTTTCGGATGAACGTCAAACAGTTATCGAATATCAGGATTTACCCATTGTCTCCGTCAACACTGGCGAGGAGGTTCGTTTAGGAGATATTGCAAAAATCGTCGACCGTTTTGAATTAGACGAGGAAAAAATTATTTTCAACGGACAAAGAGCCGGCGTCTTAACCATAAAAAAATTAAAAAGGAACGATTCTCTAAAAATTATCAAGGCAGTCCGAAGTTTTTTGGATAAAGAACGCCAAATTTCCCCTCCAAACATTCAGTTTACTTTAACTAAAAATATGACAGATATCGTCAAAGACCGCATACAAATGCTGGCAACTAATGGGATTGAAGGTTTAATTTTAGTATTTTTAACTCTTTGGCTCTTTTTCTCAATTCGCCTTTCATTTTGGGTTGTCTTAGGGTTGCCAGTCTCATTTTTGGCGACTTTATTCGCCATGCACGGGATCGACTTTTCAATTAACATGCTCACGATGGTTGGATTGTTATTGGCCTTAGGTTTGGTCATGGACGATGCCATTGTCATTTCTGAAAACGTAGCTTCTCATTTAGCTAAAGGGGCGTCTCCTTTAGAAGCCGCTATTGTTGGCGCTAAAGAAGTGGCTCCTGGGGTAGTTTCTTCATTCTTAACGACTCTAGTTATTTTTGGTTCAATTCCATTGTTGATCGAAGGCGAAATCGGAAAAGTTCTTTGGGTTATGCCGGTAGTTTTGATCTTAACTCTGTCTGTAAGCCTGATTGAAGCTTTTTTGATATTGCCAAATCATTTGGCCCATTCTCTTAAAAAGACCAGCGATGAAAATTTGAATCGATTCCGTCAAAAATTCGAAAAATTTTTAGATTCGATTCGGGAAAACTTTTTGGGAAAATTAGTCGACTGGGCAGTGCACTGGCGCTATTTATTTATCGGATTAGTAATGTTCGTATTTTTATTCACAATAGGGTTAGTCGCAGGAGGAAAGATTAAATTTATTGGGTTCCCAGAAATAGACGGAGACGTCTTGGAATGTAGGATTCTCCTTCCTCAGGGAACCCCCATAGCGCAAACAGAAAAGATAGTTCAAAACGCTTTGGACGCTCTTGAAAAAATAAACAAAGAACTTACTCGCAATCAACCAGGAGGCCAATATTTAATACAAAACACACTAACTCAATTTAATAAAAATGTAGACGCCTATGAGTCGGGTCCTCATGTCGCTACCATTTCGGTGGATTTATTGAAAGCGGAAGTTAGAAACGCCACGCTTGACGAGGTCGCAACTCGTTGGCGAAAAGAATTAGAGGGGTTATCAGATGTCATTCAAATCACTTTTAAAGAACCAGCTATCGGACCTGGAGGTTTACCTATCGATATACGACTGCAAGGCGTCGATCTTGCACATCTTAAAAAAGCTTCTTTAGAACTTCAAGATTGGTTACGACAATATAAAGGCGTATGGGATCTTACAGACGATCTTAGACCGGGCAAACCAGAGATTCGTATTCGAATGAAAAATGGAACTTTAGCTAGAGGGCTTGACGCATCTATGATCGCCCATCAACTTCGCACCGCTTTTTACGGAAAAACTGTCAATGAAATCCAAGTAGGATCGGAGTCTTACGAAATCGATGTTCGACTAACCAAAGAGGATCAAGATAGCTTGGCAGACTTGGAACTTTTTCATATAACCGACTCGAATGGAAAACTCTATCCTTTAGGCGCCGTCGCTGACTTGAATACCGATAGAGGTTTAGCGCGAATAGCCAGGGTCGATTCCATCCGCACTGTCACCATTCAAGGCGATGTCGATCCTCATATCGCTAACGCCAAGGAAATCATTGAAGAAACAAAAAACCTGTTTCTACCGGGACTCATGGAAAGATATCCAGATATTGTTTATTCCATTCAAGGACAATTGAAAGAATCCAAAACCACCGGTAAGTCAATGGGAGTAGCCTTTTTAATAGGAATCTTCGGTATTTTTATTTTATTAAGCTTCGAATTTAAAAGTTATATCCAACCCTTTCTAATCATGTCGGCCATTCCGCTTTCCCTCATTGGAGTCATTTTCGGTCATGCGCTTATGGGCCTGGATATTTCAATGGTCAGTATGATGGGTTTTATATCTTTAACGGGAGTTGTCATTAACGACTCAATTTTATTAGTCGAGTTTATAAAAATAGGAATTCGTCAAGGAAACTCTTTGGCAGAATCCGCCAAACAAGCCAGCCGGCAAAGATTTCGGGCCGTTCTCTTAACTTCTTTAACAACTATTGCGGGTCTCTTTCCATTGCTATTAGAAAAAAGTCTACAAGCTCAAGTTTTAATTCCACTAGTTACTAGCTTGATATTTGGACTAATGGCCTCTACCTTTTTGGTATTAATCATCATACCGGTTCTTTACGTTATATTGTCCGATTTTAGAGAAATTTCAGCTTAGCACACTCTTTTCTTCCGCCCACCGCCCAATACTTTGGTTTTATTTTTAAACAAAGTCTGTCATTAATTAGAAGTAGATTAACTGGACGCAATTTTTGATTAAAACTTATACACATTTGGCAAAGTCAGTTTACAAATTAATAATACTGCCTTTCACAACAACCTTTTCTTAGGCTGGAAATGCGAGAACTGGCTTTGGCTCAAGAAAAAATTGCCGCTAAGATAAGTCAATCAAAGTTCAAGGTCACCCGGTATATAAGCCGCTGGATTCAGTTTTTCTACCTGTAGGTTTATAGCTCTAACCTATACTCTAGATTTTAAATATTCAGCGACTACTTCTATCACTTCTCGTTTTTTTTCGTCTACCTCAAAATTCAACCTTGTCATTGTCGAATTATCGATAGAATTTGCCAAAAAAGACAATGCTCTTTTGAGTTCTGGGAACCGATTAATGGCATCCCTTCGGACAACCGGCGCAGCATAATAGGGAGGGAAAAAATTTTTATCATCTTTCAATGAAATCAATTGATAAGCTTGTATTCGCCCGTCCGTCGAAAAACCATCAATCACGTCCACTTCGTTTCTCGATATCGCAAGGTAGGTTAAACTTGGGTCAAGATCTTTAACATTCTTAAATTGAAAACGATACGTCTTTTGTAAACTTCTATATCCATCTGGTCTTTCTTGAAACTCTGGCGTAAATCCCGCCACTAAATCCGAAGCCGATAAACTCAAATCTGTAATATTTTTCCAATTATTTTTTTCAGCGTCTTCTTTACGAACAGTAAGCGTATAAGTGTTGTTAAAACCAAAAGGTTTTAACCAAATCAGATCAAACTTTTTTCGATAAAGTTTGGCCGTCAAATTATAAGCTTTATCTGAATCTGAAATCACTTCTTGATCTAAAATCGCGACTAATCCCGTTCCTGTGTATTCGGCGTATAAATCGATTTCTCCACGTTTCAGAGCTTCATGACATATTAATGTGCCGCCTAAGTTAAATTTTCTTTCTGCGCTGAGGCCGGTCTTCATTTCTATTACCTGCGCCATTAACTCGCCTAAAATATGTTGCTCCGTAAAATTCTTGGAAGCGATCCGGACAATCCCACCTGCTTCACTTCTTTTACCGGAAACTTTCTTTATAGTCTCTGAAGGACCAAAAGTAATTCCAACAAACAAAAAAATGAGGATTAAACCCGCCGCTTTTTTCTGAAATTTAAAAATTGGATCTAATTTTCGCTTTGGTTGAATCGATTTTTCTAAAACGTTCAATACAAAGTCTACGATCAAAGCTAACAATGCAGAAGGAATTGCCCCTAAACAAATCAACCGTGTATTGGAAAGAGCAAGCCCGCGATTAATGAACTCTCCTAATCCTCCAGCTCCTATAAAAGCCGATAACGTAGCTATACCAACGCCAACAACCGCCGCCGTTCTAATTCCAGCCATGATTACGGGAATAGCTATAGGAATTCTGATCATTCTTACTTCTTGCCAATTTGTCATTCCTAGTCCAATCGCCGCCTCGATAATTTCTTTAGGAATAGACCGAAGTCCTACAAGGGTATTTCGAACTATTGGAAGCAATGCATAAAGAATAAGGGCTGTTAAAGCAGGTAACACTCCTATTTTTTGAAATAGAACTAAAAGGATAACAAGTATGGCAAGGCTGGGGATCGTTTGAAAAACACTAACGGCGGCTAGCAGTAAACCACTTAGTTTTGAATTCCTGAAAGTTACAATTCCAAGGGATACACCGACTATGGTCGCCAACGCCGTCGAAATCCCCGTTAAAAAAAGGTGCTCGTATATTCTTTGCCAAAGCTCTGGAAGTCGTTCTAAAAAGTAATCTAAAAGCAAGTCGTCAAACATTAAAAATAATCCTTAAACACCGCCAATTGCTTGGCAGTCTTAGCGAAAAGGCTCTTTACAAAATCTGTTTTTGGATTTTCAAATAGATCCTTTTTTGTCCCAATTTGTTCAAGATATCCATTGTGAAGAACCGCAATGCGATCTCCCAAAATTAGAGCTTCGACAATATCGTGAGTTACAAAAACGATGGTTTTATCTAATTGTTTTTTTAATTCTAGAAATTCGTGTTGCAATAAATCCCGAGTAATGGCATCTAACGCCCCAAATGGCTCATCCATTAATAGATAAGATGGGTCTGCCGCCAAAGCTCGGGCAACTCCTACCCGTTGCCGTTGCCCTCCCGAAAGTTCGTCGGGAAATTTATTTTTTAAGTTTGACGGAAGGCGAACTAACTCCAACAATTCCTGACATCTATTTGTAATTTTATCTGGCGGCCAATTTAAAAGACGTGGGACAATAGCGATATTTTCTTCTACGCTCACATGAGGGAATAGACCAAAACCTTGGATCACGTATCCTATTGAACGTCTAAGATCAATAGGGTCTCTAGTCTTTATGTCTTGTCCATCAAGCAATATTTTTCCGGCAGTCGGTTCTACTAAACGGTTTATCATTCGTAGAGCCGTTGATTTTCCAGAACCGGAAGACCCTAATAAAACCAATATTTCTCCCTCGATAATTTCAAGAGAAAAATTGTTTAATGCGTTTAAAACTCCATCATAAGTTTTATAAACAGCGTCGAAAACGATCATCAAGGATTATAAGTTGATTGATAATTTGAAAAATCGGCTCTTTTAGACAAAACTACTTTATGAGGACCTCTAATATTTGGCATTTTTACTGGTTTACTATTGCTTAGCCTTTGAATTTAAGGGCCAGGCTCCTGATAAATCTGAATTGTTAGAGGTTCCCTTATATTATCTTCAATTTTCTATTGAACCAAGCTTGCGACTAATTTTCCAGCGGAAGGGAGAAAAGTTAGACTTTACGTTCTTAGCCTCTGGGCTAAGTTATCAAGATGAGGTATCCGTATTTAATAAAAGATAAGGAAAATTAAGATTTAGCTTAAGGAAGATTATATTAATGAAAGTTTAGGCAGTTTACGCTAAATCCGCTTCTTTGATTTCCTGGATAATCGCTTGCCCCGCTCTGGCGCTAATAAATTTTTGCTGGTCATATCCCCATAACATTTCCCACGCCATTTTTTCATAATCGCCAATTAATGGAATTGCCACGTCATTCAACATCCACTGGCCGTGCATCTTATCTACCTTAATGTGCAAATCCCAATAACCTAAAGCTTTTTCTGGCAGGCCTAAACGTTCGGCGCAAATTTTATAATTATCAAAAGCAAACGGCACCGATATCTCTGTATACAATAAACCGCCTATATAACGTAAAAAATGTCGATTGCGATCACAAAGATAAAAACTATGATTTATGTTCGCTAATACTTGCCAAGGGACCAAATGAAAATAAGCTTCAGGCTCTGTTTCCATACCCAACTCCATCAACATGTCGCTAAAAAAAGAAGAATGCTTCCTGGGTAATCGTCCAGCCCCATATTCTTCTATTAATAACCGGGTAAGCATACATTGCACTTCATTTCCTACGCCTCCCAACATACGCGACAATTGACTCGCTTCTACCAAACCATCCAATGAAGCGATTGCCAGTAAACAACGGTAACCTTTTTCCGTCATTTCATTTCTTAAGTAATAATCATTTTGGCCCGGCTCTGGCTCTAAGTCTTCCTGAGCCCGTTTTTCCAAACCAAACTTAACACTTTCCTCTCGCCAATTTCTAGATTTTAATTGTTCTCTTTCCCACTCTTGCCAGGCAAATTCAATTCTTTGCCGAATACCAGCTAGATATGGCGAAGATTCATTCTCATAGTTATTTAAATTATCGTACCAAAAAAGCTTCATCCTATTAATACGATAAAGAATTCTTTGCAGAAAAAGGTGACAAAGTTCCGAACCGCTTTCGCTTTCATAAGCGTCGGCAACAGATTCTTCTATAGCTATTTCCAGCGTTTCCGTTAAGTCAGGATTATCTCTTATCCGTTCGTCAAGATTATCAAGACGTAACAAATCAGAGAACTGCCGTTCAAGCATGTCGAAATCATATTCGGCAAGATCAAGACTAATTCCAAATTCGGATAAAAAGTTATATTCGAGATTATTTTTGTTTTGCATGATGGACTACAGCGCGTTAAGGTAAATAAAAAGGTCTAACTTAAGTCCACAACTCGTTGAAAGGACAGAAAATATCCTTCATTGCGGTCATAAAAATGAAAAGTGTTTCAATTTTAACATGTCTTATTAAATATTCAAAGTTCGGAATTCCAAATGATCCTTAATTTTACAAACCTTTGCCCTGACAACACAGAAAATTCAATCAGCGCCCAATTTGCCAAAGAAGTAGATAAAGGGTTATCTATGGAAAAAAAAAGACTTCCATCTTGGTTAATATATGACGATAAAGGAAGCTCAATATTTCAAGAAATTAACAATCTTGAAGGGTATCACCCAACTTATTGTGAAGCTGAAATATTCCAAAAATATAAAGAAGTTATTGCAGACGCCATATCAAATCAACCATTCAACTTAATCGAATTAGGAGCCGGAGATGGCAGGAAAACAACTATACTATTGGAATATTTTATTAGGAAAAAATTAGAAATTGATTATATTCCTATAGATGTATCCGAAGGGGCAATAAGAAATCTATCAAAATCACTAGAGAAAAAATTTGGAAACTATTCTCTAAATTTTCACGGTCTAACAGCGGATTATTTCCAGGGTATTGATTGGTTAAACAAAAACAGTTCCCAACAAAATTTAGTTTTCTTTCTTGGATCTAGCATTGGAAACTTTGACATTTTTTCAGCCCAACATTTTTTAAAGCACTTAAGAGAGTCTTTGAACGAAAGCGACTTCGTTTTGATCGGTTTTGACCTAATGAAAAATCCAAGATTATTAAACGCCGCTTATAACGATCCAAACGGAGTATTTCAAAAGTTTAACTTGCACTTATTGGATCGGATTAACAATGAGCTTGATGGAAACTTTGATTCGAAAAAGTTTGTTCAATACGGAACTTACAATGTCAGATCGCGCGCTGTCGAAAGTTTTATTTATAGCCTCGAAGAACAAACCGTTAGGTTAAAGACCTTGGATAAAGAGTTCCATTTCGATTTATGGGAGGGTATACAAACAGAACATTCTTATAAATACACGATTCCAATCATTGAAAGGCTGGCTAGAGACTCAGGCTTTGAAATAGTTAACCATTTCTTCGACCAAAATCACTATTTTGTAGATTCCTTATGGAAACCGAAATAAAAGATATCCTCTAAATTAAATTTAGTATTTTAAGAAGATCTCTAATAGTTCGCATTTTTCTGGCTCACTATCGTCTAGCCCTTGAATTTAAGAACCAGGCTCCTGACAAATCTGATTTTTTAGAGATTCCCTTAAGGGGACCTCTAAAAATTGAAATAAAGTTTTAGAAGTTTGTTTTGTTATTTT
>CAYFMN010000073.1:0-10411 GCA_964344185.1 uncultured Nitrospinota bacterium
AAAATAACAAAACAAACTTCTAAAACTTTATTTCAATTTTTAGAGGTCCCCATAATATTTTTTTGAACCTCCTCAATAAAATGAGAAAGACCTTTCGAAAGATCTGCTCGCTTTTTAGAAGAAGAAGGCGATGGCGATCTTTGGGAAATAACTTTTTTCAAACCTTTAATCGAAGAAATTTTCAAACCATATCCTTTTATTTTTGATATTTTTAGATTGGAACCCAAAATTCTCTGAATATCATTTGGGGATATCGCTATTCCAATTACTTCTCCGCCGCCATTAAAAAGCGCCGCTCCACCTTCGCCAGGTTCAATACGAAAATCCATTTCAAAAAATCTATCGTCTCCGCCAGGCCCCTTTGACGAAATAATATTTCCTTCTCTTAGAATATGTTTATCTTCTTGTGTATTTGCTATAGGGTAAAATAGAGCAAATAAGTAGTCCCCATTTTTGCTTTCAAAAACATTTGAAAAACGAATTGAAGCTCTTTTAACTTTAGGAGGAGTTTTTAATTGTAACACTGCTAATAGGCTTGAAACCGTATCGCTGGTTTTTGTAGCGTTAATATTGTCTGCATTGGGGAATTTGACGACGATGTTAGAAGTATTTTCTACTAGAGAATTTAGAACAAGTAAACGACCGTCGTTATCCAACAAGATGCCAGTTCCGATTCTTCTTGTAGGAGTTGAGACAAATAAAGCGGAGAGAACCAAAACAAGTAGAACGACAGGCGTCAAAAACTTTTTCATTCGCTACTTGGGGACTTTAGAGGCGGATAAAGCGCAACGAAATCCAAAATAGTTGACTTGCGAAGCGGGATCGGACCAATTTCTAAAAGAGGTGCGTAAAAAATCTGGAGCGTTTATCCAAGAACCCCCGCGAACAATTTTTGCAAACCCAAAGTGAGGGCCATGAGGGTTGCTAGAAGGGGCCTCCTGGTAATAGCCTTCTCCATACCAATCATTCACCCACTCCCAAACATTGCCTGCCATATCATATAACCCATATCCGTTAGGAGGGTAACTTCCTACGGGAGCGGTGTATTTTGCATTGTCTTCGAACTGACCCGTATGAGTAACGACGATACAATTTTTATCGCATAAATTAGCTTTGCCTGAGGACATTGTATTTCCCCAGGGATATAAGTATTCTTGACCTCCTTTTGCGGCAATTTCCCATTCCGTTTCCGTGGGCAACCGTTTCCCAATTTGTTTGCAAAAGTCGCTGGCTTGTTTCCAATGGACTCTCTCAACTGGATAGTTTTCGCCTATAAACTCTGAGGGGTTTCTACCGGTTACCTCTTTGAATTGTTTCTGAGTAACTTCGTATTTATCAATGTAAAAAGCATCTACGGAAACAGTGTGTTCTGGGCCTTCTTCTATAAAAGTAAACATTTTGCAACGGTCAAAATATTTTTGACATTCTTGCAATCCTTTTTCTGGAGCTAAGCCGATTTTAAAATCTCCGCCTGGGATTAAAACCATATTTTCAATTAACGGAGAAGTTTCTTTTTTTCCGGTATTATTTGTGGAGAGATTTGTTTCAGCGTCGGGCTGGGAAGATTGAGCCAAAGCTTCAGAGAAAGTCAGCAATAGACTCAAAATCAAATAAAGTGAAAAGAGGCTAATATAAAGTTTAGTAGAACTCCGGGGAGGCATTGTTATCCTCCTAGTTATTAGGTCAATAGACAAAGGTTATGGTATTTCATATCTTTTAAAAACGCCAGAGAAATTATTTCAGAAGCGCGAGCGCAGAAGGAAAAATTTTGGAAACCCATTCTGCATATTGATTGCCCGAAGGATGAAGACCATCGTCAGCAAACATTCCGGGTTTATTGCAAAGTTTTTGTGAAAGAGGAAAAATATCGACGATCAATAATTTTCTTTTTTGGGCCAACTCTTTGATGATCTTGTTAAATCTAGAAATTCCATTAGGAGCGCTCTTCCCAAATCCAAATTTAGGACCTGTTGGGGAGCAGGAGAAATCAGGAATAGTTACAACCAATAATTTTTTTGACGAGGGAAGAATTTTTAATATTTCGTCAATAAGAATCCTTAAATCTTTTTTAAAGAGTTTGCCATTAGCGTGTCTTATCCAGTCATTAACTCCAATTAATAGAGTGACAAAATTAGGTTTAGACTTTTTTAAAATGGGCAGTTCTGTTTGAATTGCCATTGGAACAGTCCAGCCAGTTTGCGATGGATTGGCGATTAATTTTATATTTATGCCATTTTCATTAAGTTTTTGCGTCAACTGAACTGGCCAAGAGCTTTTCTGCTGCGTTCCTTCCCCTATGGTGTAAGAATCGCCGATAGCTACATATTTATAGGCGTTTATTTCATTAGTTTCGCCCTTGATAGAAATAATCGTCATAATTGTTATAATAGTTAGAATTTGAAAGAACCTATTAAAAATCTTATTTTGAATAATCATGATTTGAGCGGTAGTTTCTATTCGTTTAATCTGGGAGAAAGATTTAATGAAGGTGAATTTGATTGAAAGTATTGGAAAGTCTTGTATAGCCCTAGAAGATGGATTAAAGCTCCATGATATAGTCGCCCCCAGCATGAATAAGGGAGAAACTATAGAGCTTGACTTCAATGGAGTCGAAACAATTTACACTCCTTTCTTAACTGGTTGTATCGGGAAATTGTTCGAACGTTATGACAAGGAAACGTTAATGGAAAGGTTAGTGTTTTGTCAAATAGAGTCGGAACATTTGAAAAAAATTAATGAGTACATCGATTCTATAGATAAGCGGAATACTGCAAAAAATGAACGTGAGATGTTATCGGAAATTTTTGACGAAGATGGAATCGATAGCTTTAGCGGTCCTTAAGGTATGGTAAGTTCCGGTTCGCTTTTTGATTTTTTTTGTTTCCAAGTATTATAAAGACCAGGAGCTAATACGGCTATTCCAAGAGCCAATAAAATTCCCATTGTCCCTGGAGTTGCGATTTCTTCCACCGAGTTAATCGTTGCTAGCCGACTCCCCGCCCCGACAAAAACAAATGTAATAGGCAACGATCCGAAAAGAGTTGCGAAAGCAAAAGTTCGTAACGATATTTGGGTCAATCCAGATAAAATATTCACCATGAAAAACGGCATTATTGGAACCATGCGAACAAACAAAATATACTTTCCCGCATTTTTTTCTATTTTCTTATTAAATGCGGCGATGGACGATTGAAATTTGTTTTCTAGCCAATCCCTTATTAAAAACCTGGCCGCAATAAAACCTAGTATTGCTCCAAGAGTATCTCCCATGTTTACCAAAAAAGCGCCTAACCAGGGACCAAAAACCAAACCGGCTCCTAAAGTCATTATGGGAGCGGCTGGAATCGCTAAAGCCATAGTGATTATATAGACTAATAAGAATGCTAAGATGGTTCCAAGCTTATTGCTTTGGTAAAAAGTTAGCAGCCATTCACGATTTTCCTTTAGCCCCTCCAAAGTCAGGTATTGTCCAATATCGTAGCGCTTATACAGGAAAATGATTAAGACTAAGCAAAAGACGGTTACAATTTTACTTTTCATTAATTTTCATACTGTTTAGTTAAAAGTTTTTTTATCAATTCATAGGGGTGGAATAAATAGGTTCAATAAACCTATTTATCAGAATGGCGATCGCCAAGTTTTTAATCGACTGTCCAAGATTGTCGCCAAAATGAAATAACGCTTGACATCAAGCAATAGTTTATTTTAGCGCCTTTTTCAATTTCTTTTTACGATTGGTTTAAAACGAGCTTTAAGGCTGATAATTTAAAGCTTTTTAGAAATCAATGATGAGGTTATTTTTTCGTATTCGCGATAAACCTTTGAATTTGGAGAGAGAGCATAAAAATGATCCTAGAAGAATTACTTCCAAGAAGTCCAAAAGAAACTTTAGCCGGTTTTGTCGATATTCCGCGAATGTTAGATAAAGCTAGAGCTTATAAAAAGGGAAATTTAGGAGAATATATTTATCCATGTCCCATTGATGATGAGGTTTTATCTTTTTTAGAATTAAGTGGCGATGAGTTTGCCGAAAAAGCGGACGAAATGAACGATGATTTATTTGGCCAATGGCTTATTGAATTTATGAAAGATCACAATATGGATCAAGCGGAACGTTTGAATAGAAGTATTTTAAGAAGAAAAGTAGGACTCATAAAATGTTTAAAATATTATTTTGCGTTTCAAAAAAATATAAAATTCGTTGAACTCAAAATTCCAAGTTGGGCGGATTACGTCGACTGGGAGGAAGGAAGAAATAAAAATTAAATTAACCAAAGAGGAGAGGATTTGTAATGTTTGAAGCCTTGAAAGAGTTTTATGGTAGTGCGCGTAAATTATATATTAGTTGGCAAGTTTGAATCTCTTATGGGAGTTATAAACATCTTAATTCCCGTTTTTTGAAAGCGCTGCTTTCTATTGTAGCCATGTGCGCAGGCATTCTAATCGGTTAGGTATAAATAAAAATTCAAGGATTTACAAAGCTTCTTGGTTGCATGCATATATTCTGGATTCCTCTTGTTGCATTTTTTATCTTTCGATTTGACGCCATATCTATGGCAGATTTTTATGGAATACGGTTGAGAATATTAGTTGTAATAAATGGGGTGTCTCTTATTATCGATATTTTGGACGTCATCCAGTTTTATAGAAGTTAAGAACAAATTATCTTATTAAAATTCTTTATCAAATCAAACGCTTAAAATGTAGATAAGCCGAAAATGGTTTAAATCGCTAACTCATTAACCCCCTTAGCATCTTTATTGACCAAAACCCGCAAAAATGGGAAAATCTTGGTCAAATTTTTAAGTTTTAAATAATCAAGCATTTTAAAGGCAAGTTTTATGGGAGTCAGTATTAAAGACTTTCTGGATAGCGAAATAAAATCGTTGCCGGCAGTATTTTATAAACTTACCGAAGCGTGCGAAGATCCTGACAGTTCTTTTGAAGATATTGGAAATATTATCAGCATGGATGCAGGGTTATCTGTGCGGTTATTAAAAATCGTAAATAGTCCATTTTTTGCTTTGTCCGATAAAATTGACAGCGTTTCGCATGCAATGAGTATTATTGGGGTTAAGCAGTTAAACGACCTTATTTTGTCAACAGCTGTTGCTGATAAATTTCAAGGTATTCATGAAGACTTGATAGATATGGAGTCGTTTTGGCGTCATGGCATCGCTTGTGGCATGATTGCCAGAGATATTGGAAAGTTTAATAAAAATCCAAACTCAGAGCAGCTTTACCTGGCTGGATTATTGCATGATTTGGGGACTTTAGTTATTTGTGATCGGCAACCAGAAAAGTCCCGTGAAATTTTTAATCGATGTAATTTTTCAAAAAGTTTCTTATATGAAGCCGAACGAGAAGTTTTAGGATTTGATCATGCTAATGTAGGGGGAGCTTTATTAAAATCTTGGGAGATGCCGGAATTATTAATAGAAACGGTTTTTTTTCACAACAACCCAATGTCTGCAAAAAAATATAAACAGGAAGTAGGCATTGTTCATATTGCTGATCGTTTGACTTATGACTTACAGCTTGGAACAGGCGGTGAATATTTCTTTCCTCCAATAGCTGAAGAGCTATTTCCCACCATAAAAATTTCTAAAGACCTATTCGATTTTATCAAGGTGAGAGTTATGGACCAGATGGACGAAATTGTGAATACTTTTTTAGTGCATGCGTGAAGCAGGTTTAACGTTTTCCTGTTCCAGGTTTTATGTAGAGTCTATAATAGCCATTTTACATAAAATTAACGCAGATCGTTTTGTCAAAGTTTTTTCAGGTTTACTAAAAACAATGGGGCTTTTGTCATAAGCTTTGTTAGTTTATTTTTATTCACCTGATACAAAAATAGTTATGGGTCGTTTTTGCAATAAAAAACTAAGAAGTTTTTCCTTTACTTTATATAAGCTTTTACTTGCCCTAACATTTTTTTTTCTGTTCGCCCAATCTAGTCAAGCGATTGAAAATAACTCATCCCCTAGCTTCTTAACTGTCAAAGAACGTCAATGGTTGCAGGAACATCCTACAATCAATTTGGCTCCGGATCCTGAGTTTTTACCTATTGAATTTGTCGATGAGAATGGAAAATACAAAGGGATTGCGGCTGATTATGTTCGGCTAATAGAAAAAAAGTTGAGCGTTAGATTTAATATCTTAAAATTTGGTAATTGGGCGGAGATTTTGGAAAAGACCAAGAAAAGGGAAAACGATATGTGGGGAGCGGCTACCCCCACCCCTCAAAGACTTCGCTACATGTTATTCACAAAGCCTCTTATAAAATTACCGTCAATTATTTTGGTAAAGAAAAATGTAGACAAGTCTTTAGACTCTATTGATTCTTTTAAGGGGATGCGCGTAGCGGCTATACAAGGTTATGCAATTCACGACTATTTAACTAAACAATACCCTGAATTAAAGATAGACGCTGTTCCGGATATTCAAACTGGATTAAAGAAGGTTTCGTTTGGTTTGGTAGACGCAATGGCGGTTAATATAGCGCTCGCCACTTATTATATAGAGAAAGAAGGTATAACCAACTTGCGCATTGCCGGAGAGGTTGGGTACGTAAATAATTGGGCTTTGGCGTCTCGATCAGATTGGCCGACTCTAAATATTATTTTGGATAAAGCGTTAGCCCAAATTAGCAAAACAGAAAGAAAAAAAATCTATAGAAAATGGGTTGGAATTAGAACTAAAGAGGGTTTTTCATTAAGACAATTTTTAATTTTATTTTTTAGCATCGCCGCTGTTTTTGGAATCATAGCTATTATTGTTTGGAACGCTTCTCTCAAACAACAAGTGCACGCAAGAACAATCGAGCTTAATAGAAAAAATGAAGAGCTTAACAATGCAAACGCGGCTAAAAGCGTTTTTTTAGCCAATATGAGCCATGAAATTCGAACTCCAATGAATGCGATTTTAGGATATGCGCAGATTTTAGAACGCGATGATAATTTAAATCGAGATCAAAAATATTCTCTTCGAAATATATTGTCTAGTGGGAACCATTTATTAAGTTTGATAAATGAAATTCTAGATTTGTCAAAGATCGAAGCTGGGCGAATGGAATTAAATTTGTCGGATTTTGATTTAAAAGAAGTTTGTAAAGATATGTCGGCGATGTTTGATTTGCGTTGTAAAGAAAAGAATCTTTCATGGAAAAACCAAAGTGTTCTAGAGATTTCGGAATGGGTCGTTGGAGACGAAACAAAACTCAGACAAGTTTTAATAAACCTTCTTGGAAATGCCGTTAAGTTTACCGATTATGGAGAGGTTTCCCTTCGTTTAAAAGCGGAGCCAAATGATTTTTATACCTTTGAGATTTACGATTCGGGAGCCGGTATCCCGAAAGAAGCTCAAAAACATATATTCGAACCTTTCAAACAAGACTATGAAGGAAAGACAAAAGGCGGTACAGGATTGGGACTTGCTATTTCAAAAAAACAAGTAGATTTAATGGGAGGCAACCTTCAAGTCGAATCTGAAATGGGTAAAGGTTCCCGTTTTTATTTTTCAGTTAAGCTTCTTCCAGCAATCAAACGATCTGATAAAAAAGAGGTTGAAAAATATAAGCATGTTAAAAGCTTATCTCAAAAATATTCATTGAAAATTCTTGTTGTAGATGACGTAAAAGAAAACCGCGAAGTTTTAAAAAAGTTTTTACAAGGATTGAATATAAAAATTGAATTAGCGGAAAATGGCAAAATAGCTACTGAAAAAGTCCAAGCAAAAGACTATGATCTCGTTTTTATGGATCTTAGGATGCCAATTATGGATGGTTTGCAAGCGTGTAGTTTTATAAAAAACGTTTTGAGTAAGAAAAACTTGAAAGTGGTTGGATTATCCGCTTCGGTCTACGATTATTCCACCGAACAAGTGCAAAAATCAGGATTCGACGATTTTCTTCTTAAACCTTTTAAAACAGAAGAAATTATTGGTTGTATTGACAAGCTTTTATCTTTGGAATGGGAAAGTGAGGAATCTTATTCGCAATCGCCCAGTACACCCAAATCCGATCTCTCTAATATTCAGATACCGGAAAAACTGTATATAAATTTAAAAAAATCTGCCGAAGATTTTAATTTGACTCAATTTTCGGAGGCATTAAAAGAATTAGATCAAATGGGAGTTGACGGAAGAAGGCTTGCAAATGAATTTATTGAATATTTAAAAACTTATGATTTTATTTCTATTCAACAAGTTTTGGAAGAAGTAAATAAGAATCGTTAAAGAGTCGTTATGTTTGGCTTAAAAAGGGTTATAGAAACAAATTTTAAAACGACCAGGTTTTTAATTCTAAGGAGGGAGCATGACAAATCGCAAAAATGAGTTTCAATGCTTCTCTTAATTTCTTCCAAAAAATAGATAGATTAATTTATATTGGTAGGCGCTTAGAAAACCGGATGCGGTTCCTAGAAGCAAAGATAAAAATAAAAATTGATATGCTTTGCTTCGCTCGATTCGCATTTGTAATATATCCGTTAGAAATCCTAAGAACATAAATCCGAAAAAAATAACTTTTTGAGCTTTCCAAATTATTTCTTCTTGAGCCAATGGTTCGTCTCTAAAACCTGGAAAATAAGATTCGTCAACGAAACCTAAAGCATGTAGACCAATAAGAAATAAAACCCATATCTTTAAGATAAGGTCCAGGGTTTCTTGTTCGCTGCGCTTATTTCGTTCCAATGATTTTTAGGCTCGTTAAATGTTGAACGAGTTCCTCAAAAGTTAGCGTTCAAAAACTAGTCGGTATTTAATTATTATTCTCCCATGATTTGTAGTGAAAACGAAGAGCTAGAAGGTCAAATTTTTTTAATAATTTAAATAAAGAAACAATAAGCGATTCTTCTTGACAATCACCTCATTTAAGGAGAAAAAGAGTTGTACCTCTCCATTAACCCAGAAAAAGAGGTTTCCCCGATGATTAGGTTTTATATTGTTTTAGTGTTTCTTTTAATTGCTCTTCCATCGCTTGCTGAGGAAACGAATATTCCAAGCTGTTACCAATTAGTTAAAAGTAGGGAGTTTCCAGGGACGACAAAGCCTTGCGCATTACATATTGTAAAAAAAGATGTCGCTTCGAAAATAATCAACAAGCAATTGGGCATGAGGAAAATTAAGGACAACTGGTATTTTTGGATTACGAAGAAAGAAATCGCTAGATGGACGACAGAACAACTGTGGATTAACCTTGTTGTTGCAAGTAGCGCGGTTCAATCATTACATAATAAAAACGCCGATCTTTATTTTGCTTATCCGCCAGGGACAAAGGCATTAGAGGAAAAATTCTTGAAAGAAGGTATTTGGGACAGGTTAATTATTGCCCATGCAAAATACATTGCTCCTAAAGATGGTTCGATGAATGGCCAATACCCGGGTCATCATCATCAAAATACCTATACTTTGACAGTCAACTAGCAAATTTAAAGATTCAAAATGGGCTTCAAAAAGAGGTTCTTGAAGCCCTGGATGATTAATTAAAAAATAATTAATCTTATTTTGAACGCTAATCGAATACCGACTTTATCACTGAAATAATAGTGGCTCCTCCTGCGATTATAAGCAAGCTCCGCTTTATTGAAGATATGTCGCCAACAATCCCATTTGTGCCCTTCAAGCCATATAGAGACTTTTTAAGGCCGTCAATTTCGTTTTGCATATTTTCAATTCTAATTGCGGTTTTTGCGTATTCAATCTGAAGCTCCAAAATTTTACCGTGCTGCTCTAGGATTTTTTTTACGCCACGGCCTATTTCGTCTAAATCTTTTTCGAATCTCACAGTTTACCCACCAAAAAACAGTTTTCCCTGTATGCTCTTATAGAGTCTAAAATCATACTAAATAACTCGACCGTTAATAGATTTTTAGAAATTACCGAGATTGCCCCCAATGCTTTGGCTTCTTCGTTTAAGCCTGGATATTCAGTTTCAGTTAGCATTATAAGCGGGGTATTATATGTTTCCTTAAAGTCAATTTGTTTCAAAAACTCAATCCCGCTGAGCCCGTTAAGCCTGTAATCTAAAAAAATACAGTCGAATTTTTTTTTGTCTAGAATTTTTATTCCTTCTTCAATTGAATCGGATTCAAATAAAATGCAGTCTTTTAAAGTTTGTTTAAAACGTTTGCGAAAAACTTCATCGTCGTCAATGATTAGTATTTTCATTTTGATTGTGTTGCCTCAATAAATTTTTCAAAATAACACTAAAAAATAAGAAAACTTATTTTTTATGATAATTTATAATAAAACTTATGTCAATATGTTATAAGATAACTTATTATGAAGACATTGGGATTTCGATTAAAAAAAAGAAGAAAAGAATTGGATTTGACACAAAAGGAAATTGCTGACCAAGTTGGCGTTTCTTCGGTTGCCGTGACTTATTGGGAAAAAGATATAACAACCCCGT
>CAYFMN010000073.1:10421-11070 GCA_964344185.1 uncultured Nitrospinota bacterium
TTGGGCTCTCATATGAACAAGCTCTGCAAGATTCTACAATGTGACGACGAGTGGCTTTTATATGGAAAAGGGATTGAGTCTCAAGCGGTTGGAGTTTCAGACAATCTTTTTATCGTTAAAAGAGCTCCATTAATTACTTTAGCCCAAGCTGGAAATTGGAAAAAAATAATAAAAAATTTTAAACCTGAAGAGTTTAAAGAGTGGAAGAAGATATCTGCGGACTTGAATCCAGAACCTTTTGCCTTAAGAATGGAAGGGGATTCTATGACAACCTCAGCGGGAGGCGTATCTATTCCACATGGTTCTATTGTCGCTGTTGATACAAAAATTAAAGCGAAAAGCGGAGATATTGTTATAGCAAAAATTAATGAATTTAAGCAAACAACTCTAAAGAAAATTGAATTTGACCCTCCATATACTTATTTAAAACCGCTAAATCCGAATTACAGAACAATCCCCACCGATAAGCCGGTTACTGTTATAGGAGTAGTCAAGCAAGTGATCTTTGATTTATAAAAGATTCAATATTTTTAATAAGATGGGAACGAGCTAAAAGTTGTTTACAGTTTGCAAATATATTTATTCGTCAGTACATGGCGGATTCAAGTCTTAAGTGCAACAGTTAGTAAAGTTTTCTTTTTGAAGAATA
>CAYFMN010000074.1:0-8754 GCA_964344185.1 uncultured Nitrospinota bacterium
AATCCGGTTTTTAAATGAAAAAAAACTTATAAAAACTTTATGACACAGTCTGTTAAATGAAGCGCGTCTTTCCTGCGAAGCGGTTTATTCAAATCAGCCGGCAACGAACTAAACAATATATGATGATGCCCTCTGCCTTCGCTTTTTTTCTTATCGGCCGGTTCTACAATTAAACCTTCTACCTCCATACAAATCTTAAAAGGATTTTTCACCTTTGATCGATTTTTTGGCTGAGTTATCTTAACTTTATAATCTTGCGCTAAAGTTTTTTGAGAACTAGTTAAAATAAAACCCACTAGGAAAAAGTACAAAAGACTTTTTAATCGCATCTTAATAGAGTTCAAAAAAGTTTTAAATAAACATCAAGCTTTATTTATGCAACAAAATTGTGACAAGACTAACTTATTTTTAACCGTCTTTATACAGAAAAATTAAAAAACACGCCAAAATTTCTCCTAAAAGTTCGAAAATTACCCTTCCTTTTATGCCAACCCGCTGATTAATTGATTAAGCCAGCGCTACCCCATATCGATAAAAATCACACAAAATCTAAATATATATTCGACATTCAAAAAAAAAATTAAAAATTCTAAATTCAGAAAAGCAATTTGTCTGTAACATTAACATTAAAAATATAAAACAATATACTACAACCCTTGAAATATTTATAATCAAAGTAATTAATGTTTCAAAAGAAGCTTAAATGGCAAAAGTTATTACTTTCTTTATTTTTTTTTATGTTTAATCTATATTGGGTTGTGATCGCTGGAATTTAACTGAAACGTTTTTAAAAGTTGCTTTACCTATAAAAAATATTTTCCCAATTTCTAAACTTTGAAATTCCAATGATACAGAAACTTTCTCATTCTATTGCATTCCCTCTCAATTTAGGAATATCGAAAAAAAAACTCTCCAGAGTTTCTATCCGATTTAAGATTCTCGCTGGCTTTACCCTTATCATGCTGGTCATTTCCGTTTTAACTTCTTTTTTGTTTTATAAAACTAATAAAAAACTAGCCTTAGATTTCGCAAAAAACGAAATCCAAGATATGTCGAAAATGATAGCGGAATCAAGCGGTTATGGTCTTAAAAATTTAAATTTTGAAAATGTTCGCAAGACTATTAACTGGGCAAAAAATGACCCCAAATTAATTTATCTTGGAATTTTTAGCGAAGACAACGAGGTATTTGCCGAATTAAATAGAGAAGGAATAATAGTCGAATTAAAGAAGCATTTAGATTCAAAAGAACCTTTTCTTTCCGAAGGGTTTCTTTTTTCTTCATCTCCCATAGAAATATTTGATCCCGTTATAGGAAAACAAATCTACTACGGTAAAGCTTTGGTTGGTTTATCTCTTGATGAAGCAAATCAGAAAATTGCAAATGCCCAATTTAATGCGTTTTATCTAGCTTTATTTATCTTAATTATTGGAATTCTGATGGCAAAATTTCTTGCCGATAGACTTTTAAAACCCGTATTTAGCTTAGCCGCTATTGCCCATGATGTGACCAAAGAAAAAAATTATGAATTTAGAGCTACCAAACTATACGATGACGAACTAGGTATTCTTGTCGACCACTTCAATAATATGCTGGCTCAAATGCAGATACAAAACATAGCGATGCAGAAAGCCAACGAAAATTTAGAAAAAAGGGTTAATGAACGAACTACAGACTTACAAAGATTAAAGGAGGAAGCTGAAAAAGCAAATAAAGCAAAATCAGAATTTCTTTCTAGAATGAGCCATGAATTAAGAACGCCGATGAACGCAATTCTCGGTTTTGCGCAATTACTAGATAAAGATCAAAAGCATCCCTTCGCCGATTACCAAAAAGAAAACATAAATATGATTTTAACGGCCGGAAACCACTTACTAGAACTAATCAACGAAGTGCTAGATCTTTCCAAAATTGAAGCGAATAACTTTAATCTATCAATTGAGAAAATAAATATCGTCAACCTAATTAAGGAAGCCTATTCTATCTCCAAACCTCTGGCAGAAGAAAAAATGATAGATTTTAAAATTGACGAGCCATCGCAAAATGACATCCTAGTTCTAGCGGATAATATGCGCCTGAAACAAGTTTTGATCAATCTGTTCTCAAACGCTATTAAATTTAATCGAGTTAATGGTTCGGTCAATATCAAATTGTATAAAATAGAAAAAAATAAAGTCCGAATAGAAGTAAAAGATACAGGCCCTGGAATTCCCAAAGACAAACTTGAAGCTGTTTTTAAACCATTTGATAGGCTAGACGCAGACAATAGAGGGATTGGAGGAACTGGAATTGGACTTACCTTTTCTAAACGACTTGTTGAAATGATGGACGGCGTTATTGGAGTGAATAGCGTTGTCGGAAAAGGCACCTGTTTTTATATTGAATTGCCCCTGACTTTTACGACTAAAGATATAGAACGATCAAAACCTTCGGTTCAATTACAAAAACCCAAAAACAACTATAAAGAAATTCTTTATTTTGACAGCGCTTCTGAAAACGTAGAACGTTTGGAAGAACTTCTAGCAGATCGCCTAAATTGGAAAGTTATTTCCGCAAAAGATGTCAAAACTGGAATTGAGTTTGCTAAGGCATCTATTCCAAGTCTCATTTTAATTGACGTTAACGTATTAGACGCTAATGGATTACCGGCCTTTAAAGAGTTTTGCCAAACTCCTGAAATAAAAAAAACGCCTATCATAAGTTTTACTTCAGAAGCGATGGCCTCCATTATTGAAAAAGCGTTAGGGATGAGATTTTATTCTTGTATTGTTAAACCCATTAACATGAATCAAATTGCAAAACAGATAGAAAGCGCTTTGGAAAACGAAGGAGAATAAAACAGGTATTAAGCTAAAAAACTTATTGAATCCAGACCAATGGGCGATAAATCCAGGCTTTATCGCCTACGCTATCTTCTACACGAACCCAATTGTTTTTTACCTGTAAGACTTTCATCGAAAAGTATTTATCTACTGGAGCCCATGGGACTTTTGGAAATTTTGTTCCAGGACCTTCGCGCAAATTAGTCTGATTTTTTTTAACTACTGCGCATTTCAACTTTTTGCTAACCAGCTTGTTAAAAATCCAATAAATATCTCCATCAACGTCTTTAACTCGGTACCAAGCCCCTTTTTTGTCAATTTGATCAAACGGCATAAATTTAAAAACCTGCCATATTTTCTCAAATTTTAAACCTGGGCCCTTCCTTAGATTGGCCTTACTTTTATTCACGCATAAGGCCTGAGCTTGCGAAATCATGCAAAAAAATAAAACCACTGAGAAATAAGGTGATAACAGGAGAGTTTTTTTTGAAAAGGTGGACGTTTTCATGATTCTTATTCTTTTGAAAGATTCGACAAAAACAATTTATCTTACGCAGAATACGTATTTTTAATAGAGGATTGACCAACGGCCATTACACCTTATTTTACATATATTTATCAGTTAATCAAGATAATTTTAAACAAATTTGTATAAATTAAAATGCAAACTAAGTTCTGGAATATTCTAAAAAAAACAAAAAACCAGATATCAATGCGTAAAATAATCCAGCTTGCATAAAAACGTTAAAATAATTTGTAATATTTTTCTCTTGCTCATTAATCCTATAGCTTAAGGAGAACCTTTTTTTTGAAACCCAATCTTTGACTTCCACCTGATCGTAAATTGTTTTATGAACCCGCTTTTTCTTTTCAAGGTTTCTATCTACTTTTAAAACTAATATGTATTCTACGTCGTCGAATAGGCCAGTTTTCATCTTCTTTTCTAAAACCGTCCCTTCAAATCCCGAAAAAAACTTAAAAAATAGTAACGCTCCAAAAACGGAAACTAAAACTATCCGATAATTCATCAAAATAAAACGCCAACCAGGTTGATCTTTTTGATCTGGAAGAGAACCTCCCATAAAAAAACGATGAAAAAAAGGCGTAAAAATGTCGTATTGAAAATATGGATATCCGGAATAGTGTCTTTTATAAAAACCCGAGCCGGTTGATTTTGGCTCCGTACGATTTAATGAAAGATCGTATTCTTTCCTCTTTTTTAAATCAGATAGAACCTTGTATGCCTCCGCTATTTCAGCAAATTTAGCTTGAGCCGCTGGGTCTGAGTTTCTATCTGGATGAAACTTTTTAGCTAAAAATCGATAAGATTTTTTTATTTCATAAAAGTTGGCGTTCTGCGCAACTTGTAAAATCTGATAATAGTCTTTCATATTGTTTCGGTTGTCATTTAACCGTTTTTATTTATCGAGGAGAGAGGCTTGAAAAACGTTTGATCGACCAAATAGAAATTAAAACAAATATAACGGTTATAAACACGGCGGCAAATTTAAAATGATCTAAAGACCCTATGATAGCTTTGCCAAGAAAGTAACTTGCAACAGTATACAAGCACGAAAACAAAACATTGCCTAGAAAGGAAAAAGCAACATACCGAGAAGAGGAATAACCTATCATACCTGCAAAGGGCGGGATAAATTTGGATACGGCAAAAAGAAAACGACCTAAAATCACCATAACGGCGGGTTTTTTCTCAAAAAGCCGTTGCATCATCTCAATTTGCTTAGAAAACCTGCCAATAAAAGCAAATTGCTTCCAATACTCAAGCCCAGTTTTAAAACCTAAAAAATAAAGAAATAAATCTGCAATCCAACCACCTGCAAATCCACAAACAAAAACAAGCAGAGGATTTAATATTTCTTGGGATGCCGCAATACCTCCAAAAACTAGAAATAGAGGTATTCCGTAATGGTCAAAATAAGTGCCAGCTAGAATAATCCAGTAACCGTGATTTTGAACCAGGCCTTCTACAGCCTCCAACGTCATTATTCGCAGGCGTCACAAAGCAAATTAGAAAGAGCGTTCATTACGCAACAACCGGCATAGGTACCAGCTCCAGAAACGGCGCTATGCTTAAATGTTTCTTTCATATCAGGACGATATTCTTGCGGTTGTTGGTACATTTGTGGCTGTCCTGGTTGTTGATATTGTTGAATTTCAGAATTAGGACTTAAACCTTGACCGCACTGAGTGCAAAAATTAGCATTGTCGGTATTTTCAGAACCGCATTTTGGGCAAAACATGAATGTTCTCCATCTATTGAAAATTTAAAAACAACTATAACTTTAACGCATTAAACAGTTCAAAACAATTTGATAACCAATAATTTTTTCAAAAATCCTTACAGTTAAAAAGAAGGCGATTTTCTTTTTTCGAATCATCCAAAACCATTGAATCAAACACCTTTTTTAATTCTCTGTCAAGGCAATGAGTTAATATATTTTGAACAATCGATAAGCTTTCACGCAAGGCTAAAATAGGCAATAATTTAAAGATTTTTTGCCGTTCCGTTTTAATCATTCCACTATAACTTTTGTAAGCAAATTCAAGCCATTCCCTGTCTTTAGGATCCTTTGGAGATTCCGCTTTTAAGATTGGATTAAACTGACCGCTTGATGCGTCTTCCTTAACATCCGCCATGGCGTCCAAGAGGTTAATAATCTTCCCTAGCCCAGAAAACATATCTCTAAGAGCCTGACATCTTTTCTCTTCTACCTTTTCGGAAAAAGGTTGAGTCATTATGTAAGCGAATAAATACCCCCAATGATCTAAATAAACAGCCGGTTCTCTAATTGATAAGTCTTCTTCCAAAGCTCTCAATTCTTTTTGTTTTTCATGAACATAATTCAGATCAATTTTAAATTTTTCATAAACATCTTTTCGTTTTTTAGCTGATTTCTCGATATGGTTTTTTAAGAATTGATTATACTTAGTTATCCAAAATCCCGTTTCATCCAAAAGGTTATCTTGAAACTTAACCTGAAAAGCTAAAAGGCATAAATAAGCGCCTAACTCAATCGCCTCATGATCGGCGGGCAAAACAGGCACTTTCGCAAGAGGAACTCCAGAACAATTATCCAAAATCGCTTCTCCATTTTGAACGACTAATTCGTTATACAACATCGCCAAAAGAGTCCCTTCATACCCCGTCAAAAACGAATAAATTCTTAAGTTATTCTTGACCAAATGGCGGCAAATACTACAGTAATACATTTTATAGTACTGGTAGTCCTTCATCACCAATTCCATTTTGTCGGGTTTTAAATATCCAATCATCTTTATTTAACTCAGTATTGTATCTATGGCTTGTTCAAACATTATAGCAGAGCTAACAAAGCTTATATTGACAACTCTGATATAGTTTACTCCACGTTCTTTTCTTATCGTAAAACTTATGGGATTATTAACTCAAAATAAAAGACGTTATAACTATGATTAAAAACTATTTTGAACTCTATCGAATTTAAATCATTAAACAAACGCTTGGGATAACATTAAATAAACTATGGAAGTCTTAACAATTTTACAATTCTGTTTATGCGCTTGGATAGTTGTTTGGCTATCTATAAATATGCTTCACTTAGACAAGGTTGAACCTATAAACGGCCCTCTAAAGGATTCCCCATCCCTATCTATTTGCGTCCCGGCAAGAAACGAAGAACGCGACCTGGAAGCATGTCTTAATTCTTTAATGGCTCAAGACTATCCTAATTTCGAAGTCATCGCCGCAGACGATAGATCCGAAGACAAAACTTTACAAATCATCCAATCTTTTGAAAAACGTTTCGACAACTTTATAGGTTTTCAGGGAAAACCGTTACTCGAAGATTGGTTAGGAAAACCTTATATATTAAGCCAAGCGGCCTCTAAAGCTAATGGAAAATATCTTCTATTCACAGACGCTGATCCAATATTTGAACCTTTTGCCTTAAGATCAGCTATCTTCTTTATGCAAAACAAAAATCTGGACATGCTCACTCTGATGCCGGGAGCCACATTTGGATCGTTTTGGGAGCGTGCCATCCAACCCGTAATCTTTGGTTTAATAGCGGGACTAACTCGATTTGGCGACGTAAATAATCCTAATAGCTCAAAAGCAATGGGCATTGGAGCTTTCATTTTAGTCAAACGATCCGCTTATGAAAAAGCCGGTGGGCACGAAACTGTTAAAAAAAATGTGGTTGAAGATATCGCGTTAGGAAAAGCTATAAAAAATAGCGGACATCGAATATGGATTGCCGACGGCAAATCTCTATTTTCCATACGGATGTATCATTCTTTTCATGAAATTTGGACAGGATGGAGAAAAAACGTATTCACGGCTTTTAAAAGATCCATACTCAAAACTGTCCGATTTGCTATATCTTTAATTGGATTTCAGTTAACTCCATTTATTGTTTTATATCTCAATTTGATTACCGATACTCCTATATGGAGCTTAGCGTTATCGGCATTGGCCGTTTTTATGACATTGGCGACTGGAATGGGGCTGTGTAAAGAAATCAATCTCACTCCAAAAGTTATTTTATTATTTCCTTTGGGAGCCTTAATAGCCGTAGGAATCATGTTCGCTTCAATGCAACAAGCATTAATAAAAAATAGAACTGAATGGAGAGGACGCATTTATACGGCATCAGAAATAAATTAAAAAAGATAATTAACAATTCTAACTCTAAAAAGATGAAAAATTATTTTAAACATAACTCATTTTATTTTTTCTAATTTTAGTTTTTTATTTCCCAACAAGCGTTCAGTTAAAAATAAAGCTCACATTCTTTCAGTCGGTTACGTCGAGCCTGTTAAAGGAAAAAAAATTCTACTTGGCGTAAAGATAGATTGAAAATACCGCAAAAAGATTTTGGAAGTAGCCTGCCAGATAGTTTCCGGTCATGGAAATATCCAAAAAATAAAACTATTGAGCCGTATAAAATGGTTGTGCCCGCTATTTTGCTGGCGGCAATAAGAATTGCGCTTTCCTGAAACCAGCATTAAAATGGCACTTATCCCTTTAAATCAAACGCTCATATTGAATTTTCTATAGAGGAAAATCTGGACGCATAGTATAATTTGAAAGCTCTCGCCACAAATTGTTCTCAATATCTTATCGCCCCTACCTCAAATCAAAAATGGATGAATCTTTAAAAGAAAATCCTTTCGTATCCAAAGGTTTTTTGGCGTTGTTTGCCTTAATCATGGTTTTGATTTATTCCAACGTGATCGAAACTCCAATCGATCCTCACGCTTTGGAATATAAAGTTTATCCAAATTTAAAAAGAAGTTTTAGTGAGATTCTGCTATCTCCCTGGCACTCAGAAACAGCCCATTGGAGAATGCCAATCGCTAACTGGTTTTACCAATGGTGGGGGGTCAATGAATACACTTATAAACTGTTCCCTATTTTGATAAATCTTTGCACTTTTTTGCTAATTTACCATTGGACTAAAACGCGAATTGGAAAAGCCGAGGCCGTAATAGCCGCATTCTTGTTTGGAATTTCTTATTACAACATTTGGATTACGGTGTGGGTCCATTTTGCCGAATTCTATATGTTCGCCTCATTCCTAACTATTTTGTTTTTGATGAAAGGTTGGGAAAAGCAAGGCTGGAGTTTTTGGTGGCTATTTGCGCTTTTTAATTTTCTAAATATAACCAACACGATCCTTCCTTTTTTGTTTCAGCCTGCAATTCCCTTTGTAGCTTTTGTTATTGGTTGGTCAATGAACAAAAGCGAGTCAAATTTTCGGTCAAAATTAAAGCTTAAATCCATACAGTTTGTAACGACTTATTCTGCGTCATTAATTGCGACCCTTATCTTTTATCAGGTAAAAGGAGTCAATTTTATAAAAAACGCTTTTGACCTTTTGACGAAGGGAGAGTTTGTAGACAAAGCTTTATTGCCCATTGCGACTAAAGA
>CAYFMN010000075.1:0-8046 GCA_964344185.1 uncultured Nitrospinota bacterium
TTTTTACTTTTGAAACCCAGATTTTTAAAAAAATAGGCTTTTTCAGGGACGACTAAATAAGGTCATGAAGACAAAAAATGCCAGAGTATTAACAGCCTTCATGACCTTTTAAGCTAGGACTTGGCCTGCAATCCCCACGAATGGATAAATTGATCTTTTCCCTGTTCGGTTTCAAACCTGCAACGTAGATCTTGTCCGGAAGTTTGTCCCGTTAAGTCCACAGTTCCCCTAATGATGCGGATATCCCCTGATAAAGGAAGACCCTGTTGCTCCATTGAGACAGCGGTCCATTCTGTGCCGCCATTACGACTTACATAAAATGTTCCTGGACCGTCGCTATCAGAATGTTCAATTCTTGACCAAACATAGGCTTCAGAAGGTATAAAATTTGGATCGTAAGTTTTACTTTTTAAATCCACTGCTCCCCGCTCAGCGTCGTAGTTTAATCGAAATAGCGAAACCGATGGTTTTTGAGAAGCATTATTGCTATATAGAGTGATTCCTCGAATTAGAGAGTTTAAAGAACTATCCCAACCTCCTGTTTCCTCCCATTGAATATTGGTAATGGCGGCAAGATTTGCTCCCGTCATACGATTTGACGCCTGCGCTGAAATAGCTTGAGAAATAGCGTGAAGCATATTGTTGATTGAAGCGTTGGCCCAAGACTCATTTATGGTATCGGTAGGATCGTTGTTATATTGCCAGGTTCCGCTGGTATTTTGAGCGATTTTTCTCCAAATATTACCTGTTGTATTGAAAATTTTTATTTCCGTTCCATTTGCATATCCTGGAGAAGGATCGAACGCTAACCAGTAATAAATGTTTTGAGAGTTAATGGTTTCGATGGAAGAAGAAGAGTTGACATTGGTCCATGAAACGCAATTAGTTTTTTCAGTTTCCGTATCGCAAATGGAAACATACTCATTTGCAGGAGATTGTTGCCCTATATATGGTTGCGTTGGAGGGGTGAAATTTGCGGTCCAACGAGCAATTCCTTTAGAAATTCTAAACTCGTCAATATGGCCGTTAAAGTCAAAGTTACCAGAGGAGACTTCTTTGCCTATTGAGAAATTTGAAGGCCCTATAATATTGTCGGAGTTTGTTTGTGTGGTTCCGATTTGGGAACCATTTAGAAAAAATCTTAAATCAGTTCCCGACCTTGAAACGGCTATATGGTTCCATGCGTTTAAAGATGGATTGAATGGCACATCGCCCGAATTTAATTTTAAGCGTCCACCGCTAATCCAAAACCTTAACGAGTAATTAGAATAGTCCGCTAAAAATGTATCAGAGCCTGCTATTGGTCTGTACCATAAGTCTATGGTGAAATCATCGGTTCCAAAAGCAAAGCTGTCTGAGCCTGTTACGTTGAGTCCGTCTCCCGATCCGTCAAACTGGACAGATGAGCCTCCAAATTTTGACTGAGAAGTGTCTATCTGAGCGTTGCCTATAACAGAGACGGTATGTCCTAAACCGCTAGAGTCTGGTATGGATGTTGAACCGTCTGTCCCATCCAGGTGAAGCAGGAGGCTAGTGTATTCTTCCGTGAGAGCGTTAAGTTCAACTTCTCCTGATTTAAAATTACTGAGATAAATTGCGTAATCAGAATCTCCTGTAGTTCCAGAAAAACTTTCAGATAAAGTTAAAGTAGAGGTTCCCTGGCCTGCTGCAATATTGTAAAAAACGTCGTCGGCTGATTTTATCCGGCCATAGTCGCAATTTGATGGAAAGTTGCCAGTAGAGAGGGTTACTTGAGTACTTCCATTTGTGAATGTGGCTTGAGAGGTTCCTTGCGTTGAGTTGGTCCATTCTTGTTGCAAATAATTAGTTTCGAGGTTGTAGCTTTTATCTGAATTAGCCGCTGTTTCTGGCTCTGTTCCCTTATAAAGTTTATTTGCAGGATCGTGAAGAAGGCCGGTAGAGTTTATTTCGTCGGCTCCTTGTTCATTGGGAATTGCAAATGAGTCGGACCACCCCGCTTCCATTAGTAAAGCGCCGCCATGGTTTTCCTGGATTTCTTCAAAGACTCTCATAATATTGCTGGTATTGATCGCCTCAGTTTTTGAATCGGTTGGAGTATTGATCAACTGAAAACTTATTCCATCATAAATCAAAGTGACAAGAGCGTTTTGAGGAATATCTCCTTGCCGTAAATCGCTTCCGTCGGTCCTTTTGATATTTTTTATTCCCAAAGAGTTAACGTTGATGCTAGATGGGCCTGTATTTTGAACATGGGCTTGCATGCGGATAATCATACCTTCGTTTAAAGTTAAGGGAACTGGGGTTAAAGTTACTTCATAGGCAGAGCCTGCTCCAGTTGATAGGCCATACCAAAAAGAGCCTGACTGAGCGGTTTGAATAAATTGAGTTGTTGTGGAATATAAGTCATCTACATCGATATCAATTTGTTCAAAAGAATCTTTTATTCTGATAACGTCTTCTTCTAACAAGTTGTTGGGATTGGGTAACGAATAATTCCTGTGGACTGTTTTGTCGTCGATCATATTTATTCCTTAATTTTAAAATTTAATAATATGGCGGAGTTTTTATATTTTTTGCTCAAAAAAAATGAAATTAAGAAAGTTATAACTCCCTTATATATTATTAATAATTTAGGTAACCAAATTTATTAGTTTATTAAAATCAAAGGGTTATAAGACTAAAAGGGAAGGATAGGCGTCAAAATTGTCAAACGGTTTAAAATAGATGTCCTATGGAGCTAACTCGAATTTAAGAGGAAAAACGCTCCTGTGGACTGTTGACCCTTTGAAAGCCTCCTTAAGAAACTAAGCTTTTGTTTATTAGGTCGAGGCTTGGAGAACCTCAGCCTGACAGTTGGGTTTCGCTAAGTTCCTTAAACAATTAACGCGTGAAACGAGTCTGGCTTTCAATGTGACATTTTTTGTTTTTTGCTTTTAGTTCCTTGATTAACTAACTAGTGAAGTTGATCAGGCGCTCAGGTCGACAATTTTATTTTGGTCAAGATAGGGTGGAAGTTTACATGATGAAGGAGTATTTACCTATTGGCAGGCCTGGCATGACAGTTTTCAACAGGTGGATGAAAAATTTGGCGTACAAAGATGTATAAAATGTGTCAATTGTTACAAAAAAATACTTCTCTTTGCTAGTTAAAGAGGCATTTATTTTTTCCCTATGCCTTGTATCTAAAAGTGTTACTCTTTCCTTTTTACTAGATTTACACCCATTTTTCAGTTTTTTTCAAAAATACCTAAATTCAGGTTATACAAAAAATAGTTCGGCGGTGTGTATCTAAGCAATCTAATTCCAGTTTTTGAAAACTTTCTGTAAGTTTTTGGCGGCTAAAATATTGATATTTTTTTAATTAATTTTTTCATATTATGCCTTATCCGATTCTTGCTTGAAGCTTCTGAGTTTTATTTAGCTAATTGGACATGAATATCTGAAACTCTAACTTAGGGTGGTTGATGAGATTTTTTAGCTTTCATTCACTTCGGCTTGCGGCTTTTGTCCTGATTTGCCATTTGATTGGTTTTGGGATATGTGAAGCTTCCATGACCGACCCTACTGAGCTGGAGATGAAAGTTTTCGAAGTGGACATCTATCAGCTTATGCAGATGGAGGTCACTGTTACGAGTCCCGCCAAAAAGTCGCAAAAACTACACTCAACCGCTTCGGCTATTTACGTTTTGACCCAAGACGATATTCAACGCTCTGGAGCGGTTAATATCATGGAAGCTTTGCGCTTGGTTCCGGGCGTTTTGGTTTCTAAAATCAATCAAAATTCTTACACGATTTCTATTCGAGGATTTAACCGCCGTTTTGGATCGGATAAGCTTTTGGTTTTGATGGACGGCAGGACTATTTATAATCCGTCTATTGCTGGCGTGTTTTGGATAAGCCAAGATACAGTTTTAGAAGATATTGATCGAATCGAGGTGATTCGCGGTCCTGGAGCCGCCTTATGGGGATCTAACGCTGTAGCTGGCGTAATTAATATTATTACGAAGGATACGAAAGAGACGAATGGCGTTTTAGCTTCTGGGGGGATTGGAACCGAAGAACGTGGTTTTACGACTCTTCGATATGGAGAAAAAGTAGACGCGGCCCTGGACTATAAAATATATGGGAAGTTTAGAAACCGGGACGATGGCGAATTGGCCAATGGTGTGGATTCGTTTGATAGTAAAAAGTCCAGGCAATTTGGTTTTCGCAGTGATTGGCAAGTTTCAAATAAAGATAACTTAACAACGCAAGGGGATTATTACAACGTCCAAGCCGAAACCGATATTCCTAGCCGCTTTGTTTCCTTTGATTTTGGGTCGACTCCTTTTTTGGGTATTTACGAATACACCGGAGCAAATTTTCTTTCGCGCTGGAATCGAAAATTAAAAGACGATTCCTCATTTAAGTTACAAGCGTATTATGACTTTTTTAGAAGAAAGTCCGGCGTTCCTCTCGATGAAAAGACCGATCAATTTGACCTTGAGTTCCAGCATGATTTTAAATTTGGCGATCATCATAATTTGAGTTGGGGGTTAAATTATCGTTATGCTTTGTTTCGTTTTGCGGTTAATCAAATTTTTCAGTTGCCCAAAAAAGATACTAATTTGTTTGGACTGTTTGTTCACGACGAAATCAAGGTTGTTCCCAATAGATTGAGTCTGATTTTAGGGACTAAATTAGAACATAACGATTTTACTGGTTTGGAAGTACAGCCTAACGCACGCATTCTTTGGACCCCAGATAAGGACCACACGATTTGGGCTGCGTTTTCCAGAGCTGTTAGAATTCCTACTATTACGGAAGATCAAAGAAATACAAGAAGGATATTAATTAATACTGGTGATGGTTCTTTACCTCTATTAATCAGAGATATTGCGGAAGGAGTATCTGACCCGGAAGAGCTTCTCGCATATGAAATTGGCTATAGGCACAATATTAATGCTAAATTTTATTTTGATTTTACAGGTTATTACTTTGACTACGATGAAATTATAGAATCCAAGGTTGATTCGGTTTTTGGGAAATCTAATCCTATATCCCACTTGGTTTTACCTTTAACTAATGATAACGCTATAGAAGGTGAAGTTTATGGATTTGAGATAGCTGCTCAATGGCAACCACTTTCAAACTTGAGATTATCGACAAGCTATACATTTGCGCAGATTGACCTTCGGCCAACTTTGCCAAACACCTTTATTCCTGCATCCGTCAATGGAGAAGGAGATTTAGACTCAGAGGGAGAACCGGATCATATTTTCAACATTAGGTCTTATTTTAATTTAAATCCAAAACTTCAGTTAGATTCGTTATTCTACCTAGTGAGCAAAAATTCGATCAGGAATGTACCATTATATACGCGGTTTGATTTGCGTTTGGGATGGAAACCTAATAAAAATACTGAAATCTCTTTAGTAGGGCAAAATTTATTTGACCCTAAACATCCTGAATCGACTGAACTTTTAGAAAGAAACTCCGAAACCCAGAGGAGTTTCTACGCTAAAGGTACTTTGAGGTTTTGATCATAGATTTTGAACCACAGAACCGCGCAAAACTCGCCAGAAAAAAATCTTGAAATTCTACCACCGACTGGGCTCCTCAGTTCTAATTAAGATGGAGCCATGAAATCCGAGTTTCTACCAGTTAACGCAATTACTGCGGATTCTCTATAAACAAGGCGACTGGAGCTTGTGCCGAATCCAGTCCAAAAGCGTTTTTACGATTAAAACAGTCATAAGTTTTTATCGGACAGTTGTGGTTTCTGGCATTTTTACTGGTTTGCTATCGCCTATCCCTTGAATTTAAGGGTCAGGCTCCTGGCAAATCTGAATTTTTAGAGACTCCCTTAATTTTTTTTAAATCTAGCATTACGAACGCAACTCTTTAACAAATAATAAGCTACGCGCCCTAAAAGCGATTTTTATAAGGCAACTTTCAAATTTTAATCTATAATATTAATAATTAAGATTGAATATATTTGCTTTTTGGCATACCATATAGCTGTTATGACTGTTTTTGAATTCAGAAAAATACATAGATTTAAAAAAATTGCGAGCTTGACAACGGCAATTTTCGCGTCGCTAATGTTTTTTAGCGCTACTCCCGCCATATCGTCTCCTTTGATTAAAAAGCCAGAACGCGAAATGACGCTTAAAGCCAGCTTTTTGCTTAATCTAACCAAGTTTATCTATTGGCCAAAAGAAAGGCTCTTGCTTAACAAACGGGAAAGCTTAGTTCTTTGTTTCCCTGGAGAGGACCCTTTTAATGGCATTCTAGAAACAGCCCGCAAAGAATCTTTATTGAGGATGAACTTGGAAATTAAAAAGCATGTTCCAGATAGCCAAATGAAGGATTGTAATATTTTATTTTTGACCGTCAAGGAAGATAGACGATTAAATGAAATATTGACAAAGGTTGAGGGATACCCCGTTGTTACCGTAGCGGATACGGATGGATTTGCATATAGAGGGGCGATGGTCAACTTTGTTATTGTCGATAATAAGATTAGATTTAAAGTGAACCGCAATGCTATGGAGTCTAATCCAATTAAATTGAGTTCTGAATTATTAGATCTTTCCATAATGGTTGACCAACCGTTGCAACCTTTTACCGACTAAAAACGCCTTCCACGTTTGCTCTTTTCTTTTTTCATAAAAAATTCCAAAATTTAAAAGCTTTTTTCGGTTAGTCTCTATTAACGCATTTTTTGCGATTTTTTTCTTAAAGATAAATCCTTAAGGCAATAAATTTTGTGGATTAAATTTTCCCTGGTATCAGAAAAATACCTGTAAAATGGATAGTTAAAGTGTATTTAAGAGTTTTTTTAATAAAAAATAGATAAAACTCATCCAATTTGTTTTTTAAAGAAAATAATTTTTTAAAAAAAATAATTTTTTCTCTTTATAATGTCTTAAAGTTAAGATAGTTACGAGTTTTGTTAGTAATAATTATTTGGTTTTTTAAAAAAGAGATTTTCTGTTTTTGTAAATGTGTGTTATCTTAAATAAATAAGCTAAGTTTTTTCACCTTGTTTTATTCGTTTATATCTTAAGATAATTGGCATCCAAAATTTTGCAGGGGGTAAAAAAAATTAAAATCAATACTTGAAAAAAATCTCTTTCAGTTTGAATGTTGTTTAAGATTACTCATCTTTCATAGAAGGAGGGCGACAAAAAAATCATAAAGTATTGAAAAACGCAGAGAAATCTTTTTGTTTAAGTGGTATAATTTCCAGCGTGTGAAAAATTGTAGTTGAAAGTATTTTTAGGAAATTATATTTTATTAACATTATTTTTAACTAACAAGAGAAGGAAATGGGAAAAAAAATAGGGGTTTCAAAATTCTTAGGGGATCGTTTCAGAGAGTGGAGAAAAGACTCTAACTTGACGTTAAAAGATCTGGAAAAAATTATTGGCATTACGCCTGGGCCGCTTTCAGAATTGGAAAATAACAAGTCTTTGCCTTCTATAGATACATTGGCCAAGATATATCGATATACTGATATAAATATTTTCTGGTTAATTTTGAATGAGGGGCCAATGAGGAGAACTACCAAGTATCAGGAAAGTCACAATGAGGAAGGGGCTTTACCGAATATTCTTGGAGGCGAATTGGAAGGTAACGCTAATTTCACAGAAATGATGGAGATAATGAAGCGAATTTACGAAAACGGGGACCCTGAAAAAATCGCTAAATTAAAAGGATTTTTGATGGGCGCCGATCCTCGTTAATATCTGGATCTCTAGTTCTTTGGGATATTGGGGTCTCCATCGATTTTTTGAAATACTTCCAAAATTAATTTCTCAAAACATGTGTTGCATGCAATCTGCCAGACCTCAGTTTTGAATTTTTCACTGATAAACTCTTCGGCAGTTTTCCAATCTTCATGATCCCCCTGCATCTTTTTGCACCATAGGCAAACGTTCACTTTTGTAGGGGGATCTTGTTTTTCCCCGCCTAAACCTTCTACTGTGTCCGAATGGTTATGATGTCCGCAATCGTTTGAGCGTACAGACTGTGTCATAAAGTTTTTATAAGTTTTTTTTCATTTAAAAACCGGATTGT
>CAYFMN010000076.1:0-7792 GCA_964344185.1 uncultured Nitrospinota bacterium
AATGAAAAAATAATTAATTAAATTCTTGACTACAATAAACCAGGATCTAGGTTAATTTCTTTCCTTTTGAACCGCAAAGACGCCAAGGACGCAAAGGAAAAGCTTAAGGCACAGAATTTTTTTGAAAAGTTTTTTTGTTAAACTTTCAAAGTTCAAAACGTTTATTAATATAAGCGATATTTCCCACTCTGCATGTCTTCCTGAGGAGAACCTTTAGGTTCTGCGAAGGATCTTGCCTCGATTCCAACATTCATCCCGACTACTTCGACGGAGTTTATACAGTAAAAAAGAAGCAGGAGTTGATAAACTTACCGCCCTATAAGAGAAAGACTTTTCTCAACGTAATTCGTTATATTCGGGTCTGTAGTGACAATCACCAACGTCCAGGGACAATCGGTGGAACTTAGACGACGTAAAATAGGCTCTCGAATTTGATCGGGAGCTTCGTGCATTGCTCCGTCCAGAATCAACAAAGAGGGACGAGTCACAATTGCCCTCGCTAACAATATTCGCAATCGTTGGCTCGGCGCAAATCCCTTCCCGCCTTCTTCGACAATAGTTTCCAATCCATTAGGCAGGCTTTCAAGTTCTTTATCCATCTGCGAAAAAGTTAACGCCCACATCAAATCTTCCGATTTTATTCCTGGACGTCCCATTTTAATATTCTCCGCGATAGAACCTTTAAACAACTCCAGATCCCGCGTGAAAACAACGCTTCTCTGCGCTCCAATTTGATCCAGGGAGAGATTTTTTAAATCCACTTCATTGTATCGCACCGCTCCCACCGGAGGTTGTTCCAAACCGGCAAACGCCAGGGATAAATGATGCCGCGCTCCCTCGGTCGCGCAAATCACGCCCCATTTTTCGCCGGGAAGAGCTTCTAAATCAATTTCTTCAGAAACTGTTTCCAGGTCCTTCGCCCAATTTAAACGACTGCATTTCAGGTGCAATCCAGCGGGGCTAGATTGTGGAATTGAAAGATTCGATCCATTACTGGCTTTATCTTGCGGTAGGGAAAATAGATGGCCTAATTCCTCCAGCGCCGTAAAAAAATAAAATACAACGTAGGACCGCTTTACCACAGAATCTAAATTTAATAATAAACTGGTGATAACAACTTCCGCGGCAACTAGTTGCCCTAAAGTCAATTCGTCTTGACTCAATAACCACCCGGCAGTTCCCAATAACCCTGTATGCAGAAAAACCTGGAGCGAAATGGAGCCGATATATTGACGTAGTAAGACCCTAATACGGGATTTACGGGCCTTGACATAATCTGCGGCCAGGATATCGGCTTTTTGAAGAATAAGGTCGAAACTACTTGTCGCTTTAAATTGTAAATGATTGTCCGCAACTTCTTGAAACCAATGAAATGTCTCGTATTTAGCCTCAGACATACTAATCGTCCTGCGCAAACCGCCTTTGCCTAAAAAAGCGATAACGATTACCGACACAATTAACGCAACGTCAAAGAATATAAAAAATGGATGATACAAAGCGAGCAAAATCATTCCAATGAAACCGCTAACCAACACATTTATTAGATCGACAAAAAGACCGGAAATGGCCCGTTGAAGGAACACGGTTTCAAAAAAACGATGCACAAAATCAGAACGAAACGTTTTACCTTTGAAACGCGGCAATAATTGGGCAAGTTTAAGGGCCATGCGAACAAAGACCCGTCTCTCCAAAATATCCGTAGCGTAAAATTGCAGAATTTTAAATATTCCCACCAAAAATAAAATCCCGGCCATGATTCCGACTAAAGTAACAACCATGATGGGAGATACGGAAAAGGCAAATGTATTCACTAATTCCTGCACCGTAAGAGGAATGATGAGCGAAAACAGTCCGACTGCGATCGCGTAAGTAAGAATCGGCAGGATAATTGAACGCTCTTGATCCAAAAAAGAACCCAGGCGATCAAAATTTTCTCGAAGAGAAGGCGCTTTACTTGACATAACTATTTCGTTGCCTCCTTTTTCTTTTTCTCTTGAATACTGGCAATAACCGGTCCTTTGACCCATTCGCCGATTGACCATTTAAATAAAGCAAGAGCTTTTTGATGCTCGGCCTTAGCGCTAATCCATTCTTCCGCAGCTTTTATAACATTGCGTTCCCGCAAATTTACAATGAGCAAGCTGGTCGCGCCTAACTTAAATCGCGTGCGCTCCCCTTTTTCCAGTTTTTTAGCCAAAAGCAGGGCCTCTTGCGAAACCTTGATACGCTCGGCGGCGCGGACCACGGCTGAATGGGCATTTTCCACATCCATCATGATTTTTTTAAGCCGAAACCGCTGTTTGTACTTTAGCCGTTTAGCCTTCCCCGACATTTGAAGAAGTTCTCCGCGCGCTTTACGTTGATAAAATGGAATACTTAATTGAACCCCAAACCGGTAACCAAGTCCCAAAACAAATTCTCCGGGTTTTCGAGTAGGCTGAACTTCAACGTTCAAATCTGGAAGCAAATTGTTTTCGGCGACTTCCATATCGATATTGTTAAACTCGGCTTCCAGGTCTATTAATTTTAATTCCGGGCGAACAATGGCGGCTTTTCTCCTACCCTCTTCTAATAACTTTAAAGAATATTTCAACCGGGCTTGCGGAAACACCGGAGCTTTATAAATATTGGGAACTATTAAAGAATCGTTTTCCCACAAAAACAACGCGAGTTTAAACTGTTCCTGATCTACCTTCCGTTTTGCCTTAATCAACTTATCTTTTCTTTGCTGAACCTCCTGCTCTCCTTCAATAACATCAAACTTCGCTCTCGCCCCAACTTTAGCCTGCGCCGTTAATTGCGCTAAACGGTCCTCCGCCACCTTAACCGCTTTTTTTTGTAAATCCATTGACTTCCAGGCCGACACCCAATTCCAATATTGCGTTGCCGCTCCCAGGTACAAATCTTGTCTTGTCTGCTGAATTTCCAATTTCGCTTGCTTTTCGGCGAGAGAAGATTTTTTTAATTCCGCATGTTCAGGATTTGTAATTAATCCTCGCAATAGAGGAAACACTATTCCCAATAAAGGTTGATTAGAGTCGTTGATATCCAAATCAGCTACTTCTACGCTTCCAATCCCGGCTCGGAACCCGGCAAACCCTTTGATGCCCCAAGGATGTTTCATTTCAACAAAGGTGTCGTTAAACCCAACGCTGGCAGTCGTACCGCCATTTTTCGCAAGTCGCTCCAATTCATAATCGTTAACAATGCTGGGTTCAAATTGCCCCATAGCTTTGAGTAATTTTCCGCTGGCGACTAATTTTTCCGTTCGACTTCCTTTTAAAAGCGGGTGACCTTTTTCAACTCGTTCTAATACGGATTGAAGAGTCAAAATAGAAGAATTTGTTTTCTCCAGCGAAATATTCATAGTTTCTTTCGCCCACAGAGGATTTGCGAAAAAAACTATTGCCATTCCAATAGTAGTTATCCAATTGACTTTCACCATATCTCTTCCCACTCAATTGTTCGCTCAGCAAACATCCGAATTAAAAATCTTATTTTTTAGCCCGACCCGCTTTGGATAAAAATACATCCATTAATTTTTTTGGCCCTGTGTTGTAATCCGGCGGAAATAGATTAAAACGACGCCACATTTCATACCATAACGGAACCCGGTTCAAAATCACCCAACCCATTACTTGCGTTCCCTGCCGCACCTGCTCTTGCGGAGGCCATTCTCGGCGTTGCGTATCCGGTTCCACCCACAATCGAAACTGGCCATTAGGCGAAGCCGATTGGTCTACAACCTGAATGCGACCGTCGTAAGTCCCAGCCATTAATTCCGGCCATGCGGGTAGTGGAATTGCAGGAACGCCCTGAAAAAGGAGTCGAACCGGTCGTCCAGTCTTTAAAAGAGGCGCGTCAATTGCGTTCGCCCACATTTCTATAGCTGGAGACGTGCTCTCAGGAACGATGGTAAACAACAAATCCTTGGGATGCACAATCTCTCCAGGACCAAGCGGGCTTACGCGGACCACCGTGCCGTCAAAAGGCGCAAGAACGCGGCTGGCAACCCGCCTTTGCATTGCGTTGGATCGGGTTAATTCCAAATCCGCTAATTCCTTTGAAGCTTTTGCCGCCTCGCCAAGCGCGGAAGCCCGTTTTGACCTGGTATCCAACAATCGCTGAACTAATTCTGCATCGATCTGTTCTCGATTGTGCGCTAAAGCCTTCCGTCCTTCTTGCGTTTCCCGCAACTTTGCTTGAGCCGCTTTTAAATCAGCCTCAGCCTTTGTTGCCGCTTGAATCGCAAGTTCCAACTCGCGCCGCGAAAGCAATCCCTGGGATTCTAAAACACGCGACCTTTGAAGATTTAAATCAGCGGTCTCTTTGGCTATTTTCGCGGCAGCGGCTCCTTGTTCGGCGCTTAAGGTTTTATTATCCGCCTCGGATATCCTCGCCTCTGCGGATGAAGAAGCGGCTTTAGTCAAATTCGTCATTTCCTCAATGCGCTTTTCAAGAATATTCGCGCGATCTAAAGCGGCTTGGCGTCTTTGTTCTATAGCCTCGCGAGATTGGCTCAAACGCTCTAATAAATCCGGCGCCATGAATTTAGGATTTACGTCGCCTAATTCTAAAACCAAATCTCCTTTCTTAACCGTATCTCCTTCGTTGATGTACCATTTTTGGATACTTCCATTGATTTGAGAGTGAATCTCCTGCGGCCGCTCTGTGGCGGAATAGGCGGAAAGTTTCCCTTGAACCGTCACGGTTTGCGTCCAGGGAACAAAGCATACAGCTACGGCAAAAATTATGAAGATCATAAATGCTAGCCGCGAGCAGAAACGCAATCGCCGGGGAATCCTCGCTAAAACTTGAGACTGCAACAACTTATTATCAGGTTGAAGAGCAACGACAAAGATTGCATCCGTATCGTTAGACTCGACTGATTTAGAAGAATTCTCCATTCTTTGGGCAACCATGGTTTCAATAAAAAATTTAAAGGGACCTCTAATTAGAATTTTTTCTGATTTGCTATCGCCTGGTCTTTGAGTTTAAGGACAGACTCCTGGCAAATCCTAATTTTTAGAGGTTCCCTTAACTTCCAGATTTCTTTTATCGGAAAAAAATCACGTTCTTGATAAAAACAAACTTCCTCTAGCGCTCATTCTCCGAGATACGGCAATTCTTTAAATCCTTTTTATTTAATTACTTAACGAGTTTTACTCAAAATATCTTTACCTCTAATTTTTACGGCGTTTTTAACCCAAAATCATTCTCGAAAACTCCTGAATTAGTTTCGCACGTTTAGAACCAAATAAAAGGTTCATGTTATTTAAATATTTTTATAATATACATAAAAAATTTAAACTTAAATTTAGGATTGAGGGAGCCGACTGCTTAAAAAGAGTTTTTTTATCAGAAAACATTTTTACTTTTTATTCCTTTTGGATCACGCAGACAAACGCTTTATTTTAATTTGAGGGCAAAAATTGGATACTAAGGGAGAATCCTCCGATAAATTAAAGCCGCCGGAAAACTCTCCCTTAAATTTAAACTTATTTAGGCATCCAAGCTTTAGGAACCCCTACATTAGCGCGGTCGTTTCCACCTTTTGGCAACCTGCTCTCTTGCGAACCGCTTGAGCCCCAACTGGAAGCCTCCGAGGAAGGTTCCCATTCCTTGGGAACGCCAACGTTTGCGGCGGAGTTATCGCCTGGAGGAAACTTATTTCTGCCAGGTTTAAAGTTAGAAGATTGCCCCTCTATCTTTGGAGCCCACCCTTTGGGAACGCCAACGTTAGACGTAGAATTATCGCCCGGAGGGAAACCTCCAGCCAACGCGAACATAGGGGTCGCCAAAAAACAAATTGTTACTAAACTTGCAATAAGGAACTTCGTTTGTTTTTTCATTTCAACTTCTCCCTTATTAGGTTATGAATTCTTCTTTATCATTAAAAAAGAAGTTATGAATATTGTGAGTCCTTTAATTAATTTAGGATATTTAAATTTTTTTATGATATTATTTAATAAAATTAAACTATTAATTTTTTTATGATCTGGTTAAATTATCAGCATTTACATTATTTTCAGGTGGTGGCGCAAGAAGGCAGTATTGCCAAAGCCTCGGAAAAATTAAATTTGGGACAACCGGCCATTAGCATTCAGATTAAACAACTGGAGGATCAGTTAGACCGCCAGCTATTTGAACGAAGAAACAGAAGGCTTGTGCTGACTCAAGCGGGACAAGTTACGCTGGAATACGCTAATCAAATTTTTAGTCTAGGCGACGAACTTAAAGAAGTGTTGCAGGCGGGATCTTATTTGCGCAAAGTTCACCTAGAACTTGGAGTTTTAGACAGCATCCCCAAAACAGTCATCCAACGCCTTACCGATGTCGCCTTTGAATGGGGACCCTGTATCGTTACGGTCCTCGAAGGATCGGGCGATTACTTGTTTCGAGAATTGCTTGCACATAGGGTCGATCTAGTCGTTGCCGATTATCAACCGGACGTAGGCGACATGCGTCGATTTTCTATTCAGTCATTGGGAAAACATCCGTTATCCGTTTTCGGAGCCAAAGAATTTCGCAAGCTTAAAAAAGGGTTCCCTCAATCCCTGAAAGGGCAACCTTTTTTATTACCCACATTTCACAGCAAACGCCGTCACGACCTGGACCACTACTTTAGGTCTAACCAGATTAATATAGAAACCGTCATGGAAACCCAGGACACCAGCGTTCAAAAGTTAATGGCTGTTCGCGGAATGGGACTGGTGGCGTTGCCCAACTTTGCCAGCCAATCGTTTATCCAGAAAAAAAAGATGCTCGAAATTGGAACGTTGGAAGGAGTGTACGAAGAAATCTTTTTAGTCTCCTCGCCCCGCACCATATCCAATCCAGTAGCGGATTTATTAATGGGCCAGGAAGATTTGCAGTTTTTTTAGAATTAAGGGATAAGTAACGATTGCCCTTCGGACAATCGAGATTCCTCCATACTTCGACAGGCTTAGCACAGGCTTTGGTCGGAATGACTATTGGGGGATTTTGATTTATGGTTTTTGAGATATCTTTGAAGCGTTAAACGAAAAGGAGGCTCAGTATTAATCTTCCCCGGCGCCAGAAAACCGCTCGCCCGAATCTGCGCCTCACAACAGATCCAAAATCGCATCCCGCTTTTGGATCGTGATGAAGAGGAGCTCGTCCGGCTGGTCGGGAGCCGCCTCCAGTCGTCGGATCGCGTGGAGCAAGCCCACCAGTTCCAGAATTTTTTGGTTTACGTGCACGGCGGAAGTTTCATCGAGAGAGGGATTAGATTGTCTAGATCATGAAAACCGGCAGGTGTATCATAAATGAATTACTCTCACGATAATCTGACATGCTCTGGGTAATGCTCATTTGCACTTGCATTCCGAATCGATTCGGATAAAATATAAGTACAACGTGTTCGATTTTCACGCCGTTTGTGCAATGCACGAATTTGTGAGCCTCTGTTAGGAAGACACCAAAAGAGCGGCCTATGCCAACCACAGTGTGCGGTAAGGTGGCTCTTTATTTTTTTGTAGTAGGATAACACGAGATCAGGTATAACTTCCGATCTTTCTTGTTGTTCACTTCTGCTCTTATGTGTACCTTGAATTTTTCACCATCTAGTGCGATCCCTGCCAGCTCCCAGCACTCACACTTCCGTTTGTCTCGGAAGGATTTTTTAGAATAGTTCGCGCCCACTTTGCGGATCAGCTCCACACCACACGGCAAGAAGCGCAGGCGATCCGCTTTGCGTCCCTGGTTCGCTTCGAGGTGATCTTCCCCGGAATAAGTGGACAGGTAGTTAAGCGGCATTTTGCATCTCCCT
>CAYFMN010000077.1:0-4333 GCA_964344185.1 uncultured Nitrospinota bacterium
TAAATTCTTGACTACAATAAACCAGGATCTCGCCTCGATTCAATAAAATAAACTCCTTGTTCTTAGGAGGTTACTTAAAAAATAAACATATTGGAATAAGTTTACATATAAGGGAATCTCTAAAACTCAGATTTGCCATGAGCCTGATCCTAAAACTCAAGAGCTGGACGATAGCAAGTCTGTAAAGATGCCAATTATTAGAGGTCCCCATAAATATTTCCATCCAAAATACTCATAAAATATATTAAGGCGCAAATAACTTTTAAATAAACCCCTTTAAAGATTCCAGATGTTCTTCTTGCGCGCATCTTCTAGTTTCATCAATTTCGTCATAGTTAATTAAAAGAGTGGTTACAATATTTTTATCCAGTTTTTTAGTTCCCACCATATTATTTAAAACAATTTCAATTTCATTTTTTGACATTCCTTTTCGGTAGGGGCGGTCTTCCGCTAAAGCTGTGTAAACATCCGACACCGCTATAATTCTCGCTCCTTCCGATAGAAAATCAGAGTTGTGATGAAATGGGTATCCCTTCCCATCAAGGGTTTCGTGATGAAATGACGCAATTTCTGCAATCTCTTCCAGGCCATGAACGCTTCTAATAATACTGTAGGTGTAATAAGTATGAGTTTTAACTGTATTTCATTCTTCGTCCGATAACCTGCCTGGTTTTTCTAAAATCGTTTTAGGCACGACTAGTTTGTCAAGGTCATGTAGATAGCCGTCAACTTTTATTTTTAAGCGCTCTTTTTCCTCGATATCTAATTTTGAAGCTAAAATTTCGGCGTTGGTTGCAACGCCGCAAGAGTGGTTTGACGTAAATTGGGATCTGCCATCGATAATACTTGAATAAAATTTTGAAAACTCGAGAAGACCTTCAAGGTCTAATTCGATTATTTGGTTTTTGAATTTTTCTTTTAACGCGTTTCCCAGAAAAGGGGAGGTCAGGTCTAACCAAAAGTTTTCTTTTTGAGAAACTTTAAAAAAGGCTTTTGCAATTTCAGGGTTGTATCGATCTCCAATATGTTGTTTTATTTTTTGTGTAATAAAAGGCGCTTGTTCGAAGATTGGAGTTTCTTTTTCTAAAAGAACCGAGACTCTATCGGAAATGTGAATGATATGGCTTCCAAAAGGAACTGGTTCGCCTTTAAAGACGCTGCCATTGCCGTTATCCCAGTTAACGTGATGATGTTTAACCAAATTAGCGGAACTTTTTAAAGGCGAGAATATTTCGAAAAACCGCGAGCCGTGCGACCCATGCGCATGGCAGTTTTGAGCGTCAAATTCGTTAAGATCCAAATCTTCGGTCAACGAAACGGCGCCAATATCGTGGAGAATTGAAGCCAGGAAAATGTTTCTGTATTCAGCGGAAGATAAATCTAATTCTTCGGCAATAGCGGTTGCAATATAACAAACCTGCTTGTGATGATTGTACAAAGATGGGAATATTAAGTCTAAAGCGTTTGATAAAGACACCGCCATTTCAAATAAATTTACCGAAATATTTTCTAAGTTTTTGGATGTTTCATTGTTTTTCAAAAATTTTTGGTCGGATGTTTTCAGGCAGTTGAGAGGTTTGCTTAAGTTTTCTTCTCTAACCTCTAATTGATTTTGTCTTTTAATATTTTCCTCATAACGCGCGATCGCAGAATCCATACAAGCTCTGAAGGAGGTGAAATCAATTGGTTTATTCAAAAATTTAAAAACTTCTCCTACATTGATTGCTTCTTCAAGAATATTCTCATCTCTAAAAGCGCTCATTATGATTCTTGTGGCCAAGGGCGCTAATTCTTTAGCTTTTTTTAGAAAATCGATTCCATTCATTTCAGGCATTCTGTAGTCGCTGATTATGACCGAAATATTTGGCGTTGTTTCCAGGGTATCAATGGCCTCCTTTCCATTTTTTGCGGTGACCACTTCCAAAAATTCGTTAATTAAAAAATACTTAAACATTTTCAACAGTGAAGGGTTGTCCTCAACGACTAGAATTTTATATTTATATTCAATGATGCTCATTTTTTTCTCCAAAAAGATATTGAGGCATCCAAAAAAAGGATGTTTACCCTTTACCGGTTGAACTAATAAACACCTTTTGAATTCAAAAACTCTGAGTATTCCTGGTCGGTGCCCATTATGTGGTTGGTTAACCAACTTCTCAAAAACATCAATAGCTCGTGATCGACTTTTGCGCTTCCCGCATGAAAATCATCAACAAAGCCTTTAACCTTGGAAACCAGATCCCGGTGTTTTGCTATATGGCCGCTGGTTTTTGGGTATCCATGTTGATGAAACAGTTTTTCCTCATAGTCAAAGTGATACGTTGTGTATTCCAATAACTCGTTTAAAATTTTTCCAATAAAGTCTTTTCCCTTATCCAGCATCATGCTCTGGTAGACGCCGTTGATTAAATCCATTAACTTTCTATGATGACGGTCGATTTCTTGAATGTTTACGCTCAGCGCGTCGTTCCAGTTAATTAAGGTCATCGATTCGTCTCTGAATTTAAAACGATCTACCATTTGTTTTAAGTCTTCAGAAATATGCGCTAATTCTTTGGCCTGTTTTTGGGTTTCGGACGATCCTTTAGAAGTGCTGGTTGCCGCTTGCGCAACGCCGTGAATATTTTCAGATATTTCGGTGGTTCCAAGCGATACTTCCGATATGCTTCTGCCTATTTCGTTAGTGGTGGCGGTTTGTTCTTCCACAGCGGAAGCGATGGTGTTGGAAATGTCGTTAATTTGATCGATGACTCCGGAGATTTTTGTGATTGCATCCACCGCGTTTTTTGAATCTTCTTGAATCGATTGAATTCGAGTTCCAATATCTTCGGTCGCTTTGGCGGTTTCTTTTGCCAATTCTTTAACCTCGTTTGCGACCACGGCAAACCCTTTGCCAGCCTCTCCAGCGCGCGCCGCTTCAATAGTTGCGTTTAAGGCTAACAAGTTAGTTTGATCTGCGATGGTTGTTATTACTTTTACAACCTCTCCAATCTTGGCGCTGCTGTCGCCTAATTTTGAAACAATGTCGTTAGCGTTTTGGGCAAGACCGACGGCGTTGCTGGCAACAGACGCCGCCTCGGCGGAACTTTTAGAGATTTCTTTGATGCTTGCGTTCATTTCTTCCGCAGCGCTCGCAACAGTGTGTACGCTGGTACTCACTTCCTCAGTTGCCGCAGAAACGACGTTCGCCTGAGAAGAAGTTTCTTCCGCATTGGCGCTCATCTCGTGACTGAACTCGGATACGCTATTAGAAGAGTTTTTTAACCTATCTACGGTTACTGAAATAGAAGATATATGACTTCGTAGATCTATTAAAAACTTTGAAAGGCCTTCGCCAATTTGTCCGCCTAAATCTTTACCCATAACGTTAATTGTTTTGGTCAAATCTCCTTCTGAAGCGGCTCTTACGCTTTCCAGAATTTCTCCAACCTTAATTTTGAGTTCTTCGTTTCTTTTTCTATCTCTTTCGACTTCTTCCTCCAGTTTTTTCTGGACGGAAATGTTTTCCCAATTGACGATAAAACCTAAAGGTCTATCCTGGTCGTCCCAAATGCCGTTAATACTTGTTTTGAGGGTAATATTGCCAAAAGAAAATGACGCTTCGTGCGGAAGTTGCGACGGGTTTCGTAAAATCCTTTCAACCCTTTCAGGATCTTTGTGGAATCGGTGAATAGAACCTCCAATTACTTCATGAGCGCCAACTTTGAAGTTTTCATAAATATCGTTACTTATGGATTGAGCTGTTTTTAAGGCCTTTTTATTAGCATAAACAATGACCAAATCTGGATTAGCAATGAAAATATTGGTGTCGACTGCGTCTAAACAAGCCGCGTATTGACCAATTGTTTGAAATGGTCCGTCCGACTTCTTATTTTTGCCGCCAAATAATCCTCCTAAAAAAGATTTGTGACCGTTACTTCGGTTTGAATTCTTAAAGTTTGTTTCAATTGGGGGGGAAGTTGTTAACATAGGTCTCTCCTTTTATATATAAAATGAATTTTAAAATTTATTTGAGCGTAAATGTAAATTAGCGTTTCGAAATAAGCCGCCGATGAAAATAGTGCATTTGTTGTACCAACTTGTTGTTTTCGCGATAATTTTTAAACTATTGAAAAATAATTAGTTATATTAGTTTTGTCGCCAAAAACAATTCTATTTACGAAGCTTTATTAGCGTTTTTCTAAATTTTTAAATTTTTTACAAATTTAATTGCGTTAAATCACAAATTAATTTGTGATTTTGAGCGTCAGACCCGAAAGCCGTGTTAATTAAATAAAAAACTAACCCCCCAACGTCATCTCGACTACTTCGGCGTTGCTCAGCACAAGCTCCG
>CAYFMN010000077.1:4343-7713 GCA_964344185.1 uncultured Nitrospinota bacterium
CAACGGTCCGCAGGAGCGTTGTTTCCTCTTAAATCCGAGTTAGTTCCTTAGGGGGAAGGGTTTGCAAAAGCAAATCGCGAAGCGAAAAATAAACTTTTTTAGGAAAATTAAAGTTTAGGTTTTTGAATTCCTAAACGTTTTAATTGATAGGCTAAAGTGGTGGGCTTGATTTTTAGGATTTCTGCGGCTCCTCTTGGACCGTAAATTTTCCAATTTGTTTTTTTTAGAGTTTCTAAGAATTTTTGCCGTTTACTTTCGAACTTGGAAATAGAAGAAAATCTTATGTTTTGTTCAAGATGGGTTGTGTATTTTTGAGATAACGTTTTAATAATATTATCTTCAAAATTTAAAGCAGAACCCCTGGAAAGTATTACCGATCTTTCAATAACGTTTTGAAGTTCGCGAATATTACCAGGCCAGTCATAATTTATAAGTTGTTCGACGGTTTTTGAGGATAATTCAATTTTACGGAAATTATTTTTTTTACAAGCAAGTTGAATAAAATGCTCTGCGAGAAGTTGAATATCTTCGATACGTTCCCTTAAAGTAGGAACTTTAATATTTAGGACGTTTAACCGATAATATAAATCTTCCCTAAAATTGCCGCGGTTTATTTCTTCTAATAAATTGCGGTTAGTTGCGGCAATTATTCTGACGTTAACGTTTAGCGTTTTGTCTTCGCCGACGCGTTCAAATTTATTTTCTTGCAATATTCTGAGAAATTTAACCTGAAGTTCCAAAGGAATTTCGCTTATTTCATCTAAAAATAAGGTTCCTTCGTCAGCTAATTGGAATCTTCCAATCCGGTCTTTTATCGCTCCCGTAAAAGCTCCTTTTATATGACCAAAAAACTCGCTTTCAAAAAGTTCTTTAGGAATGGCCCCACAATTAACTTTTATGAGAGGATTATTTGATCGATGGCTATTTTCATGTAAGGCTCTAGCGATTAATTCTTTTCCCGTTCCGGTTTCTCCGTTAATCAAAACATTCGCCTCGGATTTTGCTATCGACTTTAGTTGATCCAGAATGTTTTTTAAGGCAGGACTCTTTCCTATTATGTACCCAGGTGAAATTTCATTTTTTACTTCTTCTTTTAAGTAATCGTTCTCAATTTGAAGCTTTTCTTTTAATTCTTTTAATTCTTCCAGGGCTTTTTTTAGTTGAACGCGTTTGTTTTTTTCTGATTTATAAAGGATGGCAAATTCTTCGGCGAATTTAAGAGCTTGTTTCTTAGAAAGTTCTTCTTCCGCCCAGAATTTATAAGTTTTGGCGTTGGGGTTTTCCATATTACTTACTTTCTTTATCTAATAAATATTTTTCAGTAATTTCAATCAGCGCCGTTGGACTAAAAGGTTTTACGAAATAATCGTTAGCTCCCGCATTGATTCCATTTTCAATGTCGGATTTTTGTCCTTTTGCGGTGAGCATTATAATTATGATATTTGAAGTAGCCGAATTATTCTTGATTTTTCGTGTAGCTTCCAAACCGTCTATTTCACCAGGGAGCATGATGTCCATAAAAATTAAATTCGGTTTTTTTTGATTGGTAATTTCTATCGCTTGCTCCCCACTTGTCGCTTCTAATATTTCAAAACTCTCTATGCCGGATAAAGTTAAGCGCACAAGTTTTCTGATATTTTCGTTATCTTCAACCACTAAAATAGTTTTATTCAGATTTTTCAATTTATTGCTCTTAGGTTATTTGGGAATTGTGAAATTGACTGTTGTTCCTCTTTCAGGCTCGCTTTCCAACCATATTCGTCCTTTGTGCTTTTCTATAATAAATTTAACTATCGTCATTCCTAGTCCGGCGCCTCCAATTTCGGAGTTTCCAGTATTCGCTCGGTAAAACTTGTTAAAAACCTTTTGAACTTGAACCGGAGACATTCCGATACCTTGGTCCTTAATGGAAAATTTAACTTCATTTTCCAAGACTTGAATAGTTGTTTCAATTTTTCCGCCTTTGGGCGAATACTTTATCGCGTTTGAGTATAGGTTTTTTAGAGCTTGTTCCATTTTTTCTTTATCTATGAAAATCTTAAAGTCATCGTTTGGAGCGAAAAGAACAAAGCTGTGGAGTTCAGTTTGTTTACTGAAGAAATTGATTATGGAATTCACTAGATTTTTCGCGTCATAGAAATCCTTATTCAGGGAAAAGCTGGCTCCAGATTCGATGCGGGACACGTCTAAGAGATCGTCTACGATATTTGATAAATTTAAAGACTCCGTGTTTATAATTTTAAACAGGTCTTTTTTTTGGTCTTCTGAAAGAGAGTGATTAATCATCAGTAATTCCGAGAAACCTTGTATTGAGGAAAGAGGCGTTCTTAGTTCGTGTGCGGCAGTTGAAAGAAATTCGGTTTTTAGTCTGTCGACTTCTCTCTCGCGGGTAACGTCGAACATAATAGTAACGCGTCCAATCGTAGAACCCTCTTTATCGCTTATTGGGTTGGTAACCGCGTTATAAGTTTTTGACATTTCTCCATCGATTGAATTTGACAATACTATATCAAAATGGTTTTGGGAACTCTGGGAATTTCCATTTGAGGTTAATTGTTTGAATATTCCTTCGTCTAATGGATTAAATAAAAGTTCTTTTGCCGATTTACCCAATATTTTTTCCGCCATTGGATTAAGCAATATCACTAAGTTATTATTATCAGTAACCACCAATCCATCGCCAATGGACATCAAGATTCCATTGATTTGATTTTTAGATTCTTCAATTTCACGTAAAGAATTAGTAAGCTTCCGGGTTCTTAATTTAACCATAGATTCCAAATGAGTTGAATATTCTTGGAGCTTTTGTTGGTTTTGTTTTTGAAGCGTGATATCTCGAAAAACAACCACAGCTCCTACCACTTCCCCATTTTCTATTTGAGGCGTGCTAGTGTATTCCACAGGAAAACTACTTCCGTCTTTTCTCCAGAAAAATTCATCGGAAATTGTATGGATTTTACCGTCCTTGAAAGTTGCGTAAATTGGACAATCTTTTTTTGGATAAGGAGCGCCGTTTTTATTTTTATGATGAATTGTTTCATGTTGTGGTTTACCTACAAGTTCTTCTTGTTCATAGCCAAGCATTTTTTCCGCTGCAGGGTTTATAAATATAGTATTGCCATTTAAATCCAAACCATAAATACCTTCTCCCGCTGAGCGTAGAATTAACTCGTTTTTTTGACTCAATCGATAAAAGGCTTCTTGCGATAATTTTGCTTCTGTTAAGTCTCTAGTTACGCCGATAAAAATACGTTTATTATTAAAGAAAAGTTCGCTGACTCCTAAATATAGTGGAAAAACTTCTCCTTTTTTATTTAAGGGAATCTCTAAAAACAGGCTAAGAAGTTAAAAAAAAGTTATATTATATCGG
>CAYFMN010000078.1:0-7353 GCA_964344185.1 uncultured Nitrospinota bacterium
TTCTATACAATTCCGCTAAATTATTTAAAGAAGTGGCGACATCAATATGTTCTTCTCCATGACAAACTTTGCGAACTCTTAAAGCAGTATCATAATAATGCTCCGCTTCTCCATAAAAACCTCTATCTTCTAAATACCAACCTACTCCATTAAATAAATCTCCAACTTCGGTAGTTTCTAATTTATTTTTCTCTACTTCCTCGTATATTATTTCGATACTAGGAAGTAGTTGCGCGCAAACAGGCCAATTCTTTAAATTCCCGGGATCAGGAAACGCCAAATTTAAAATTTGTAATACCTTTATCAGATAATCTTTGGAGTCGTCTAAACTAATTCTTATCGCTTGTTGTAAAACTCGGTGCATACGGAAGGATTCTTCGCCAACATTGCGTTGCAACAAAGAAAATCGACAGGCTTCCTCAATCACTTCTTCCCATTCCAATTCTTCGGTAACGGCTTCTTTTAACTTTTCTCCCAGATGTTCTTGTCCTTCTTTAAATATAAGCTCGGGAATAGAATCGGGATCGTAAAAAGCGCAAAGTTGAATCAATTCATATGCGGCTGGACTGCTTTCTCTGGTTTTTTTGAGGGACAGGTCAAAGGCTCTCGCCACAGGTTTTGGATAATCGCTGTCTTTTGCTCTTTTTGATAATAATTTATTTCCAGACGAATTATATATTTCCAAATATCGAGCTAAAGAAATTCTACTTTTTTCTACATAAGCTCCCGCTTGTTCCAGGGCCAGCGCCAGTCCGTCAAAAATTTCGTTAATTTTTTTCGCGGATTCCAAGTCTTCCGATTTGGCGACTTCTTTATCTTGATTTTCTTCAATAGCTCCAGACCGGCGCAGTAAAAACAAAACGCCGTCTTCTTTCATTTCATCAATTTGTAATTTTTTGACGTTCCCAGTTGAATGAAGGCGGGTCGTGAGTATGACATGGCCTTGCGCCGAAGTCGGCACAAAGCTTTTATAAAGTTTCATGTCTTCAATATTATCTAAAACCAGCAACCAATTGGTTTGCGACGACAGCCAGTTTTGAACCGCTTGCCTTACGAGTTCCGGTTCTGGCCGGTCCTTTTGCGGCAAATCCAGCAAACACGCGATCTCCGCCGCGCTGTTGTGTAAAGAAGTTTCCGATTCCGCCTCCACCCATAAAACGGCATGATAAGAATCCCGATAACGATAGGCATACTCAACCGCTATTTGGGTTTTCCCCACACCGCCCAATCCCGATAGGGCTTGTTGGGTTAGCGCGGTTTGCTTGCTAGCTTCCAGGTTTTCCCTGAGTTTTTTTAAAATGTCTTCGCGGCCTGTGAAGAAATGGTTTTGGTGGATGGGGACGTTAAAAAACCGATTTTGGGTAGTTTGCTCAATAGTTAAAACAGGAGTGGCTTTAGGAGGTTTATTTACTATTTCTCCAAGTTCTGGTTTTAAAATATTTTTCTGATCCGTTAAATAACGGTATAAAGCGTCGTAGCCGTCCTCTTTAGTCGCACAATAATAAGAAGATCCAATTTCCGGAGGTATAAACTCTTTATCTTCTTCGGAAAAAATTACGGGAACAAACTTAAGGTTTTTCCCTTGTCCCTCTAATAAGAGCTTTGAAATAATATCGGCTTCAAAAGTGGCGGCTTTTCCTACTCCTTCCGTTTCTTCTTTTCGTAATCGCCTTAAATAAGTTTCAGTACAAATCATTAAAACAAAATCAGATTTCTCAATTTGTTTTGCCATCCATGTATGCCACTTTTCCTCTGGAGTGGTTTCATATTGGTCAAGAGAACAGTCGATTCCCTCTTTGCGGAGCTTATTGGATAAAGCCAAAACCTTGTCCTTATGCCCGTCTGAATCCCAGCTGTAGCTTATGAAAACTTTTACGGAATCTTTTTCCATTTAGAAACCATTTTTTGCATTCAGAAATTATCTACAATACGGAAAGATTAAAGGGAAATCAAGGGTGACCTAGAAAAGAGGTGGTCGGCCTTCGAGAGCCTCAGGCTGACAATTATTTAGCAAGGCAAGATTAGCCACAGAAAAACACAGAAGGGAGAAATGTAGAAATTTTATCGAATCGAGGCGAGATTCTTCCTCTCGCTGGTCGTCAGAATGGCATGAGATGGGATTTGGATAAAGAAAGGTTGTATTCGGTTTATGCTTTTTAGGATATATTTTAAGCGTTAAACTAAAAGCAAACTCAGTATCTAGGACACCTACGATTTGTCATCCAGAGGCGATATTTTAATATCGGCGAAGGATCTCGCCTCGAACTAATAGAATTACTACCTCTGACCTAGCGTTTATTAAAAGCAAAGTGGTGGGAATTTACCTAGATTCTTCACCCTTCCTACGGAAGGGTTCCAGAATGACGTAGAAATAATGTTTACGGTTTATCACGCTATATTTTGCTTCATTACCGTTAATGCGCAAAACTTTTCTTCTGTGAACTTCCGTGCCTTCTGTGGCTATTAACCCATAGGTAAATTTATATTAACGGTTTATAATGCCTCTCAAAAACAAACTAACGATTGAAAGAGTTTCAAATAAATGACTTCCCACGAAGAATGGATTGAAAAAACTCGCGATCATGTCGAACGCCTTTTTGAAGGAGAAGGTTCCGGTCACGATTACCAACACATCTACCGCGTTTGGAAAATGGCGCAACGCATCGCCGAACAAGAAGGCGCCAACACAACCGTCGCGGAACTGGGCGCCCTACTCCACGACATCGCCGATTGGAAATTCCACGACGGCGACGACACCGTTGGTCCTAAAAAAGCGGAAGAATGGTTGAACAAAATCGGCGCCGATCAATCCACCATCGATCAAGTTAAGGACATTGTCGCCAACATATCGTACAAAGGCGCCGGAGTCGCCACTCCTATGAATTCCCTGGAAGGCAAAGCCGTGCAGGACGCCGACCGCTTAGACGCTATCGGAGCAGTCGGCATTGGTCGCGCTTTCGCTTACGGCGGTCACAAAAATCGATTAATGTATCACCCCGACGAACCGCCGGTGATGCACGAAAGTTTTGAAGCTTACAAAAAAAATAAAGGCCACACCATCAATCATTTTTATGAAAAACTTTTGTTGTTGAAAGACCGCATGAACACAGAAACAGGAAAAAAAATCGCCGAAGAACGACATCGGTTCATGGAAGAGTATGTGGATCGTTTTTTAAAGGAGTGGGACGGCCATGCCTGATTCAAAAATTCAAGAAGCGGCTTCTTTAATATCAAACGTGCGTCGCGTTTTATTTTTAACCAGCGCGGGTATGAGCGCGGATTCAAACATCCCTACTTTTCGCGACAAAGAAGGTTATTGGAACAATTTCCCTCCTTTTAAAGCAAAAGGCCTGGAAGCGCAGGATCTGGCCAGTCCGTGGGCTTTTCGCAACGAGCTGCCGCACGCCTGGGCGTTTTATGAATGGCGACGGCGCAACGCGGAAGAAAACCAGCCGCACCAAGGCTACCATATCATTAACGACTGGATGTCTGACCGCTTTCCAGACAGTTTTATTCACACGACCAATACAGACGGGTTCCACATTAAATCGGGCGCTCCCGAACATCAGGTGAAAGAGGTTCACGGTTCCATGTGGCGCTTGCAATGTCTGGATACTTGTTCTTACGGATTTTGGGACGAGCCTGCCGTTCCGTTGTGCGATTTGGATTACGATACAATGAAGGCGTCGAATTATCCCGCTTGCCGTAAATGTCGCGGTATTGCGCGGCCTCATATTCTCATGTTTGGCGATGGAGAATATGTGGGGCACCCTGAACAGGAAGAAAACTTTGGCTTGTTTATGAGACAACTTCCCGACTTGGCTATTTTGGTCGGAAGCTCCGGAGCGGTGCCAACCAACGACTATATAGCCTTGGGCCTTCAGGACAGAGGAACAAAGGTTATCAACATCAATCCCGATCCATCCACCAACCGAATCGTTGAAACTCCTTATTTTTTGGAATTAAAAAGCGAAGAAGCCTTCACAAAGTTGGACGAAGCCCTGGATTAAACGGGTTTTACGAGATTCGAATTAATCGTATTATCCGCTCTTAAAATATAGTATCCTTTATGGAATCAAACTCTATAAACCATTAGGTTTATTTCCAATGTCTTTATCTCGGGGGAGGTCTTGATGCGAATAGCCGTTCTTGTTTCAATCTTTTCTATTTTTCTTGTATCTCAAGCAAACGCTGGATGCTCAAAAGAAGAGGTTTGCGCAATGACAAAAAAAATGAGTCCATTTGGTATTTTGGACAAATGTCCTAGCGCAGGCCCATTAATTGTTGAATGTAAAAAAGTTGCAAATCTGCCTTTGGAAAAACTACCTGATCCTGAATTCGTCGATAACGGAGACGGCACCATTACGGATAAAGTCAACAATTTGCTATGGCTAAAACAAGGCATTACCAAAAACGGCGTATTTCAACAAATGGAATACAGGGATGCCGAAAGACTGGCAGAGTCATATAAAATTGGAGAAAAAGCGGGATGGCGATTGCCCACCCTTTCTGAATTAGAAACACTCCTTCACCATGAAAGAGTCAAAAACGCCAGCGGTAAAAAATCCTGGATCAATCCTGCTTTTGACGATGATCGAGGGCATCATTACTGGACTTCGACCACTTGCGAAAAAGTTACTTTTATTAAAGACCGTTATCAGAAAAAAATATGCCAGGAAGGCACCAGCGCAGTTTGGTTGCTTCATTTTAATGTAGGGGCCATATTTTGGCAGTTTAAAACCAAAAAGATCTATCACGTTTGGCTGGTGCAAAGTTTGTAAAAAATTCTTTTAATTTCCCTCGATATAAAAAAACAGATCCCAATTCGAATGATTCAAGGAAAAGTTATTTTCCTTTATTTTCAGTCAGTTGGGATCTTTTTTTTTATCTCTCTCTTTTCTTTGTATAAGTTATTTGCCAAAATCCAAGCATCGTTTTTTGAAAGAAGCGATTCCCGCAATATACCCTTTTCTGAAATCAAGGTTTATGAGAGTATTGAACTTAAAGGAGCTTTCGGCTTCGCCTGAATATTAATTTGGATAAAAAGGAACTGGCTTCAAAGCTTGAAACTCCTTTTAAGCATCGTTATGGACCGTTAATTACTTTCTTGGCATTAAATCTAGGGGGTTGATTATGGACGAATTAGGCGATTATATGAACAGCTCTATTTTAAGCATTGATCACGAATCCTCGGTTCAAGAAGCCGCACAATACATGCAGGCTAACCATGTGGGATCTCTATTGGTGAAAAAGTTCGACGAGTTCGTCGGCATTGTCACCGATACGGATTTGACTCGCAAAGTTTTGGGCCCTGGATTAAACCCGGATACCACCGAAGTTGCCGGAATCATGACGTCTCCTCTGTTAACTATGGATCGATATATACCGATCGATCAAGCCAACGAGTTTATGAGAAAAAATAAGATTCGGCATTTAGTAGTAACGGAGTCGGATGAAATTGTCGGCATTATTTCCGTGCGTGATTTGGTGGCTTATTACGCCCAATCTTTCCGTATGACGGAATAGGAGTAGTTCCCTCTTTGGAAATTTTAGATCAACTTCCCTTCAACAACGCTTTTTTTGATTTGGGATCAGATTTCTACCAGGCTAAATCTCCGGACCCGGTTGAAGGACCTTTTTTAGTCCACTTCAACCGGGCCGTGGGCGACTTGTTGGAGCTTCCGGAAAACGTCGAACAAGACCCCAAATTTCTGGATTATTTTTCAGGCAATAAAGAGATTCCCGGCGCCCAGCCATTGGCCATGTATTACACGGGGCACCAATTTGGATCTTACAATCCGCACATTGGAGACGGTCGCGGACTTTTGCTGGGAGAACTTGAAACCTCCAACAACTTAAAATGGGACATCCATTTAAAAGGATGCGGTCGCACCCGCTTTGCCAGAGATTTTGACGGCAGGGCTTCCCTGCGCGCTTCCATTCGAGAATATCTGGGCGGGGAAGCCGTCCATGGACTTAGAATTCCGAGTACGAGAGCGTTGGGCATTATAGGTTTTAGGGAATTGATCTTCCGGCAAATGCCTGAGATTCCCGCTATTTTAATACGGATTGCCGAGTCTCATGTCCGGTTTGGAAATTTTGAAGCCTTCCACTACGCCAAAAAAACCAAACACATCGAAAAGCTGGCCAACTACGTTATATGGCGACATTATCCACACCTGACGCAAGAAGCGGATAAGTACCGGCTTTTTTTTCGTAGCGTTGTGGAAAGAACAGCGTCCCTCATCGCGGGCTGGCAGTCTGTTGGGTTTGTTCATGGCGTTATGAATACCGATAATATGTCGATTGTTGGCCTTTGCTTCGACTACGGTCCATTCGGGTTTATGGACGCGTTTAATCCGCATTACATTCCAAACTCTAGCGACAAGCAGGGTCGTTATTCGTATTCCAGACAACCTGAAATTGGGTTTTGGAATTTGGAGAAATTTGCTTTAACTTTAGCTCCCCTTATCGACAACGACGTATTGAATGAAGAGTTGGCGCGCTACCAGGAATGCTATAATTCAACCTACCGCAGTTTGATGGCGGCAAAACTGGGTATAAAAATAATAGATTCCGACTTTAAAACACTTACCGGAAAACTATTTGAGATCCTTTATAAACATCGTATCGATTACACAAATTTTTTTAGATTGTTGTCTCGTTTTAGAAACGGAGATATTCAACCCATTTTAGATCGGTTTGTTGATCCGACTGATATAGAAAGTTGGCTGAACGATTATTCAAATATTTTGAATAAGGAAAGCTCCGACGACTTGACGCGGCAACACGCGATGAATCGAGTTAATCCCAGGTTCATCCTTAGAAACCATCTGGCGCAAAAGGCGATTGAAACGGCTCTCAAAGATTCCGATTACAGCGAAATAGACAAACTTATTTTCCTAGCCCAAAACCCTTTTGTGGAAAACGACATGTTATTAAAAGAAAAGCAAATTGATCCAGAGTTTTATTTTGCGGACAGTCCGGCGCAATTTTCCTGCTCACAAACGAGTTGCTCCGCTTAGGGTTGTTGGTTAATTAATTAAGGAACTAACATTTAATGTCATCTCGAGCGCCTGACTCGTTTCACGCGTTAACTGATATAAGGATTAAGATTTCAAGGACCCCTTTGCGTGTCATCCAGAGGCGATACGCTAGTATCGGCGAAGGATCTCGCCTCGATCCGGTAAAATAAATTCCTTATCCTTAGTAGGCTCTCGAAGCCTCAATAAAGCTTAGTTCCTCAGAAAATTTTATTAAACTATTCCAATTAATTTCAAAAAAGTTTGAGTTTTAACAGGCGGATTCAAGTTGTAAGTGCAACTTTGGTTTCGAATTAAGAGGCAAGCTGAG
>CAYFMN010000079.1:0-6855 GCA_964344185.1 uncultured Nitrospinota bacterium
ATCGAATTATTACAAAATACAAAAAAAGAAGGAAACTTATATCAAGGAAGAACTATTAAAAAAAATAGTTAAGACTAATGGCGAATAGAAAAGCTGAACCCATTAATAAAAGAAACCCTACAATAATATGATTTCTTAATACCCAATTATCAATGGAATCATGGGGAGTATCAATCAGGCTTTCAACTTTTTCAGTTGAAAAGAAAGCATCTAGCGACTTAGTAACATCTTTGAATTTTTCGGGCGCTAAAGTCATAAGTAAACATAAGAAAGCGCCAATCAAGCACCAAATTATAAAAAACCATCGAGTAACGTCCATTAGAATTACGATAAATAACTCTTTTGTTTCATTAGACGGTTTAACCACCATAGAAATAAATCTTGATTGATCGAATAAAGAAATCAAATAGTAAATTGTATATATAGCGCCAATAAATAAGGGGATACCAAAAATTAAACGATATTTGATAAAAAAGTCCGCAGTAGATATTTGCATTTCCATGGACTTGGAAATATCTTCTGTTTTAAACCATTTATTAAAAAATTGGTTTACGCTAGCCGCAGTAGATGGTTTGAACAAAATAAGAGCCCCCATTATCAGGGAAATAAAGGTAAGCAAAACCGCAAAAAATTTAAACCCTACCAAAAGTATATCGTAAATTATGTCCATGTATAGGAACTCCAGGTTTATAGGATGTGAGGTTTCTACAAATTAATTAATTGCGGTTTCGATTAGTTCGATTGCTCTGCTCTTGATCTGCATTTAAGTTTCCTAAACGCCTACGTTGAAGCAAAAGATCGTCTTCTGTTTCCTCTCCCTGCTCAATTTGCTCGGCTTGTAAGTTTTCTTTAAGTTCGCTCTTATTCACAATAACTTTGGCGCTAATGACTCCTTGCGAAGAGTCATAACCCCATTTAACTACTGTATGGTCTCTGCGTTGGTGAAAAATAAACCCAGATGGAACAAAGTTAACCAGCGTAGTTCCAGCTTGTTCTGCTGTTAGGCCTCCCCCAGTTTGACCTTGAACAAATACCCATAAACGATCATCTTCTTCATCGCCGGTAGGAGCGGTACTCCTTCTCCTATTGTAGCCTTCTGGCACTTTGGTTAAACTCTGAAATGGGTTTATTGGATAAGACGCAAAATTGCCTTTTAGGAGGTCATCGCCAAAATTACCAATTAAATTAGCGCGCATAACCTCAATTGTAGCGTCTTCAGCCACTATTTCAGCATCCTCCTGCACAGACATCATTTTCTGCAGAGCCATAGAGGACAAAATGCCAACCATGACTATAACTGTAATTAATTCGATTAAAGTAAAACCCGATTCAGATTTTACTTTGCAAATTTGCAAAAAATTAGATTTTTTCATTAGAGATAAATCAAAAAATATTTACTTAAATAATCTTATATTTATCTTTTGGCCATTTTGGACATATCCCACATGGGCATAAAAATAGCCAAAGCCAGGAACAAAACTAATCCACCCATAAAGACCAGCAAAATAGGTTCTATCATAGAAGATAAGTTTTTTACGGCCTGATCTACTTCTTCGTCATAGTAATCCGCTACTTTCATCATCATATCGTCCAAAGCGCCGGATTCTTCTCCAGCAGCAATCATTTGGATTACAAGAGGAGGTACGAAACCACTTTTGCTAAGCGGAGCTGCAAGGCCCAAACCCTCCTGAACGCTTTTGCGAAGGTTTGAAATTATTTTGGATAAAACAACATTTTCAACAACTCGAGCGGACACTGATAAAATATCTAAAATAGGAACGCCACCAGCTTGTAAAGTCCCCAGTATTCTAGAAAACTTCGACATATTTGATTTCAGCAAAACGTTGCCCATTATTGGAAACTTCAAGCAAATATAATGCCACTGATGTTTACCTTTTTCAGTATCGGTGTATTTCTTAAACGTAAGATACAAAACAACTAATCCGCCAAGACCAAAATACCAATAATTATTAGCCGCATTATTAGCCGCGATTAACAGCTTTGTAGCCCATGGGAGCTCAATTTTTGCTTTTTCAAACATAGAAACAAAAATAGGCACTACCTTCCACATCAAAATGCCAATAGCAACTGACATAGCGCCAACAACCATTTTAGGATAACGCATTGCGGCTAATATTTAATCTTTTAGCAGTTTCTTGCCTTTTCCAATTTTCTTCTTTTAGAGCTTCAAGAATTAATTTTTTTTCCGTAGATTCGACTGTCATGCCAACTTTATCTGAAAGACTGGTTCCAACCAGACCAGAGGTTTCAGCGCCATCACCTAACGAAGGATAAACATCCAATAAATCTTTTTTTCCCAATGCAGGTCCATAAGCTAAAATAATGCCCCTTTGTATTACGTTTTCAAGCTCGCGGATATTTCCTGGCCATGAATAATTAGTTAGAAGTTCAGTTCCTTCTGGCGTTATATTTTGAATATTTTTTTTGAATTTCTGATTATAAACTTCCAAAAAATGACTAGATAATATTGGAATATCTTCTTTCCTTTCCCTTAAGGGCGGTAAGTTAATCGCCACAACATTCAACCGGTAGTATAAATCCTCGCGAAACTCCCCTTCGGCAATCGCCTTTTTTAAATCTTTATTAGTCGCGGCCACTAAGCGAATATCAATTTTAATAGTATTTTCTCCCCCAACTCTTTGTAACTCATTTTCTTGAATTACTCTCAAGATTTTTGCTTGAGTAGACACAGGCATATCGCCTATTTCATCAAGGAACAAAGTGCCTTCGTTAGCTTGTTCAAATTTGCCGATCTTCCGTTTAATAGCTCCTGTAAAAGCTCCTTTCTCAAATCCAAAAAACTCGGCTTCTAGGAGATCATGAGGAACCGCAGTGCAATTAATTTTCACGAAGGGTCTATGTTTTCGAGAACTATTGTAGTGGAGAGCTTGAGCTACCAACTCTTTACCCGTACCGCTTTCTCCTAATATCAAAACGGAAACATCGCTATCGGCAATCCTATGAATCCTATCAACAACTTCCCGAGTAGCGGTAGAAACTCCTAAAATTTCATTTGAGGGATAGTTTTTTTCTAAAGTCGAACGAAGTGCAGCAACTTCTTTTTGCAACAAACTCCTCTCAATTGCTCTCCTTATAACAACGCGAACTTCCTTAATATCAACTGGCTTAGTGAAATAGTCGAACATACCAAGATTCATGGCCTCCATCGCTAAAGATTTATCTCCATAGGCTGTGATCAAAATTCCAACGATGTGAGGATGAATATCTCTCATTTTTGAAAATGTCTGGATACCATTCATTCCAGGCATGTTGTAATCGGTAATTACTAAATCAAAAAATTCTTCTTTCACCTTTTTTAAGGCTTCTTCTCCCGTCGAAACCGCCTCAGAAATATATCCCTCACGCGATATTGCTTCCGATAAAAAAAACCGGATACCTTCTTCGTCGTCGACAATTAAAATTTTAGGCGAACTCACGAGTCTCCCTTCCTGATATCCGGTTTTTAACTTGTTGTTCAGTGAATTCGGTTCTGTCAGATCCTTTTTGCGCAGGTAAAGTTATCAAAAATACCGTATACGGGTCTTCTCTTTCAGCCGAAATTGTTCCTTTATGAGACGCCACAATTTGAGAAACTATGGCTAGTCCCAACCCAGTGCCTTCCGTTCGAGTAGTAAAAAATGGATCAAAGATCCTTGACCGAACTCCAGGATCAATTTCAGGACCTGTGTTCATAATCTTGATTTTAATAGCTCCAGAACTTTCTCCCGTAGACGTTACAAACCCTTTGGGATCAAAATAAGTAATTATTTTTATTTCCTTCATATCATTTAGGGCTTCTCCAGCGTTTAAAAGCAAATTTAAAAAAACCTGAATGAGCTTTCTTTCATCGGCCCAAACGCTTGGAAGATAACTTCCAAATTCTTTAGATATTTTTGCTTTTTTCTTTTCGAGATCAATTCTACAAAGTTCCAAAGCGTTTTCTATTAATGTATTCACGTCGTAAAATAAAAACTCTTTCGAAGCAGGCTGTGCAAATTGCAGCAAATCGGTAACGACTTTATTTAAGCGATCAACTTCCCTTATAATAGTTTTTACGTATTTTTTACTTTTGTCGTCTTCATTCGCTTCTTCTTCTAATAATTGCGTCAATCCTTTAATGGTGCCTAAGGGGTTTCGAATTTCATGAGCTAAACCTGCCGCCATTCCTCCTAATGAAGCCAACTCTCCCGTTCTCTGAATATGCTCTTGGACTTCCCTCTCTCGGGTTAAATCTCTAATAGCCAATACAACGCCCGTCGTTTCGTTTTCTTCTCCTTTAAAAATTTTTGTAGATAGAGAATACCGACTTTCTTTTTGGTTTGAATCTGAAACAATTACTTCTTTTCCTGAATAAACTTGACCATTTTCCACAGTGTTTTTAACCAATGCGCCTAACTTGCCTACAAAAATAGACCTTTCCAACAACTTATTTATTGGCAATCCAATAAACTCTTGTAAATTTCCTCCCAAAAGAGACATCGCGCCAGTATTTAGAGAAAGTATTTTCCCCTGCGGATCCATCATAATCCAAGCGCCGGTCATACTATCCACCATATATTGGTTTACAGAGGAAACCATACGATTTATTTCATGGCCTAATGGCTGGAACTCGCCTAAATCTTCAACTTTTAGTTGAGCTTTAAAATCTCCTCTAGCAATCTGTTTGGCGCTTTCCATAATTCTGTTCATTGGCTTCAGAATCCCATAAGCAACGCCAATTCCAGCTCCGATTCCAAGAACCGTAAATAACAGAACCTCTAGTTTTATCAAACCAAGAATTTTAGATACAAATTCCCACTCCAATGGGACAAAAGGCTTATTTTTTTCTAAAAAAAAGTAATCCAAAATATCTAAAGCGACAAAGCCAGAACTAAAAGCGAATAAAGCAATAACCGCTGGCAAAATGAATAAAAGACTCAAGGAAAGCCTTTTTTTTGCAAAGGTTCGGAATGTTCCTAGCTCTGCGTCTTGATTTAAAGGATCAGCCATGGCAATTATCGATTAAGCGTAATCAATTAAAGTTTTATAAACCACAATACATGCTTTTAGTTTTCACTAACCGCATATTACCAAATAAGATTAACACCGTAAAATAAGCTTTCTAAATCAATTGAGAAGCTTTTATCTGAACCGCTAAAATTATTTTAAATATATAAATTTTCAGGCTTATGATTTTTTTTGAAAACAACCTATGGCAAAGGTTATAATAAAATGTATATTTAAGGTGGAAAACTCAATATTAGAATTGCTTTTTAAAAGTTTAGGACTGTTGGTCAAAACCATTTTGCCGCCAAATTTATCTTCCATATAAAGAGTTTGTTAGCTTTCTTTTCTTAGGTTTTTAGAAGTCCTCCTTAAATAGTCCGCAAAGAATCGATAATTTTTAAATTAATTCGATGTTGTTTAAAACTTTCAGTGGCGGTGTTTTTTCGCAACCTAATATTTATAAAGTTAACACCGATAATTTAAGTAGATAAAACTTTTTTAAAGATTAATCTCGGAGATTATGATTATGATTTTTCGATTAGGATTATTAACTTTAACCTTGTGCCTTTTTAGTCCCTCTTTGGAGATGGCCTATGGAGATACCGGGAAAAAACAAGAGGTTAAGAAACTATACGAAATCCAAAAAAACTATATTAAATATAAAACGGAGAGTAATTGGGAAAAAATATATTCCCTCCAACATCCTGAGTTTAGAAAAAACGTGTCCCTTGCCGAATTTAAATATTTTGACGGCAAAGTAACCCATGATTATCGAAAAAACGGCAAAACTCATATATCCGGCGGTTACACTATTCCTTCCTTGGAACATATTAACTCTCACCAAGATAAAAAAGATATTTTGGGGTTTCCAGCTTTCAGATATTATCCACTAACTTCAAACCGATATATAAAAATCAACAATATCAGTTTGGATAAGATACTAATTAGCGATAATGGGAAGTACGCTAAAGGCGTCATGACATACAAAGGCATAGAAACGATGGATCCTGGCAGGATAAAAGGAATCCTAAAATTTCCTGTTACTTTGACGATGCAGGACTATTGGGAGAAAATAGACGGCAATTGGTACATTACTCTTTTGCGGAATACTACTAATATGAGCGGTAATATTTACTATCACTTTATTCCGAATAATGCAGGGGACTGGGAAAGCACAAAATTTATTGAATTTAATCCTTCTGATCTAGGTTTTGACCCTTTAGTGATACAAGCAAAAAAATAATATTTTGAAAAAGCAAAGCGCTTAAAGTTAATCTAAGTCGCTTACCCTCCAACTTAAAATAACAATATAATGAGTATCGACTTACCCTTCCATAGATCTTGGCTAGAAGACGATGAAATAAATGAAGTCGTAGACACATTAAAATCTGGTTGGATGACTACAGGACCCAAAACTCAACAATTTGAGGAAGCGTTTCGAAATTATATAGGCTGCAAACATGCCATTGCTTTGAACTCTTGCACTGCTGGGCTAAACATATCGCTGGCTTTGCAAAATTTTGAACCAGGAGATGAGATTATTACCACCCCAATGACTTTTCCCGCAACGGCAAACGTCATTGTCCTAAACAATTTTAAACCTGTTTTTTCCGACATAGAAAAAGGAACTTTAAATATAAATCCTAACGGAATAGAAGAAAAACTAACTTCGCGGACCCGCGCAATTATGGTGGTGCACTACGCAGGACATCCCTGCGATATGGATCCAATAGAGGCAATCGCAGAAAAAAAAGGATTAACAATTTTTGAAGACGCGGCGCATGCCTTAGAGACAAAATACAAAGACCGAAAAATTGGCAATATGAATCATCCCACTTCGTTTAGTTT
>CAYFMN010000080.1:0-6035 GCA_964344185.1 uncultured Nitrospinota bacterium
GTTTATAGCCTTTTTTTATAGCTTCAAATACTTTCTGCAATATAGCAAGCTTCACTTCTAGACCGCTTTGCGGTCTATTCGTTCGAGGATAAAGTAAAAAAAGGAGGTCGCATTTCGAGAGCCTCAATGTGACATTATTTAATTTTTTAATTAACACATAAAACCTTTCTTCTGTGAATTCTGTGTTTTCTGTGGCTGCTTTTGTTGGACTAAATATCCTCAATGAATCTTGAGGCGAAGCTTCGGATTTCTTTCCCGTTTAACACATGAAAACGGCGTACTTTTTCTATCGTTTGATTGGAAAACCGACTGAGCGGAATATGTATGATTCTCTTCTTATATCTTTTTGCTAACAATCTCCACTTTGCCGATGGCGGCGCGGGAGAAGCGACTGTCACATGCTTTTCTCTTGAGTGAAAGAACGCCGCTTCTAATAATCGTTCATCCAAAGTCGATGAATGGCGTAAACGTGGATCTTCCCAAATATTTGGTATCGGGCGTGGCGGATAAATGAGCATGCACCCTCCATAATTAGATTGAGCGATTCCCGGTCCTATTAAATTATCCGCGTAGGGCGTTGCAAAAAAACAGAGCGTTGATTCTTCGAGATGCTCCGCGTACCAGGTTTGTCTCCAGGAAAATTCGTTTGGGTTGGGTTCGATTTCAAATAACAAGACAACTATTTCAATGCGTCCTCGCGATGGCGGAATCTCTTTAACGTAGATATCGCCCGTATGCCAATTGCGAATAGTTTCTCTTATATCCAAACCGTCTTTAACCGAAGAAGTGAATTTCTCGGATCGGGCAAGATCGGAACTCAGTAGCAGTTTAGACTGTTCGCGCACATGCGTATTGAGGCTTTCTATTTGATCGTCTTCCGGAGGCCATGAGCATTGCCCGTGCGGGTTCCAGTTATATTTCCATTCCTTTTGCCGGTCAAAGTCGGGATCTTTTTTAAGGTCGAGGTTTCTCCATTCTACCTGAAACTCTGAGAGCCGATTTTTCATCTTTACGACTTTGTCGTCCAGCAACGCCTGATCGATTCCTAAAGCCATCGTATTCAGGTCTTTGGTATTTTCTTTTTGAAATGGATAGTTTCTTGCCGCTTCGACAACGCACACGGCAAAGCTATCTCCGCCGATCTGCTTAGAGGCGTTCGCTAAAGTATAAAGGTCTGGCGTTAGTCGATTTTCTAATAAAGAGAGATTACGGACGTACTGCAAAAAGATCTGAAATGTTTGCGACGTTAAATTGTGATATTTAACTTTATGTTTTTGCGTAAATAGATCCCTGGCTTTAAGCAGAATTTCTTTTACGCCGTCCAATGCCGCTTCGCGGTCGGGCCTCAACTCTTGCCTCTTTTTCTCATAGAGGTAAGTTACATAGGGGATTTCAGACAAAGCGAAGAATAACGTGTTCGGTTCTAAACCAGACAAGCTGGGCAGAGCTAATTTTTCTTCTGTTTGAGGATAGGGGAGGTTGGCGTCGTAAGCTTCTTTTATCCAGGGCCAATCCAATATCGAACAGACCAGCGCAATATTTGAGTAATCCAACTCTAATTTATGAATTTGATAAGCTATCCAGCGAATACGTTTATCGTGAAAGCTTTCGGGAACCGGTTTCTTAACGGTTGGCAATAACGCGGTCGCAAATTTTTCGTAAGAAAGATTACGAAGCGCAAAGGTGTCTGGAAAAATATTTTTCCGCGTTTCAAAAGCCGACGTATTCCAATCGATAAACTTTCTTGGTATTCCTTCTTGCATGGCGATGCGCAATGCCATAATGACAGATTGACAAGGGTCGATAGGAACGTAATTAAAAGACCCATCCGGTTCGGCGGAACTGACTAGCGATATATAAGGAAGTTTTTCGATGCCTTCTTCCACTAATGGTTGGAAGATATCGGGCAAGCAAACGGCAAGGCAGTCCGGAGAAACTTCTAAAAGCTTTTGCCGAATCGTTCTCGCAAAATCTCCGCTTCCATGAATGGTTGGAAGAATTTTTATTCGCGAACTAAGTTGAAATATGTCTTGGGTTGTAGCGCTCAAGGAATCGTCTCCGTTTTAGCTATCGGAGTCGGGATGCAACGGGCTGCCGTCGGCAAAGAAGAAATCGCTTAACCCCATTGGGAGTTGTTGTCCGCCGAGAGCGCGTCTCTTGTTTTCCGCAAGCCGGTCTAGATCCAAGGCTTCTTCACCCAGTACATTAGAAATCGCTTCGCGCCAGACCGCGTCTTTGGATAAGGGATGATTTGGGTTTTGCGCAAGTCTCTTGATTGCATATTGAAGGATATGGATTCCGTCTCGCGGCGAGAAATCCAAATCCAGTTGGTGCGAGCGTTGAAGAAAATCGACGGTTAATTGCAACATATCGCTTTCCGCAAATGGCAGATGATATTTTAAAATCGCTAATTCGTCTCGTTTGTTAGGCGCTCCTAATTTTAACGTAGGTTGCAATCGCGAAAGAATGTAATCGGGAATTTCAAAAGTAGACTCGTCTTCGTTCATGGTGACGCAGGCTCGAAACTCCGGTTTGGCCGAAATCACAATTCCCGCTACGATAGACTCTACGTATCTTCGATGATCCAATAGTGGAGCGAGAGACGCCCAGCTTTTTTCATTCATGCGGTTGCCTTCGTCCAGAACGCAAATGCCTCCGGTGAGCATGGCGCTTACCAATGGCGAGGCGTGGTAGGAAATTTTTCCCGATTCCGCCAATACCGGCGTTATTAACAGGTCTTCCGGTCGCGTGTCGCTGGTGCACTGAAAAATATATAGAGGTTGATCGCGTTTCATCGCCGCAACCATCGCCAACGTGGTCTTCCCGATACCGGGCATGCCGACGATTTTTGGAGAAAGCGGCAAGTCTTCTTTAGCGACGACCATCCAGCACGCCAATACTTGCGAAAGAATTTCGTCTTGTCCAATCCATTCGTAATTTCCGGTAACGGGCGCGCTCAGCGTCAGTTCGATACCTTTAATAGTTACTGTTTGTTTTTCAACGTCTTGCGTTTCCAAAAAATTCTCCTTAAGCGCTATTTTTAATCAAATCATCTTTTGGTTAGAATACGTTTTGACTTTGAGTCTGTCAAGGGCGACGGGAGAAGCGATCTTGGTTATTTTAAACTTTAGAACAAAGTTTGAACTTTATTTGGATGTATTGAGGATTCTTTTAGCGAAAGAGGCGATTTTTTCAAGAGTGGTTTTGGATTCGGGTAAAAAGGGAAGCAATTGGAACCCGTGAAAAAGTTCGTTCCAAACTTTTAATTCGGTATTCACTCCGTCGGTTTGGGCTTTGATATTTAATCGAACAGCGTCGTCGCGCAACATTTCTTTGTCCGTGGTGTGGATCAGCAGGGGAGGCAAACCATTCAGGTCTGAATAGACAGGGGACAGGTCGGGATCTTCAGGATTGTGGTCGCCCGCATATATTTGCCGAACCCATTCCAATTCATCAAGCGTGTAAAATAGTTCGTTTTCCGCTTCTCTAACCAGGGATTCGCTTTTAAAGGCGAAGTCGGTCATCGGGCAAAGACAAAAGGCGCCCGCCGGTAGCGCAACCCCTTGATTGCGACAAGAGACCAAAGCGTTTAGCGTTAATGTTCCTCCAGCCGATTCTCCTCCCATGATAATTGATTTTGGCGGGGTGTCATTTTGGATAAGCCATTTATAAACCGCGATACAATCTTCGATTGCGGCGGGAAATGGATATTCCGGAGCCAATTTGTAATCTATATGGATGGCGCGGCTGCCGATAGCTTTTGCAAAGTTCGCTACAGCCGCTCGATGAGTATTAAGAGAACCGCAGTAAAAACCGCCGCCATGGATATAAAAAAGCGTTCGGTTGGTTTCCACATTTGGCGGGATAATCCATTCGGCGTCAACGTCTCCAACCATAACTTTTTCGACTTTAACATCGCCAGGGAGTTTGTACCGGGACATATCGGTTTCAAACTCTTGCCGCAGTTGTTTGATGGATTTGCTTCGTATTTTGCCCTTTGGTTTTTTAACTTGTATGAGACCTCGAATGAGACGGCTTAAAATACTTGGCATACGGATTTCAATTTTGAGGTTTTTTGGCGCAGGCGATAAAGACTATTCAAAAAGCATTTGATACAGGCGGGGCAATTTAAAGAAATTATCTTATTTTCTTAAACCTTTTAGTTTGTTTTTTGCGGTAAAGCAATTTCAAAACAACTGCCTTCGTTCAGTTTGGAGGAAAAACTTAAATTTCCATTCATCATTTCAACCAGTCTTTTAGCGGTGACCAGACCGATGCCGACGCCTTCGTTAGTTGCGTATTCTTTGTCGAATTTATTAAATGGGTTAAATAATTGTAATTTTCTCGCCTCAGAAATTCCTTTTCCCGTATCTTTTATGGATACAATTATTTGATTTTCCGATTCAAATGTGGAAATTATAACCTTGCCGTTTTCCTTGTTATATTTGATGGCGTTAGAAATTAGATTTAGAAGAGTTTGTTTTAAGAATCTTGGATCTGCCCAAACTAAAAGGTTTTTTTCCAAGAAAGGATTAAAAATCAAATCCACTTTATAGGATTCGGTTAATGGTTGAAGCAAGTCAATGGTTGATTTGCAAAATTGATCGATTCCTATAGATTCGGGGGTAGGAGTTATTTTTCCAGATTGGATTTGTTCAAAGTTTAAAATGTTGTCTACTATGTCTAAGAGATTTTTGCCGGAATGTTCAATTGCTTTTGCCATTTCCAGTGTTGAGCTTAAGGGATCGTCTTCGTCCAGCATAAGCAATCCAGAAAATCCAATTATTGCGTTTAAAGGAGTGCGCAGTTCATGACTCATTCGTCTTAAAAATTCGGATTTGGCTTGATTTGCTTTATCAGCTTGTTCCTTAGCCAAAATCAATTGACGCTCAAATTCTTTATGTTCGGAAATATCCCGGATTATTCCGGTAAAGACAGTCTGGCCGTCCAAAGTAATTTGATTGATAGCCAAATAGATCGGAAACTCTTCGCCGTTTTTCCTTTTTCCTTCCACTTCCCGACCGATTCCAATAATTTTAGAGTTGCCAGTGTTGAGATAATTTTGAATATAACCGTCGTGCTCGCTAGAGTAGGGTTCAGGCATTAGGATTTTTATATTTTTCCCAAGGATTTCTGAACTCGTGTATCCAAAAATTTTTTCAGTGGAAGGGTTTAGCGATTGGATAATGCCAAATTTGTCTATTGTAATTATCGCGTCAACAACGTTATCTAAAATGGTTTGAATCTTGACCTCGCTGTTTTGCAAGGCTTCCAAGGTTTTTGATCGTTGGGTTAAATCGCGAATAATTGCGCAAAAAAAATTTTCGCTGTCTTGCTCAGAGGTCACCAATGATATTTCAATTGGAAACTCAGTTCCCTCCCGGTTGACCGCTTTCAATTCCAAACGAGAATTTAAAATTCTTGATTTTCCCGTTTCTAAATATCGCTTCAATCCTTTGTTATGCGCTTCCCTGTAGTCAAGAGGTATCAGTGTTTCTGAAACTTTTTTTCCGATTATTTCTTTTTGCGACCAACCGAAAATAGCTTCGGCCTTATTATTCCAGAACTTTACTTTGCCTTCCGCATCGATAATGACAACGGCATCCCAATTATTATTCGTTAACTTGAAAATGCTCCAATCCATTTTAATTTGGCCTGTATTTAATCGTTGAAACTATTATGACTGTATTTAATTTTTATTAAAGAGTTATATATTCATAATTATAGTCCAAAAATGGTTTTAAAATTTATACCAGGGGTTTTACTTAGGCTTTTTTTTCATTTTTATTTCTTTGAGCAATATAGAAAAATTTCAAATAATTTAAGCTTTTTTGCATGGCTAAATTTTATAAAAGAGATTTTTTGTTGAACTCTGTTACACTGTAAAACCTTTAACCTTTCTGATTTTTGTTCCCTGTGAAAACGTTTTAATAGGACCTCTAATAATTCATATTTTTACTAGCTTGCTATCGACTAGCCCTTGATAATTAGGGCTAGTCTCTTTGCAAATCTCAACTTTTAGAGGTTCCCTTAAT
>CAYFMN010000081.1:0-5617 GCA_964344185.1 uncultured Nitrospinota bacterium
CCCTTGATAATTAGGGCTAGTCTCTTTGCAATTCTCAATTTTTAGAGGTTCCCTTTATTTAGACGATACGACAAAGGTAAAGGATTTACCTCGCTCAAATCAGGGATAAGGATATGGAAAAACAACCAGGGGCATAGGATTCTCCCAGGTGTCAAATCCCATAACGAGATTTTTCTCGTCTAATGTCCAATCTAACGCTTCCCAATTTTTCCCATATTTCCTAACGCCGCCTCCATCGCGATAATCTCCCCATTGTTCTTCTAATTTTAGCGTTGGCGTCCCTTTGAAAATATTTCCCATTAGATCAAACTCTTGTAACCAGGTGTATTTATTTTCGACTCCATTCCTTTTTGTTGATCCTAATAAAACCAAAATCCCATTTTTTGACCAAACCAAGTCTGGAGCCTTAAACCTATGGTTAGTTTCAGGAGTTTCAACATTCAATTCTAATTCTTTTTTTATTTCTATAGCTCCTTTGCCGGATATCCAGTGCAATATGGCAACTTTCGGTTTTAGGAATGAAAATTTTTTACATTCATCATCTTCGCCATTTGGCCATCCTCCATACCATAAAACGGCAACCTCCCAATAAGAAGGAACATATCGAACCGCCACTCCCTTTAAACCGCGACCGCAGGCGACGCTATAACGTTTTGGTAATTGATAAGCTCCTCCCTGCAAATCCAAAATCATCCGATTTTTTTGACTCAAAACCAGCCATAGTTCTTCATCATTAACTCCATACCCAACATCAACCGACTCTGGTTCAATAGCTTGAGACGGCAATGTCCATCGCTTATATCCGGGATAAATATGTCCGTGACTAGGAATTCCATCTCCCACTACGGCAAACCTCCCGTCAGCTAAAGCGGCCACACCGCTAATTTTCTGCAAATGCCTCGCTGGAATTTCATAAACGTCCGGCGGCAATGGAATTTTTTTTGGAGATTGAGCGAAGCACAATTCAGGAGATAAAACGACTAACGCCAGTACAAAAATAAATTTCATCTTGGAAAGCAAGATCTATAGTTTCAATTCAATTCTTAATGAGATGGATCTACTTATTCTGCCTAAAAATAGAATATTTTTTAAACAACTGTCGCGTAAAAAAATATAAATGGACGATCCGCCCTAAAAACAACCGAAAGTTCGGAAATCTAGCTGTCAATCACTTCAAACATTTAGTGTTCCGATGAAAAAACTGTAATAACATTATTTAATCTATTATTTTTAGTTGAAACAACTAATTTAGTTCTTAATCATTCCCAAATTTATAAATCTGTTATTCTATTTAAAAATAGTATACCTCCATTTAATAAATGAAAGAACGCCCTAACATTCTCCCCGCGCTTTTACTCTTTATCTCGGGCTTGCCAATTGTAATTTATTTTGTTTTTGCTTGGCAATACTGTGTCAATTTACCTTCCTGGGATGATTATGACTTCCTTGAGTCCATTATAAAATTTTTAGAAACAGATAATCTGGAAGAAAAACTCTCTATTCTTTTTCAGAAACACGTCGAATCCAGAATGGCTTTTATACGGATCGTCTTTCTCTCTTCCTTAGCTTTACTTGGAAAAATAGACATCAAATTCATATTATTTATTAGCAATGCAGCTCTATTGGGTCTTCTATTTATTTTTTTTAAAAACCACGCTCCATTTAACAACAAGCTTTTTTTCTCTCTCCCAGTAGTCTTACTATTGTTTCAACTTCAAAATTGGCAAAATATGATGTGGATAGCGGCGACAAATCATTATTTCGCGCTCTATTTTTCTGGAGCTGCTTTTTTTTGGTTATCTAGAAAATCATCTAAAGATTTTTCTCTTGCATTTCTCCATTCATTTATAGCTCCATTCACACTAGGAGCGGGATTGGGAGCTCCTATCCTCGGAGCATTGTATCTAATCTTGGTTAAAAGAATGAAGGAGGCTGTAATTTGGATAACGGGAGGAGGACTATTATTTATTTTTTATTTTTATAACTATGAGACATTTAATCAAAAACACGATTTGGCAACTCTTTTAGAAAGTTCAGGACAACATTTTTTATATTTTTTTTCATTTTTAGGATCAATATTCGCTTTCAAGAGTTTTGAAGCTTCAATCGTTTTGGGCATATTTTGTTTCTTATATTTTATTTTTCTTACTATCAATAAATATTACTTAAAAAATCCTTTTATCTATCTCTTTACCGCTTGGATTATTTTATCCGCCTTAATCGCTTCATTTTTTCGTTCCGAAATCGGATTTGACCAGTCTCTTTCCTATAGATATAAAATCTATTCCTCATCGTTTCTAATCATGGTCTACTTGTCAATTACAGATATTATATCTTGTACTGATAAACTGAAACGATCTATTGTTACTGGGGTAATCGCAGTAACTTCAATTTTATATGTATTTGCAGCAATTGACGCCCAACCAAAAATGGAATTTCAAAAAAAATTGCTGTACTTCAGAACCAATCATTGGTTGACTCATAATCACAGTTTGTTTTTTTATAATCAGGCCGAAGCAAATCAAACTTTGGTTTCTTCTATCCAAAGCAAAGTCTATAAGCTACCTAAAGACGTTTTTTCTATTTCTGAAGAATTTATTTCTCAGCGCATATCAAGTTACAAAACATGCCAAAAAGATAAAGAGCGTTTAATATCTGCGGGCTTTAATGGAATAGAAATCAGCCTTCAGAAGGGTCTACGGTTATTTCGCCTGGAGGGAGTTGTGAGGAGCCTTGAAGATAAATTTTCTACTTCAGACGACATAATAATCATTTTAAAATCAGGGACAGAACGAATCTTATTCTCATCAAGACCACAGGAAAAACCGGAAATGTCTATTCATTTCCACCAAAACTCTTTCAATAATGGGTTCTTGGGATTAATTCCCTTAGAAGAACTCAACAAAGACCGTTATCAAATAGGACTTTGCTATAAAAACCAAGTTACCTTCTATAACAAGTTTATTGATCAAACAAGATCTTTTGTAATTGAAAATTAGTTTTTCAAAATATGGGGAAAAAATGATTTTTTACCTCTAAGCTAACGAGGTATGTTCAAAAGCTTTTGGATTTTTTTTTGCATTATCATTAAATCAATAGGCTTAACAATATAATCTCGTATTCCTTCTTTGCCTGCTTCAATAACTTTTACTTTTTCATTCTCGGCGGAAACCATCAAAAAGGGGGTATTTTTTATCAACCCTTCTTCTTTTGCTTTTTTGTAAAATTGCAATCCATTCATCTGAGGCATGCGCCAATCTGAAATAACCAAATCCACCTCATTCCAATATAGTTTTAGAAGTCCGTCTTTCCCATCTTCTGCCTCGATAATTTCCTCGACACCCATAGCTTCCAACAATTCACAGATAAGAACTCTGGACGATGGATCGTCTTCAATCACCATTACAGAATATTTTTTTGTTTGTTCCCCTGCCATTGCCAAATCTCAAATAGTTTCTAGGCTTATATTAGTTAACTCAGTTTTACGAATCGGTAAATAGTTTAGGGGACCTCTAGTAATTGGCATTTTTACCGGTTTGCTATCCGCCTGGCCTTTTAATTTAAGGGCCAGGCGATAGCAAATCTGAATATTTAGAGGTTCCCTTTAAAAATTCAAAATAAAATATATGAAACGCTTATCATTGTCTATAGCTGTTTCTATTACAAAATTTAGACTTAAAAATTATTTGCTAACACTAAAGCGATTTGTATTTTTCACAGTCTATTTACGGTTTACCTTCAATTTAACAGGCTAAGATAAGGTTAAGACAACTTTGTTTTATGAAATTCTTTCAACTTCAAGTTCTCTAATTTGGTTTTGACGTTTTTGGTTTTTCTATGAGCGGCTCCTAAAGTTCGTTCAAAAATTCCTAATGAAGTTTCGATTAAAGGGATAGCCTTATCATTCAGTCCCTGCTTAACGTAAAGAATAGCTAGATTATTCAGGGTTGCGGCGATGGCTGGGTGCTCGGTTCCAAAAAATTGTTTTTTAATTTCCAGGGCTTCTTGATGCAGGGGTTCTGCCTCTTCAAAATTCCCTTGCTTGATGAATAAAACAGCTAAATTATTCAAACTTTGCGCTACGTCTGGATGTTTCTTTCCATAAACGCGAGTTCGAATATTTAACGCTTGTCGGAAAAATTTTTCAGCCTCGTCATATTTTTTTTGTCGGCGAAAAAGAATAGCCAGGTTATTTAAACTAAAAGCAATGGCTGGGTGATCTTCTCCAAAGTTCTTTTTCCTTATATATAACGCTTTGTCGTATAAACTCATCGCTTCTTCCAACTTTCCCTGTACCATTAAAGAAACGGCCAAATTATTTAAAGCCGTGGCCACGTCGGGATGTTCCGGGCCTAAGTTTCTCTTATGTTTTTCAAGAGCGAGATAATATAACGGCTCCGATTTATCAAATTTTTCCAACTTATCATAAACCAGGGCCAAGTTATTCATTACAGAAGAAATCAATGCATGATCTAAATTTACTTCCCGTTCAAGCTTTTCTAAAACTTGTTCGAAAATAACTTGAGCCTCATTTAATTTACCCAATTCAAGTAATGCTTGGCCCTTTAACCCAAGAGTCTCTTGCCGCAACAAAAAGTCTTTTTCTGTCCATCGACAATTTAACGCTTTATTTAAAAGCTCAAGCCCCTCGCCATATCTACCCGAACGATGAAGCTCTTCTACCAGCGGTAGCAACAAAAAGCGAACAAAAGAACGGTTGAGAAATTGCCGCTCGTCCTCTAATCGTCGATAGACTGTATAAAATTGGGCTCCTATATTCATAGCCATTTTTTACATTTGTGGTTTTAATCGAGGTTTTTTATCGCCATCCATTCAGCTATTTTACTCGGGTATAAGCAATCGACATCATAAGATATTCTTTACCGGTCATATCTGGAGCGTACATCTCATAAGTATAATGGTCATTACCCGTCAATTTGGTTTCCGTTCGATAAGATCTTTGACCTATGAACGGGTCGGAAAATGTTCCTTTATCGCTCAAAGTTTTTACATCCGCATCATAGCTTCCATCGCCAGTCATTATTCCCGTTCCCATATTATCAATCCAAAGCGTTTGGTATTTCTTTTGCGAATTGTCGAAACCTATCAGTCCCATACCTTCGAAAGGTTGCCCCATCGACATTCCTTTAACCATGTGTTGCAAGTAACGTCCCCCCATAATCCATCGAGTTTCGGTCGTTCCTTTGGATATTTCCGGTTTACTGCCTGGCTCCATCCACCATTTAACGACATGGTTCCAATTACCCGTCAAAACATCCAATACTTTATGATTTTCGTTTGGAGATGCGTACTCCTGCCATTTGGTCATCATGGCCTGCATCTCTGCATTCATGTTTTTCGAACCTTCTTCTTTTCCAGCCGCAAAAGTAATCGAAGAACTGCCCAAAACCAAGCCCAAAACAAAAACGCTAAGAGTTAAATAGCTTTTTTTAGAAAAGTCGAGAATTCGCATAATTTTTCTCCATTTCATCAATTAATCTTTTTAAACTTAAAAATATTTCAACATTTATACTTTAAATATTTTGATTGAGGGAAATATGATAAGGGAATCTCTAAAAACAGGCTAAGAAGTTAAAAAAAAAGTTTATTATATCGG
>CAYFMN010000082.1:0-5095 GCA_964344185.1 uncultured Nitrospinota bacterium
AGCTTCAAATACTTTCTGCAATATAGCAAGCTTCACCGAACCTTCGGTTCGCTTCTGGATGACGCGCCCTTCGGTTATCACTCAGGATAAACTCCGGGAACCATGAAACCCTAATCTTTGATTAATTAACTAGCGAAGCTGGTCTGACGCTCACTGTGATTTGCCATCCTGATGAGGTCTTGCAAAAGCCGAAGAAAAATCCCACATCGATTTAATCAAATCCACAGCCTTGCGGTTTAAAATCACTTCTAACTTGAAGCGGCGCTTGAAGCCTTAGGCAAGGCGTTGAGTGATTTTAGGATACCCGCTCCTTTGTTGAGAGTCTCTTGATATTCTTCTTCCAATATGGAATCGGCGACGATACCGCCGCCTACCCAAAACCGGATTTTATCGTCGCTATGCACTAACGTTCGTATGGCCACGTTCAAGTTAACATCGCCATTGAAACCGATGTATCCAACGCTGCCATAGGCGACGCCGCGCGTGTTGGGTTCCAGTTCTTCAATAATTTCCATAGCGCGTATTTTTGGCGCTCCGGTAATAGAGCCTGGAGGAAAACAAGTTCTTACGAGTTCTACGGGATGACTTTCTGGCCGCAATTCGCCTGTTACCGAACTAACTAAATGGTGTACGGTGGGGAAAGTTTCTATCTTGAATAGCTCGTCAACTTTTATTGTGCCGGGAACGCAGGTCCTTCCTAAATCGTTGCGCATTAAATCGACGATCATTAAATTCTCGGCGCGATCTTTTTCGCACTGAAATAATTCCTCCGCCAATTTTTTATCGCTTTCGGGATTGGACGATCTTGGACGCGTGCCTTTAATCGGTTTGGTTTCTACCTTTCCTGATTGAGCGCGCAAAAAACTCTCCGGGGAGCTGCTTAGGATCGTCGCATAAGGATTTCTAATATATGCGCCAAAGGCGGCGGGATGGTTAACGCGCAAACGTTTATAAAAATCCCAGGGATTCCCCAGCGTCTCGGCTGAAAAACGTTGCGCCAGATTAACCTGATAACAATCGCCGTCTCTTAGATAATCTTTTATTTTATAAAACGCTTTGGCGTATTCCTCCGCGCTCATATTGCTTTGTAATTCACTGGCTAACTCAAACGACTCAAACTCGATAGTGTGGTTCGGATTGAGTAACCGATTTTTTATCTCCTCCCAGGAATCAAAGGTTGCTGGATCGTTACCCTGCCCTACTAACCAGGTCTTTTTTTCCTGATGATCGGTTACGACCGCCCAATCGTATATTCCCAGGGCGATCTCGGGAATATTCTCTTCGTTTTTAGCCAGCCTGGGCGCTCCTTCCAACGACTTGCCATAATCGTAGGAAAAATATCCAATCGCCCCGCCGGAAAAAGGAACTTCGTCCGACATGTCGTTTGAACAACCCAGCAAATCTTTTAACAAAAGCAGCGGGTCTTCGTCGGTTGTTTCAACATCGCCTTTTCTTTGGATTTTCGTTACGCCTTCGCAGGCGGTTATGACAACGTATGGGTTTGTGGAGATGATATCGTATCTTCCCTGGTTGCAATGAGGTTGTCCGCTATCCAAAAAAACGGCCCAAGGATCGTTGGCAAGATTATCAAACAATCTTGAACTGTCTGCAATGTAGGCTAACGACTCTATTCGCATATTTGGTAAGATGACAAGAAATTGAGGAAAGAAAAGTACCGATATTATGGAATTATATTAATACACTATTGCACAAACTGAAGGGGAAACTTTTCTTTGATCAAACCCTTTTCCAGGCAAAGGTTTTGAAACGTTTTGAGTCCGTCCAGACCTTTTTCGTCTAAATCATAGATGATTTTATTGGACAAGTAGTCTTCGGCGATGCATTCATTGATCCCAATGCTTGCGGCGTGCATTTTGGCGATGTCTGGTATTCTTTTTTTACCATCTGCTTTAATCTTTTCAAAATTATCGACAAACCCTTCGGGAAACTCCGTTTCCTTTCTAACCGCAATAACGGCATGAACAAAAGGCTTTCCAGTAAGTATAAACCATTCATGACTGAGATCGTAAATCGTAACGTTTGAAAAGTTTGAAACGGCTTTAAATGCATGGTCTCCGATTATTAGTGCGGCGTCGTACCTTTCTAAACCTTTTTCGGGGTCTGGGTCTTCGACAATGGTTTCAACCTTTGGGTTTAATTTATCGGCAAAAAGTATATTAAATAACGCAACCGACGTTTTAGAACGATTGTCTAAGGAGATGGTTTGAATTTCCTCAAGGTTTTTACGAGCGATGAAAAGAACCGTCTCCACTTTATCGCAAGAGGCGATCGCTACTCCTGGCAATAGTTTATAACTGTCCGCACTTCTTAAATACTCAACCGATGGAATCATGGCGATATCCAGTTCGCCGGAACCAAGTTTTCCCGCCAAATAAGATGGAGTATCGATACAAACCTCGCACCCCAGGCTTTCGGCCATTTCAAATAATGGCATTAATAAGGGTTTAGCGTTTAAAAAGTTGTGAAAACCTAATTTTAATTTAGACATAAAACTGTAGTCGCACAAATATAAGAAAAGGATAAATTATCTTCTTGGGATACTTTCTATGATAAACCATAGAAAATCGTATTTCAGATTTTTTACCGTGTTTATAAATAAAAGAAAAGATTTTATTTATTGGGGATTTTCAAATTTTTTCAAGTAATCCAAAATTATGCTACGGCTTCTTGATAAAATGGACACTAGCGACATTCATCTGCCAGCAGGTTTTATCAAACCCAAAATTTCTCCGGCTATCAAAATAAGGGAACTTCTAAAAATTTAGATTTGCCAGACGATAGCAAACCAGTAAAAATGCCAATTATTAAAGGTCCTCATAAAACAAAAAAAACCCATCCATCTTGAAGGAGGAGCAAGATGGATGGGTTTCCTACCGAAGATGGCTGGTGAAGGGCTCAATTTCCCCGGCCAAACTAAACGCGCTAAACTAATTATTTTATATAGTTTTATTTATTCGCAAACATTCCCGAAGGACTGTCGTGAAAAATTTCATTACCATTGACGCCGTCTTCCAAAACATCTTTATAAGTCAAATCCCAAAAACCGTCTCCATCGACATCAAAAGCGTAAAACAAAGGTTGCTTTGCCGTGAAATAGTAATAATTGGAAGAAGTGTTTTTAACAAAAAATATTAAATTATCCGAGTTTTCATTCTTGATTTTATGAAGACTTTTGCCAGACTCATAATGCCTCAAAATAACTCTCACGGTATGATAATCGGATATTCCATCTCCATTTAAATCAAAACTCACATTCAGTAAACCGTTTGGCGATACATTCCAACTCAATCGCTTCCCCATAATCGGTTCTTTAACGCAAACAGGAATGGTTAAAGAATTTGCAAATGTTGTTGAACTAAATAAGAACGTCATACTTGCCAAGATCAAGAGTTTTGTAATTCGTTTCATAAAACACCTCATTTGGATTGTGTTTTCAATCTGAAACTAATTACAAATATTGCATAGGTCGTACCAAAACTCGTTTATTTTAAAATCTAGGAGGTAACTTGCTAAAAATCAATTAAATACAAAAGTTTTGGCAGAAATGGCTTTGGCGGGGATGTCCCCAAATAGGAACAAATTTCAAATTAGCCGGTCAAAAATGGGATGGGAATCCTAATTTTGGAAATTTTTTCCGTATTAGAGACAAATAATTCATATTTAAGACATCAATAAAGCCGCTTGGATGAAATATGCCTTAAAGATTTGATTTTTTTGATGAATTTAAAGCGTTTAGTTGATCAGAAAGGCTTGAGACATACGATCCAACTTTTGAATTGAGTTCGGAAAGACTCACAACTTCATCCGCTAATCCCGATAAAACAATGCTTTTAGGCATCGCTGTGGCCACCGCAGAATCTGGATCTTGCGCTATCATTTTGCCTCCAACGGCTTTAATATGGGCTGCGCCTTGGGTACCGTCCACTCCCAATCCAGTTAAGACAACTCCCAGCGTATATTTTCCAAAAGCCAGCGCCACAGATCGAAATAGCGGGTCCGCAGATGGACGCACATAATTTTCTTTGGGATTTTGATTGAGTTGAATCGTTAAAGAGTCAGGATTGATGCAAAGGTGCTGGTCTCCAGGAGCGATGTAAAAATGTCCCGGTTTAATTTCCTGATTTTCTATCGCTAATCCCAATTTAAGGTTAGTCAATTCTGCAAACCTGACAGCCATATTCAGCAGAGAATAAGCCGGAGCGTGTTGAACTAAAAAAAAAGCGGCGTTTTGCGGCAAGTCTTCAGCAAATAAATGAGTTAAAGCTTCGCAACCGCCGGTGCTGGACGCAATGACTACGGCCACAAATGGAGGATGAATATCTTTTTCCGAAACTTGAATCTTGGAAATTTCTGGCAAAGGTTGCGACCTGCGTGCAATTCCTTCCTTAAGCGTTACGACAAAATCCTTATGGCGCAGAGGCTTGGAAATAAATTCGTCGGCGCCAATTTCGAGAATGCTTTCTCTAGCCTGCAACGACTGAATTGCCGTGATCATCATAATATACGGGGGTGAATCAACCTCATTTCGCACTCGCTCAATCAATTCCGCTCCATTCATTTTTGGCATCAGCCAATCTGTTAATAAAGCGTCGTAATGAACCTCTTTAAGCTTGGCCAGGGCTTCCTCGCCATTAACCGCCTCATCGACAACATAACAATGTTCCATTGAAAGAATCTGTTTTATTAATAGAATACTTTCAGGTTGGTCGTCGACAACCAAAACCCTTGATTTTTTTTCGGTCATGTCGGTTCCATAAAATTAATTTTGGACAACCACATTGTGACCTAAAAACCAACGTTTCCACAATATTAAAAAATGAATAGCCCTAAAATAGAATAACTTAATACTTAAGAGGATCTAAATAATTAGCATTTTTACCGGTTTGCTATTGTCTGGCCTTTGAATTTAAGGACCAGGCGATGGCAAATCTGAATTTTTCGGGGTTCCTTTAAAAAAAGGGGCGTAATTCCTGTCAAAATTTTCATCACACCAAATTTTTGATTTTCGAAATGATTTTTATATTTGGCGGATTCAAGTTGTAAGTGCAACTTTGGTTTCGAATTAAGAGGCAAG
>CAYFMN010000083.1:0-4778 GCA_964344185.1 uncultured Nitrospinota bacterium
AAAATAACAAAACAAACTTCTAAAACTTTATTTCAATTTTTAGAGGTCCCCTTAATTTTAAAAGATTTTTTATCCTTAAATATGTTTAGGTAGAAAAATTTTTTACGACTTCCAATTAAAATATGACGAGAAGAACAAAAAATGAATGACGGGGCATTAATGCTATTTATTACACTAATATCAGACTAATGGAGATTGATTATATTGTTAGAAGTATGAATAAAATATTTCTAAGCTTTTTCCGCTTTATTTTTGTTTTTAAAATTCGTTTATGTTCAAGAATATCTATAAATTTTTGACAATTCCTTGGTGGAATTATTTTTTGATAGGGATTGTTGCATTAATAATAATCAAAGCTTTATTCATTAGTTATCATTATTCAGTGCAGATGAATAGCGTCTACGCGCCTTTAATTAACGCTAATATAGAAGTGGAACTTAACGTTACAACGGCGCATTTATTAGTGGAAAAGATCCTTAACGGCGACGATATAAATTATGATCGTGTCTGGGAAAAATATGCCTTGGCTCAATGGTATATTACGGCAATTCTCAATGGCGGAGAAAAAGATCGTCAAAAAATCATGCCGTTAAAGGACAAAGGCCTTAGGTTTATTGTCCACAATTTGCAAAAAAGATTATTGCAATTCAAAAATATTTCTAAAAAACGGTTGAGTCGAAAAAGAGTTTCGGGCGCTGGGTCAATTATTGACAAACAATATAATCAAATACTGGAAGTTTTCTTAAACGAAGCGGAAATTGTCAAAAATCAGTTGCAGTTTGTTATGGTAAAAGACTTAGAAGAATTCCGGGTAATTTTTACGTCTTTATTTGTTTTGGCGTTAGCGCTGGGATTGGTAATCATTTTTAATTTTTACCGATTGGAGAGATTTCGAGTTAGGGATTATAAAGCGTTACAAAAAATTAATGAAAAACTGCAAAATGAGATTGAAGAACGGAGACGGATTGAATTTGGATTAATAGATTCTAAAAAAAGATTAGAAAAGCTTAGCTCTCAAATTCAAGAAATTCGTGAATATGAAAAAACTAAAATTTCCCGTGAGATTCACGACGAACTAGGACAAATTTTAACTGGCCTAAAGATGGAATTGTCCTGCCTGGAATTTGAATCAGGTTCTCCCAATTTGATTGAAAAACTGAAAGAAATGGGAAGAACTATCGATTCTGCCATTAATTCTGTTCGAAGGATTGCTTCTGAATTGCGACCGCAAGTTCTCGACACATGTGGACTATTGCATGCGCTTGAATGGCAGGGAAAGGACTATCAAGCTAGGACAGGAATAATGTGCGAAGTGGAATTACCCGAAAATCCTATAAAGCTGGACCCTCAATTGTCCACAACTATTTTTAGGATCTGTCAAGAAACTCTTTCAAACATTGCGAGAAATACGCATGCAACTAAAGTTCGTTTGTCGTTGGAGTTTAAAGAATCAGGTATTCGATTAACCGTGAGCAACGACTTTCAAAGTTTTCAGGTTAATCCAATCTACAAACCTGGTTCGGTGGGTTTTTGGGAAATGGAAGAGCAAGTTAAACTCATGGGTGGAAATGTCCACTTTAACGATTTTTACTTAGGAGGCGAGCAATTTGTTATTAACATTCCAATTAACAACAAAGCTTTGGAATGTGTTTAAAGTATAATCGAAAATCCCATTAAATATGGCGAAAAACTTTTCCAGCAATGCCGGTTTTTGATATTTAAAAATTATTGTCGCCTCAATTTTTTATATAAAGTTTATTTACAAAAGCATAATGGGCGAGTTGAACATTATTTTTTAAATTCATTTTAGTTAATATTCTGGAACGATGGGTATTTACTGTAGGAATACTCAAAAAAAGCTCTTCTGCAATTTCTCGTACCGTTTTACTGGAAGCAATCAAGCATAATATTTGTAATTCTCGCGGTGAAAGTAGTTCATGAGGCATTTGATTTGTGTTTTGGCCATTTATTAACTGCTTGGCCAATTGTTCAGTTAAAGATGAGCCAAAATATTTTTTCCCAGAGGCGACTATTTTTAAGGCGCGTATAAGGTCCTCTGATGCGCTAGATTTGCAGACATAACCCGAAGCTCCCGCTTTAATAAATTGAAGGGCATATTCGCTTTCTGGATAGACGCTAAGAACCAAAACCTTTAAATTCGGTTTTTCTACTCTTATATGCATCATAGCGTCCCAGCCGCTTCTACCCGGCATGCTAATATCTAATAACAACATGTCGGCTTCGGTTTGTTTTATAATTTCTAATAGCTTGTTTCCATCGCTCGCTTCGTTAACGACCTTAAATTCGTCTATACTGGAAATAATGTCTCTAATGCCGCGTCTCATAACAGAGTGGTCGTCGGCGATGATTATCCTAGTTTGCCTTTTTTTCATTTTTAGTATGGGTTATCAGGGGAACTTTAATGGTGACTTGGGCGCCTTTTTCAGGTGACCCGTTTATGCTAAATTTTCCATCCCACTCTTTTACTCGTTCTCTTATTCCAGTTAAACCAAACGACTTTGAGTTATATATTTTGTCGCCTTCAAAACCTCTCCCATTATCCTTAATTGTAAGGATTAAATTGTCTCCATCCACCATAAATTTAGTGTTAACGTTAGTTGCTTTGGAGTGTCGAATGATATTAGTGAGAGTTTCTTGGTAGGTTCTAAAAATCAAAGTTGAAAGTTCTGGATGAAGGTTTGGGATTGTTTCCGAAATGAGTATTTCGCTTTTTATTCCGGTAAGGGTAATAAATTTTTCGGTTTCTAATTTTAACGCTTCGGTTAACCCCATTACATTAAGGATGTGAGGCCGTAATTCTGCGGTTATCCTGTTTAATTCCTGGAGTGTTGTGTCGATATGTTGAAGCATGCTATTTATTTTATCTTTAATTTCACTGGAAATGTTTTTGGTTTTTAAATTTAACCAGGATAAATCTATTTTACAAATAGTTAGAGCCTGTCCCAATTCATCATGAATTTCCCGAGCAATACGGGTTCTTTCCTCCTCGCGTACGGTTTCAAATTTTTTATATAAGCCGCGCAATTCTATGTAAGATTCTTCCAATTTTTCGGCGTTTTTTATTTTGCTGGCCGCGCTGCTGATGATTTGACCTAACCAGATCAAAAGATTCTTTTCTTCTTTTAAAAATCCCGGGTTTTCAATTTCGGGGACTGTTTCCGAATAAGAAACTTTTAAGACGCCCCTTTTTTCATTGTTCACCATGATGGGTGTTGAGAGATTCCATGGGCTATCGGGTAAGATTTTTGTGCCGTAAATTTTTCCGTCAAAACTCACTTGAGCTTGAATAATTTCAGGATACTGCCAGGCGGGGATAATAAATTTTTCAATATTTTCAAAAATATCTTCCAGGGAGTGGCTGACTGTAATTAGTTTTGCCACTTCGCTCATACAAGTTAATTCTTTTATTCGCTCGTTTAGGGATATTAGTAGTTTGTCCCGGTCGGTCTCAGAGAATCTTCTTTCTAGAGCCCTGCCTAATTGTATACCTATTTGGCCCATGAGTTCTAGAAGTTCGCCGTCGGATTTTCGGGGCACATTGAAAAAAAATTCCATCACTCCCGTAATTTTCTCGCCAATGAAGATAGGAAAGGCAAATCCTGATTTTATGCAGGAAATTTTACTTTTGCAAACTCTGGGAAAGTTTAAATCGCCCTCAATGTTTTCAATCCAAAGGGGTTTTTTAGTTTCATAAACCCTACCCGGCAAGCCGGTTCCCGATTCAAATATAAATTGTTCGGTTATTTCCTTAAAATCTTGAAATTCTGATTCGTCTGCCATGTGCCAGATTTTTTCGGGCAAAAGACGATGTGAGTATCTGTTTTCGGATAAGTATAAGTGGCCTACTTGAGCTGTCGACAAAACGCAAATTTGTTTCAGGCAGTATTGGAAGATTTGGTTAATGTCGATATCTTCATTAACTTTTTCGGCAATATTTTTATGTAACCGAAGATAGTTGTTTTTTCTCTCTAGATGAATATTGGTTTGGTTTAAAACGCTGGTTCGTTCCGTAATTCTATTTTCTAAATTGATATTAGCCTTTTTCAACTTGTCGTCGGTTTTTTGTTTGTTTATGCAAAAAAAAGCGGTCATCCATATTGTTAATATAGAAATTATCCTGTTGGCAATCGCTTTTAAAACGTCTCCTCCTTCAGGCGAAAAAAAATATCCTGCAATTGTTAAACAGGAGCCCGCCACCCCGCCAATTATGATCATTTTTCTACTTAAGGTTAATAGGCCAACTAAAATTAAACCGACATAAAGACTGCCATGAGCGACGCCGAGTGGGAGGTTTATATCTATTACAAAAATGATGAATGCAACAGTCCAGGCTGCAAAAATATAAACTTTTGAAATCAATTTTGACTTAATAGTTGGCATTTTTTCTTAAAGACATTTTAGATGGACCGGTTTTCATTAATCCTTTTTATTCAATTTTTAATAAGAAACTCCGGTTGTATAAATTTTCGTTTTTTAAGGTACAAATTGTTTTTAGAGTTTAATTTCTGGTTTTTCAAGAAAAACTGTATTTATGACCCCATTTTCATATTTTTTATGACAAGAAAAAGATATTTCCAATGATTTTTTTAGTTTTGCCTGAGTGCTATTTTCAGTCGCAAAGTTTGACGGATGGATTATGAAAGGTCTTTTTGTATAAAAAAGATTTTTCGGGTTGTTGGAAATTTAAATGGGGAGGTATCTCATGAGGCTAAACCGAAGAAAGTTCTTGCAAGTGAGCGCTGGTGTAGCTACGGCTA
>CAYFMN010000084.1:0-4158 GCA_964344185.1 uncultured Nitrospinota bacterium
ACAACCGACTTGCGCATTTCACTGCGAACTTCTTCTTGACCATCTATTAATTTCCTGCGTTTGCTTAAGAAAAGCCAAACAACAACGCCAAGGATTAACAAACATATTGGATATAGAATTACTATAAAGGTGATGAATCCATTAAAAAAATCGGGTAATACATAACGCAGGGTATCGGCGATATGGCCTAAAGCCCAATTTAAACATGAGGCGTCCCGCCAAATTTCTATTTCTGTTGAACTCATTAAGGGAGATTTGATCCACAAAACAAGCGAAAATAAAATGAGGATTATGGAAACAGATAAGAATATCTTATAAAGATTTATTCTTTCTTTTATCAAGTTTGTGGCGGATTTTTTGAAGCTCTCGAAAGTTTTATCTTTTTCTTTTGAGTTTGAATCTTCCGCTTTCATATCTATAGGAGCGGATACTCTTTTAAAGCTTTTAGACTCCGGTGGTTTTTTGACGTCTGAGTTTCTAGTGGCGACCACATCGAATTGGTCAGGCAATTGGATAGGCGCATATCCAGCGGTTTCATATTTCATGCGATGAATCACGGAATCGTGTATCTTAATAGGTTCTATTAAAATCTTTTCGCATAACTCTTGGATAGGGCGAGGGTAGTAACGGTAGAAGATGGCCAGTCCTTCGCGGGAATCATACATTAACCCAAATGGGTTTGCATTTTGACACGCGTCATTAATAGCGTCTGGTTTTAGATCAAGTCCGCCATTACGAGGCTTAGAATTGACTTTGTGGCTTGCAAGACGTTCAACCATCCAATCAAACGTTACGTTGGCCAACTCTTGTCGATTGTATCCACCTCCTACATTTGAGTGCATACCTGGAAACCAAACCTGCTCAATGGTCCCATTAAATTTACTTTCATCCCATACGAGAGGCCAAAATGTTCTCCGTTCGTCGTCGACCGCTATAGCGTGGTAGACATTTTTTACGCAATTCTCCGGTTCGAGATCGTAAAATTTGTGGGGTTTAATGATATCTAATATTTTGTCAAGCGGCGGTATTTGCGGAGAGCCTAAGGCGGAAACGGTATCCCAAATTCCCATAAACTCAATTTTTAATTTTCCATCAGGAGCATACTCTTCATGTTCAAATGCGTAGTTTTTTCGGAAGCTATCAGCTTCCATAAAATTCTTGCTTATGGCTCGTTTGGCTATATCGTTTTCATCCCTTTCAATTTTACCTTTTTGATATCCAGCTAAAGCCATTTCGATGAGGCGTTCAAACTCTGCTTCCTCAATTACTGTTCCATCCTCTTTGTGTTTTAAGACAAGTCCGCAATGTTCTATCAACCCTGCGAAGGCCCTTACGGTTGCGGCTCCACGGCTAAATCCAAAAATATATATATCGTCTCCCGGCTCATAATTTTGGCCTAAAAACTTGTAAAGATCTTTTACATTTTCTTCGAAACCCCAACCCATACCGCCGCCTATAGCTTTCATTATGGAAAATGAAGAAGTGCCGACGCCGTTGTCGTAAAAGGTGACCTGGACTTTTTTCTTTTTATCGTGATTATTTTCTTTGTCTCCGTGGTTTTTTTCTATGTAATTTAATTTGATTGCTTTATAAATTTTGAACACATTGCTGTCAGGGGTAGATCCCCCTTTGTTCCCAGTTCCGTCTGAGCAAAGAATGATATTTTTCCCCATAGGTCCGCTCCTTACTTCTCAAAAATTTTGGATGCGGTATTTTGGCATAAAATAAATTTTTGGTAAATGAAAATTTGACGTTTTTTCTTAACAGGAGAGATTTTCAGTTTCTGGAAAAGAGTCAAATAAATTGGGCTTTTGGTTTTATGAAGGTGGTTTGATAATTAGGAGATATAGAAGATTGTTTTGAATATTTTGCGTCCTTTAAGGCTTTGCGGTAAAAGTAGTTTTATAGATTTGCTCAGGTAGTAGCGATCTCAAATACAAGTTAATCAAATTCACAAAAATATGTCTGGATACCGGCTTTTTGGATACAGTTTCTTAATATTGTTTTTGGAGTTGGCGTTAATTCGGTATATTCCGGCAAACGTCCGCATGGCCGCTTATTTCATTAACCTGGTTCTTATCGCCACATTTTTGGGGATGGGGACAGGACTGCTTCTGCAATATCGGAAAACAAATTTCACTTTTTTATTCCCTCCAGTTTTACTGGCTTTATTTTTAGTTTGTTCCTATTTTGGGAACATAATCGTTCAAGCTGATAAAGAAAGCGCCGAGTTTTTGTGGCCTACTTATTACGATCTTTCACCCGTGAGCAAAAAATGGGGAATTGTACCGGTTATCTCTATTTTGTTTTTATTTGCAACGCTTATTTTTATTCCTTTAGGGCAGGGAATGGGGCGGGAGTTTTCAAAATTTCGTCCTTTGATAGCATACAGTATTAACGTAGCGGGTAGTCTTGCCGGAATTATAGTTTTAGCGGTTCTAAGCCAACTTTCTACCGGGCCTTTGGTTTGGTTTTCGCTATCCGGCTTGGCGTTTCTTCTGCTATGTTCTAATAAAAAAGAAATAATTTCCTTCATTCTATGTTTTCCGATAATTATATTTTTAGTTGTTCAAGCCAAGCAAGATTCGGAAGTTTGGTCGCCATACTATAAAATTGACGCCTTTTTAAATCCTCCCGCAGTCACCGTAAACGTCAATGGATCTTTCCATCAACACATAATGAACTTTTCGGACGAAGTCCTGAAGAAGTCTGAATACACGCGGAAAATCTTTGTCGATTACCTGCGCCCTTACGAACTTTTGGAATCCGTTGACGATGTTTTGATTTTGGGAGCCGGTACAGGAAACGATGTCGTCATTGCGTTGCATCAAGGAGCTAAACATGTAGACGCCGTTGAGATTGATCACGAGATTTTAAAATTGGGAAAAGCCAAACACTTTCAATCCCCCTATGCGGATAAAAAAGTAGATGCGTATGTTGACGACGCCAGAGCTTTTCTAAAGAAAACCAATAAAAAATACGACTTGATTGTGATCGGAACACTGGATAGCCAAACGTTACTTTCGGGAATGACGTCTGTTCGGTTAGACAATTATGTCTATACCGTTGAGTCGTTTCGATCTATTAAAGATCATCTAAAACCTGACGGCGCCCTGGTTTTGTACCACATGTCATCGGAGCAATACATTGTTTACAAAATCTATGCTGCGTTAGCTCAAGCGTTTGAATACCCGCCGATAATGAATATAAATAAGCCGCCGCATTTGTTTAATATCACTTTAGTTGCGACGAAAGAACCCTGGGAGAAAGAATTGCCTGAGGAGTTCCGTTCGCAATTTAGCGTATACGATTTTAGTGGTGAAGAGAATTTCGCTTACATTCCTCCAACAGACGATTGGCCATATCTGTTTATAAAGAATCCAGGAATTCCCAACCATTACTGGAAAGTTGCCGGAATCGTTGCGGTATTTACGTTAATATTAGGCGGAGGCGCGATAGGCATTCGAGAAATAAGAAAGTTCGACGCGCCATTGTTTTTTCTGGGAGCGGGTTTTCTATTATTGGAAACCAAGAGCGTGACGGAGATGTCGCTCCTTTTTGGTTCGACATGGCAGGTGAATATTCTGGTTTTCTCTTCGGTTTTGATATTGGTTTTGCTGGCGAATATGACCGCGATCAAATTTCAAGACATTCGGCTCGACCGGTTATTTCTTGGATTGTTTTTGTCGATTGCGCTTTGTTATTTTGTGCCGGTGTCTTCTTTATTGGATTTTCCCCTTTTGTTACAGTGGGCTTTGGGAGGAATCAAAGTCGCATTGCCCTTATATTTTTCCAGCCTCATATTTGCTACGGTGTTTAAGACACGGGAACGCGCTGCATTGGCGTTAGGATATAATTTGATCGGTTCCATTGTCGGAGGGTTATTGGAATACAGTTCAATGGTATGGGGAACCAAGTCGCTTTATCTTACCGCGCTCGTTATGTATTTTCTGGCTTATATTAAGTCGAAGGGTAATCGTTAAAAGCTGTAACCGCAAAGGACGCCAAGGCCGCAAAGAAAAGCAAAGAAAACGTTAAACTAAAGTTTACTTGGTTTAAACCAATACCCATCGCGTGTCATCCTGAAGTGAACCTTTAGGTTGCAGACTGTGTCATAAAGTTTTTATAAGTTTTTTTTCATTTAAAAACCGGATTGTT
>CAYFMN010000085.1:0-3444 GCA_964344185.1 uncultured Nitrospinota bacterium
CCCTTGATAATTAGGGCTAGTCTCTTTGCAAATCTCAATTTTTAGAGGTTCCCTTAAAATGAAAAAATTAATTTTCTTTTTTTCTGCTTTCCTTATTTTTTTCATCAATTCAGGATGTGTTCACCGGCATGAAGTGGTTATCGATCCAAAGGTTTTTGTTAAACCTTCGCCGCTTGGTAAGGGTAAAACTATTTACCTAAAAGTAGTTGATTCTCGGCCTAATAAAAATATTTATAAGCGAGAGGGAAACTTTAAGACAAATAAAGTGCAAATTGTAGCCGACTCGAGTTTTGAAGATTCAATTACAAAGTCTTTGCGAAGAGGGTTTCAAGATTTAGGTTTTCGAGTAAAAAGTCGTCCCCGATCAGGTTCTACCAATTTAAAAATATTTATTATGGAAACCAAGTTTTCAATGTTTGCGGATACTTCTGGTTTTCATCAACAAATGAGGGTTGGGTTTAAGGTTTCCATCAAAATAGAAAAACGAAATTACACTCAAGTCTACCGAGATGTTCAAAAAGTTTCTCAAAAAGTTCCATTTGGGAGGTTTTTAAATCAAAGGTTGATTAATTTAGCAATATCCCAATCTTTGCAGAAGATTTTTTCTGATTCTAAATTGTTAAATATCCTTGCCAATCACTCCTAACTTTTCTCTATTAAATGTTGACGATTTCTTGTCAATTTCTTATAATTTATTGACTTTTAATAATTTATGAGGTTTTGGTGAAGCTTTTTTCGTTCTTAATTTGTTTGTTCGTCGCGTTTTCTTTATTTTCAGGTTGCGCGGGAAGAGGGAAGCAGGTTACCTGGAACAAAGTGGAGAAGAAGTGGAATGAGATTAAACCCGACCCCAAGTATAAAGAAGTCAGTCCAGCAATGGAACATGAAATGGAAGCTTTGCTACAAAAAGGATGCAAAAAGGAACGAAAACTTTACGATAACGATGCGGCATATCTTTATTCCCTCATTCCTGGTGGGGGGCAGTTATATACCGGAGAGACAAAAAAAGCTTTTTGGTATATGGCAGGTTCTTTTTTGATTATTCCTTATTTTATTTCTTTTGAAGATGCCCAAAAAACTGTCAACTATCTTAACTTTCAGCATACTATTGACTACTGTAAAGAAAAGTTACGCCTTTCTGAAAACTCCTCTGGTGGCAAAAAAGATTTAAAGACGTTAGAATTACCCGCCAAATAAGTTCATTTCTAGGCTTTTGGAAAAATCTCAAAATAAAATCTGGAATTATACGTTCCAATAAGACAAATACGAAAGATATTAATGAGGAAATGATATGTCGGCCAAAAGGGCTCTAATTACTGGAGTTACAGGGCAAGACGGTTCTTATCTCGCCGAATTTCTGCTGGAAAAAGGATATCATGTCGGCGGAATTTTGCGTCGTTCGAGTACGGAAACATTTGAGAGAATCGATCATATAAAACAAGAGATTGAGCTTAAACATGCCGACTTGCTGGATCAAATGTCATTAATATCTGCCATTAAGGAATTCAAGCCAGAAGAAGTATACAATTTAGGAGCTCAGTCTTTTGTTCCTACTTCATGGAAACAACCTATTTTGACTAGCGAATTCTCTGGAATAGGGGTTACCCGTTTGTTGGAAGCTATTCGAACGGTTGATTCTGGAATTAAGTTTTACCAAGCATCCAGCAGCGAAATGTTTGGAAAGGTTCAAGAAGTGCCTCAGTCAGAAAAAACGCCATTTTATCCTAGAAGCCCCTATGGGGTGGCAAAAGTTTATGGACATTGGATTACGGTAAATTATAGAGAAAGCTATAATATGTTTACCGTAAGCGGTATTTTGTTTAATCACGAATCGCCAAGACGAGGTAGAGAATTTGTTAGTCGTAAAGTTACCGAAGGAGTGGCCAAAATAAAATTGGGTTTAGCGGATAAAATTCATTTGGGTAATTTGGAGGCTCGCCGAGACTGGGGTTACGCAAAAGATTATGTCGAAATGATGTGGAGAATGATGCAAGGAGATGCGCCGGAAGATTATGTAATTGCCACTGGTAAAACGCATTCAGTATCTGATTTAGTGAAAACCGCATTTGAATACGTCGATTTAAATTGGGAGGATTACGTGGTTCAGGATCCTGATTTGTTGCGCCCTGCCGAGGTTGATTTGCTTGTGGGAGATCCATCAAAAGCTAAGGAGAAATTAGGATGGGAGCCTCAAGTTAGTTTCCAGGAACTTATTGAATTAATGGTACAAGCAGATCTCGAAAGATTGCAAAAAAGCAAACAAGCTAAAGTTTTGTCTTAGGTTAAAAATTGAGGAATCTTATTACGGGGATTAGCGGGTTTGCGGCGTTTCACCTGACCAATTTGCTTTTAGAAAAAGGGGAAGAAGTTTTTGGAGTAGGCCGCGATTTAGAAAATAAACAAAAAACCAAGCCTTGGTTGGGGAAAATAGAAACTTTTTCCTGCGATATTAGAAACCTGACACGATTAGAAGAAGTAATTTCCATAATTAAGCCCAATAGAATATACCATTTGGCTTCAATCAGCAGTCCATCCGAAGCCGCTAAAGACTTTCAAACAGCTTTTGAAACCAATGCGTTAGGCACTCTTAATTTATTTAAAGCGGTTCGGTCTAACCAGATTTTTCCTCGCATAATATCTGTTGGGTCGTCTCAGGAATACGGTTTTGTTCAACAAGAAAAAATGCCTATTGATGAGAAAGTTGGCATAAAGCCTATATCTCCCTATGGAATTTCTAAGGCTTGCGCCAGCATGTTGGCCGAGTCTTTTTTTTCTAAAGAAAACCTGGAGATAATTCATGTAAGGCCGTTTAATCATACTGGTCCTGGGCAGGATGAAAAATATGTTTGTTCTGAGTTTGCAAAAAAAATTGCGCAAGAAGAACTACTAGAAGACCCAAAAATGGAAGTGGGAAATCTAAAAATTGAAAGAGATTTTATGGATGTACGGGATACGGTCCAAGCTTACTATTTACTAATGACTAAGGGTGAACCGGGGAAGGTTTATAATATTTGTTCAGGAAAGCTAGTTTCAATAAGAGAAATATTAACCATTTTAAAAAGTTTGGCTAAAAAAGAAATTATAGTAGCTGAAAAAACCGGATTATTTCGCGAAGGAGAGCAGCTAAAATATTATGGAAAACGCGATATGGTTACCCGGCTTACTGGATGGGAGCCCAAAATTCCATTACAGCAGACTTTAAGCGATTTATTGGAATATTGGAGGGACAAAGTTCCATTAAAAAAAACTTACAACCATTAATGAACCATGTTATAGTAAGTTATCCTCAAGACAACCTTACGAGAATTCCGATAATCGAACCTGTTGTAAAATAGATATTGACTTTTAAGGGTTTATTTTTTAGAATATTCAACTTTTTCTGGGTATAGGCTGGCGTAGCTCAGTTGGTAGAGCAGCTGATTTGTAATCAGCAGGTCGGGGGTT
>CAYFMN010000086.1:0-3411 GCA_964344185.1 uncultured Nitrospinota bacterium
TTTAAGGAATTGGAGTTTTTAAGTCCCTTCTCGCGTGTCATTCTGAACCGATATTTTAATATCGGTGAAGAATCTCGCCTCGATTCTATAAACCAAACTCCTTTCACTCTCATTTACAAAGCAACAAAAAGAAGCTCAAATTAAATGTAATAAAGATCTAGTTTGGATGTAAAATAATGAAATCCATATTATTTAGCGACTAAAAATTTCACGAGAGCTTTCTTATGAAAAAAACCTCCATCTTCCTGGTCAGCTTTATTTTCTTATCAGTCACTCCAAGTCACGCAGATTTTTTTGGTAACTTCCTTGAAAAAATTGAACCGTTAACAAAACCAGCGGATTCGTCACCTACCTCTTCAGATCCTCTAAGTTTGGGTTCGACGGAAACAATTGTTTCGGGTTTAAAAGAAGCTTTATCAGTCGGTATTGAAAAGGCGGTGCAAACTGTTTCTCAGTTAAATGGTTACTACAATAATCCAGATATCAAGATCCCGTTGCCAGATAGCCTCAATCAAGCTTCGGAACTTCTAAAAAAAGTTGGAATGGAACATCTTATAACCGATTTTGAGCTAAGCATGAACCAAGCAGCGGAAAAAGCCGCCCCAAAAGCGACTTCCATTTTTTTAGACGCGATTAAAAATATGAGTATCGAAGACGGTAAAAAAATATTGGATGGAGGAGACACTGCCGCAACAGAATTTTTAAAATCTAAGACATTTACCCAACTATACAATGAATTTAAACCGGCGATTTCTTCTAGCATTTCAGAAGTAAACGTGACGAACTACTATAAAAACATTGCCAATCAATTATCTTCAATTCCCTTCGTAACGGCTCCATCGATTGATCTCGACGATTATGTAACCACAAATTCTTTAAACGGATTATTCGCAATGATTGGGGAAGAAGAAAAGAAAATCAGAAAAGATCCAGCCGCTAGAGTAACTGATCTTTTAAAACAGGTTTTTAAATAAAAATACTGACGTTTAAAGCTGAACAGAGCAATAGGTTTATTATAAGCTCGGTCGTCGTTATGGATAAAACTATCCTCATCTTATTCACATTCCTGCTTTTTGCCACATTTTCCGAAGCGATCCCAGATGAAACCTTCATAACTAAATCAGACAGCGGGCAAACCAAAATTAGAACTAAAAGCGGAATTCGAACAGGTCAACATTGTCGAGATATCTGGAAATACGACGAGGAAGTTTTTGGGTTTAACGCAGACGGGTATTATGTTGAAGGAAAAATCAAATCCATCGACAAAAACTATCTGGAAGGTTGTGTCTTTGATGACAACGGCAAAGAAGACTGGTTTGCCGGTGAATGGGTTAGCACATGTTATCTTACCGCCCACGATGAGAAAGGAGGATTTTTAGACCTCGTAACCGACGACTGCTGGGACGAACGCAACTTACACTGGTAAACTATTCTTCGTTCTCGTAACAGGAGGAAAGCAACAAAGTTAACTTGGCCACTACTAAATAAATCCCTTCCTAATTTGTTTTAGCCATTAAAACACTCTTCTCTGACTTCTTCTTGAAAATTTAATATTGAATATTGTGAATCAAAGCTAACCGCTTAAAAACCTGAAGTATTACTTCTAATTTGGAAGTAGATTCCCTCCCTCCCCTTGAACATTGCTCATTTAGAAGTTTAGACAACGCTTGTATAAATATTTAAGTTTAATTTTAAATCGATTAAATAAGAAAGTATTGAGATTGATCGGTACGCGATACTTTTAGGAAATTATATCGTCTAAGGCTCAGTTATGGTTCAAATAAGCCAACCAAGCGCAAACCACCAATCTATCGAACCGCCTCTAAATAAAAGACTTTTTTAAAGCAAAACAAATACGATGGTTGAAAACAACCCCTTTGACTTTATAAAACAAATTTAAAAAATAACGTAATCCCTTATTTAGTAAGGTTAATTTTGATTTTTTTGATTTGGTATCAAAGTTGCTTTTCAACTAATCAGGTTATTGAAAGCGCAAATGCGCTTCTTTGCCAATAAAAAATATCAAAACTAGGATAATTCCATAATTTAATCGGTAAGTAAGAGAGACGCTATATGAATTTAAGAAAATCTTTCCAACAAAAACTTGAAACGCAGTTAATGAAGTGGAATGCAGAAATCAATAAATTAAAGGTAAAAGTTGAGAAAATTGAACAAAATATGAAACTGGATTACAACCTTCAAATACAAAGTTTGGAAAGCAATAACGCCTCGGCGCAAAAAATCTTACAGGAACTTGGACAAACTGAAGACGACGTATGGTTAGATAAAAAAAATAATGTCGAAAATACATGTAAAGAGTTAGGGCGATCCGTTAGATATGTTGTCTCGAAATTTCAATAAATGGATATTAACCTGTCAAAAGCTAAAATTACTAAAATAAAATTTTAATATTAATAAGCTAGATAGATTTAAAACTTTAAAAAAGGAAGAATTTTATGTTGAAAAATAAAACTAGCGTTAACTTGATTATAGGACTGCTATTTAACGCGATCCTCTTTTGGGGAAGCGTTTCATTTGCTGGACAAAAGCATGAAACCGACGCCACGCTAAAAAAAGTTAGTAAAGAGGTTCGAGAAGCCGTTAATTCCCTGAAAAATTATTCTGTAAACAAAAGAGACGACGCCTATAAAAAAGTCTCAACCGTTATTGAAGATATCGACTCTCGAATAGAACGGTTGGAAGATCGCGTTGAAAGCAAATGGGATCAACTGGATCAGTCGGCTCGGGAAAAAACCCGGAAAACCTTAAAAACCATGAGAAAGGGGCGTAACGATTTGTCTGAGTGGTATGGAGGTATGCAACATAGTTCGAGTCAAGCATGGCAACATGTAAAAGATGGATTTATTAAGAGCTATGAAGCCCTTGCAAACGCCTATGACAATGCCGCTGAAGAATTTTAGTCTAAATAAACCAATTGAATTTTTATTAATATAAAATCACACATGGAGAAGTATAATGAGTATGAAAGACGATTATCAACAAAAATTAGAGGCTCAGTTGGCAGAATGGGACGCAGAAATCAATAAACTAAAAGCAAAAGCCGACAAAGTAGAAGCAGACGCTAAAATTGAGTACCATAATCAAATGGAAAACTTGCAGGCCCGACGTCAAACGTTAGAAAAAAAACTTGAAGAACTTCAACAAGCGGGAGACGATGCTTGGGAAGACTTAAAGTCGGGAGTGGAAAACGCATGGAGTGAGTTTGAAAAAGCCGTTAAATCCGCTGTTTCTAACTTTCAATAATTTCAAAGTTTTTTATTTTGTGATTTTAAAAATAACAGATTGCCAATAATCCTTAATTTCATATTTTATCTTAAACGCCGTTCTTGAGAAGGAGGCGGATTCAAGTCTTAAGTGCAACAGTTAGTAAAGTTTTCTTTTTGAAGAATA
>CAYFMN010000087.1:0-3110 GCA_964344185.1 uncultured Nitrospinota bacterium
GGAAAACGATTATAAATCACTTTCTACCTGTCCACTATTCCAGGGGAAGATCACTATGCTTCAGAGAAGCATGTTCCTTAAGAGTTCTACCTTTTTTGAAGCTGCTAGGTTATCTCCCCGTCATCCTGGAGGAGTTCGAAGAAGCGGCGAAGAATCTAGGTAATAAAATTCCATTAAAAAATTGTCATAAGCTTGTCCTGAGCCTGTCGAAGGAAAGGGCGACCACCTATCAATAACATTGTAATGACGAAATGCTTTGTTATCGCTTAAACCGCCTTCTTATCGCCATAACCATCAACGGCAACTGCACGCCTAACAAAAATATTTGTGAACCGATCAAAAAAGCTTTGCTCCAGGAAAATGGATAGATTCCCTCTAGTTCTTTTTTCCATGAAAATGGAGTGATCAATTTAATGAGCGTTTTAAAATAGTCTGGCTTGCTAAAACTATAAAAACTCTTTAATCCATTTAGATCAAAACCAACCTTAAAAGAATCTAATAGCAAAGCTGATAATAACCAGACACATAAAAAAATAATTATCGACCGTAAAGGTCTTTCCCCGAATCCTGAAAGTTCTTTATAAAGTGTTGAAAACGATTTTAGGAAAAACTTATTTCTCCATGCTATTTTGCGTTTGAGGATTTCCATTCTAATCTCTTGTTCTCCGTAATGGAATTCTCCTGCATTTAAATAGTTTCCTTGTTTTTCGAGATTATTTTTTAGCTGAGTGTACTGATCTTCTAAATCTCTTAAATCTTCAATATTGGCAAATTGGGAAATTTCTCCTAAACAGTTTCTTAATGTTTTTTCTTTGAATAAAATTTTACGGCCTTGAAATATTTTCCATTTTGGAGCATTTAGTTCAATATGGGAAAGTGTCATTCCGTCGAACTTTGAGCCTGAAAAATTAGTTAGCCTAAACGTCAAGTTTTTAGCCGATTCAGTAGTTAAGTCTTTCCATAAGACTTCAATATTATCGTCAAAAACATTCTTAAATAGAGGTTGGTTTTTTTCGTTCACAATATTCAATTGCCGAAAACGCTCTTTGGTCTTATCATCAAAGTTTTTAAATTCACTTAACAACCATTCTGGACGTCCGCCTTCAAATGTTGTATGGCGAAAATAGCAACTTAAAAAATCTACTATTTCATTTCCTGCAAAAAAACACCTTTGGAACTGACAACTCCCTTCTTTAGGGAATCGCGCTCCTTGGAAAGAAATACTACCTTTAGAAAGGAAAAAACTTTCTAAAAACTTAAGATCTATTAGTTCATTAAAAGAAGATTTATCGAAGTTTAGATTTTTAGAATTCAGCCAAATAACTTGATGGAATTGAACTGGACCAGTACTCTTAAAAAAAGCCGACTTGAAGGAAACATCTTGTTGGTTATGGAATTGAGCATATTTAAAAGATACATCTCCCTGATTGTGGAATTCGGTTGATTCAAAATCAACCGTATCTCTGTTTTGAAAACTTACAGAATTAAAAGAAACGTAACTCTGATTACTGAATTTGGCTGAACGAAATATAACATCACTTGGGTTTTGGAATACTGCAAAATGAAAAGACACGAAATTTAGGTTATGGAAAATTGCTGAGTTAAATGAGACATCAGTTTTGTTTATGAATCTAGAATGGTTAAAATTAACTATGTCCTGATTGTGAAATTCTGTTCCAATAAAATGGACGTAGTGTAAGTTATGAAATTCGATAGCAGAAAACCAGACTATACCTCGATTATGAAATTTAGCTCCTGAAAATCCTACATCCTCCAAATTATAGAATTTTGATGATTTAAAGCTGACTACATTGTCGTTTTTAAACTCAGATGATGTAAAATTGACATTACCAAAATTATGGAATTCAGCTAAATCAAATTTAATTTCCCCTTTATTTAGGAATTGGATTGAATTAAAAAAGATCTGGCCCTGGTTATGAAATATTGCGTGGCTGAAAGAAAAATGTTCGTTAAAAAATAGAGCTTCGCCAAAATTTACCTCAAGTTGGTTAAAAAAATAAGAATTTTCAAAGATTACATTACCCTTTCCATTTGCGCGGTTAAGAATTTCTTCTCTCTCCAAATGTCGGCAAAGGATCTTTTGAATTCTTGTTCTCTCTTTACTATTAAGATCTAATAACTTCTGTTCTTTATAAAGATTCTCGAGTTTTTCTAAAGACTCTTTAGCTTTGTTGAATTTTTTCTTAGGTAGGTTTTTTAACTCTTCTTTTTCCTTTTTAAAAAAGATTTCTTGTTGATCTTTAGAAATATTTAATACATCCATATCGCCACAGCGGCAATGGGAAAAAAGAATTTTTTTTGGATTTTTTTGAAAAGTTTCAAACGTCTTTAAAATATTGGTCGAGTCTATTTTGTTAAAGCTGCTTTTATAAATTAGAGATGTTAGCTCGTCGGTATTTCGAAAATTCTTAATGATATTAATTTGATTGATTTTTTCTTTTGTTCTAGTAACTTCTTGGATATAAAAAGTTGTTGAAGTTTGGGAATCGTCACGGATAAATGTTATTTCTCGGCCTCCGAAGAATCGTTGCCATTCTTTCCCAAACTCAACATTTTCAAAGGAAGCTCCTTTCAAAAAAACGGCGTTGGAAAAATCAACGTCATAAGGACCATAGAACTTAGAATTTGAAAAGTCGGCAAATCCTTCGAAGACACAGTTTGAAAAGTCCATTTCCTCTTCAGTAGAGAAGGTGCGATCATGGAAATCGTTTTTGCAAGATTCCGGCGGAATTCTTCTTTCTTCTGGTTCTGTTTCTTCAGTCATGGCACGTTTAGTAAGTTTTTGGAATGCAAAAATTCTAACAGATTTTTGAAGAAATGGTAAGGGGGGAAGGGGATAATTTTTTTCGCGGGATTAGTGAAGGGTGGTCATACTTCGAGAGCCTCAGCATGACATTTTTTTGGGGCGAGGCGGAAATGTTGGGAACATACTTCTTTGAAGTATGAGATTTCTCGACAAGCTCGAAATGACATTCTGGTTTGCTCGGGATGATTTATAGTCGAGGCGAGATCCTTCGCTGAACCTAAAGGTTCACCTCCTAAGAAACAACTTCGCCTGTGTTTGTGTTAAGCAGTTGAAACCCTAGTTG
>CAYFMN010000088.1:0-2485 GCA_964344185.1 uncultured Nitrospinota bacterium
TAGCGGCGGGAATCGTTTTTACTCTTCTCGCAATTTTTTATTTTTGGGATTCTTTAGGACCTGATTTAATAATCGGAGGAGGGGATAACCTTTTTTTTTTCATTCCCATAAGAAAACTATGGATTCAGATTTCTCAAAGCTTGGCTTTCCCCTTGTGGAACCCTCATGCCAATATGGGTATGCCGCTGTTTGCCACCGTTCAACCTGCCATCCTCTATCCGTTTAGTTGGTTTTATTTTTTATTTTCGTTTAACTTTGTTTTTAATTTTACGATAGTGCTCCATTATGGTTTAGCTGGGTTTTTTATGTATCTGCTAGCGAGAAGCTGGCAATGCGGTAGAGAGGGGGCCGTTGTTTCCGCTTTTTCTTTTATGTTTTCTGGCTATTTGTTTTCTGTTCATCGGTATTTGTCGACTCTATTGCCTGTTGTTTGGGTTCCACTTTTATTATTGTTATTTTTTTCCGGAATTTTAAAAATAGATAAGCGGTATATTTTATTGTCTAGCTTAGTCGCGGCTGTAATGATTTTTTCTGGTGGAATTGAAACATGCTATCAAATTTTTCCTCTACTGGCGATTATTGGGCTTTTCCCAAATTTGTTATTTGAAGGAAACTTTGAAAATGGTTTGATGGATCGTTTTAAACTTCTAGCTTTGTTTGGAATTGTTTTAGCTGGGATTACGGCAATTCAGCTTGCGCCGACTCTTGAGCTTTCACATTGGTCTATTCGTAGATATGGGTTAGGAGAATATGAGGCAAATGTTTGGTCTTTAAAACCAAGAGATTTATTTTTATTTTTTACTTTAGATTTTTACGGGTATTTTGGCAATATAGAATCATATTTTTCTGAACAAAATTGGCTGCAGACTCTTTATATAGGACTCCCTTCGTTTCTTTTTTCTATATATTCTTTTAGGCGATTAAAAAAAAAGTCATGGACTTTAATTTCAATTGTAGTTATTTCAATTCTATTGGCGCTTGGGAAAAACGCTTTTTTATTTCCATTTCTTAGAGATAACCTTCCTCTATTTGATTCATTTCGCTATCCAGTAAAATTTATTTTTCCTGCGATATTGGCTATTTCAATTTGTGCGGGGATAGGGTTTGATCAGTTAAAAAAAGATATTTATACAAAAGAACAGAATACAATTTCTGTGATAAGTATTCTTTATTTAGGAGTGGGTTTTATAATTTGTTTTGGTTTGATCGAGCTTTTCAAACCTTCATTGATAAACTGGTTTGAAGTTTTAAAAATTATTCCGCCTTTTTATAACGAACCTTGGATCAATCTTGGCAATATTCAGAGATTATTAGCGTTTGCTTCTGTATTTTGTCTTTTCTTTTTTCTTTCAACAAAGAAGAAATCTAATTCGTGGATTTTTTATTTACCTGTTTTTGTTTTGGGCGCCGATTTGTTTTTTGGGAACCATGGTTTGTCGTTTAAAGTTCCTTCCAAATACGTTGACGAACCTAGCCAAAATATGAAATTTCTTGCCTCGCAGCCGGGTATTTTTAGGACATACGTAACTAAGGAAACTAAAGAAGATTACTATCGAAAAAAAGTTAAAAGTCAGAATTTGACGTATGAAGATCAAGCAAGGTTTATTCGTTCTCTCACTGGGGTGGCTTACGGTATTAATTATGTGGAAGGCCAAACTGTTATGAGGCCTTATTTTTTTGACAATATTCGAGGCATATTAAATACGATGCCTATTAAGAAAAGATTAAATTTGTTAAATTTATTCAACGCAAAATACATTGTTTCAGCGGAAAAATTAGATTTGGAAGGATTGAGGTTAGTTCATCTTGAGCCTGGAGGTTTAGCGGATGATATTTCTTCCGAATCGCTTACCGATCTACAAGAAAAAGATACGATTAAGATTTATCAAAACGATAAAGTTTTTCCCAGAGCTTTCTTAGCCGAAAATTGCCAAATAGTAGAAAATGAAGATTACTATCCTGTTATTTTTTCTAGCGATGATTTTAATCCGAAGGAAAAGGTTCTTCTAAATAAGTCTCCAGAGGGATTGACTTGTGATAATAAAGCTAATTCTTTAAATACAACTGAGTTAGTTAAGATTATAGATTATGGTCCAAACTCTATTAATTTAGAAGTTAATACCGAAAAGAAACGATTACTTTTTTTAAGCGACGCTTATTTTCCCGGATGGGAAGCTAGCATTAATGGGAAAGAAACGGAGATTTATCGCGCTAATTATGCATTTAGGTCTATAGTGGTTGGTCCGGGAAAACAAAGGGTTCGATTTGAATACAATCCTACACCCTTCCAAATTAGTATTTTTATAAGCTTCCTTACTCTAGCTTTTATCTTATTTACAATTCTAAAATTATCGGCCCAAAAGCCTTAGCCGTTAAATTAATCAATTAATTCCATCTAAGTTGAAAATGTTAAAAGTTTAGCTCGTTAAGTAGTTCTTCCTTGATATAAGTTTCCTTCTTTTTTTGTATTTTGTAATAATTCGAT
>CAYFMN010000089.1:0-2388 GCA_964344185.1 uncultured Nitrospinota bacterium
TCAGCTTGCCTCTTAATTCGAAACCAAAGTTGCACTTACAACTTGAATCCGCCCAATCTAAAAAGCTTCCCCTTAATTACTTGTTTCCTTATCAGGATTTTTATAAATGAAAAACGCGAAACGTTTATTCAGTTTGTTAGGGCCTCATAGAACCGTTCTTTTAACCGCTAGTCTATTCTTATTAATAGCTTCAGGAACTAATTTAACGCTTCCTATTCTAGTTAAGCAATTGGTGGATGTTGTAATGGTCAAGAAAAACTTAGATATGCTTAACGAATATACAGGCTATATCGCTATTTTGTTAATGGCACAACTAATTTTCTCAAGCCTGAACAACTATTTATTTGATCGAACCGAAAAAAGAATCGTTTCCGATTTTCGAAAAACTGTTTTTAGTCATCTCCAAAAATTGCCTATCAGTTACTACATCAAAAACAGAACAGGTGAAATTGTTTCAAGGTTAACTAACGACGTCGCAAAAATTGAAAGCGTAGTGGTCGATCTTCCCGCAACAGCATTACAACAATCTGTACGTTTCGTTGGAGGCGTGGTCATAGTCGTTATTATGAATTGGAAGTTAAGCTTTATGATCTTGGCGTTGGCTCCCGTTTTGGTTGTCTTCGCAAGAACTTTCGGAAAAAAACTACGATTACTATCCAAAGAAATACAAGATAAACTTGCAGTCTCCACAACAGTATTAGAAGAAAACATCAGCTGCATCCAAGTGGTGAAATCGTTTGTTAGAGAAAAACTTGAATATGATCGTTTTTCGGAAGCGGTTGAAGAAAGCTTTATTTCCGCTAAAAAACGCGTTTTAATTTCGAGTTTTTTCGGACCGGGAATTGGTTTTATCGCGTTTGGAGCTTCGCTAGTTCTCCTGTGGTATGGAGGACGGGAAGTTATATTGGGAGCGGTAACGCCTGGAGAGTTAATCGCATTTATTCTATACGCAACCATTATTGCGGGGCCAATGGGAAGTTTTGCGCGGATGTTCACGCGTTTGCAAGAGGGCCTGGGAGCCAGTGAAAAGGTGTTCGGCATTTTGGACACTTCAGAAGAGATATTAGACGATCCTAATTCTCCCAAAATGCCTCCTATAAAAGGAAAAGTTGAAATTATCGATTTACATTTTCAATATAGAAAGGATCGCGAAGTCTTAAAAGGAATCTCTTTTAGCGCCAAACCTGGATCGATGACGGCGTTGGTTGGTCCCAGTGGAGCGGGAAAATCAACGCTGGCAAATATCCTACAAAGATTTCACAAACCTCAATCCGGGAAAATATTGATAGACGGAATCGATTCCCAAACCGTCCAATTGGCCTCTTATAGGGACCAAATCGGAATGGTCCCACAGGAAACGTTATTATTCGGAGGCCGGATTGACGATAATATCCGATACGCTAAACCTGGAGCGACGCAAGAGGAAATAGAAAAAGCGGCTAAAGCGGCAAATGCTCACGAATTCATTGTGGCCTGTCCCGAGGGGTATCAAACCATCGTTGGCGAAAAAGGCATAAAGCTTTCAGCGGGACAACGACAAAGGATTGCCATAGCGCGAGCTATTCTAAAAAACCCTAACATATTAATTTTAGATGAAGCCACTTCGGCCTTGGATAACGAATCTGAAGCTCTGATTCAGGAAGCTTTGGAAAGATTGATGAAAAATAGAACCAGCTTTGTCATCGCTCATAGGTTGTCAACAATCCATAACGCAGACAATATTGTTGTGATGGACGAGGGAAAAGTTGTCGAAACGGGAACCCATTCCAAGCTTTTGGAGAAGAAGGGACTGTATCATTATTTATACACCTTGAAACAACTAGAAACTGAAAAAGAAACTGAAAGCGTTTAAAATCAAAATTTTTCCTAGAAAAAACAACTAGATCATTTTTTTTATAAAAAAAACTTGCAAAAATTTAAAAAAGCTTTATTATCAACCCATCTCAAATTGAACTTAAGAGCCGCACGGCTTTGTTCGATAAGTATTTGACTGGCTATCTTTGGTCGGTTTTTTCAAATTTGAGATACGCAGTAAGGAAGTTTTTATTCGATTGGCCCACCTTTCGAAGTTCCCTATGCGTCTTGACAGGTAATTAGGTTTTTGTTAGGATGCTTATTCCTCCGTAATTAACGATTCGGAAGTAATTCGTTAAAACCGTGTAGGAAAATTGCGGTTTTAATTAATCCTAATAAGTTCAAAACTAAAGAGTTTTGGGTTTATTAAGACGGCAATATAATTGCCGGATTTGTTCTTTGAAATTTGAGCGTTAAAGATATTTTGCGGGTTCAAAACAATTGCTAGCAAGAAGCTAGAATCGATTTTTCAGATTTTAAACTGGAGAGTTTGATCCTGGCTCAGAACGAACGCTGGCGGCGTGCTTAACACAT
>CAYFMN010000090.1:0-1807 GCA_964344185.1 uncultured Nitrospinota bacterium
TTTTGACGAAGGGAGAGTTTGTAGACAAAGCTTTATTGCCCATTGCGACTAAAGAATATGCATTTAACGCAGGGTCTCCTTTGAGTAATTTGGCGACCTTATTTAAAAACACTTTCGTGACGTTGAACTTTGAAAATCATGGCTGGATCATGGGTCATCCTTTTGCTCACTGGTTCTATTGCGCCTTATTTTTTGCAGGTCTGATCCGTATTGCGCAAACTCGTCAAACCTTATTCAGGATTTTAATTTCTCTATTTGTTCCTCCTCTATTAATCCTAGGCCTGTTAATTGGAATGACGCATGGAAGGTTTTTAGTATTTATTCTGCCCTTTTATTTGATTTGCGTGGCTACGGGTTTTGTTTGGTTGGTTGTGTCTATTGGAAAATTTAAATTATACAAACCGACAGAAGAAGCCTTCGTTTACTTCTCCGCTTTTATTTTATTTTCATGGATATTAGGTTTTCCAAAACCTATTTGGAACGAGAAGTTTCTAGACGAAATGTTCCAATCTGCAGGTTACCCATCAGCCCGAGACTACTTGCTAAAAAATATTAAAAAAAATGACGTTATTTTAAACGTTACGATGTTAACCGAAATGAGAAACGAGGTAGGCGACGCTTTAACGTTAATAAGTCTCCCAAAGTATTTTAGAGAATTTTTCGAAGAATACAGGATGGAACTTTTAGTTAAGCGCAAAGGTGAAGTAAATATTTGGTTAATTTTAGGTCAACCCTTATCCAATCCTGATTTTTATCCTTTTTATTTCCCCAATGAATTTAAACCAAAGTTAACTTTGCAAAAAACTAACGTTTATTTATATAAAGGAAGCTTGAATTTACCCAATCCACTTGATATCAAAAATGATCGCTTTTTTACGACTCCCTTCTGGTCTTTCATAAAAGGATATATGTTTCAAAAATCGGGAAACTATGATATCGCAAAGCATTATTACAATAAGTTCATAAAATATGGAATCAACCAAGAGCGCGCTCATTTTAACCTTGGAACAATTCAAGTAAACCATTCTTTTGAAAACTCTTTAAACGAATTTTTAAAAGCTGTTAACTTACTTGAAACTCCTACTAAAGTTCCAGAAAAAGCTGAAGTAAAAACAACTCGTCCCGTCGAACATGATAAGTCAGGAATGGCTCCCAGATTATCGGAAAACCAATTACCTTCATTACGTTATTATTATCTTCACCGAAATGGGTACAAATTAAAATTTTGGTTTAAAGAAGATTTAATGAAAGCCAGCGGTCACATATACAGCCCATTTTAATTTGTTCCCGCATTAATTATATTTAATCACTTTGCTAAAACTGGAGATAAAAATTACTTGTATTTAATGGACCAATTATTAAATAAAGGATTCCAAATTGATAATTATTCGAAACAATCAATTGAGTTATCGACACAATTAGAAAATATAAAAAAATCAAAAAAAATAATTTCTCTTCCAAAAATTCGCTTTCCATATTCAAATCTGCTAGGAGTTTCGACCCCATTTCCCCCTATTTCTATAAAATAAAAACGCCCTTTGGTTAGAGAACCAAAGGGCGTTGTCAATCAATTAAGCGTATTTATTCGGGCTGTATAACATACTGTTCAAACATAATAGTTTCATGCCAAGTAGGAAGCCCATTCCCATTATCACTATCTGTCCAATTTATCCGATAGTAGGTGTAAGCTGTCGTATTTGTAAAAGTAAAATAATCAAAGTTGGTGCTTCCTGTAATAAAATCGTAATTAGTAACTGGCGGATTCAAGTTGTAAGTGCAACTTTGGTTTCGAATTAAGAGGCAAGCT
>CAYFMN010000091.1:0-1640 GCA_964344185.1 uncultured Nitrospinota bacterium
AGCTTGCCTCTTAATTCGAAACCAAAGTTGCACTTACAACTTGAATCCGCCAGTTGATCCAGGTTAATAAAATTAAAAAAGAAAAACTCCCGAACGGTAAGATTAGAATTGACCTTAAAGAATTAAAAATACGCCCTCAAACAGATAGTTTGATTGTTAATATTTGGGAATGGGTTCGAAGATTACCTTTTTATTTAGAGATCTCTAAATACTCTCAAGCGCTTCATCAAGTGAGATCTAAAGTAAACAAATTATGGCAGAGCAAGGCTTCAGAAGAATTTGAAGAACAAGAGCTAGGATATTTTTTAGAAACTAATAATATTGATCTAACAAAAGAAAGCGTTATTTCCCTTAATTCAAACGAGTTTTCAATCGACCCTGATGGCCATAGTATTATTTATTTCGCGAACGAATATAGCCGTAGCGTGTATGAAGCTAAGGCAAATATCGTTCTTCACTCTGCTTCTCAAACAAAAATTTCCCAATTCTTAAAGGCTTTAAACGGTAAATTAATGGTTGTAGATATGCCGGCTTGGCAAGTAGTTTCAAACGTTATCGATCCGCTTAAAACAAGAAAATTGAATTCAGATTTAAAAAATTATTTCTATTTAAACCCGACTACAATTTTCAAGAAATTTCAATCGCTCAACATCGATATACCTTTGTATTTTTACGATAATAACCATCTGTCTCCTTCAGGACATCGTTTAGCCGCTATAAACGCATATAATTTTTTGGCTCAAAACAATTTAATCTCATTTCAAGAATCATGGGAATTGATCAACCCTTTTGATTCAAAAATAACAGAGTGGATAAAACAGGCAAACAATCGGATAGAAGAATTCATAAAAACCGATAAGCGGTCTTATAAATTCCGTGGGTTATTTTACGGGATGACAGGAGATTACGACTCCGCGAAGAAAAACTTAATCAAATATATTAAAAAAAGCTCAGAGGATTTTGAGGCGTATTACCTTTTAGGAACCATTCTTTTTAAACTGAACGAGTTTTCTTCTGCGCTTGAATATTTCGAAAAATCTTTTGAAGGGCATTATATAGAGCAGAAACGGTATAAATATGCTTATGATTTTACTAGGCTTTATAAAGAAGGATGGGAAAATTATAAAAGTGGAGATCTTGAAACGGCTTTAATATTTGCTAATAAGTTGGAAAAGCTTAAAGGGTGGTGGTGGGCGCAGGGAATTTATTTAAACTTTTTAATTCATTACAAGATGGAGAATTATGAAAAAGCGGAACACTATCTTAAACAAGGTTTAGTAAATAGATCTGATGATTTAAGATTTAAATCGCTTCTGGTTTCTTTAAAATTTGAGCAAAAAAAGTATGAAGAAGCTATAAGTTCTGCTTTTAAGGTTCTTGAATTGAATAAGAACGATTTGCAAGCGTTATTGATTATAGGCCTCTCTCATTATGAACTAGGAAATAAAAAGGAGGCTGAATACATGTTAAGCAGATATTTACGACTTGATCCTGGCAACCAGTTTGCTCAAAATGCTCTTTCCAAATTACTTAAAAATTCAGATTTATAATACCGAATATTTAAAATAAAATTTTCTTTCTATTTTATGTGGCGGATTCAAGTCTTAAGTGCAACAGTTAGTAAAGTTTTCTTTTTGAAG